>NZ_JASJOR010000001.1:0-652989 GCF_030068545.1 Xanthocytophaga flava | reverse complement strand
TCTTGAGCAGACGATTCTTGAGCAGACGATTCTTGAGCAGGATTACACATAGTGTGAGTATGGGACAAAACTTGCTCAAAAACAAACTGATAGCACTTTTGCATTAATTTGACTGCATACAAATTATAGCGTTCATCTAAGGCTTGTTTGGTTAGTTTTACGCCAAACTGATTCCAGATCAAAGCAACCATATCGGTTAAACTGCTTGAGCCACCCTGCTTGATCAAACAGGTATTTAAGTGAAAAAACATCCAAGCTGTTAAACGGGAACTGGTTCGTTGAATGAATTTGACTTCTCTTGCCAGTTGTTCTAGGTGGGTATTGCTAAAATAAGAAGACAATTCAGTGAAATCTTTATCAGAAGTCACAATATTTTGAAAATCAATATCTTGCATACGACAAAGATATGCTTTTTTCCTTAGCCTGACGGCTATGGTGATAACACCAACTTGGGGAGTGAAGCTAAAAGGCAGATTATACTAAAGTTCTTTAAGAACTAAAACACATAGGCTGCACCTTTACCTATTTTTCGGCCCATAGCTTTTGCTATGCCCCTCAAAATAGGTTCGGTTCGCTCTAAAACCTGCTCTTTTCGCCTCTTTAATATTAATTTAGACAACCTCTTAAATCACAGATGACACAGACAGTACTTGTATTTTTGGCTATTAAAATTTGTACTTTTCTTGTTTTTAGGGTAAGATGGGTAAGATGCGGGTAGGATTTTGGGTAAGATTAACTGCCTGATACTAAGGACGGGTAGGATGGGTAAGATTCGCTCTATATTATATATAGATATATTATTCTATTTATAGTATATATATAGCTCTATATTCTCTTTTTCTTTTTATATAGAAAAGTTTCAGGCCAAAAAATCGACCCATCTTACCTCGGTTGGTTATCAATCAGTTAGTCTTACCCAATAACCTACCCAGTTTACCTGGCTTACCCAGAATCAATCTACATGGTCGATACTAGCTGTGGATAGAGTACTTGAAGGTTGCTTACAGTGCATAGAATTATGCGCAGCAGACGTTTGCGGTTAGTTATGCACACAGGAATTTTTGCGGTTAATTCCACTCAAAACTATTTCTGCGGTTAATTCAACGCAAAACGTTGCATGATCGGAATTCACCGCAAACTTTCTCTCTCATGGGCAGTAAGTGAAAGTAATCGCAAAACTTCCCTTGCGCTGAGTTTACCGCAAAAAAGATCGTGCGGTGAATAAACCGCAAGATCTCCTTTGCCTATAATTCAGTTCAGCTACTATGAGCATAACTCAATGCTTGAAAACTTTCTGTATAGTCAGATAATGGTCGGAAAGCAGTAAAGATCAGGTTACAAAAAGCCTTCATTCCCTTATTGTTTCTCCTGATTCAACCACGGTCTTTTAATGGTGGAGGGCTATGCAATGCCAGTTCCCAGTCTTCAAACGGAGGCTCTACCACAAAATCAGAATCGCAGTAAGAACGAATGTATTGGGTTGCTCTTTTCTCTGCATACTTTGCATTTAAAACCATCCCATCTTCATCTACCTCAATCACATTGGCATAAATAGCAAAGGCTTGTTCGATGGCACTGGGATCTTCTCCATACAGGGAAAGATACTCTATGCCTTCCAGCATGTAATGTGTACCACTTGCCATGAAATAGGCAAATGTCCGCAGGGCTCCACTAAAGGAATGGCTTAATTTCATCGTGTTGAAGATAGTATTGCTTCTGTTGGTGGGTGCAATAAGCCAGAAGTGTCTATCACAAAGGTTGAGTTTTCAACCCATACTTTTCAAGGATTGGAGGAAATTTGTCAAAGAAAATCGCTATTCCGAATTTTTTAAATAAGTCTTCGTTCAGTACAGAGAAAGAAAAGGTATGTTAAGGAATGGGTTGTTTCAATAAAATACTCATTTGATGTATTTTATCTTATTTAAAAAGTGTTTTAGATGGATGGAATCTTACAAACAGATATTTTTGGGCTGAGGATTTCATATCATACTTGATATAATTTGAGTCATCTAACCCCAGCTTTTAAAAATATTTTATGTCAGTTACATTATCCGAAGAAGAAAATATATATCGATTATTTGCATCCGGACAGCCGGAGAATATCCAGATTGGCTTACAAGTTGCACAAGCGCTAACTATTACTATACAACCCTACCTTGATGAAATTGAAAAGATCTATCGGCTGGTCTATCCCCGGAAAAAAGCCCGGCCTGGTGCTCAGCTTCTCTTTGTACAAGGTGCTACCCAACTGAAACTTTCTGATAAATCTCTGAGTAGTCTTCCAGATGGAATCAGACACATGAAACTACTTACTGAGTTAAGTCTGGATACAAACAATCTTATCAGCATCCCTGAATCCATTGGTCAGTTAAATCAACTAAGAGTAGTAAACCTGCAGAGGAATCAGTTGAAATCTTTGCCTGATACATTTGGTGAGTTAAATAATCTGATCGAGTTAGATCTTATTCAAAACCAATTTGAACAATGGCCTGAACCTATAAATGATCTATCTGCGCTTCAGGAACTCTATTTTTCAGATAATCAGCTGACGGCTATTTCAACCAATATTGCTAAACTTGCCCAACTGAAGAAATTATTCTTAGTTAAAAATCAACTTAGAGAACTGCCCGAACAATTGGGTTCTCTGACAGAGCTGGGGATGCTGGCATTAGCAGACAATCAACTTATAAGCCTGCCAGAAAGTGTAGGTAATCTTAGTAAGCTTACCTATTTAAATCTGACGTACAATTCTGTTTCAGAGCTTCCGAAATCTTTCAATCAACTGAAACAGCTTGAAACACTATACTTGAAACAAAATTACCTTACATCCTGGCCTGAGCAGGCTGAGCTAACTAACCTGAAGCGATTAGATCTGTCTGGAAACAAGCTCACTAAACTTCCTGAGTCAATTACCCAACTTACTAATCTAAAGGAGTTAATACTTACCAATAATCCACTGAATGCAAAGGCTAAATCTTCTATAAAAAACTGGTTACCAAATTGCCGGATTACTTTCTGATCCAATGCTTCACAAGTAAATGTGTAGAATAGATGCTGATAATCAATGCTTCACGCGTTAAGATAGAGTATTTACAGGGTTACAAGCATCAGAAGCACATACCTTTATCTATCTTCGATCCATTTATTCGGGAATTACTTTTACCACTTTTAAGTTATCATTATGACACTTCTGTTGTCCCGAAACAACTATAATTACTGAATCAGGTAATCTGTAAAGGAACCAAAATCTGTAGAAATGCGGATTTTGACTGGTATTCATTCTGCCTGACAATAGGGAGATGATGTCTGAAACAGGAAGGTTGGTAAAGGAAAAATTAATACAAAAATGCCTATTGTACTACATTACAGTGGAATCTTATGTAGATCACTGGTAATATTGTGTACATTATTTACATTTGTGGACTAGCACTAAAAAGAAAATTTATGAGCATTTATAGTGAATACTTAAAAGAAATTGAAGAAAGGAAAGTTCAGGATCTTCATCCAAAACCGATTGATGGAGCTGAATTGCTAAGTGAGATCATTGCACAAATAAAAGATCGCAATAATGTACACAGAGAAGATTCTCTGCGCTTTTTTATTTATAATGTATTGCCGGGAACTACCAGTGCAGCAGGTGTGAAAGCTAAGTTCCTAAAAGAAATTATTCTGGGTACATCCATAGTTGAAGAAATTTCATCTGCTTTTGCTTTTGAATTATTAGGACACATGAAAGGTGGTCCTTCTATTGAAGTGTTGCTGGATCTGGCGTTGGGTGCTGATGCTGCTATAGCAAAAGAAGCTGCCAATGTTCTTAAAACACAGGTTTTCCTGTATGATGCTGACACGGATCGTTTGAAAGAAGCATTCAAAAACGATAATCCAATAGCTAGAGAGATACTTGAAAGTTATGCACAGGCTGAGTTTTTTACAAAGTTACCTGAAGTACCTGAAGAAATTCATATAGTGACTTTTATTGCTGGTGAAGGTGACATCTCAACTGATTTGCTCTCTCCAGGTAACCAGGCTCATTCCCGCTCAGACCGTGAACTACACGGTAAATGCATGATCACTCCTCAGGCACAAGCCGAAATCAAAGCACTACAGGCGCAACACCCTGACAAGAGTGTGATGCTGATCGCTGAGAAAGGTACTATGGGGGTAGGTTCATCCCGAATGTCTGGTGTAAATAACGTGGCACTCTGGACAGGAAAACAAGCAAGCCCCTATGTTCCATTTGTGAATATTGCCCCTATTGTAGGTGGAACAAACGGAATCTCTCCTATCTTCCTCACTACTGTTGATGTTACTGGTGGAATTGGTATTGACCTCAAAAACTGGATAAAGAAAGTAGATGAGAATGGTAAGGTTGTTCGCAACGAAAATGGAGAGCCCATTCTTGAGCAAGTATATTCTGTTGCTACAGGTACTGTTCTTACGATCAATACAAAGACAAAGAAGTTATATAATGGCGAAAAGGAACTGATTGACATTTCTAAGGCACTTACACCTCAGAAAAAAGAGTTTATCAGAGCTGGTGGATCGTATGCTATTGTGTTTGGTAAAAAAATCCAGACCGTTGCTGCAAAGATTTTAGGTATAGAACAAACTCCAGTATTTGCTCCATCAAAAGAGATTTCCAATGAGGGTCAGGGTCTCACAGCAGTAGAGAAAATCTTTAATAAAAACGCTGTTGGTATCACTCCTGGTAAAGTATTACATGCTGGTTCGGATGTTCGCGTAGAAGTAAATATTGTAGGTTCTCAGGATACAACCGGACTAATGACTGCTCAGGAACTCGAGTCTATGGCAGCTACCGTAATTTCTCCAATTGTAGATGGTGCTTATCAATCTGGTTGTCATACTGCTTCTGTATGGGATAAGAAGGCGCAGGCAAATATTCCAAAGCTTATGAAGTTCATGAATGAGTTTGGATTGATAACTGCCCGTGATCCGAAAGGCGAATATCATTCCATGACGGATGTAATTCACAAGGTGCTTAACGATATTACAGTCGATGAGTGGGCCATCATTATTGGGGGTGACTCTCACACAAGAATGTCGAAGGGTGTTGCCTTTGGGGCTGACTCAGGTACCGTTGCGTTAGCACTAGCTACAGGTGAAGCATCCATGCCAATTCCTGAATCCGTAAAAGTAACTTTCAAAGGAGAAATGAAGGATCATATGGATTTCCGTGATGTAGTACACGCCACACAAGCACAAATGCTTCAGAAATTTGGTGGGGAGAACGTTTTCCAAGGTAGAGTTATTGAAGTACATATTGGAACCTTGCCTGCTGATCAAGCTTTCACATTTACAGACTGGACAGCAGAGATGAAGGCAAAAGCTTCTATCTGTATTTCTGAAGATGATACATTGATTCAATCACTGGAAATTGCAAAAGGCCGAATCCAGATCATGATTGACAAAGGTATGGATAACAGCAGACAGGTTCTTCAGGGATTGATCAACAGAGCGGATAAGAGAATTGCAGAGATTAAATCAGGCGAAAAACCTGCTTTAACTCCAGATGCAAATGCCAAATATTATGCGGAAGTAGTAATTGATCTGGACGCAATCGCTGAACCAATGATTGCAGACCCAGATGTGAATAATGACGACGTTTCTAAGCGATATACTCACGATACCATTCGTGCCCTATCTTACTATAGCGGCGAGAAAAAAGTGGATCTTGGTTTTGTTGGATCTTGTATGGTGCATAAAGGAGATTTGAAAATTGTTTCTCAAATGCTCAAGAACCTGGAAGAACAACAAGGTAAGGTTGAGTTTCATGCACCGCTTGTTGTAGCTGCTCCAACATATAATATCATTGATGAACTTCAGGCTGAGGGAGACTGGGAGATATTGCAGAAGTATTCCGGTTTTGAATTCAATGACAATGCACCAAAAAACACAGCACGTACCGAATACGAAAATATGATGTATCTCGAACGTCCGGGCTGTAACCTTTGTATGGGTAACCAGGAAAAAGCAGCAAAAGGAGATACTGTAATGGCAACCTCGACTCGTCTTTTCCAGGGAAGAGTTGTAGAAGATTCAGATCGTAAAAAAGGAGAGTCTCTTCTTGCCTCTACACCAGTAGTTGTCCTTTCTTCAATCCTTGGACGAATCCCTACTATAGAGGAATACAAAGCGGCAGTTGTTGGTATCAATCTGACTAAGTTCGCCCCTCCGCTGAAGAACTTAACATCAAGTGCAAAAGATACGCTGTCTTATTAGTAAAAGTTTTTGACATATAGGAAGGCTTCACTAATCAGTGAAGCCTTTTTTATGTGGTATGAACAATTAAACTGTAGTCAGCTAATTGAATGTTGGCTATTTTTTGCCAGTTTGCGGTCTGGTGTTGTCCGAATTTGACAATAGTTTATTCGCTTTTACTTTTCACAAGTATTTATTCCTAGTGTGTATATCCGATTCTATTAATGAACAATACAGAGTTAGTCACCAAGCCACACTACCCCATATTAGACGGCCTTCGCGGTATTGCAGCTATAATCGTTGTAACCTTTCACCTGGCTGAGCCTTTAGCCACTGGCCATTTGGATAATCTGGTCAATCATGGTTACCTGGCTGTCGACTTTTTCTTCTTATTATCCGGCTTTGTGATGGGTTATGCATATGATGACCGTTGGAATAAGATGACCCTGGGCAGCTTTTTCAAACGCCGTATTGTCCGTCTTCAACCTATGGTAGTTTTGGGGATGACCCTTGGCGCTATTGGATTCTATTTTACAGATTCCACCCTATGGCCTCTTATTCATACTGTTCCCGTCTGGAAGATGCTGCTGGTGCTGGTGATCGGTTATACTATCCTGCCCGTGCCCTTATCACTTGATATACGTGGCTGGCAGGAGATGCACCCGTTGAATAGTGTGGGATGGTCACTGTTCTTTGAATACATTGCCAACATGCTGTATGCTATCGGGATTCGGAAATTTTCCAACACCGCATTGAGTATCTTAGTCGGCATCGCTGCTATCGCACTTGTCCATATGGCAATCACAAACGGCGACGTTAGTGGTGGCTGGACGCTGAATATGGAACAGGTACGAATTGGGTTAACCCGTACGATATATCCCTTCTTTGCCGGTTTGTTACTTTCCCGGATAGCAAAGCCGACCCAAATTAAAAACGCCTTTTTATGGTGCAGTCTTTTAGTAGCTATAGTACTTTATATGCCACGTATTGGCGGGGCTGAGCATCTCTGGATGAATGGAATTTATGATTCTGTTTGCATTATCGTCATTTTCCCAATTATCGTATACCTTGGTGCAAGTGGGATAATTCAAAGTCAACGAGAAAACAGGATATGCAAATTCTTAGGTGATATATCTTATCCACTTTACCTGGTACATTACCCGCTAGTCTATTTTCATGTTGCCTCGATCAGCAATCGTAAAGGCATAACAATTGTGCAGGTGTGGCCCTATGCTTTACTTATTTTAACAGGCAGTATCATTTTAGCCTATGCCGCCCTAAAGTGGTATGATGAGCCCATTCGTAAATGGCTGTACAAAAAGCTTATGTAGGGTTGGAATAAGGGTGTCAAGAAGTAATTACTGGTAAAAGCAAGAACGTTGACCTTCTGTCACATTTACTCCCTTTCGGACAATAGAATTAAAAACTGGGTACTAACGAATCAATATGCTCTAACACGTTGATAATCTGCTATTTGTTAAACGTTTTTTGACTGTCTGTATGATTGATAATTAAATGTTTATGTATGTTGGACTTGCGATTGTGATAATTAAACAAAGAGTCAAAGAGCATATAAGAGGTGTTTTCTTACAGGTTTGCGATATAAACAAGGGCATTTTTCTTTACTTAGTACATCATTCAACCAATGCAATATACCTAACGAGTGCAAATAATTTGAAACATGAAATATAAATTCATTATCTACTTGAGTGCTATTTTGATCTCTAATAAGCTGACTAGCCAAAATATTGATAAAGCGTTAATAGGCAGTTGGGTTAAACTTTCAGCTACTTTTCAGAATGGTGATGATTTGCCATTAGACCATCCTGTAAGACAAAATTATGTCCGTTTTGATTTTAATAAAAAAGGTAATGCTTACAAAACAACTAATCCTTTAGATAAAGGCTATATGTTCAAATATCAAGCAAATGGCAATAACTTAAAGATTGGATTCATCAATTATATGATAAAAAGGCTTTCTTCAGATACATTAGTTTTAGTCGAGGAAGGTAGAAACGGATTTGATAATTCTGCAATTATGTATTCATTGACTCGGGAAAGTTTGTATCAAAAAAAAATGCCACTCTTAGAGGAATTATTGATAGTAAGGGATTCTGACACTCTTTATATTGAAAATGAAAAAATTAGAGCAAGATTTGAAAAGGATGAATCATTTCATGAATATTTAAGAAAAGGTATTCCCGAGTATTCTAATGTAGTTTCATCAGACAATTTTTTTATGGCTACCTTTATTGTTGATCAAAACGGTAAAATAGATAGCATTAAAATTCATAAAAGCCTAAATAAAAGTTTTGATAAGCAATTTATTAAAGCGGTAAATTCCTCTTCTGGATATTGGGAGCCTGCGCAGTTAAATGGTAGGAATGTAAATATATTGCATACCGAGACTTTTACATTTATTACTAATCCTAATTTTGAGAAACAGTATTACAACTATAAAAATGGTGTGATTGAAATGCAAAAGGGCAACTATGATAATGCTATAAAATTATTCAACATTACATTATCCTCAAATCCGAATGATATTGACGCTTTATATCAAAGAGGTATTTGTTATTATAAAATTGGAATGGGAGATAAAGCTTGTGTGGATTGGTTAAAGATAAGGGCATTAAAAAGTAAGCGAGCAGACGATATTTTAATAGAATTGTGCAAATAAATGGCAGTGCATAACAGTGCATATATTTTATTTGGGGTTGAATCGCTAACTTCAAATTGATTGCACTAAATTAGCTTTATAACGTGGGGGAATGAATTGCTTCGAAATCCCCCGACAAAACATATGCGAAACGTTATATGCAATATAAAATTGACTCCTTAAATGGAACATGAAAAAAAACAAATCCAATGGAAATTAAATCCTTGACATTATCCTTGGCAACGAATTTCATGAAAATCCAAAGAATGATAGGCTGCCATTTTGCAGTATACTATATAGTTAAGCATCTTGGTAATATAAAATTATAAAGACTTGCCTAATTATATTGGTTCTTGTTTGCACTTTGTCATGTGGCGTGGCCTCAGATGCTGCCAAATCCACCGACCAGGCAAACATACAAGGAGTCTGGCTGGCGCAATCAGAAAGCCAGAACGGCCTCAGAAGGAATGTGTCTTACCTATATGTATTCACAGAAGATAAACTTACTTTCACAGACGAGACCAAAAAGGAGATAAGGTATTCGTTCAAGTTGGACACGACCAGCAAGCCCAAGTTGATTGTCATTCAGTCAGAAGAGACGCCTACCGATTCGGCGCCTGTCAGCGTTGGGTATGAATTAAACGGAGGTTCTCTGAAGATTGTAGTCGCACCTGCTGGTTTGCGCCCCACAGACATATCAGACAAAAACAACCAGGAGTTAATTCTCTGTAAGCGAAAGGATTCATGAAAACACCTACCGTAACGCTTGTGAAAAGGGGAGTTTGAGTTATGCCAAGGGCTTGGCTATAATTCCGTTTATAATGTACCCCAATTTTTGGAAAATGAGTTAAGGCAAAAATTAATTATCTTTATGTTCAAAAAAGGTCATTTTTTGAACATAAAATGGTTCAGCAAACCATGCTAAAGTCATTTTTTGTCCTGCAAAGAAATTATGTACTTACCAGACAAAGCCAAACCATTAAGACATTCTTCCAAGTATTTACTTGATTCACAAGGTAAAATTGATGATTTTATACACGATCAGTTCCTTCCCCATCAAACTGGTGGGTGGAACCGGCTCTTGAAGAGGTATGCTGTCTCTGCCTTATTTTTGGACAAATATGCTTCCTCCTATTTTGGTACTGATCAGTATCAGATTCTTCTTGCATATCAGAATCTTTCATCTGAGTATATCGAAAAAGCCTTGCAAGCTATAAACGCCAAGGTGTGGCGTTCCATATCGGTCAATCAGTCTCTTAGTGATGATTTTGTTAGAAAATACCAGAATGATATTGATTGGAATTCTCTCTCTTCTTTGAGTCTGGGTAATCTATCGATGGAAACCATACGCGAATTTGAAGATAAAATCAACTGGTGCCAGATAGTGATGAGTAAGGAGTTGACGAGAGATTTTTTTCGGGAGTTCAAGGACAAAATCAGCTGGAACTGTGTACACGAAAGATACCTGACACTGGATTTTATATGTGAGTTTCAGGATTATGTAAACTGGACAGCCGTCAGTAGTCAAGCTGATCTGCCAATGGATTTTATCGAAGAGTTTGCTCACAGGGTACACTGGAAAATCATAAGCGAATCGCAGGTACTCAGTGAAGAATTTATTCGCAAATACCAAGACCAAGTTAGTTGGAATCACATTTTCATTCACCAAAAACTTTCACAAGCTTTCATTGATGAGTTTAGTGATCATGTCAATGCTTCATTTGTAGCTGATGCCAAGAAAACACGTAAAGATTTTGAGAAACGTTATGGAAAAAGGCAGAAAAAGAATGATTTAGGGTAAGAAGTACTGCGATAGCTATCAAAATACTAATTTGCCAGCTAAGTTAATGATAACAAAAATCGTATGTAAAAGGAAAAATATGCTTTTGTTTAGAAATCTCTCATAAAACAAGAATCCCTTAAGTCAACAGGCCTAAGGGATTTTTTGTGGAGCGTATCGGAGTCGAACCGATGACCTCTACAATGCCATTGTAGCGCTCTAGCCAGCTGAGCTAACACCCCAAACGGATTGCAAATATAGGCACAGGAGTATATCACGCAAGAAAAGTGTAGACAAAATATTTTATTCTTTGTATCACATACTTTTCCTAATATAAAATCCTATACCTTTGTGACCCCAAATAATCCCTTTGTCTGCAAGAACTCAAACACTAACGACTCCTACTGGTGATACTGTCACCAGCTCACTAGCTACAAATACAATGAATCCGTTTAGTAAAACATTTAAACTAGGCATTCTCGGAGGAGGACAGCTTGGTCGCATGCTTATACAAGCCTCTATCGACTTAAATACATATATCAAAATCATGGACCCGGATGCGGAAGCTCCCTGCAAATATCTGGCTCATGACTTTGTTCAGGGCTCTTTAATGGATTTTGATGCTGTCTATGCTTTTGGAAAAAACGTAGATGTACTTACCATCGAAATTGAACATGTGAATGTAGATGCACTGGAAAAACTAGAAGTAGAAGGAGTGAAAGTGTATCCTCAGCCTAATGTAATCCGAATCATTCAGGATAAACGTGTACAGAAGCAATTCTATAAAGATCACGGCATTCCGACACCTGATTTTGTGCTGACAGATACAGTTGAAGACGTAGCAAAACACGTTGACTTTCTTCCTGCATTTCAAAAATTGGGCAAAGCCGGATACGATGGGAGAGGAGTACAGCGCTTAAAATCGGCTGAGGATCTGGGGAAAGCCTTTACTGAACCTGGTCTGCTGGAAAAAGCTATCGATTTTGAGAAAGAAATCTCAGTTATTGTGGCACGTCGGAGTAATGGCGAAATGGAAACATTCCCAGTAGTGGAGTTAGTATTTCATCCGGAACATAATCTGGTAGAGTACCTGTTTGCTCCTGCACAGATTTCTGTAGAGGTAGAGGAACAGGCACAGCGATTAGCCCGTAAAGTGGCTGAAAAGCTGGAGATAGTAGGTTTACTTGCTGTTGAGATGTTCTTGACCAAAGAGGGAGAAGTCTTGGTAAATGAATCTGCTCCCCGTCCACACAACAGCGGACACCATACTATCAAAGCCAATTATACCTCCCAGTTTGAACAACATCTCAGAGCCGTTCTGGATTTGCCATTGGGAAGTACACACATAAAATCACTTGCCGCTATGGTAAATCTGCTTGGTGAGGCAGGATACACCGGAGATGCATATTATGAAGGGATGGAGACTGTTTTGCAAATAGCAGGTGTATATCCTCATTTATATGGCAAGCAGACTACCAAGCCATTCAGAAAGATGGGACATGTAACCATTCTGGACACCAACCTGAGTTCTCTACAGAATAAAGTTTCAGTAGTCCGTGACAGTCTGAAAGTAATAAGCAAATAGAGGCAGTATTAGTGATAAGTTTATTTGGTTAATAGTAGATAGTAAAGTAGTTGTTTTGTAGCTGCTTTGTGTTTTTGGAATTTTATTTTGCTTTCCCTTTGCTAATCAGGTATTTATTTTGTCTTGTTCTATTGCTTACTACGAAAAAAAAGCAGTACTTAGCAAATAATTTATCTCTGAAGCGAAACCTATACACACTCAAATTTCTTTATATTTTATTTAAATCTACAGCCAACTATGGTAGGTATTATTATGGGCAGCGAGTCTGATTATCGGGTAATGTCTGATGCTGCCAACATTCTTCAGGAGTTATCCATCCCTTACGAAGTTTCTATTGTTTCAGCCCATCGTACACCTTTACGTATGGTTGAGTATGCTCAAGCGGCACGTGGTCGTGGAATAAAAGTAATCGTAGCAGGAGCCGGTGGGGCTGCTCATTTGCCAGGTATGGTTGCTTCTTTAACAACACTTCCTGTGATCGGAGTGCCCGTAAAATCTTCTCATTCTACAGACGGATGGGATTCTATCCTATCCATTTTACAAATGCCAGGTGGAGTGCCAGTAGCTACTGTTGCACTCGATGGTGCAAAAAATGCAGGGATACTTGCCGCTCAGATTCTGGGAGTGTCTGATGAGAAAATAGCAAATCGTTTAGCTGCGTATAAAGATGATTTAAAAAGAAAAGTTGAAAAGATGAATGAACGCTTAAATCAACCTCAGTTTTAAGTACTTAATTTAGTCTCTAATGCTCTAAAGGGGTAGCACATATGTGCTGCCTTTTTTATTTTAGATAACCTCTTATAGTGATGGGGGTATAAGTTCGGAACTTTTACAATAAAAGTCAGATAATACTGTCAATGGTGCGAGGGTTTATCTTGAAAATAGAGTACATAATGTATGTGTTTGGGAGCTTTAATCAGTGAGTTGGGTCGTTTCTTACAAAGATGCATTGTATACGTATATCGGCAATCATTTCTATTTGAGATAGAAAGGGAATATACACTTGAAAAAAATATAAAGAATTTTGCAATCTTGATAATTTACTTTACTTTTGCGTTCCCAAAATAAAAACGTATTAAGGAACGTAAAAAAATAATACATAAATGCCTACTATTCAACAGTTAGTACGTAAGGGAAGAACACAGTTGGAGTTTAAGTCAAAATCTCCTGCTTTGGATTCCTGTCCGCAACGTCGCGGTGTGTGTACACGTGTGTATACAACGACGCCAAAAAAACCAAATTCTGCTTTGCGTAAAGTAGCCCGTGTGCGTTTGACAAATCAGAAAGAGGTTAACGCTTACATCCCTGGAGAAGGACATAATTTGCAAGAGCACTCTATCGTTTTGATTCGTGGTGGTCGTGTGAAAGATCTTCCAGGTGTTCGTTATCACATCGTACGTGGTGCTTTGGATACTGCTGGTGTTCAGAACCGTAAACAAGGTCGTTCTAAATATGGTGCTAAACGTCCAAAACCAGGTCAGCCAGCACAACCAGTAAAAGGAAAAGGCGGTAAGAAATAAGAAAAGTAGTGTCGTCCATGTTTTTGGATGATAGTATGAGTACCTATTGGGCTTTGTCCAACTTAATAAAAAAAACTAATCTTTTATTCTAACAAAAAAATCGTGAGTATTCGGTAGTATGCCGGAGAAGCGTTGTGTAACACACACGAGAAATTATGAGAAAGTCTAAACCTCAAAAACGCTACGTTTTACCTGATCCTAAATTTAAGGATGTATTGGTAACCAAATTTGTGAATTCATTGATGTATGAAGGAAAGAAGAGTATTGCGTACTCTATCTTCTATGATGCAGTTGATCTGGTTGCTAGCCGTACTAATGAAAATGGATTGGATGTATGGAGAAAGGCGTTGAATAATATTATGCCAACTGTAGAAGTTCGCAGTCGTCGGGTTGGTGGTGCTACATTCCAGGTGCCAACAGAAGTGCGTCCTGATCGTCGTCAAGCGTTGGGTATTAAGTGGATGATCGCTTATGCACGTAAACGTGGTGAGAAGACAATGACTGAAAGATTGGCAGGAGAGATTGTTGCTGCGTCTAAAGGTGAAGGTGCTGCTGTGAAAAAGAAAGATGATACTCATCGTATGGCGGATGCAAACAAAGCGTTCTCTCACTTTAAGTTTTAATTTCTTTCGATATATAAGTCGTTTTACAGGGCTCTTCTTTATGGAGGCTTCTGTAAAATGACATTCTTATTGATAGCGGGCAAGTGTCCGCTATTGATATAAATAATAACATTTTTATCCATCAAACCTGTAATTACCGCAAGGTAAAACTATGGCTGACTTAAAATATTTGCGCAATATTGGTATCATGGCGCACATTGATGCCGGAAAAACTACTACCAGTGAGCGTGTTCTGTACTATACAGGAAGAACTCACAAAATAGGTGAAGTACACGAAGGCGCTGCAACTATGGACTGGATGGTGCAGGAACAGGAACGTGGTATCACCATTACTTCTGCTGCTACTCACGCGCAATGGAACTATCCAACAGAGCAGGGCGAGGTTCTTGATGGTGTAACAAAAACATATGAGATTAACCTGATTGATACTCCTGGACACGTAGACTTTACTGTGGAAGTAGAGCGTTCTTTACGTGTGTTGGATGGTGCAGTTGCTTTGTTTGATGCTGTATCAGGTGTAGAACCTCAGTCTGAAACCGTATGGCGTCAGGCTAACAAGTACCATGTACCACGTCTTTGTTTCGTAAACAAAATGGACCGTGCTGGTGCAGATTTCTTTAACTGTGTAAAAGAAATCAAAGAAAAACTAAATGCTAAACCTGTTCCGTTACAAGTTCCGATTGGTGCTGAAGATCAATTTAAAGGTGTTGTTGACCTGTTGATCATGAAAGGTATCATCTGGAATGAAGCAGATAAAGGTAAAACATATAAAATCATTGATATTCCTGAAGACCTGATTGAAACTGCTGATGAGTGGAGACAATATCTGGTTGAATCAGTAGCTGAATACGATGATCATCTGATGGAGAAGTTCTTTGATGATCCTAACTCTATCACACGTGAAGAAATGATGGTAGCTATTCGTAAAGCTACTATCGATATGACAATCACTCCTGTATTGTGTGGTTCTGCCTTCAAAAATAAAGGTGTACAGACTATGCTGGATGCAGTTATTGCCTATCTGCCTTCTCCACTGGATATGCCTGCAATTATGGGTGAAAATCCTGATTCAGGACAGGAAGAAGAAAGAAAGCCAGATGTAAATGGTCCATTTGCAGCATTGGCCTTCAAAATTGCAACAGATCCATATGTAGGTCGTCTTGCATTCTTCCGTGTATACTCGGGATATCTGGATGCTGGTTCTTATGTATTGAACATGCGTACTGGTAAGAAAGAGCGTATCTCTCGTCTGATGCAGATGCATGCTAACAAGCAGAATCCAATCGACAAAGTAGAAGCAGGTGATATCGCAGCAGGTGTTGGTTTCAAAGATATCAAAACTGGTGATACACTGGTAGATGAAAGCAAGCCTATCATTCTGGAGTCTATGAGCTTCCCAGAGCCTGTGATTGGGTATGCTATTGAGCCTAAGAAACAAGCCGATGTTGATAAATTAAGCAACGCTATCACTAAACTGGTAGAAGAAGATCCAACTCTTCGTGTAGAAACTGATCAGGAAACTGGACAGACTGTATTGAAAGGTATGGGTGAGTTGCACCTGGAAATCATCATTGACCGGATGAGACGTGAATTCAACGTTGAAATCAATCAGGGGGCTCCTCAGGTTGCTTATAAAGAGACTATCACCAAAACTATCGAACACCGTGAGGTATTTAAGAAACAAACAGGTGGTCGTGGTAAATTTGCGGATATCGTATTTGAAATCGGACCAATAGACGAAGAATTTAAAGCTGCAAACCCAACTGAAAGCTTCCAATTTGTAAACGGTATTGTAGGTGGGGCTATTCCTCGCGAATTCATTCCTGCGGTTCAGAAAGGTTTTGCTGAAGCCATGAAAAACGGACCAATGGCAGGATATCCTGTTGATAGCATGAAAGTACGCTTGTTCCACGGTTCTTTCCACGCAGTTGACTCCGACTCACTGTCTTTCGAGATCGCTGCACGTGATGGTTTCCGCGAAGCTGCTAAACAAGCTGGTCCTAAATTACTTGAACCAATCATGAGTGTAGAAGTTACTACTCCTGACGAGTTTACAGGTCCTGTAACAGGTGACTTGAACCGTCGTCGTGGTTTAATGAAAGGTATGGATAGTAAAGGTGGTGCTCAGATTGTAAAAGCTGACGTTCCGTTGTCTGAACTATTCGGTTATGTAACTGATCTGCGTACTATTTCTTCTGGACGTGCTTCTGCTACATTGACATTCTCTCATTATGAGATTCTTCCTCCTAACATGGCTGAAACAGTTATTGCAAAGCTTAAAGGAGCTAAAGTATAAAGTAAAATTGGATAGACTACAGATTGTTTGAAATAATAATTTGTAGTCTATTTTATGTATATAAGTTTCTTTTCAAAGTCAAAACCTGCTGGTCAAACGTGTATCAGCGCCTGAACAAATAATAAAATGACTCAGAAAATTCGGATTAAATTAAAATCATTCGATCATAGCTTGGTAGACAAGTCATGTGAAAGAATCGTTAAAGCTGTAAAGTCTACAGGAGCAGTAGTGAGCGGTCCTATTCCGTTGCCTACTGAAAAAGAAAAGTTTACAGTATTGCGTTCACCACATGTTAACAAAAAATCGCGTGAACAATTTCAACTTTGCACATATAAGCGTTTGATTGATATTCATTCTTCGAGTGCAAAAACAGTTGACGCATTAATGAAACTTGAATTACCTAGTGGGGTTGATGTAGAAATTAAAGTGTGACGAGCTTATTTGTCAGAAGCAGAACCTGCCTCTGTTACTAACAGAAGCAGGTTTTTTATTTGATATATTAAAGTTTATTCTTCAATAGATAACCAGGATAGGGGGTAGAAAACGGTAAAAGTGAAAAAAAAGTGCCTAGTGCTTTATTTTTTTTGATGTATTGCTTGCTTTCTTAATATAAACCTCTACCTTTGCAGTCCGTTTTACAAAAGCTGACCGCTGGTTGTCAAAATCAAGTCATAAGCTTTAAAACATTCACGTAAGTTTTTAAGCAATCATGTCAGGTATCTTAGGAAAAAAAATTGGAATGACCAGCATCTTTACACCTGAGGGTGAAAGTGTTGCGTGTACAGTAATTGAAGCAGGGCCTTGTGTAGTTACACAGGTAAAGTCGATTGAAGTTGATGGGTACGAAGCAGTACAGTTGGCTTTCGGAGAAAAGAAAGAGAAAAATACTGCGAAGCCATTGTTAGGCCATTTTAAAAAGGCTAACACAACTCCTAAGCGCAAGCTTGTTGAGTTTAAAGACTTTGTAGTAAAAGTTTCTTTAGGCGATACTATTCAGGTTGGAGATGTATGTGAAGCAGGTGAATTCGTTGATGTGGTTGGCACTTCTAAAGGTAAAGGTTTTCAGGGTGTTGTAAAGAGGCATGGGTTTAGTGGTGTGGGTGCAGGTACGCATGGTCAGCATAATCGTCAACGCCATCCAGGTTCTATCGGTGCATGTTCTTTCCCTGCTCGGGTATTTAAAGGATTGCGTATGGCCGGTCGGACAGGTGGTAATCGTGTAACTGTTCAGAACCTTCGTGTTTTGAGAGTTATTCCAGAGAAAAATCTGGTTTTGATCAGTGGTTCTGTTCCTGGAGCTAAAAATTCTATTGTCATCATTGATAATCACAGAGAAATCATCTAATACATACATCAAGTGTGTACTAAAAAGGTAAGTAACAATGGAAGTATCAATATATAATATTTCGGGTAAAGAGACAGGTAGAAAGATTGCCTTGGTTGATGAGATCTTCGGCATAACTCCAAATGATCATGCGATCTACCTGGACGTAAAGCAATATCTTGCTAATCAGCGTCAAGGGACTCATAAGGCAAAACAAAGAAATGAAGTTCATGGCTCTACCCGTAAACTTCATAAACAAAAGGGTACAGGTGGTTCTCGTAAAGGAAGTATTAAGAACCCTCTTTATCGTCATGGTGGTCGTGTTTTCGGGCCAGTTCCTCGCGATTACAGCTTTAAGTTGAATAAGAAAGTTAAGGAGTTGGCTAGAAAGTCGGCGTTAAGCTACAAAGCTGTTAATTCTGGAATTACAGTTGTTGAAGATTTTACGTTAAATCAGCCAAAGACAAAAGAATACATTAAGATTCTGGAAAGTTTGTCTGCTCTGGATAAAAAAACATTATTAGTTCTTCCTGAAGTAAACAAAAATGTTGTTTTGTCTAGTCGCAATTTGCCAAAAGCTAAAGTTATTCTGGCAAATCAACTTAATACATACGAACTGATGAATGCGGATCTTTTATTGATAAGCGAAGGTTCATTAGTGAAAATTGAAGAACTTCTTAAATAGCTCAAAAAATGAGTATCATTAAAAGACCTCTGATTACTGAAAAGGCGAATGCCTTGACTGAAAAAGGTATTTATACCTTTGTTGTTGATAAAAAGGCTAATAAGATAGAGATTAAAAAAGCAATTGAGCGTGCTTATGGCGTTAACGTTAATGGTGTAAGAACTATTCGTTATGCTGGTAAAGAAAAGACTCGCTTTACTCAATCTAAAGTTCTTGCTGGTCGTACAGTTTCTTATAAGAAAGCAATCGTAACGTTGGCTGCAGGAGAAGTGATTGACTTCTACGGAGATATTTAATAATTAACTTATGTGGCACGGCACGATAATCCGTGTTTAAAAGTAAATAAGTAAAATGGCTGTTAAGAAATTAAAACCAATTACTCCAGGACAAAGGTTCAGAATGGCTCCTTCTTTTGAGGAGATCACTACTGACAAGCCTGAGAAGTCTTTGACTGAAACCCTGAAAAGGACAGGTGGTCGTAATGATAACGGACACCGTGCAATGCGATATATCGGTGGTGGACATAAGCGTAAATATCGGATTATCGATTTTAAACGTGATAAGTTTGATATTACTGCTACAGTTGAGACTGTTGAATACGATCCAAACCGTTCTGCCCGTATTGCATTAGTAAATTATGCAGATGGTGAAAAAAGATATATACTGGCGCCTGCTGGTATCGTTGTAGGACAGACCATCGTTTCAGGTAAAAGTGTTGCACCTGAAGTAGGTAATGCACTTCCTCTTTCTTCTATTCCTCTTGGTACTATCGTTCATAACATTGAGCTTCAGCCTGGTAAAGGTGGTTCTATGGCTAGAAGTGCCGGTACATATGCTCAGTTGGTTGCTCGTGAAGGGAAATATGCTACCCTAAAATTACCTTCTGGTGAGATGCGTCTAGTTCTTGCTACATGTATTGCTACTGTAGGTTCTGTATCTAATGCAGATCATATGAACGTAAGTTATGGAAAAGCTGGTCGTAAGCGTTGGTTAGGACGTCGTCCTCGTGTACGTGGTGTTGCTATGAACCCTGTTGATCACCCAATGGGTGGTGGTGAAGGTCGTGCATCTGGTGGACACCCTCGCTCTCGCAAAGGTCTATATACTAAAGGTAAGAAGACTCGTAGACCAAAGAAATATTCTAATGACTTGATTGTTAGTCGTCGGAAGTAAAAGAAAAAAAGGTTAAAATCTGATACATATTATAATCCATTTTACATAGATGGGACGTTCGATAAAAAAAGGGCCATATATTGATTTCCGGGTGTTAGCCAAAATTGAAGGCATGACTAAGTCTGGCAAGAAAGCTGTTATTAAAACTTGGGCACGTCGTTCAACAATTTCTCCGGATTTTGTAGGTCATACTTTTGCTGTACATAATGGGAATAAGTTTATTCCAGTATACGTGACTGAAAATATGGTTGGTCACAAGTTAGGTGAATTTGCACCTACTCGCAATTTCAGAGGTCACGCAGGTAATAAAGATAAAGGTAAAAAATAATAATGGAAGCGATAGCTAAACTTAAAAATGTACCTACCTCTCCTCGTAAGATGAGACTTGTGGCAGACATGGTAAGAGGAAGACGGGTTAATGATGCACTGAATATTCTTCGCTTTGATTCCAAATCTGGATCGAAGCGCATTGAGCAGTTACTTCTGTCTGCTATTGCTAACTGGGAGCAATCTCATGAAGGAGAAAGAATAGAAGATGCAGATTTGTATATCAAAACGATATTTGTAGATGGTGGACGCGTTCTTAAACGCTTACGTCCTGCTCCTCAAGGTCGGGGATATCGTGTTCGTAAACGGTCTAATCACATTACACTTGTGTTAGATTCTAAAACGAATCCTGCAGCTCTTAACGAAACTAAAATACAAGAAACTGAATAATAACACGCATGGGACAAAAAGTTAATCCAACAGGCTTTCGCCTAGGCATCGTTAAAGGATGGGATTCTAATTGGTACGGTGGAAAAAACTTTGCTGAGAAATTAGTAGAAGATGAGAAAATACGCAAATATGTATTGGCTCGTTTTCCTAAGGGAGGTATTGCAAGAGTGGTTATTGAACGTACATTGAAGCGTATCACATTAACTATTAATACTGCTCGTCCAGGTGTTGTTATTGGGAAGAATGGTATTGAGGTTGAAAGAGTAAAAGAAGAGTTGAAAAAACTTACTGGTAAAGATGTTCAGATCAATATTTTTGAAATAAAAAGACCTGAATTAGATGCTAAGCTGGTAGGCGAATCAATAGCTCAGCAGTTAGAAGCTCGTATCTCTTATCGTCGCGCAATGAAACAAGCTATTGCATTGGCTATGAGAGTAGGTGCTCAAGGTATTAAAGTTCGTTTGTCTGGTCGCTTGGCTGGCGCAGAGATGGCACGTACAGAAGAATATAAAGAAGGTCGTGTTCCTTTGCATACATTACGTGCTGATATCGATTATGCAATTTCTGAAGCTTTGACTGTATACGGAAAAATTGGTATTAAGGTATGGGTTTTCAAAGGCGAAGTTTTCGGAAAGCGTGATTTGTCTCCTAATGCTACATATGGCAGTGCTGCTGCTGCATCTGGTAATGCATCTGGTGGGGAGCGTGGAAATCGTCGTGGAGATTCTTCTGAACGCGGAGATCGTCGCGACAGAGGTGGTGACAGAGACGCTAACAGACGTAAGAAGAAAAAGAAAAATAATAATTCTGGTAGATAAACATTCGGTTAGTTTACTGAATCCTAATAAATAGAAAGAAAATGTTACAGCCGAAAAGAACCAAGTTTAGAAAAATGCAGAAAGGCCGAGTTCGTGGTCTTGCTACTCGTGGTCATGAGATTTCTTTTGGATCATTTGCCGTGAAATCTTTGGAACCAGGTTGGATTACAGCTCGTCAGATTGAAGCAGCCCGTATCTCTATGTCCCGTACAATGAAACGGGAAGGTCAGGTTTGGATTCGCATATTCCCAGATAAACCTATTACCAAAAAACCTGCTGAAGTTCGGATGGGTAAAGGTAAAGGTGCCCCAGAATATTGGGTAGCGGTTGTTAAGCCCGGTACTATCCTTTTTGAGATAACTGGTGTTAGCCGTGAAATAGGACAAGAGGCATTGAGATTAGCTGCGCAAAAGTTGCCTATTAAAACTAAATTTATTGTACGTAGAGATTACGTTGAAGGACAATGAAAAATCAGGATATCAAATCATTAAGTATAGAAGAATTGCAAAGCCGTATTGGCTCTGAAGCTGCAACGCTGCAAAAATTAAAGTTTGCACACGCAATTACTCCTATTGAAAATCCAGCGCGGATACGCGCTTCACGCAGACTGATTGCTCAGCTGAATACAGAATTAAGAGCAAGACAAATTGCAAACTCTAAATAACCAAGAAAAGATGGAGCAACAGCAATTACAAAGAAATGCCAGAAAAGAAAGAATCGGGCGTGTCGTAAGTGATAAGATGGATAAGTCCATTACCGTAGCAATTGAGCGTAAGGTGAAACACCCTAAGTATGGTAAGTTCATGAAGAAGACTACCACACTAATGGCTCATGATGAAAAGAATGAATGTGGCATTGGTGATACGGTTAAAATAATGGAAACACGTCCATTAAGTAGAAATAAGCGTTGGAGACTTATAGAAATTATCGAAAAAGCAAAATAACATGGTACAACAAGAATCTCGGCTTACAGTAGCCGATAACAGTGGTGCTAAAGAAGTACTGGTAATCCGAGTTTTGGGCGGTACAGGTAAAAGATATGCTTCAGTTGGCGATAAAATAGTCGTGACTGTTAAAACAGCTTTATCTTCAAGCAACTTGAAGAAAGGCGCTATATCCAAAGCTGTTGTTGTTCGGACAAAGAAAGAGGTTCGTCGCAAAGATGGTTCTTACATTCGATTTGAAGATAATGCGGCTGTTTTGTTAAACAACAACGATGAACCACGTGGAACCCGTATTTTTGGACCTGTCGCTCGCGAATTAAGAGAGAAGCAATTTATGAAGATTGTTTCCTTAGCACCAGAAGTTTTATAGTTGACTCTGATACATTTATAATAAAATGAAAGCAAAAGCTAAAACAACAGTAAAACTGCATGTTCGCAAAGGAGATACTGTAATTGTAATTTCTGGAGATGAGAAGGGTAAGACTGGGAAGATTACTTCAGTAGACAGAGAAAAGCAAAAAGCAGTTATTGAAGGTTTAAATCTGGTTAAAAGAAGTGTTAAGCCTTCTGCAGAAAACCCTCAAGGTGGATTTATTGAGAAGGAAGCTCCTATCCATGTAAGTAACCTGATGGTAGTTGATCCTTCAACTGGCAAGGCTAGCCGTATTTCTCGTAAACTTGACGAGAAAGGTAAGAAGCAGAGATATGCCAAAAAGACAGGAACTCTTATTAAAGCGGAGTTTTAATATATCCTATTCTATAGATAAGCATTTATATTATTAAGTCTGCAAAAATGGCTAATATCAATTCTCAGAAAAATAATACTAACAACCCTAGGGTTAAAGATAAATACTTAAATGACGTAGTTTCTCTTCTAATGGAGAAATTTAAGTATAAGTCTGTTATGCAGGTTCCTAAAATTACTAAGATTGTAATTAATAAAGGAATCGGTGCAGCTGTTGCGGATAAAAAACTGATTGACGTAGGTGTTGAAGAGTTAACAATTATTTCGGGACAGAAGGCAGTTGCTACATATTCCAAAAAAGCGATCTCTAATTTTAAGTTAAGAGAAAATATGCCTATTGGAGCTAAAGTTACATTGCGTGGTGAGCGTATGTTTGAATTCATGGATCGCTTGATCAGTGTAGCTCTTCCTCGCGTTAGAGATTTTCGTGGCATAAGTGACAAAGGGTTCGATGGCCGTGGTAACTATACGTTAGGTGTGAAAGAACAAATTATCTTCCCGGAAATTAGTATTGATAAGATTACTAAAATCTCCGGTATGGATATTACATTTGTAACTACAGCTGAAACTGACGAAGAGTGCCTGGAGTTATTAAAAGCATTAGGAATGCCTTTTGCGAATCAGAAAAGATAACAATATAACGTTAAAAAGATGGCAAAAGAATCAATTAAAGCCCGCGAGTTAAAAAGAGGAAAATTAGTTGCTAAGTATGCCGCTAAGCGTGAAGCTTTAAAAGCCGCTGGTGATTACGAAGCATTAGATAAACTTCCAAGAAATGCATCTCCTGTACGTTTACGTAATCGTTGTAAGTTAACAGGAAGACCAAGAGGTTATATGCGTAAATTCGGAATTTGCCGTAACGTATTCCGTCAAATGGCATCCGATGGGAAAATTCCCGGTTTGACAAAAGCAAGTTGGTAAAATCTAATATTTCTTTTGTTTTTAAATTTTGTTTTTGTAGCTTTGCACTCCCGTTTTGAAGGCGGGATTTTTGCAAAAAAAACGTGTCAAAAATGACAGATCCTATATCAGATTATCTAACTCGATTGAGAAACGCTATCAAGGCACGGCACCGGATAGTTGAAATTCCTGCATCAAATATTAAGAAAGAAATTACTAAAGTATTATTTGAGAAGGGATATATTCAGAACTATAAATTTGAAGATAGTTCTGTGCAGGGTGTAATTAAGGTTGCTTTGAAGTATGATCCAGTTAGCAAAGAGCCTGCAATAGTTAGTTTGCAGAGAGTTAGTAAGCCTGGCCTTCGGAAGTATACTGGCGTGGAAGATATGCCTCGTGTTTTGAGTGGCTTAGGGATTGCTATTATTTCTACTCCAAAGGGAGTGATGACCGACAAAGAGGCGCGTTCGCTGAATGTTGGTGGTGAAATTTTGTGTTACGTATATTAATAGTGTGTCATGTCAAGAATAGGTAAGAAGCCCATCGACCTGCCAGGTAATGTTACAGTTTCTGTTGGATCTGGAAACGTAGTCCTTGTTAAAGGGCCTAAAGGCGAGCTTTCTCGCAAAATAGACGCTGATATTGCTGTGAAGCAAGAAGGTAGTCAGATCTTGGTTGAGAGACCTACTGATCAAAAACGTCATAAAGCATTGCATGGCTTATATAGAGCGCTGATAAATAATATGATTATTGGTGTTAGTGCTGGATTTAAGCAACAGTTGGAGATTGTCGGTGTTGGTTATAAAGCTACTGTTAATAATAACGTTCTTGAGTTGAGCTTAGGGTATTCTCACGGTCTTTATTTAGCTTTGCCAAAAGAAGTTGTAGCTTCTGCGGTTACTGAAAAAGGTAAAAATCCTGTGGTAACATTAGAAGGGATTGATAAGGAGTTGGTTGGACAAATGGCTGCAAAGATCAAGTCTCTGCGTAAAGTAGAACCTTACAAAGGCAAAGGTATTAGAAATTTAGGTCAAGCGATTAGAAGAAAAGCTGGTAAGACAGCAGCTAAGAAATAAATAATATGGCTACACAAAAAGAGCTTCGCAGATTACGTATTAGAAGAAATATACGTTCTAAAGTGGTGGGATCTCCTGAAAAACCTCGTCTTTCAGTATTTCGTTCAAATACTACTATATATGCACAATTGATTGATGATGCTACTGGAAAAACATTAGCAAGTGCATCTTCAACTGAATTGGCAAAAGGAAAGAGCGCAAATATAACTACAGCAAAAGAAGTTGGAAAAAAAGTTGCTGAGATAGCATTGTCAAGTGGTATATCAGCAGTGGTGTTTGATAGAGGTGGATATTTGTATCACGGCAAAGTGAAAGCTTTAGCTGAAGGAGCTCGCGAAGGAGGACTTAAATTCTAAAATAAGAAATTTATATGGCACAAATTAATAAACCTATTGTCAGAGCGGGCGAACAAGAGTTGAAGGAGCGGGTCGTTGCTATCAAACGGGTTGCTAAGGTGGTGAAAGGTGGTCGTCGGTTTAGTTTTTCTGCTATCGTGGTTGTTGGTGATGGACATGGTATCGTTGGGTATGGCTTAGGTAAAGCTAACGAAGTTACAGATGCTATCACAAAAGGAGTAGAAGATGCAAAGAAAAATCTAATTAAAGTTCCTATCCTGAAGTCTACTGTGCCTCATGAAATGCATGGTAAATATAGTGGGGGGTATGTTTACCTTAAGCCAGCTGCTGCCGGAACAGGTGTAATTGCAGGTGGTGCGATGCGTGCAGTGTTGGAAAGTGCTGGTATCAAAGACGTTTTGGCTAAGTCAAAAGGTTCTTCCAATCCACACAATGTTGTGAAAGCAACCTTTGATGCCTTGTTGAGAATGCGTGCTCCTCATCAAGTTGCAGTACAACGTAGAGTATCTCTTTCTAAAGTATTTAATGGTTAATTGAAATATGGCAAAGGTTCAAGTTACCCAAATCAAGAGTGCTATCAAAAGACCACAGGATCAGCAACTAACAGTTAAAGCACTGGGTTTAGGGAAAATTAATCGTACTATTGAGGTAGAATATACTCCTCAAATTGCAGGTATGATCAAAAAAATTAGTCATTTGGTTACAATAAAAGAATTGTAGTTTATATGAAATTGCATACGCTTAAGCCTGCTGAGAATTCAGTAAAAAGTAAGAAAAGAATAGGTCGTGGTACTGGCTCTGGTATGGGCGGGACTTCAACAAGAGGTCATAAAGGTGCTGGATCTCGTTCTGGTAATAGTACTAAGCGGGGCTTTGAAGGTGGTCAAATGCCTTTACAACGTCGCATTCCAAAATTTGGATTTAAGTCTATTAACAGAGTTGAATATAAACCAATAAATTTAGATACTATTCAACAACTATTGGAAACACATAAAGTTTCTGTTATTGATATTGAGTTTCTAAAGCAACATGGTTTAATTTCCGGTAAAGACTTGGTCAAAGTGCTAGGTAGAGGAGAAGTAAAAACTGCTGCTGAGATTAAAGTTCATGCATTTTCTTCTTCTGCTGTTGCTGCAATTGAAAAAGTTGGTGGTAAGGCTACTGTTCTATAGTATATGAAAAAAATTATCGAAACGATTAAGAATATCTTTTCAATCGAAGATCTAAGAACACGTATTTTAAATACGTTATGGTTTTTGCTGATTTTTCGATTGGGGTCTTATATAGTATTGCCAGGAATTGACCCTACTCGTTTAGAGAGTGGGACAGGTAAAGGTATTCTTGGATTGTTAGATACTTTTTTGGGTGGAGCTTTTAGTAACGCCTCCATTTTTGGTTTGGGAATCATGCCCTATATAACTGCTTCGATTATCGTACAGTTGTTAACAGTGGCAGTTCCTTACTTCCAGAAAATGCAAAAAGAAGGTGAGTCTGGCAGACAAAGAATCAATAATATTACAAGAATACTTACAATCTTTGTTACATTACCACAGTCTTATACCTATCTAATTGGAACAATTGCAGATGATGCAATTCTTCCTGGAGTTGGTAGAACTGGGTTTACTATAACAGCAATGATAATTCTAACCACTGGAACAATGTTTTGTATGTGGTTAGGTGAGAGGATAACAGAGAAAGGTATTGGTAACGGAACTTCAATGCTGATTATGATCGGTATTATATCTCGCTTACCTAGTGCTTTAATTGGAGAATTTTGGAATAGAGGTACTTCTGGGATTTTAATTTTTATCATTGAAATAATTGCTCTTTTCTTTATTGTTATGGGGGTAGTTCTTATACTACAGGCAACTCGTAGAATCCCTATACAATATGCAAAACAGGTTGTCGGTAATAGGGTTTATGGTGGACAAAGACAGTATTTACCCTTGAAATTAAATGCTGCTGGTGTAATGCCAATTATCTTTGCTCAATCATTGATGTTTTTGCCTGGTCTTCTTGTTCCATATTTAACAGATAAGAATGAAACGGCGGGTTCGGTAGCTCAAGCTTTCGCTGATTTTACCCATCCTGCTTATAATATATTATTTGCTCTTTTGATCATTCTGTTTAGTTTCTTCTATACTGCAATCACTGTAAATCCTACACAGATCGCAGAAGAAATGAAACGTAATGGAGGCTTTATTCCTAGTGTAAAACCTGGTCTGCAGACTTCTGAATACATTGATACCATTTTATCTCGTATTACATTGCCAGGTGCGGTATTTTTAGCTCTCTTAGCTATCCTACCTGCAATTGCCAGTCTGTTTGGTATTACCTCTGAATTGTCCAGA
Organism: Xanthocytophaga flava; assembly: GCF_030068545.1. Classification (NCBI taxonomy): domain Bacteria; kingdom Pseudomonadati; phylum Bacteroidota; class Cytophagia; order Cytophagales; family Rhodocytophagaceae; genus Xanthocytophaga; species Xanthocytophaga flava. The sequence continues at coordinate 625,218 of NZ_JASJOR010000001.1, read as the reverse complement.
TTTTATGGAGGAACGTCTTTACTGATTATGGTAGGGGTAATCCTGGATACTCTTCAACAAATTGAAAGTTACTTGTTGATGAGACATTATGAAGGTTTAATGAAATCTGGTAGAGTAAAAGGTCGTTCGGAAAGCGTTGCTACCGTTTAATGTTGTAGAAATTGAAAAAGAAAGCCTTTTTTCTAAAGACTAAAGAAGAAATTGAACTAGTTCGGCAGAGTGGAGTTCTCTTAGGGAAAACGCATGCTGAAGTAGCTAAATATATAAATCCTGGTGTTTCAACAGAGTTTTTGAACAAAATAGCTGAAGAATACATACAGGATCACGGAGCCTGGCCTTCGTTTAAGAATTATAATGGATTTCCTGCGGGATTGTGTGTTTCTGTTAATGAAAAAGTTGTGCATGGAATTCCAAATAGTTATGAATTGAAGGATGGTGATATTGTTTCGGTTGACTGTGGAGTTTTTTTGAATGAGTTTCATAGTGATAGTGCTTATACTTATCCTGTGGGCGAAGTCGATCCGAAAATTTTAGAATTATTACAGGTTACAAAAGAATCACTTTACTTAGGTATTGAAGCTGTAGAAGTAGGATCAAGGGTTGGTGATATCGGTTTTGCCATACAGCAACATGTTTCCAAAAGTGGTTATTCAATAGTACGAGAGTTAGTAGGGCATGGAGTAGGTAAATATTTGCATGAAGAGCCTGAAGTTCCAAATTATGGAAAGAAGGGGCAAGGGGTAAAGTTACAGGAGGGAATGGTATTTGCGATTGAACCAATGATTAATCTGGGAACAAGAAACGTAGTGCAGGAAAGAGATAATTGGACGATTCGTACCGCAGATAGAAAGCCTTCTGCTCACTTTGAGCATACTGTAGCTGTGAATAATGGTAAAGCAGATATCTTGACAACGTTTGAGTTTATAGAAGAGGTTTTAAAACATAAGCATGGCAAAACAGTCATCAATTGAACAGGATGGTACTATAGTCGAAGCACTCTCTAACGCGATGTTTAGAGTTGAGCTTCAGAATGGTCACCAACTGATTGCACATATATCCGGAAAAATGCGGATGAATTATATTAAGATTTTACCAGGGGATAAAGTTAAGATAGAAATGTCTCCTTATGATTTAACAAAAGGTAGAATCGTTTACCGTTATAAGTAAGTAATTTAGCAATCAATAAAATATAGAATAAAATGAAAGTAAAAGCTTCCATTAAGAAACGTAGTGCTGATTGTAAAATTATCCGTCGCAAGGGTAAGCTTTATGTAATTAATAAGAAGAATCCTAAATTTAAACAAAGACAAGGTTAATTTACTATGGCACGTATTGCAGGAGTTGATATTCCAGATAAAAAACGCGGAGAGATTTCGCTGACGTACATTTTTGGTATTGGCCGTCGGTCTGCTCAGCAAATATTAACTAAAGCTGGAGTTAGCTTTGATAAAAAAGTTAGTCAGTGGTCTGATGATGAGGCGAATGCTATTCGTAACGTTATCGGAACTGAGTTTAAGGTTGAGGGCGCATTGAAGTCTGAAGTCCAATTGAGCATTAAGCGTTTGATGGATATAGGTTGTTATCGTGGATTGCGTCATCGGAAAGGGCTACCTGTGCGTGGTCAAAGTACCAAAAATAACGCACGTACTCGCAAAGGTAAACGCAAGACTGTTGCGAATAAAAAGAAAGCAACTAAATAATTGATTTCATATATTATCGTACAATCATTTTATTTGTACAGGTAACAAACAATCTATAAAAAGATGGCGCAAGCTACTAAAAGAAAAGACAAAGCCAAGAAACGAGTTGTTGTCGTAGATCCTGTTGGGCAAGTACATATAAAGGCTTCTTTTAACAATATCATCGTATCTATTACGAACGCGAGTGGTCAGGTTATTTCCTGGGCATCTGCAGGAAAGATGGGCTTTAAAGGATCTAAGAAAAATACGCCTTATGCTGCGCAAATGGCGGCATCTAACTGTGCTCAAACTGCATTTGAGCTAGGAATGCGTAAAGCTGAGGTTTTTGTGAAAGGACCTGGAGCTGGTCGTGAGTCTGCAATCCGTACTATCCAGAATGCCGGTATTGAAGTAACATCTATTAAAGATGTAACTCCTCTCCCTCATAATGGTTGTCGTCCTCCTAAACGCAGAAGAGTTTAAGAATACTATACCATCTAAATATCGGGCTGTGAAGTTCGGTATTTAGTGTTTTATAATCACTACTTCAGAATAGAATCTTTACTGAAAAATGGCAAGATACACTGGTCCTAAAGCTAAAATATCGCGTAAGTTCGGCGAACCTATTTTGGGCGGAAACAAAGCTTTAGCAAAAAAGAATTATGGTCCTGGTCAGCATGGCCGCGGACGCAAGCGTAAACAGTCTGAATACGCAGTGCAATTACAGGAAAAGCAGAAAGCTAAATATACATATGGTGTATTAGAGAGACAATTCTCAAATACATTTCAAAAAGCAGCTCGTTTACAAGGCATTACCGGTGAGAATTTGTTGCGCTTATTGGAAGCAAGATTAGATAATACGGTTTATCGTTTAGGTATTGCTCCTACTCGTCGTGCTGCTCGCCAATTAGTTGTTCACAAACACATCACTATCAACGGTGAGGTTGTTAATATTCCATCTTACTCTCTTCGTCCGGGAGATGTAGTTGGTGTTCGTGAAAAATCTAAATCTTTAGAAGCTATAACTGTCAGTTTGTCAGGGAGAAATGCTAAACGCTATAATTGGTTGGAATGGGATGGCGGTATTATGGCAGGGAAATTTGTTAGTTATCCTGAAAGAGATCAGATCCCTGAAAATATCCAGGAACAACTCATCGTCGAGCTCTATTCTAAATAATCTGCATGATTATTGCTGTAGAGTTGTTTTTCTAACAAAAAGTAAATTTCCAACATATGTCGATATTAGCTTTTCAAATGCCTGACAAGGTGGTGATGGAGAAAGCCGATGATTTTCACGGTCTTTTCGAATTCAAACCACTTGAAAAAGGATATGGCGTAACAATTGGTAATGCCCTGCGCAGAATCTTATTATCTTCTTTGGAAGGATATGCCGTTACAGCAGTTAAGATTCCTGGAGTATTGCATGAGTTTTCGTCTATAGAAGGTGTTGTGGAGGATGTCAGTGAGATCATTCTGAATCTGAAAATGGTTCGCTTTAAAAAAGTTTCTGACGTTGTTGACAACAAAATTGTTGTAAATGTTAAAAATGCCAAACAACTGACTGCAGGGGATATTGGTAAGTTTACATCTGCTTTCCAAATTCTGAATCCTGAACTGGTCATCTGTAATATGGATGAATCAGTTAACATGGAAGTAGAATTGGTTATTGAGAAGGGTAGAGGTTATGTTCCTGCGGAAGAGAACAAAGTGAATGAGCAGGCGATTGGATTTATCTCTGTTGATGCTATCTTTACACCTATCAAAAATGTTAAGTATAGTATTGAAAATACACGGGTAGAGCAGAAAACGGATTATGAGAGATTGCTGATCGATATTCAGACTGATGGCTCTATTCACCCTGAAGATGCATTGAAAGGCGCCGCAAAAATTCTGATTCAACACTTCATGTTATTCTCTGATCAGACTATGACGTTTGATACAATGAAGCCTGAAGAAGAGAATACTGTAGATGAAGAATATCTGCATATGCGTAAATTGCTGAAAACTCCTTTGGCTGATCTGGATCTTTCCGTACGTGCTTATAACTGTTTGAAATCTGCTGATGTGCGTACCTTAGGTGATCTTGTAAAACTGGATATCTCAGAAATGATGAAATTCAGAAACTTTGGTAAGAAATCCTTGACTGAATTAGAGCAGTTGGTTTCTGACAAAGGACTGTCATTTGGGATGGATGTTTCAAAATATAAGTTAGACGAAGATTAATAATACGATTGATTGTCGGCAGTAGTTGACTAAAAGTAATGTCAAAACCTGACCGCTTAAAGATTCAAATAAAATGAGACACGGAAAAACAGATAATCACTTAGGTAGAACAGTAGGCCACCGCCGGGCATTATTGTCTAACATGGCTTCTTCTTTAATTTTGCATAAGCGTATTAAAACAACAGTTGCAAAGGCTAAAGAACTACGTAAATACGTTGAGCCTCTTCTGACTAAGGCGAAAGATGATACAACTCACTCACGTCGTGTTGTTTTCTCATACTTACAAAACAAAGAATCCGTAAAAGTTCTGTTTGGCGACGTAGCTGAAAAAATCGCTAATCGTGAAGGTGGTTATACTCGTATTATCAAGTTAGGCAATCGCTTGGGTGATAATGCTGATATGTGTTTGATTGAATTAGTAGATTACAATGAAACCTTGTTGAACGCTCGTACTGAAGCTAAAACAAAAACTCGTCGTAGCCGTCGTGGTTCTACTGGTAAAGCTAAAGTTGAAGAAGCTACAGTATTGGCTTCTGATGCATCAGCAGAAACTGAAAAACCAGCAATCACAGAAGTAAGTACTGATACTGAAGTAACTGAAACGAAAGAATGATAATACCATTCACAATATAAGGAAGGATTAGAACTTTAGGTTCTAATCCTTTTTTTATGCATAAAGTGAATTATTTAGAATATAATCTGTTTATCAAATAGTATCTTTTCATATTAAAAAACAATTCCAGACATGAAGTATCCGACCCGCACTGAAGCCTTACTTTTGTTACAAGATGGAACTTTGTACAGGGGCTATGCTCTTGGCAAGATTGGAACCAAGGGGGGCGAGCTGTGTTTTAATACGGGAATGACCGGTTATCAGGAGATCTATACCGACCCGTCTTACTATGGTCAAATCATTGTAAATACAAACTCGCATATTGGTAATTATGGTACACTGAGTGAAGAACAGGAATCTAGTTCTGTGAAAATCAGTGGTATGGTATGTAATGTGTTTTCATCAATACATTCCAGAAACATTGCTGATGCATCTCTGCAGGCGTATTTTGAAAAAGCAGGAATTGTTGGTATTTACGGTATCGATACCAGACAAATTGTACGCCATATCCGGAATCAGGGAGCAATGAATGCGATTATATCTTCTGATATTCTGGATGAAGAAGTACTGCGTCAAAAGCTGGCTGAAATACCAGATATGAATGGGTTGGAACTATCCTCAGAAGTAAGTACAAAAGAAGCTTACTATGTTGGAAATCAAGATTCTCCTTTGAAAGTGGCTGTTCTGGATCTTGGAATAAAAAACAGCATAGTTCAGAATCTGGCTAATCGGGGAGTCTATTGTCAGGTGTTTCCTGCGAAAACTTCTTTTGAAGAAATGCAAAGGTGGAATCCTGATGGCTACTTTATCTCTAACGGCCCTGGCGATCCTTCTGCTATGCCATATGCTGTTGAAACAGTGAAAGATGTATTGAACGCAGAAAAACCTATGTTTGGTATTTGTCTGGGACATCAGATTCTGGCATTGGCAAGTGGAATTGAGACATACAAAATGCACCATGGACATCGTGGTCTGAATCATCCTGTAAAAAATCTGATTACAGGTAAAGGTGAAATTACCTCACAGAATCACGGTTTTGCTGTAAAAGGAGATACTGTAAGGGATATCGCTAATGTAGAGGTAACACACATCAATCTGAACGATAATACAATTGAAGGTATTCGCCGGAAAGATAAACCTGCTTTCTCTGTGCAATATCACCCTGAATCTTCACCAGGGCCACACGATTCACGTTATCTGTTCGATGATTTTGTGAAACTGATGCAAGACTAAAATCCAGGTATATAGATTGAATACAAAATACCTCCTTATAAAGGAGGTATTTTGCTTTTTAGGAAATTAGAAGCTAGATAAGATCTTATTTTTCAGATAAAGTAGAGGATGGTCGGCAACAACTCATGGTTTTTTCCTGTTTCTCTATTCTTGGACTTATATAAGCAATACCCAGGTTTAAGCCACGTACTATGAATAAGATTCCAATACAGAGTGTAAAGACTGGAATTAACTTATTGATATGGAAACGAAACTGTGGTTTGATGATGGTCTTCGATAAGCTAACCAATAACATCAACGGCAGTGTGCCAAGACCAAAAAGAAACATATAAAGACTTCCTTCTATAATGCCAGACATGGCAATGGCTCCCAAAATAGCCAGATATACCATGCCACAGGGGAGTAAACCATTCAGCACGCCAATCATAAACATACTGAAAGGACTTTTTTGTTTGAAGAAGGGGGTGAACCATTGTCTGACTTTACTTGTAAACTTATCTGTAAAAGAGAAATGTAGTTTTGGGAAGATAATGATGGTAATAATCAGTATTCCCAATACTATAGAAATGTATTGTTGAATGCCTGCCAGATAGAGCCCTTTACCAAATATGCCAAAGATTGCACCCAGCATTGTATAAGTGCTGATTCTACCAAGGTTATATAAGATTGCATTTTGAGGCTTTCTTACAGGCAAAGCCAAAGCGATGGGGCCACACATACCCATACAATGCAAACTACTGATCAGACCGGTTATAAACGCAATATACATGGCTTTGTTAATTTGATTTGTAGGAAGAATGACTAAGCCTGCTTACCTATTTGATAAATTCCCAGGTTTGGCTCTGATAGGTCTTTCCGTCCATTGTCCAGTCAATATGGATACGCCATAAGCCAGAGGTAAGATGGGTTACTGGAATTACTTGCTGGTGATTGTCAGGATGCAAAGGAAGCCTACTATCCTGACTAGCATCAGAAGGGCGGGTAAAGACAATGGTGCCTTGTAAAGAAGAATTTTCTATGGGAAAGGCTATGACTACCTGTCCATTTGACTTCTGGTAAGAAAAGCTGACTGGCTTATTCAATTCAATGGCATTCTGACGGGCTGTTATGATCTGTTGATAAACAAGATCCTTTTCGTAATAGTTTTTCTCTTCCAGTTCAGGTGTCTGACTCATCATATAGATGCTCAGGCCTAATATAAAAGCCATGAAGGATGCAACAGTGATAATAATTCCTTTTCCCCAGTTCATGATAGTTAAGATTTAACTCTGCTCAGAAATATAAAAGATGATTTTGCTTATTCAACAGGTCCCAGAAATGAAGTTTTTTGTTCGCTAATCAATTTTCCCTTTGAATAGACCTCAATGGTAAGTTTGGTACTACTGGTTTGAATCGTATTCTTGGGTATCTCGATAAAGAAAGCAGCTTTGGCAATTTCCTGTTTATGCAATACCTGAGATTGCTGATTGCCTATCCAGCGTATTCTGCCTTGGTTATTTTTTACCTTTAGTTCCAGCGACATATCCTGGAATGTCTTATTTACAAATTCTACATTATAGAGATTACCAATGGTCTTCTCATCTATTTGTTGGTATAACATACCTGGAGTGCGAAGAATGGTCACATCTACATCTTTACGAATGCTAAACAGAATGGTCACAAGTGACAGGAGAAATACCAATACCAGTGAGTAACCAATGATACGAGGGGTAACTTTAAATGGAAGCTTATCCTGTATGCCTTTGATTGAGTCATAACGGATCAGACCTGTAGGACGGTTAATCTTTATCATTACCTCATCACAGGCATCTATACAGGCTGTACAGTTGATACACTCCATTTGTGTACCATTGCGGATGTCAATGCCTGTAGGACATACATGTACACAGAGTTTGCAGTCGATACAGTCTCCATGACTTTGTACTTCATTCTTACGCATTTTGCCACGAGGTTCTCCCCGAATAAAATCATACGCCACTACAATGGAGTTATTGTCAAGCATTACACCTTGCAAACGGCCATACGGACAAATAACAATGCAGACAATCTCACGAATAAACGCAAAGACTGTATAAAAAACACCTGTGAAGATAATCAGTGCGGTAAAAGTACCCAGATGTTTGGCAGGAGTATCAATGATAAGTTTTTCGAGTTCTTCAATACCTATCAGATAACCTAGAAAGGTATTGGCAATCAGAAAGGATACTGCAAAAAATAAAATATGCTTGAATGTCTTTTTAGCAATTTTCTGGGTAGTCCACGGTGCAGCATCCAATTTACGTCGTTGGTTGGCATCTCCTTCAATCCATTGCTCAATCTGCCGGAATACTATTTCCATAAATATGGTTTGTGGGCATGCCCACCCACAGAATACACGGCCAAATACAACCGTGAACAAGGCAATAAATACAACGAAGGCAAGCATTCCCAGAGCAAACAGGTAAAAATCCTGAGGGAAGAAGGAAACCCCAAAAATGATAAACTTGCGATCAAGTACATTAAAAAGTAAAACAGGTTGCCCGTTAATTTTTAGAAAAGGACCAGAGAATAGCAGAGCCAGCAGAACTAAACCCACAATCAAACGTGCTTTGAAATATTTACCGTTTACGGATTTTGGATATAGCCACTCCCGATGTCCCTTCTTATCCAACACATCCAGCTTCTCACGAAAGGTAGGATTGTATTCTTTACCTGTATCTGCCATTGCACTCATAGTCTTACTGCACACAAGCAGTTGTTAGTTTATTGATGAAGTAACTTTCTCCACTCTCATGTAACTGAGAGTGGAGAAAGTTGATTAATTCATGGATAATTGTTTGGTATCAACTTTATCACCTTGAGGTTCTTTTGCATTGGGAGGATTGCTACCCTGAAGGCTTAATATATAACTAGCTACCTGCTGCATCTGCAATGGATTGAGTTGCTTTTCCCAGGCAATCATACCTTTGGCAGGTACACCATATTTGATGGTTTTAAAGACATCATTGATCTTTCCGCCATGTAACCAGTATTCGTCTGTCAGGTTAGGACCTACTATACCCTGTGCCTGTTGGCCATGACAGGCCGCACACTGAGCTATGAATACATCCTTACCTTTAGCCAGATCTTGTTCATTGGTAGATAGCTTTACACTGGTTTCGTCGATGTTGCTGGCTACTGTTTTCAGATAGGCTTCTTTCTTTACTTCTGCAATCTGCATTTCTTTGTCATATTCTACATCTTGGAGGTCAGAGGTACGCCAAACGTGGAATACAAGCAGATAAAGTATACCGAAGGATATAGTACCATAGAAGAAAGCATTGAACCATCCTGGAACGGGATTGTCAAGTTCAGATATCCCATCAAAATCTTCTTTCAACAGAAGGTCTTTTTCCTTTGAGATTGGTTTTAGACCTGCTATACGCTGCCAGATGGTAGTTCTCTCTTCTGCTGGAATTTCTTCTTTTCTGGTTACTTTGTTGCTAACTACCAGTGTTAGCTGAAACAAAATCAATACAACCAGAAAAAGCATAAGTATGACAACTCCGAAAATAACAACCAGAATGTACCGGAATAATTCCTCGTCACCAGCTTTAGGGGCTGATGCTGTCTGAGCCATAGAAGGAAGTATAGTCAGACTACTAAAGAATAATGAAGTGAATGTTTTTCGTAACATATATGTATGTCTTTTATCGTTTGAGCGTTGAACTAGTCCTCTGATTCTACTGGCAAATGCTTCATCTTCTCAATGTATTTCTTGTCGGCAAACACAAGCCAGATTGCCATTCCTATAAAGAAGAAAATGAATATGAGTAGAGAGATGGTTAAATACACATCCGCACCAGCTACTTTATCTAAGAATTGCTTAAACATGATCGTAGAAGATATTCTCCCGGAGCCCGAAGGGAGAATAGTTAATGTTCTACTCGGGTGTAGTTGCCTGTTTGCACAGACGATAGATTTTAGATTACTTAGAAGGTGCTGTTATTATTTTAAAGTCACCTCTTCTTTGTTTTTAATATCTGTACCCAAACGTTGCAGGTAGGCAATCATCGCTACAATCTCTTTGTCCGGATCTACTTTCACCCCTTGTTTCTGAAGATTGTCAACAATAACTTTTGCCTGTTCTTTCATACTTGTTTCGGCATTGGCAATTTCTTCATCTGTATAAGGCACGCCTACTTTGCGCAAGGTTGCCAGTTTGTCTTTGGTAAGACTAAAGCTTAGTGGGTTTTCCAGTAGCCACTCATATTTTGGCATGATCGAGCCTGGTGACATGGATTCTGGATCACGCATGTGGTGATAATGCCAGCTGTCAGGATATTTCTTACCTACACGTTGCAAATCCGGACCTGTACGCTTAGAGCCCCACAAGAATGGATGATCATATATGTATTCTCCGGATTTTGAAAATTCTCCATAGCGTTCTGTTTCACTGCGGAACGGACGTACCAACTGAGTATGACAAGACACACAACCTTCACGGATATATAAATCACGGCCTTCCAGTTCCAGTGCTGTATAAGGTTTTACACTGGCGATAGTTGGGATGTTTTCATCAACTGTAAGCATTGGGATAATCTGAATCATACCACCTATCGCAACTACAACCAATGATACTGCAGTCAGAAGCAATGGCTTACGTTCGAATATTTTATGCCAGTGATGATGACCTGCTACTGTAGTGTTAGTTTCCAATGCAGGGGCAGAGGCTGCTTCATTTGCTAAGAATGTTCCCTGACGAGCTGTCATCCAAAGGTTATAGATCATAACTAATGTTCCTGACAGATACATCACACCTCCAATACCACGTAGCGCATAGAAAGGAATCATTTTGGTTACACTTTCCAGGAAGTTAGGATATTGCAGGGTTCCATCCGGATTGAAGTCTTTCCACATCAGACCTGCTGTAAATCCAGCCCAGTACATCGGAATTGCATAGAACAGAATACCCAGTGTGCCAATCCAGAAGTGAAAGTTCATCAGCTTTTTAGAATATACTTCAGTCTGCCACATTTTAGGAACCAGGTAATACAATATTGCGAATACCATAAATCCGTTCCAGCCTAGTCCACCTACGTGTACGTGTGCTACAATCCAGTCAGTAAAGTGTGCAATGGCATTGACATTTTTCAGAGACAACAGAGGTCCTTCAAATGTTGCCATCAGATAGGCTGTTATGGCAACAACCATAAATTTCAACCGGATATCTTCACGTACTTTATCCCATGCACCACGTAGTGTTAGCAGACCGTTGATACCACCACCCCATGATGGAGCGATCAACATGATGGAGAAGACAACACCTAGTGATTGTACCCAATCAGGAAGAGAAGAATACAACAAGTGGTGAGGTCCTGCCCAGATATAGATAAAGATCAGTGTCCAGAAGTGCAGGATAGATAATTTATAGGAATATACAGGACGGTTAGACATCTTAGGCAGATAGTAATACATCAAGCCCAGGAATGGAGTGGTCAGGAAGAATGCAACCGCATTGTGTCCATACCACCACTGAACCAGTGCATCTTGTACACCTGCATAGGCTGAATAACTTTTGAAGAAGCTAACAGGCATTTCGAAGGAGTTAACAATATGCAGAAGAGCAACTGTTACCCAGGTAGCTATGTAAAACCAGATAGCAACATAGATGTGACGTTCGCGACGTTTCAGAATGGTGCCCAGCATATTGACACCAAACACAACCCATATCAGTGTAATCGCAATGTCAATTGGCCACTCTAACTCTGCATATTCTTTGGAGCTAGTCATACCTAGTGGCAGTGTAATCGCTGCTGCTGCTATGATAGCCTGCCATCCCCAGAAGTGAATCTGGCTTAGCAGATCGCTGAACATCCGTGCTTTGCAGAGACGTTGCAGGGAGTGATAAATTCCCATAAATATGGCATTGCCCACGAAAGCAAAGATAATGGCATTGGTATGCAGTGGACGGAGACGTCCAAAAGATGTATACGGAATGCCAAAGTTCAGCTGAGGAAACACTAACTGAAAAGCAACCGTTACACCAACGAGCATACCAACAACCCCGAAGATCATCGTGGCAATCCCGAAGTTCCGGACAATTTTGTTGTCATAATGAAAGTGTTCGATTTGCATGTATGTAATTGTTTGATTGGTAGATTTAACTGATTTTAAGTATGGAAATAGATCGGTGGTTAGCCTGATGTTTTTGTTTGTCGATCTTGTTTTGCAGATATATCTTCATCGTCAAACAACATCCGGACAGAAGGTGTATAGTCGTCGTCAAACTGTCCGTTACGGAGATTCCAGAGAAAAATTCCCAGAAACACACTCGCCATAATCAGGCTGACTGTCAGAAGTATATATATGATACTCATATCGCTGAAAAGGTATATGTCTTAAGTTGGTGTCTGTTTTTCTCTAACCGCTTTCCAAAGTATCGTACAGAAAAGGTGGTAAAGAGAATCACATTAATAGAACTGACAGGCATCAGGATGGCTGCAATCAGTGGGGATAATGTTCCCTGTACTGCAAAGAAGATTCCGACCAGATTATAGATCGCTGCCAGCACCAGAGCGGCCTTGATAACTTTTACACTTTGCTTGCAGAAATAGATGAAGCCTGGTAGAAACCATAAGTTGGATGCATCCAGAATCACATCAGACGCTGGTGTGAAATAGGCTATATTGTCACTGACTGCTACACCTACATTGCTTTGCTGAAGAGCTCCTGCATCATTTAGACCATCGCCAAGCATCATCACCTGTTTGTTTTCAGATTGAAGTGCTTTGATAAAGTTTAGCTTATCTGCCGGACTTTGATGAAAGTGCAGGTGTTGTTCATCTTTAAAGAAATACTTCAGATTAGGTGCTTCTCCTGCATTATCACCTGAAAGCAGATGCAGATCGTAGTTCATAGACAATTCCAGATTCATGGCATCCAATCCTTTACGGTAATGATTGTGGAATTGGAAGTAGCCCAGGTATTCACCTTCAATACCTGCCAGTACTCGTGTTGTCAGTGTATCAGGAAAATGAAAGGCTACAGATTCTGCTCCCAGTTTTTCATACATAAATTCGGCAGAGCCTATCCATACCTGATGTCCATTCACTAGACCTGAAAGTCCTTTTCCGGATATTTCCTGAAACTGTTCAGTGGTATAGTCACTGGTTATAAATTGTGACAGGTGTTTGTACAAATGTTGAGATAAGGGATGTACAGAATTTTTTACCAGTGCCAGAATATATTTCTTTTGTGTATCTGTCAGAGGGTGTTCGTATCCTACAAACTCTACGTCTGATGTATTGCTTTCGGTGATTGTTCCGGTCTTATCAAATACAATGGCATCGAGACGAGCAATGTTTTCTATAGCCTGCGTATTTTTGGCGAAAAAGGAATATTTGCCCAGAATACGGATGGCGTTACCTAGTGCAAAGGAAGAACCTAATACCAGTGCACAAGGACATGCTACTATCAATACAGACGTGAAGGCATTCAGTGCACGGCTATAGTCATGTTGTACTATCCAGAAACCACTTGAAACAGTGGCAATAAGAAGTAGGGCAACAGTAAAATAACGGTTAAATAGATTTTGAATAGATTCTGAACTACTAGTTACTGGAGTAGTTGCAGGATCTGACACACAGGTGCGACAAGAAGCAAACGCTTCGTCATTCCAGAGCTGAGTCAGATAGCTTTGAGATACTGGCTTTACTACTTCCATCTCAATCGCATTTCCAACTTGTCTTCCACCTGCATATAGTGTTTCACCAGCTTGTTTGGGCATTGGCATGGATTCGCCTGTCACGAAGCTGTAGTCTATATGAGCTTTTGGGCTGATAAGTAGACTGTCTGCCGGAACCAGTTCCTGGTTGCGGATAATGATCCGGTTGCCTACCTGTAGTTCACTTACCGGAACCTGTTTTTCGGTTTCGCCATCTTTTACAGTAACAGCTACTGGAAAATAAGATTTGAAATCACGGTCATACCGTAAAGTATCATAGGTTCTTTGCTGAAACCATTTGCCTATCAGTGAAAAGAACACAAATCCTGATAAGGTATCCAGATAGCCCGGACCATATCCCATAAAGATATCTACCAGACTACGTGTAAATACCACGATCATTCCCAGGGCTAGTGGGGTATCTACGTTCAAGATTCCACGACGCAGATTCTGGTAGGCAGATTTCAGATACCCCCAGCCGCTGAAGAAGAATACAGGTAGGGCAAGTAAAATGTTCAGAAAGTTGAACAGATACCGAAAAGAATGCTCTGAATGTGTATCAAAGCCAAAGTATTCCGGAAAACTGATCAGCATGATATTACCGAATGCAAAGCCAGCGACTGCCAGTTTGGCAACCAGTAATTTATGTGAGGTAAATGTTTTTGGGATTCCGGCATTATTGTTTCTTTCCGGATTCTCTACGTTATCCAGAGAGATCTGAGGTTCGTAGCCCAGACTCGTCAGCAGTTCCACTATGGTCCTCAGGGAGGTCTCTTGTTCCAAAAACGTAATGGAGATACGTTTTTTCAGAAAGTCTGTTCTCGAAAAAGTGATAGCCGCATTGATGCGGTACAGGTTTTCTAATAGCCAGATACATGAACTGCAATGGATAGTAGGTATAAAGAAACTAACCTTAGTGATATTGCCATCTGTAAAGTCGATCAGACGGGATTTGATTTCAGGAATATCCAGATAGGCAAACTTTCCTTTATCAATGGCTTCTGTACGTATTCCTGCCTTTTTATCTATAGTATAAAATGCCTCCAGTTTATTTTCCTCCAGAATCTGATAGACAGTCTGACAACCACTACAGCAAAATACTTTATCATCAACCTGATGACTATGGTCCTGACACTTGTCACCACAATGGTAACAGGTCAGATTTTGTTGAGTAGAAGATAACTGGGAAGACATCCTTTAATTGTTTTGGTTAAGCTTTTCTCTGTGATCAGACTAGATTTTATATCACCTGAGAAACACTTCAAAACTACTAGATGGCTACGGCAAGAATGATGAGCAACAGTGTATGTTTGAGTGATCTTTACTGGACAAAACGATGATAAAAATCATGTTTTTTAAGAGGGCGTAAGTAGAGACAATTAGAAAGAATTACTCAAAATAGTGTAGTATGACTTAAAGGGAATAAACAAAAAAGCACAGGATCTAACCTGTGCTGAGGAAACTAGAATTAGGGATAAAATTAGCGGGCAAATTTATTGGCACTACGTAAATACTGATAGCGGCCAAAAATATGTGCATTGATTAGCATTGCCTGTTCTGGATGATACTGCTTTTTATTCTGCTCAAATGTTTCTTTGACCTGTAAAAAGGATTGTTCATCCTCTGCCTCGGAAACCTTTTGCAAAAGCTCCTGTAGTGACAATGCATTCGTACTTTTACTTGTTCCACTGTATTCACCTTGTTTGGGATGAGAAGTTACACCTTCTCTCTGCATGCGACGAGCTGGCTTTTGTCTGGGAGGTAGATTTTTGATCTTGCTGGCTAGTGCTTCTATATGCTGAGGAGTAGTACCACAACAACCACCTACGATGTTAAGCCAGCCATTTTTCGCAAATTCATAAACAAGCGACGCAAATTCCTCTGCAGATTGATCATATCCTCCAAACTGATTAGGAAGTCCGGCATTAGGATGGGTACTTACATAAAAAGGAGCTTCTTTGTCCAGTGTCTGTATATAAGGTCGTAACTCTTTAGCACCAAGAGCACAGTTTAAACCAACAGACAACAGAGGTGCATGCGAAATAGAAATAATAAATGCTTCAATAGTTTGACCTGACAAAATTCGTCCACTGGCATCAGCAATAGTGCCTGATACCATGATTGGGTATTTTTGACCAATCTCATCAAAGAGTTGCATCAATGCAAACAACGCCGCCTTGGCATTCAATGTATCTGTTATAGTCTCCAGTAAAAACAGATCTACACCGCCATCGATAAGGGCTTTGGCCTGTTCCGTATAAGCTGCTGCCAACTGATCGAAAGTAACAGAACGAAACCCTGCATTGTTGACATCAGGTGACATCGAAGCAAGTTTGGTTGTAGGTCCCATTGCTCCTGCTACAAAAAGAGGCCGGGATCTGTTATTTTCCTGATAAGTTTTAATCGTCTCTCTGGCAATTTTGGCTCCCTGATAATTGATGTCATACACCAGATCGGCAGTTTTATAGTCTTCCTGAGAAATCGCATTGGCTCCGAAAGTGTTAGTCGATAGAATGTCGGCACCTGCCTGTAGATAGTGCAGATGAATTTCTTTGATAACATCCGGACGGGTTACGTTAAGCAAATCGTTGTTCCCTTTGAGCTCTATAGCATGATGTTCCAGTGAAGCGTTTCTGAAGTCAGCTTCTGATAAACCATAAGGTTGTATCATGGTTCCCATCGCTCCATCCAGAATAAGTATTCGGTTTTCTAATTCCTGTTCGATTGGATGCATAGGTTATTGTAGTTGAAGGTGGATAGATGGTATACATTCAAAAGAGATGTTTTGTAAAGAGTTAACCAATCCTGCATTCTTTACGTTCCTGAATGCCAATGTATTGCTATACTTGTTCTACAGTATAGCATTGTCTGAATGTCATTGTTAATTCTTTAGGAAGGTATAGTTTTTTCTAAGCAAAAAAGTGAAAATAATGCCCCGGTTTACTAGGTGAAATTGCTTGTGTTGTAGATGTTTATAAATGAATTTTACGCTTTTTTGAGGAAGAAGAATTCTGTATTACGAGTGCGATTTTGCTGAGAAAAATGAGAGCAGTCTATGTTCTTCTTCACCTCTACAGGATTATGTGCTATAAAGGTATCCCATAAACTGGTTTTGTTTTTCCAGACTCTTCTTCCTCTGTCTTCGGATTGAGTTAGCCCCTGTATCTGAGGCATACTATTTATCACACATATTGTTTTACTATTTTTTATTCATTCTGATATGAGAAACAATATGTCAATACTGTATTCACCAACATCAATGCAGGGAGACCAGGTAGAAATGGGAAGTCCTCATACTATTTCTCTTACTATCAATGGAACCCGGAAAGAGATACAGATACTGCCTTGGGTAAGTTTACTGGATGCATTACGTGAGTATCTTCATCTGACAGGTACTAAGAAAGGATGTGATCATGGTCAGTGTGGAGCCTGTACAGTACTCTGTGATGGCAAACGAATCAATAGTTGTCTGACTCTGGCTGTCATGAAAGATGGGTCAAGCATCACAACTATTGAGGGGGTAACTCCTGAAGAAGGAGAGTTGCATCCATTGCAGAAGGCATTTATTGAACATGATGCTTTTCAATGTGGCTATTGCACTCCCGGACAAATATGCAGTGCTATTGGTATGATGGAAGAAGGGAAAGCCAAGACCCGTGAGGATGTAAAAGAACTGATGAGTGGCAACTTATGTCGCTGTGGGGCCAATACAAACATTATTGATGCTATTATGGAAGTAAAGGAGGGAGGGAAGGATGAATAACTTTGCATATTCACGGGCACATACAGTGACAGACGCTATAGAACAGCTAAACTCTCACGGACACTCACAGTTTATAGCAGGAGGAACTAATGTCATTGACCTGCTCAAATATTTCATTACCTCTGCGGATGCTTTGGTTGATATCAATCCTATCGAGGAGTACCATTCCATAGAAGAAATGGAAGACGGAGGTATACGCATAGGAGCACTGGTTACCAATGCGGATACGGCCTACCATCCACTCGTTGAACAACGATATCCTTTGCTGGCAAAAGCTATTTTAGCTGGAGCATCACCACAGATTCGTAATATGGCTACGAATGGAGGTAACCTGTTGCAGCGGACACGTTGTTATTATTTTTATGATACCAATGCTCCTTGCAATAAGCGAGAGCCAGGCTCTGGATGTTCGGCTATTGATGGTTACAATCGCATTATGGCTATTCTAGGCACAAGCGAACAATGTATTGCTGTGTTTCCTTCCGATATGTGTGTGGCATTGGCTGCTCTGGATGCACAAGTAAATGTGTCAGGCCCGTATTCAGATCATACTATTCCTCTGGTTGACTTTCATCGCTTGCCAGGTGATACACCGCATCTGGACAATAATCTGCAACCTGGTGAAATTATTACCAGCATAGATTTACCGGGTCAAGGATTTTCACGCAACTACTCCTATCTCAAACTGCGGGATCGTAACTCCTATGCTTTTGCACTGGTATCTGTTGCCACAGGACTGGAACTTGAGGGAGATGTTATTCGGGATGCAAGAATCGCTTTGGGAGGAGTAGCTCACAAACCTTGGCGAGTACCAGAAGCAGAAGAGTTTCTGAGAGGCAAAACGGCATCACGAGAGAACTTTGGCGCTGCTGCCGATATAATCCTGCGGGGAGCTACCGGATTTATGCACAATAACTTTAAGATTGAGCTAGCCAAAAGAGCTATCATCCGTAACGGCATGATGGCCCTCCATCCGGAAACACAACTACCCGGCGCCCAACCTTCTTTGTAAGAAAACTTTATTCACTTTTAAAAAAATATATGTCAACACAACCCTTAATAGGCCAGTCTGTAAGCCGTTTGGAAGGACATCTGAAGGTGACTGGCAAAGCAAAATATGCAGGTGATTACATTACATCCGGCTTGTTGTATGGCTATATCGTCAACAGCACTATTACCAAAGGCAAAATCATCGCTATTCATACAGAAGAAGCCAAAGCCCTGACAGGCGTAATCGAAGTCTTTTCACATGAGAACAAACCTTCACTAGCCTGGCTTGATCTCAAATATGCGGATATGGATGCGCCTCCCGGAACGGTATTTAAACCTTTACACAATGGCGATATTTTATACAATGGACAACCTATTGCATTGGTGGTAGCTGAGACGTTTGAACTGGCACGGTATGCCGCTAGCCTGGTAAAGATAGATTACGAAGAAGAACACTTTGAAACCAATCTTAAAAATAATCTGGATAAAGCACGTGCACCTAAGGTTGGATTAGCAACTTTGCTCAAGCCTTTGCCACCAAAACCTGTGGGAGACTTTGAGAAGGCATTCAATCAATCCTATGCACAGGTTGAGGCTGAGTATTGTCATGGTACAGAGCATCATAATCCACTGGAGTTATTTGCTACTACAACTATTTATGAAAAAGATGGAAAACTTACCATCTATGATAAGACTCAAGGAACTGTAAACTGTCAGGTGTATGTAGCCAATGTATTTGGATTGTCTTTTAAAGATGTGCGGGTCATCTCTCCCTATGTCGGAGGGGCATTTGGTTCTGGCTTACGGCCACAATACCAGTTGTTCTTTTCTGTACTGGCTGCCTTGCAACTGAAACGCTCGGTAAAGGTTGTATTGGAGAGACACCAGATGTTCACATTTGGGCATCGCCCGCCTACCATACAATATACCCGTTTTGGTGCGGATAAAAATGGAAAGGTGAATGCGCTGAACCATAGTGCGTTTGCTGAAACATCACAGTTTGAAGATTATACAGAGGTAGTAGTTAACTGGTCTCATATGTTGTATCCGGCAGAAAATACATTAATGGAATACAAACTAGTGTCATTGGATGTATATAGTCCGCTGGATATGCGGGCACCCGGAGGGAGTACTGGTATACATGCCATTGAAAGTTCAATGGATGAACTAGCCTACAAACTAAATATTGATCCCTTGGAACTGCGGCTGATTAACTATGCAGATAAAGATGTTAGTGTAGATCGACCTTATTCAAGTAAAGAGCTGAAAGAATGCTATTTGAAGGGTGCTGAGAAATTTGGCTGGGCTAACCGGAATCCTCAACCTCGTAGTATGAAGCGGGGTAATAAATTGATAGGTTATGGTATGGCAACCGGTATATGGGAAGCAAACCGACTACCTGCTCGTGCAGAAGTTGCTTTTACCAAACAGGGAAAGTTGCAGGTAAAGAGTGCTGTTACAGACATTGGCACAGGGACATTGACTGTTATAAGCCAGATTGCAGCAGATGAGTTAGGTTTACTTTTGGGAGATGTGAACTTTTCATATGGAGATAGTAAAATGCCATTTGCACCTATACAAGGTGGTTCATTCACAATAGCTTCTGTGGGTACTGCTGTGCGTGAGGCTTGTAAGGCACTCCGCAAAAAATTGTTAAAGAAGGCTCAGAAAATGGAAGGCTCTGCTTTTGCAAATGCCAGCATGGATGATGTTGTTTTTAGAGAAGGTTCTATGTACCGTAAGGACGATCCATCCATTTTTGTAAAACTCACAACAGTCATTGATGCCAACAAAGGACGCCCTGTAAAAACAACCAACTTCGCTGTGCCCAATGTATTTAAGCTGAAGAAATATTCACGGGCTACACACAGTGCCGCTTTTGTAGAGGTAGAAGTAGATGAGGAATTGGGTGTAGTAAATGTAACCAGAGCTTTAACAGTTGTAGCTGCCGGACGAATAATCAATCCAAAAACGGCTCGAAGCCAGATTCTGGGTGGAATGGTATGGAGTATTAGCAAGGCCCTACGTGAGGAGACGATCAGCGACTTTAACCTGGGAAAATACATGAATCCCAATCTGGCAGAATACCATATTCCAGTACATGCGGATATACACGAGCTAGATGTGATGTTTGTAGAGGAGAAAGAAGAGATTCTGAACGAGTTAGGTATCAAGGGAGTAGGGGAGATCGGTTTGGTAGCTATGCCTCCAGCCATTGCCAATGCGATTTATCACGCCACTGGCAAACGAATCAATCAATTCCCAATCCATCTGGAAGCGTTATTATAGGTATGCTTAAACAAATAACCCAAGCCCACATTTTTTTAAAAGCGTAGGCTTGGGTTATTTGTAGAATAAGCCCACATCCAAATTGGGGTGGTCTCATAGTGAAGTAACTAATTTTATTTGTTACCTACTGTACCTCCACTTAAAGAACTTAATACATCTTTAGATACCTGCAAGTGGGTACTTACAAGTGGACGAACCACTGCTGCCAGGTCTTGCAGATTATTATCCTTAGCCTTTGCTTCAATAGAACTGATTAGTTTAAATAACTTTTCATGGCCTTTTACTGCACTCTCCGCAATATAGTAACGATCTATCTGACCTCCTGTAAGCTTATCATACCGTGATAACATTTCCTGCGTTTGATTAGAGACCCCATTGGGTAATTGAATCCCCTTTGCTATTGAGATTTCCTGTAGTTTGCTTGCAAGGCCAGCTTGTTCCTCTACCTCCGCCTGAGCCAATTCTCTTACCTGTGGATTGGTAGCCCGCTGAGCTGCAATCTGGCTGATTAGCATTTGCTGATTGCCTGCGTTGATTAGTTCTAGAAACGAAGCTTGATCTTCCTCTGAAAGCTTTTTCGATGTAGGAGTAATTGCCTTTACATTGTCTGCACCTTCCTTGTTCATACGCTCAAAATCAACTTTGCTGATTTTTCCTATCATGGCAGAATTTTCTTTTGTATTGCCAGACTCTTGCGCTAGTAGCGCCAGTGGTGCCACTAAGGCTAAGGCTATTGTAAGAACACTGGTTTTTATATTATACTTTTTCATAACATATAAATTGATGGATAATACAGAACATGTACTAAAACTGTGCCTGTCTGTTTCTGTCAATGTACTATGTTATTAGTAAGCAATGGCTTACACTATCGGGTTTTGATCTTCATAGTTTCGCCTACGAATTTGTGCCTGACGTAGTTCTTCCATTCTATTCTGCCACGCCTCAGTTGTTTCTTCTCTGGTAAGTTGATTAAGTTCAGCCAGGGACAACTTAGGATCATAACAGTAGTGAGGGGTAATTTCCTCCAGAAACTCAACTGCCTGTTTCAGAAAGTCGGTGAGGATTTTTGGAGCTTGATGAGGTAATGTTTGGTACAGGGTTTTAATCTGCTCATCAATCAGTAATTCAAATCGTAATAGCAGACGGGAAATATGATATAGGGCTGTATCTGTATCGTTGTTAACTAATGCCATACGTGTTTGTATCATTCCTGGACCACTATAGTGACCATTGCCTGCCTCTTCTACTTCTTTTGCCAATGATAATACTTCTTCTTCTGAAGGACGATTGGGAAAATCATCCTGGTAATACAAGTATTCCATAAACTCCGCATAATGAAACAACGGAGAGAAGTTGATTTTCACAATCTCTTCATGCTCCCGATAGACAAGCCATGCCTTGGCAATATACTTCAGTCCTGATTCGCCTTGTTTGTCGATAATGTCCGCATAGCTTTTCCATACTTCTGCCAGATAGTATACCTCCATAGCATGGGCAGGTTCTTTCTGGATAAATTGTTCAAAACATTCTGCCGCCTTATCCAGGTAATCTACCCGTTGGTGTTTCTTACCCTGACCACTCAGAAGTAAACCTGCACTGCGTAAGACAGAAGGTGTTGCCTGAGGGTTATACCAATCCAGAGATTGGTCGAGCCACATCGATACCGCCTCTTTCAGTTCGGGCATGTCTTTCCATTCTAAAATGCGTATGCCTCCTTCCAACAATTGCCAGATCAGATCCGGATTCGTCGTTAATTGATATTCAATCTTTACTTCAAACTGTTTCTGTGCCAGTTCTTGTGCCTTTAGTAAAGAAGGATCTGGTTTCTCCCAGGAATGATAAAGAATCCACAATTTTAGTTCTATGGATTCTTCTAGCTTATTGATATCATCCAATGCGGACTTCCAGTAAGAATACGCATTCTCTACATCCAACTGCGCCTGTTGATCGTATAACCGGGCTTTAAGGGATCTGGCTAATGTGTCATCTGGGTGAACCTCTAATGCCTCTGTTAGTTCGGCAATAGCCTGTCGGAGATATACTTGTGCGAGTGTTATGTCTGTAGATTCAAGTTCCTCATAACGTTGGTACAACACTTGAGCCCGTTGAAATGGCAAAGGAGAACCATAAAACTTCTCTGCCTCTTCAATAACTTCATCCATAAAATCGAGGCCTCCATCACTTAATTTGCCACACATCTGATCGTACTCAAGATAGGAAAGCAAAACCAGAAACCCGGATTCCAGTACATACTGCCTCCAGTCTTCGGGAGCATCTGCCGGAAGTTGCTGGGATATATGTACAATAGCAGACAAATCATAGGCATCGATAGCATCTGCAAGCTGAGTTTCCAGCGAATCAAAATCTTTTATCATGGGAAATAGGTAGATAAACTGGCAAAAGATACTCTGTATCTTTCAGATTACCTATATGAAAGGGATGTACTTAACCAAAGGTTATCTTTCTAATGCGATTCTGGAAAGAGTTCAGGTTGAGCTGTTTTTAAGTGTTGGTATTGCTGAGGTGATAGAAAAATAAAGTATTTATTATACCCTATCTGGTAAAAAGCTCCTTTTACATTATTTTCTTTTAATACCTGATTGATTGATTGGATAAGCTTTCCTTCCCAGAAAAATGAATAGTTATCAATTGTTTTCTGAGTATATGTTTTGCCATTTAGGGTAAATCTATATTCGTAAGAGGTTTTGTGTTTTCCTTTTATGATTTTCATATCTATACTCTTTGTTGGCATAAAACTATTTCGAGAAATATTCTGTAAATCGAGGAGGAATGTTTTATACTTATTTTTAAGTTCTTCTGTGTCATCATCAGATGCGCTATAATCCGGACATGTTATTATATTGGACATATATCTAAGCAGCCGCTCTTGTGAATTTACATTATCCCTGATCATCTTAGTCAATAAAACCTTTAGCGTATCTTGATACAGAGATGGAATAATACCAATTGATTGATATTCCCGAATCATCTTTTCTAAACCTTGTCTGTTGTATTTTTTATCAAAAGTCGTAGAGTGCAGGATTATTTCTGTAATTATGGGGTATGCCTTGTCTAGGGCAGTAGCTTGTAAACTATCCATTAGTATAAAGCTAATATGAGTACCAAGCTTTAGCTGCTTTTCGTCTTTGTCGTCAATGACAAATAATCTCAAAGAACTATTTTGGTCTGCCAGAAAGTCATTTATAATCTTAAAGTTACTAATGTTTACACCACTTTCTGTTGTAATATCATTTAGAGTACGGTTTATTACTTTCATAGGAGTAAAAGATAGACTTTGCTGATATGATGTTTTATTAATTACAAAGTCAACGAAAGTATCTTTGTATTCTTTGTCATACTCATCTATAACAATTTCGTCAAAGGTCTTTTGATAGGTAAAATCAAACTCCGGTAACAGAGAATCCCGTAGCATTGTATAGACTTGTAAAAGTGCTTGGAGACTGTCGTTAGGTAATGCCTTAAAATCTAATACAAATGCTCGGTGAGCATAGGTTAACACTTCAGGAGGACTCAGTAATTTGTATGGTTTGTATGATCTCTTCAGTGCTTGGAGATTGTGTGTGGATATAATCCCTGCCATATGCAGAGTGTCTATATAGGCAAGTTGTTTCTGTTTACTCTGTTCATAGTCATCATAGAAACTACTTTGTACAAATGCTCTTTCAAACAGAGAAGTAAATATAGTACTACTTATAAATTCATTTTCGATCCAGGTTTTCACTTCCTGATATACTTTATCTTCAAGAACATGGTATTTGTGCAAGGTGTCATTTAATGCATGACAATCAGTCTGTAGTTGTTTATATACTTGGTCTTTATCTGATAAAGATTTGAGCTTGTATGGCGAAAATAAAGTATTACGCCATACAGGACCTATGATACTTTCATACTTTTGCACAAATGCTTTATTCTCTGTTTTTTGTCCAGGTGTCAGAGATAAATTGATCCCAGACTGATTTATTATTTTTGTGACAAAGCTAAATTGAGATAATAGGTAGGTAAGGGAAAGGCTGAATGCTGTATCCTGTTGTGTAGAATCACTAACGGAACTGAAATACATTGATGGCTTGGAGATCTCTAAATAATCTGCATATAAGCTATTATCAAAAGATGCCAGAGATGAATAAAAATAATCTACACCTTGCTTAGAGATCACTCCTGATTGGTGCAATTGATTTAACAACTGATGTGTTTCAGCTTTATTCCATTGTTGAGCAGATAAAGACATACTTAGAAAGATAAACAGGGTTAGGCAGGTAACAAATCGCATAGGTAGTTTCTTATTTCCTGGCTAATATAAAATAAGATAGCCACCCAGTAAATATGTATTTGCCGGGAATAAGAAACTATTTCAGAACAGATTGATTATCTGAAGATTGTTATCTAAAGGAATTGTTGGTAATCAGTGCATTTCCTTTTCGTATTGATTCTCCTGAATTTGGAATCACTGCAAAAGAATCACAGATTTGTTCCTGTTTATGGTGTTGATAGGTACAGGTTTGATAAGATTGAAACACCAACCTCTGTGTTTTGGCTGGGTAAACGTAGGCTGTAAATCGGGTAGATGTTTGCACCTCAGACAAAGGAGTTTTCGGTAAAGAAGGTGTTTCCTGAGTCAAAGATTTCACCTCAGTAGTTACTTGTGCTTGTTGCTGCAATACATACGCTTCAAAATCAGCATTTTCCTGTTGCTCAAGTTGCTCAAATTTTTGCCATGCCTCATAGGCTGCTTCAATACGGATAGTCACATCATCACGTTTGGCTTCTTTGAGAATATACTTAGACGCATTGTCCTTATCTTTCTTCTGGTCAATCACAGCCAGGTGGAGGTCACTGCGTTTGTATTTTACACGAACATCTTTCAACTCTCTTTCCGCTTTTTTGAGTTGTTTGTCTCGTTGTTTTGAAACGGGTTGGGCTTCCAGTTCAGCTTTTTGGTGTTCGGCATGAGCTACTAACCTTGTTAGAAGTTTATGGTTGGTTAGAGAATTTTCTTCATCTTCAGCAAGATCTTTCATGCGTTTTTTCATACGAAACAGTTCATGATTCATACGGGCTTCCTGCTTTCTCAAACGATAGTACTCAGATCTGTATTTGCGAATGGCTATTGTATTGCTGTGATAACGAGGCATCTAGGTAAGACGTGTAAAATGGTTTATTATATAGTTTTGTTACCTTAAATATACAAAAAATTACGTTGGTATTCAACAGATTTGTAGGATAGTTGTGGTTTGTTTATCGATTGATTTTCAGTATGTTATAGGCATTTATGGTGGGCTGTTAGAAAGGTGTTTTACCATGTAATAATAGAATACCCGACATGTACTGGCTGCATTTTTGTTTTTCTCTGGGTTAAGTCGTTCCTTTGTACCTCTTAACTGTGAACTAAGAACTTTAAAACTGATTTTATTATGCCTGGAATAGAGTTTTTTGGCGAAGAAGAACGCCGCGAAGTAATGGATGTACTGGAAACTGGTGTAATGTTTCGCTACAACCATGATGCAGAGCGTAAAGGGCACTGGAAAGCCCGTGATTTTGAAAAGTCAGTGGCTGATTTTGTAGGTGCTAAATATGCGCATGCTGTAAGTAATGGAAGTGCTGCCGTTGTATGTGCACTGGCTGCATGCGGAGTGGGTTATAATGATGAAGTAATTGTGCCTCCTTTCACCTTTATTGCGACTGTTGAAGCCGTATTGTGGTTAGGTGCCATCCCTGTATTTGCTGAGATTGACGAAACCTTAAATCTTTCACCAGAAGGTATCAAAGCCTGTATTACTCCTAAAACCAAAGCTGTTCTATTGGTGCAGATGTGTGGTGCGATGGCTAAGATGGATGAGATAGTAAAGGTATGCCAGGATAACAATGTCATGCTGATTGAAGATACAGCACAGGCATTGGGTGCAAGCTACAAAGGTAAATCGGCAGGATTGTGGGGACGTATGGGCTGTTACTCTTTTGACTTCTTTAAGATTACTACTTGTGGTGAAGGGGGTGTATTGGTTACCAACGACGAACAACTGTATAAAAACGCAGACGTATTCTCCGATCACGGACACGATCACATAGGAAACAACCGGGGGATGGAAAAACACCCTGCACTGGGTATCAACTTCCGTATTGGTGAGTTCAATGCTGCTGTAGGTCTGGCTCAGATGCGTAAAATCAAACAGTTTATCGAGATCCAACGCAAAAACAAAGCTACTCTGGTTAATACGTTAAGTAAGTTTCCGTTTATCCAGTTCCGTCAGATGACAGATGAAGCAGGTGATTCTGCTACCTTTCTGTCGTTCTTCATGCCGGATGAAGCCACTGCCCGTTTGGCCGTAGAAGAATTTAAAGCACAAAACCTGGATAGCTATGCTTACTGGTTTGACAATAACTATCACTACATCAAAAACTGGGATCACCTGATCAGTCTGACCAGTGTAAATCCTATGCCTATCCACCACCAGGAGAAGCCACAGGATTGGTCTAAAATCCGTAGCTATATTCCTAAAACTGACAATCTGATCAGTCGTTTGATCTCCTTGCAGGTAAAGGTGGGCTGGACTGACGAACAACTAACTGAACGTTGTCAGAAGCTTTCCAACGCATTTGAAGCTGTTGCCAAAAAATTGTCTGTAACAGCTTAAGTATAATCTGAATAATCGAAAGCCTCACAGATTCTCAGAATCCGTGAGGCTTTGTTATTTTTGTACAAGCAAAGTGTTTTCACTATTATTTCTTACAAATCTTCCAATAAATAAAATGGGAACCTGGTACTCTTTGTATCCTTTTGATGAAGAGAAATTTACTGAAGCTGTAGTACCTTCTTTGAAACGAGGTCTTGCAGATCGACAGGATTTGTTTGATTTGTATAAACAGACGCGTCTCGATCATCATACCAGTCTGACTACTGAAATTATTGCATCCATAGCTTTACGCCTTAATGCAGAGTTTAAATCTTATCCAGGATATGATCCCTTTTCAAACGAACTGTCTGCTTTTGAAAAAGAAAATCCTTGGTATTATGAATGGTCAGCCTTATTTGAGCTTGTCGTTTTTCATGAATGCGCCTACTATAAGCCCGAACTTTATTGTGGTAAGTTTGGTATAAATTCACGTTTTGGAAATACAACGCGAGGTTCAATAGCAGATGATATACTAGGAGACATCGCCAATGAAACTATCCATACGTACTATAACATAGGTATTGTTAACTGGATTACGAATGAAGATGTGAAACTATTGCTTATAGATTTTGATAATCTAAAACTTAGAAGTAACCCTGGAGATGATTTGGATCAGAAGGTATATGATGAGGATTTTTACAATCTGTTGCTATTGGCAGATAAACATTCTCTGGGGTTGCTGTATGGAGCCGACTTGAAAGAGTATACGATCTTTGAGAGACAATTGGCATAATAGGCTATTAAAATTATTCCAAACAAAAAATTTGTGAATCAACCTCCTTTTACTGTTATCTATGAAGACAATCACCTGATTGTCGTAAATAAAGCTTCTGGTGTATTAGTACAACCTGATAAGAATGGTGACCCTGCACTGGAGCAACTGATCAAACAATACATCAAAGAAAAATATACTAAACCAGGAGAAGTATTTCTGGGTGTAGTACATCGGCTGGACAGGCCCGTAAGTGGACTGGTGATATTTGCCAAAACGTCCAAAGCTCTGGTGCGTATGAATGAACTGTTTAAACAGCGGGATATTGAGAAAGTATACTGGGCTGTGGTTGGGAATACACCTGCTGAGCCAGAAGGGAAACTGGTGCACTGGATTACCCGGAGTGAAAAAAGCAATTTATCAAAAGCACATAAAACGGAAGTAAAGGGTAGCTTGCGAGCAGAATTACAGTATAAGTTGATTCAACGTTCGGACAGATACAGCTTGCTGGAAGTTCATCTGATGACAGGCCGGCACCATCAGATCAGGGCGCAGCTATCAGCTATAGGATGCCCGATAGTAGGCGATCTTAAATATGGTTTTGCACGCAGCAGTCCGGACGGCAGTATTTTTCTGCATTCCCGTTATACTAAGTTTATTCATCCGGTACAAAAAGAGGAGATTATACTGGAAGCTCCCATGCCTGAACTGTGGCGTAAATATGGTATGGGATAGAAAAACTAATCTTTTACGAGGATACTGCGTATAAGTATTGACTGGAATACACTGAGGTACATTATTTTATAGATAATAATGTATCTTGTATGCTGTAGAATAATGCATGCATTTACAACGTAGGTAACTAAAACAATTATGGACAACAGCAAAGAAATTGCCGCCAAGTATCATGTCAGTGAAGAAACTGTAAAAGTTCTCTTATATGGCTTACGGCTATCAGGTGGAACGCAGGTACAGTTTAATATTCCGGAACTGGGAGGTATGGGACAATGGCAATCCGGAATGGTTATGATTGGAGATATGTTTAACTCCAGCCTCAAAGATAAAGTGAATCAGATTTGCACAGAACTGGCAGTATGGGTAAGAAATGCAGAGACACAGGCTGAAACTCAGATTCTACCTGATCATCATAAAGCTACTCCTGATAAATCTACAACAAAAGCTACTTCTACCAGAAGTGCTTCGTTTCAGGGGAGTCAGAATGGTCTTCATTATAGCTACTACGCTTCTGAAAACGTACTTGAAATTGATGATAACGGAAAAAAAGCAAAATACGATACAACAGGATATCAGCTAACTGGTGTACAGCAATCGCAGGACAATAGTAGCCAAAGTGTTAGCTTTACTCATCCGGGAGGTACATTGCGACTTAAAGACCTGAAGAAGGTAAAGGATGTAAAGAAGAGTTAGGTGTATATAAAGCCTGAAAGTGCCCTGTAATATAGTCATGCTACAGACCAAACAAGCTAAGCATGACTATATTACAGGGCACTTTTGCATTTTCATCTCTCCATGTACGACAATTTACTTGTAATGGTTTTTATAATTTTATGTGTGGTAATGGTATAAATTAGCGTTTTGAATAAATGAGTGGATAGATAACACATAAAAAATGGGTATTTTTTTTGAAACTTACATTCGTTGTTTTAGGATATTGTTGCCGGGAGGATTAATAATGGTTAATTAATTTACTAGTAGTATTACTAATTAGAAAATAAAAAGAAGAGTTTTTATATTGAATATTTACTATGAGCTTGATTAGGGGTTTTTTAAATTTTTTGAGGAGAAACTAAAATACATATGTCTGTAAAAATAAAAAAGTTTATCAATCGCTAATAGGTAGTGAATTAAATATGTATATAAATAATTTTTTAATTTTTATATATTTATTTTGTAGATTTTTTTGGGTATTTTTTTAGAGTTTTGATGATAATATTGTAAAAATATAGATGTTATTTTATTGATTATTTTTAAATAGAGATGGTGTAGTATAATATGGCTGTTTTTTGATGTATATGTTTACTTTAGAGAATGTACTTATTTTTCAGGTATATACTTTTAAGATAATATTCATAAATTGCTGTTACCTTTTTACTGATATTTCAGTGTGTATTTTTTTAGCATAAATAAAGTGTGATGAAATGACACGGTAATGTTTTTGCTTTTTTCACTCAATAGGAGAGCAGACACTTTTTTATTTTTGACTATTAATTTTATTCATCTTAAAAATAGTATTCAATAATGAAAGAAATCGGCGCACTGAAAAAAGAAGGTTTTGATATACCTTTTGTTAAATTTCTTTTACGGAAAGATAACGTATTAATTATGGAGTGGAAGGGCTTTGTTAAGGCTGATTTGATTAAAGAAGCTCACGAAAAAGCGTTAACCGTAATAAAAGATCATAATGTGACCGGGTTGGTAGAAGACGTAGTAAACTTTACAGGACCTTTTACAGAAGTTAATCAGTGGTTTATTTCTTACTGGGTTCCTGCTGCATTAAAAGTAGGTCTTAAAAAAGCAGGTGTGTTGATGAGTGGTAGTTACTTTACTCAACTTTCTGTAGAGCAATTGAAAGAAAATGCTGACTTCAAGAGACTTGGTTTAGGTTACCGGATTTTTGGAGAGATGAATAAGGCTACAGATTGGCTTCTTGAAGGAGCAACTGTAAAATAGGGCTGGTACAAGCTTACTAAAGACTATAGTTTGATGGCTTTTCAATGTATATCCAGTGTGAGAATACATTGAAAAGCATTACTTACTCAACAACGATACCGGGGTTTTACGCTACACTCATATAGTACTTTCTTATATCCGCATTGATAGAAAGATTCTATCAATGCTCGTATTCTGCAATTAATTTCTCTGAAGTTGTTTAGGATAATTTTTAAATACGCTCAACGAACAGATTTTGTGGCGAGCCTCAATTTCACGCCCCCAGGTTGGTGTTCTCACCAACCTGCATAATGAGAAACAACTCGTTGGTGATAACACCAACGATGGGAGAAGGCGCAGCACATGTATTTTTAGTTCTTATAGAACTTGTATTAAATCTGCCTTTGTAGCCTTATAAAATTATCCTAAACAACTTCTCTGATAAGCTTCTAGTCAGAACTCAATCTCATTCGTGTATTTCGTTTCAAACGGTCGATTCATAAACGATCAGTACAGATAGTGTATTCACATCTTACAGCGCTAAACCATTCCTAAGGATCATTTAATAGTAGTTTATCTTCATTTACAGTTTATCCCATAATCTGAGCATGAACCGAATTCGGATAAATGCCATGGAAGTCGAGCAACTGCTTGACTTAATGGAGCGGAATAACTTTTTGTATCCTGCCAAAAAGGAGAAACTTATTCCCGTATTGGGAGCTATCAAACAAAATCTGCAACGTGCGTTTGGTCTTCCTGATTCAATGTATCGTACGCTTACCTTCTATGATGGAGCCGAACAGATGTTTGCTTCTATTGCAGCCTGGAAGTATACACCTTCTTCCATGATTATTCTGCATCTGGTATCCAATCAACCCGTAAAAACCCGTGAGATCTTTTTCTACCACATCTTAAAGCTGGCTGCTATTGAGCAGGAGCCAGTACAGGCGATATTAACATATTATCAGCCAAAGACGCGTTTTGCGCATCGCATGTTTACACATCTATATGAAAGACGTGTAGATGAAGGGGTACTGATTGAGCCTTTTCACTTTTATGCCTTTCAGCGTAACAGCATAGACAACACACAGGGTCAGAATTCACCGTCTACCTATAATATCATAAAAGAGCTTGACCGTCAATTAGTATATGTCAATGGTTCTGCTATACCCGGATATGAATCCTCTTCTGCTGGTGCTAAAAAGGTTATAAAACCTCTGGTGGAAAAATGGCTTAACAAGGGTATACAGGATAAAGAGAGAAATGCGACTTCTCCAGTTGGCACTAATAATACAGGACGTTGGCAAATCCAATCCATTCAGCGAGAGGATCATGCTGCTTTCGCTGATCTTTTGCAGGCTGAAAGAGGCCAGTTATATACTCAGGCATTGGATCTGGAAGGCGAAGATATGACTCTGAGCAAACTGGATGGGCGTTATCAGCAGCAAGGGCTTACTCGTCGCCGGGCAATTTTGTTATGTTATGCCAGAGAATCTGGTCTTTTAGCTGGTGCGTTGGTCATTAACCGAGGGTCTGTAGGTCTGCACTTTTCGCAAATTGAAAATGCCGCTGAATTTATTGGCAATAGCCTGTTGTCTCCTACAGAATTATCCGAAGTTCTGAGTACCCTTATTCAGGCCAGCAAAGAAGCCTATGCAGATTGTGAACTGGAGGTAGTGCCTCTTTTGATTAAATCTTCACAGGCGGAACAAATGTCAGTGCCTGGACTGGTATTTCAGAGACAATATAATCTGATGATTTGTAACCGGGCCAATTTTATAAACTGGATTACGTATCTGATGCAGGAGTACGAGAAATCTCTGAATTATTCAATAAATCAATCTGATACAATGACTATTGAAGCTGCGTAAGCTTTTCGGTTGATATATCTGTTGATAATTCTAAAGTTACTTAGCCTTTAGTTAACCTCTTAATACGAAGCACACATATTTTCTATATTTTACTATTAGTTATTCATGTCTGAACTTATTCAATCTCTTTCTACGAATTCTGCTACGAAACAGAATTCCACTGTAAACTCCTCTGAGGCTTATAGTCGTTCCCGTTATCTGATGGATGATCCTCGCGAAGCAAAACGCCTGGATGCTAAAGTAAATCCGGATGAGTTTATTTCTACTTTCTTGTCACCTGTATTGACAGAAGGTGCACAAACTATTGCAGATTTGGGTTGTGGGGCAGGTGCTATTATTTCTGCATTGGCAGCGAAATTTCCTGAAAAGCAGTTTTTTGGAGTAGATGTCAGTGCAGCCCGTTTGGAACAGGCACAGCTGAAATGCTTTACAGAAGAAGGAAATGCACTTACCAACATTTCTTTCCGTGAGGGATCTATTTATGAAATTCCACTGGAATCAGACTCGGTAGATGTGGTATATACCCGCTTTCTGCTTGAATACCTGAAAGAACCAGTTGCTGCTATTCGTGAGCTGAAGCGTATCATCCGTCCGGGAGGTAAAGTAGTATTACAGGATCTGGATGGACAGTTATTGTTCCAATATCCGTTCAGTGTACCTGAAATGGAACAGGTGTTTGATTACCTGAATAAGAAGACTGGCTTTGATCCGTACATTGGACGTAAACTATTTGCTTATTCCCGTCAGGCTGGATTAGTGTTAGACAAAATGGATGTGCGGGCATATCACTTATTCCCTGGCAAGATTGATGATTACAATCGCTGGTTATGGGAGATGAAGTTTGATATCTTTATGCCGCAGGCTGCTGAGGCTTTGGGTAGTGAAGAAGCTGCACAACAGTTAAAAACCAAATACATGGCTTTCCTGGATGACCCGGATACCTTGTTGTATTCAAGTTTGTTCACATTATATCTAACTAAATAAGTCTTCTTATTTTCCCCTTCTAAAGCCAATGCCAATAGAAGGGGAAATCTTCCCTCTTAACCTGTCTCTGTATTTTTGTGGAGAGCAATTGTGGCTCTAAGACCAAGATGCTGATTTGGATTCTCATTCAGTGATGTCAATGTAAGAGCAATGGTCTCCTTTATCTCCCTTTTATCTGTTTGATATTCCTGTAGAACACTCTTGCTGTCTATCTTTCTGAAAGAATCAGTCTCCCCTTTATCTGCAAGAAAATAACATTCCCATTTCTGTTATTCTGAAGGTATTTTACTGATTTTGTGTCCGTTACCTTTTTGAACAACCTCCTCTTTATCTTAATAAACGATTACTCCCACCTATCTTCCTAAAAATTCCTCTTACTTTTTTGTCCTTCTGAAAGAA
The DNA here is from genome assembly GCF_030068545.1 of Xanthocytophaga flava. Lineage (NCBI taxonomy): Bacteria > Pseudomonadati > Bacteroidota > Cytophagia > Cytophagales > Rhodocytophagaceae > Xanthocytophaga > Xanthocytophaga flava. The sequence continues at coordinate 591,416 of NZ_JASJOR010000001.1, read as the reverse complement.
TCTTGTGACAAATAGAGTCACATTTCCTTTCTGAGAGAGAAAATAATTCCAATCGGAAAGGCTGCCGATCTTGTCACGGGTTCCTTTCAGGAGGACAGCGAGATTTTCAAGGTGTATTATCTGTGGTTGGTAACATAGGTTTATTCCAACATTTTATCAATGATAAAGGCTCACTCTATAAACAAGTACTATTTTGTTAGTATGATAAACGAGGAGTCGTCTATTGAAAAAGAATAACATACTAATAACTGGTTACTACAAATCATTCAATTACTCTATTAATTGTAGAAAATATAGAAATATATTTATATTGATTTGGTTTTTATCATAACACAGTCGCAATCTGAATGTTACTTATGAACTCAACACCTGAAAAAAACAATGCGAAGTGGAGATGGTCACTCACAGCCACTTGTGTACTCCTGCTGTTTACATCTTTTCGGAATTTGGACAACCAATTGGTTGCCATCCTGAATGCAAATCTGGTTAGTGTACCAACACTTCTTGGCAACGAGTCTCAAGATGATTTGAAAAAACTACAAGCTGTTTTTACTAGCGTAGATAGTAAGGTTATTGCAATTGGTGAACAGTCACATGGAACCAGCGAATTTTTTGAGGTCCGAAAAAAGCTAATCAAACTTTTCTCTTCAGATCCTAAACTCTCAAAGATTGGTTTGGAAGCGCCTATGGCAGAAGTCGAAGATCTGAATGGGTATGTATTGGATGGTCGGGGAGATTTGAAAAGTATTCTGAAAAGTTTTAGACTTTATAACTATGAATGTGCCGAGTTTGTTGATCTGGTCAATCAAGTCCAGGAAATAAATAAGAATAGAAAAACCAAGATTACTTTCTTTGGGTTTGATATTCAAAGCCCATTTAGATCTTTGGAGAAAATCAGAGAGTTTGCCAAAGAGGATACCTCTATTCCTGTCGAGTCGATCAGCAAATTATTATCCGATTATACTTTATTGAATAATCAGGTATATTCTCATAACTTTTCCAGAGAGGATTTTGACTCCTTAAAATATATCAGTCAACCTCTTCTTTCAGGTGTATTTACCTCAACAAAAAATGGTTTATCTATTCGTGATTATCAAACTAATTATCGGCAATTTCTAGCGTTGAATGACCCAGTGACTAACTGGGATACAGGTATAATGTCGGAGATAAGAGATTCTTTGATGGCCGTAAATGTGCTCAACCAAGTCACCAGCAATTCTAAGATAATTATTCTGGCGCACAATGCACATGTTCAGAAAACGATAAATGTCTACTCAAAATCAATGGGATATTTCTTGAAAAGAAGCTTGGGTGGCAATTATAAAGTAATCGGCTTAACAACATCGAAGGGATCATTTACATCTTTCAATCCATCAATTGGAAAGATTTCAAATACGAATCCTCTCACAACACCTGATCCTGATACATTTGAGTACTATTTTTCGTTGACCCAAAAACCTGTTTTTCTAATAGAAACTGCCCGTATTTCCAACTTGGTAAAAGTCAATGAGAGACCAAAAAAATACAGATTACTCCCATCTGGTCTTCCAGAGAGTCAATATGTTACAGGTGATGCTATTGAGGATTTTGATTATATCATTCATATTGAGAAAACATCTGGTAATAAAAGCTTTTACTTGAACTGACACAAACTGTTTTTAGTTATTTCCTTTCTGTAAACTGTGAATGGGATTGAATAAAGGAAAGAACAAATAGAACTGGGGTCGTTATCCCTGCCTGAGGTAGTATTATTCCCTATTTTTATGTATGAATAATCTATAAATCAGTCTACCTTTGCGTCCCTATACAATTCCTTTTATTGATTTTCTTTTTTATTTAAGGATATGAATTACAAAAACTTTAAGAGTGTCGAAAAATGTGTATTCGGCAATGGAAGCTTTAACCAGTTGCGTGAAATTATAGATGCAAAGAAACAGAGTGCAGATGACTATTTTGTGTTTGTAGTAGATGATGTATTTGAGAATAAAGCATTTGCACAACGTATCCCTGTACTCGAAGATCAGGACAAACTGATTTGGGTAAACGTAGACAAAGAGCCTACCACCGAACAGGTAGATGCACTGACTGCTAAAATTCATGGATTTGGCAAATTGCCTGCTGGATTGATTGGTATAGGTGGAGGAAGTACAATGGATATTGTGAAAGCTGTATCTATGTTGTTGACCAATCCCGGACCTGCTACACAATATCAGGGACTGAATCTGATTAAAAACAGAGGTATTTACAAAGTAGGTGTACCTACACTGGCAGGTACAGGGGCTGAGGTATCGATGACAGCTGTATTGACAGGTCCTGTAAAGAAGTTGGGTATCAAGTGTGATTATACCATTTTTGACCAGATCATCCTGGACCCGGAAGTAGTCGCAGATGCTCCTATTGATCAACGTTTCTATACAGGTATGGATTCCTATATCCACTGTGTAGAGTCACTGACAGGTACAAAGAATAATGCATTCAGTACAGCGTTTGGAGAGAAGGCGTTGACTTTGTGCCAGGAAGTATTTTTACGGGAAGATATTTCTCGCCTGGAAGCAGATGAAAAACTGATGATTGCTTCCTATATGGGAGGATTGAGTCTTACCTATTCTGAAGTAGGTGCTTGCCACGCTTTGTCTTACGGCTTGTCGTTTGTATTTGGCTACCGTCATGGTATTGCCAACTGTATTGCATTTGATGTACTGGATGAAGTATACGGTGATTACGTAAATGAATTTCGTCAGATGCTGGCGTTACATAAAGTAACGCTGCCTAAAAATCTGGCTGCTACCTGGACTGAGGAAGAGATTTCTAAAATGGCAGATGTAGCTATTGCATTGGAACACATGTGGATACATGCCTACGGTCCAGACTGGCGCAATGTATTAACCAAGGAGAAAATTATGAACTGGTATCGCATGATGTAAGCGATTCTTGTTGTTTTTTCAATAAATATCATGGAGGAGCAAGAAAATGATTGTAGTTTCGCTACTATCGTTCTTGCTCCTTTTTTATTGACAACTAGCATTATGAAAGTAACTGTAGAAATTAGCTTGTATCCATTGCATGAGCAATATGAAAGCTCTGTACTGGCGTTTATTGAGAAATTAAGAAGGCATCCTGAAGTGGTTGTTGAAACCAATGGTCTGAGTACACAAATCTTTGGGGAGTATGACTTTGTGATGAAAGAACTACTACCTTTACATATTCAGGAAGTTTTCAAAAAGGAAAAGGCCGTTGTTGTCTTAAAGATAGGGCAGGGGCATCTTCGGTATGAAGAATAAGACACATGGTGAATAATCCACTGGCTTAGCTATGTTTCTGGATGAACTGTATGGAAAGCTGATTGAAAATGTCAGGCTGGTCTACATTGACCACATGGCCTGAGTTGGAAACTACTTCCAGTATAGCAGATTGGTGTTGTTTGACAATTGCCCGTACCGGAGCCAGAAACATATAGTCTTCTTCTCCCATCAGATAAAGAGTTGGGATGAAAATCTCTTTTTCATGAAAGTATCTGAGCAATGGATTGATTTCTCCTGTCAGGCGTGTCCAGCGAAGAAACTCTTTTCGTGCCAGGCGTTTAGCTTCCTCAATAAATAAGTGCCGGGATTGCTCGTGTCGTTTTTTAGGCATAATAATCCAGGCCAGCAACTTATATAGCCACATATAGGGCATAACCCGCTTCAGTACATTCCCTGCATGCATGAGTACTTTTGATCGTATGGTAAGCCTTGTAATGGCTCCACCCAGAATCATAGACTTGATACGTTCAGGCTGTAACTCTCCGAGTGTACGGATAATCAGGCAACCCAGAGATATACCGATAAAGTGAGCCGCTTTGATTCGTCTATCATCCAATACTTCCAGTACATCTTTTGTCACATCTGTAAAAGTGTACGTTTTCCGAAGGTGTTCCTGTAACAGGTTTTTGGATTTTCCATGGCCTCTCAGATCAATCAGTAATACATTAAAATGCTGACGAAATTCCCGTAGTTGTTTAAACCAGATAGAGGAGCTTCCTCCCGCACCATGGATAAACACGACCCATTCGGCAGTGGAGTTTTTAATGAACTGTTTAGAGTAGAGCATAGAGGCTGGAATCAGATAGGAAAGATAGTGAATTAAAGGAAAACCAAAAAGTAGAGGCTGACTTCAATAGCATAATCTACTCTCTTATTTTAAACTTGGGAATCGAAAAGGTTAATAAGCGATAGCTTTAAACAGTTTAAAATTGATAGGACTACAAATTTTAATTTCTTGTCCTGGATCTGCTATTTTATAGTATTATTGAAATAAAACTGCCCGACTTAAAAGCCGGGCAGTTTGTATACGTAATAAAATCTAGTATGAAATTTTATTTGGTTGGGTGTTTTATCGATTCAACATCTATTTCTTTTGCTCCACCTCCACCAATCAAACCTCTCACAAAAATTGTGTATAGTTTTCCTTCTTCAAAGTTTTCAGTAAAGTCAATAGGTGCTGTTAGCGGTTTAACACCTGTGCCTAGTGTTACATTGCTATTGATGATTTGCAATGCATAACTTCCTGCATCAATGGCAGTAAATGCAGCTGTATTTGTGCTTACTCTATCATTATCAATTGTCACACTTTTTGATATTTCCAGATAGGGTCTTCTTTGTGCGTTTCTAACTGTATCTGTCTTGTTAGTTCTTGTATTTTTTACTGCAATTTTCGTTGGAAGGATACTTGCTTTTGTATCTGCATCTACAAGTTCTAACGCTTGTGCATTTGGTGATAAGTTAATAAAACGAACAAACGCTTTTCCTGCAACTGCACTACGTACAATATCTTCTACCGGAAATAAACGTAATCCTCCCTGATCCGTTACACCGGCAGGTGTAGTAGGTTTTGGACGAGTGGTTGTGTCTGTTACAAATACAGTGTAGTACTTACCTGCTGTAGTCGTAAAGTTGGTATTATTAGTTGATCCTGCTCTATATACTACATCATTTGAGCCAAGAGTACCTCCGATTTGTCCTGAAGCTGCTTTAGCACGAAACTGGAGGGGACCTGCTTGTGGAGTATTGTAACTTTCCTGAATATTTGGAAATGTTAATCCTGTTCCTGCAGCTATGTTATTGATAAAGAAATTTAATTGTGGAGCATCAGGTGATGCATTAACAAACAAAATGTTTGCTGTTAAAGAGGATGGTGCCGTTGCAGGAACAGGAGTTGGAGTTTCCGGTTCACTACATGCAGCCAACATACTTGCCATCACACCAGCAATAAGGCTATATCTTGTAATTTTCATGATATCTTCTTTTTATAGCTTAATGTTTTAAGAACTATACAGAAGACCTATTACTATGCTAAGGCCTTCTGTAAGTATAGATTAATTAAAAGTATAACGTAAGCCAATCTGTAGCTGCCAACGAGAATTGATGTCAGTACCTGATAAATATGATTTGCTCAATGGTGTGCCATTAGAGTTGGTAGCAAATGTATAGATTGGTCTGCCAGTTGTTGGTGTTGCATTATGAGTTGTTTCGTATCCAACAAAGTTAAGGATACTGCTTCTTGCAGGGTTCTTAACTAATCCCAAATCAGAGTTGATCAGATTCAGTGCATTGATTAACTCTACAGATATTTGTAAGCTATTACGTTTACCTCCAATGTTTTGGAATACATCTTGCAATAGACGTAAGTTCAGACGGTGTACCCATGGGGCAATAGCTCCATTACGTTGTGCATATTGGCCACGACGGCTATTCAGGTATTTATCCTGGCTAATGTATGCATCTAACTGTTCCCAAATCTGAGTAGGTGTACGTTTATCGTTTGCATCTGTTGTTGTCAGAATAATTTCATTCTGATTTCTAGGGATATAGATCAGGTCATTAGAATTAACACCATCACTATTAGGGCTATTACCATATACATAAGAGAAGTTAGCGCCTGAACGTCCTTCATAAATAGCAGAGATTGTAGTGGCTAAACGGCTTAAGTATTCAACACGATACGAAGCACTAGCTATAACTCTGTGAGGAGTAAGGTTACTTGAGTATGATAATACAGGTGAATTAGGATTTCCTACAACCTGGTTACCTGAGAATAGACCTCCAGCAGTAGATCCACTCTGACTATTCAAATCTCTGGAATCTGTATACGTATAGGCTGCAGAAGCATAGATACCATTACTAAAGTTTTTCTGTAACTGAGCTGTAATACTCCACTGATATCCTTTGTTTGTATTATCCAATACCAATGCCTGTACGATTCTGTCATTGATACGTCTGTCTTTAGGTGCAATAACAGTCGCATCTCCTGCAACTCCTCCAAATAATGGACGACCATCACCCACAAGAGTACCTACAGGATCTGCTAAGTTTGCATCACGAATATACACTGCATTGAGGTCTTTGGTATAGATAAATTCCAATGTACCAACAAGGCCCCATGGTAGTTGTTGATCAATCGCAATGTTGCTTCTCCATACTTGCGGGAATTTAAAGTTTCTCACAGTTGAGTTAATAGAGAATGTTGCTGGTGGAGATTGAATAGTCTCAGGTGAAGGATTGTTTGCATTCGGATTTGGGCTAAATACAGGAGTCGCAGCATTGCTGGTTGCATTAATAGTTCCAAAGAATAAACCATTGTTACTAATCTGGTTAGAGACCCAAACAAATGGAATACGACCTGTAAAGATACCTGTTCCTCCACGTAATTGAGTCGTTTTATCACCTTTTACATCCCAGTTAAACCCTAATCGAGGAGAGAACAATGGTGTGGATTTAGGTAGCTTTCCTACAAGAATTTGTTCTTTACCTGCAAATTTCATTGTATCAGACACAGGGTTGCCATCCAGTTTTGTCGGGAAAATAGGAATGTCTACACGAATACCACCTGTTAATTTTAGATTCTTAATACCCGTATATTCATCCTGAGCATAAAATCCTAATTGCAAGGCTGACCATTCTGCTCTTGGTGCAGGTTGATCTTTTAGGGCTGAATACTGTAATAAATATTGACTAGCATAATTGTTATTTGTACTAGTGCGACTTTGGTTTCTAACATTCTCAATAAAATCACTAACGCTATTAAATTGATAAACACCCTGTATCTGTTGTGTAAATACGTTGTTGAAGTGGAAGAACTCATTTGCTGTTCCCACTGTAACTGTATTGTTCTTCAGATAGATGCTAAAGTTATCATTAAGCTGGAATACATCCTGGTTAAGTAAGTTATTAGGCGTAAACGGATCAGGACCAAAAGTTGTTAATGTTTGTCCGTTAGGTCCCAGAATGTCAACCGTTGGGAATTTTGGAACGGCTCCTCCACCTGCTTGCTCTCTGAAATCCCGGAAACGTGTGTAACCTGCAGTTAATGTGTTAGAGTATTTATTTCCAAAGCTGGAGTTTAATTCTGCGATGACAGACAACATATTGTTGTTGATGCGATACCAGGAACTAGAGAATGGCAGCGCATTGTTGCTGTTTTGACGTCCACCGGGAGGTGAGGAACCGAAACCACCTGAATTGCTTGGAGGCACATCTCTGTATGAGTTCAACTGGTTATAACGCAACGTTAATTTATGAGACTGATTAATGTTCCAGTCTAATTTAGCCAGATACTTGCTGCTTTGGCTTGGTGCATCAAAGTTAGCAAAAGTGCCCGGGTCAAATGTCCAATCCTTCCCAGTTTCAGTGTTTATTAGAAAATCTCTTAAACGATTTAATTCTGCTGAAGTCTGCTGATAAGGTGTTCCACTGGCAGATTGTCCATCAGCAGGGAATGTTACTGCTGGATCAATTCGTTTCTCCAACTCTACGTTTACAAAGAAAAATAGTTTGTTTTTTACGATTGGGCCACCCAAACGGAAACCCATGTTGCGATTGCGGAACTCAACCAGTGGTTGTTTTACTCCCTCAATCTTTTTTCCTGCAAAACTTTCGTTACGATAGAACCAATAAGCAGAACCCTGGAATTCGTTTGTCCCACTACGAGTAACTGCGTTAATTCCAGCACCTGTAAAAGCTCCCTGGCGTACATCATAAGGGGCTACAGATACATTAATTTCCTGAATAGCATCCACACTGATTGGTTGTGCATTGGATTGCCCTCCTGGAAGTGCACTCAAACCAAATACGTTATTGGAAGTAGAACCATCAATAGAGAAGTTATTGTACTGGTTACTTCTTCCTCCAAAGGTAAAGTTTGTACCTGCCTGTGGTGTCAACGCACTAAAATCCTGAAAGCTACGTGTAATAGATGGAAGCCTTTCAAACTGCTCACGGCGTATGTTTGTTGCAGCACCTGTTCTATCAGAGTTAAGAATCGGATCTTTGGCTCCGGAAACAACAACTTCTGACAGTTGTGTACTTTCATCAGAAAGCTTGAAGTTGGCAGTAAAGCTTTGTCCAAGACTAAGCTGAACACCTTCCTGCTTTTGTTCTTTGTATCCAACAAATGTAACAGTGATGGTATACGGACCACCAACGCGGGCAGTTGGAAAGTTATAACGTCCATCTGCACGTGTGATTTGTGCATATTGTGTTCCGGAAGGAGTATGTACAGCAACTACGGTAGCCCCCGGCAGTACTTCTCCTTTGGTGTCTGTAACAACCCCGCTGATAGATGCCGTGGTAATCCCCTGTGCTACAACTTCCTTTCCAGCTAATAAAGCTAAGAACAGGATTGAAAGCGTGAGTAATCTTTTAAGCATAATTAAGGTTTAAGATAAATGAAGAAATTGGATTTAGATGATGAGAAAAGGTGTGAAACAATTTGTCTTTGATAGTTGGATTTTACAGGTAAGAGTAGTGAAATCTTACACCCCTTTTACCTTGCAAAACTACTTCCTGCAATTATCTTTCGATAATGATTAATATTAATTAATTGTTAATTGAATTGCTTGGAATTTGTATTATTTTTATTAATACTTAGATAAAATGAATTTGAGAAATCCGTTGTCTTTAACCCTTACCTAGTAAATTAAAGGGCATTTTTTATAAATTTGAGCTGGTTTTATATAAAAGAAGACTTTTTTAGAGGCAGAAAGACGTATAAGTATAATGTTTGTTCAAAAATATGCTTATTTTCTGAAACCAAAAAATTTAATTTTTTATATGTCAGTGTCAGTTTGTACAAAAAATAATGGGGAAGTAAAGAGTAAAATGGGATAGAAAAAATAGATATATGTTGTTGTAGAACTAACATCCTGAATTTTACCTTCTATACTAAAACAAGAACAGAAATTTTACTATTTTTTGCTTATATAATCTCTATATTTATTTTTCATGCAATTAAACTACAAAGTACTGGGAGAAGGAAAACCTCTCATCATTATGCATGGCATTTTTGGGCTAATGGATAACTGGATGGGACTGTCGAAGGTTCTTTCTCAAAACTATACAGTCTATCTGCTGGATTTGCGCAACCATGGACGTTCACCTCATTCGGATGAGTTTGATTATGAGGCCATGAGTCAGGATTTGCGTAAGTTCATGGAAGAACATGCCATTGAGAATCCTCATATCATCGGACATTCGATGGGAGGGAAGGTGGCTATGTATTTTGCTGGTCGTTTTCAGCCCGAATTATTTGATAAAATGGTGATAGTGGATATTGCTCCAAAATATTATCCTGTACATCATCGTTCTATACTCGACGCTTTGCAAAGTGTTGATTTACAGAGTTTACAAAGTCGTACTCAGGCAGATGAGGTATTGGCGCGTTCTATACCAGAGATGGATGTACGACAATTCTTGCTGAAAAACCTATATAGAAAAGATGAAGGAGGTTTTGGCTGGCGTTTTAATCTGAATATATTGAATCAGGAGATAGAAAATGTAGGGGAAGGACTACCTGAACATTTTTATTCAGAACGACCGTTTTTATTTATTCGTGGTGGGCTTTCTCATTACATCAAGGACGGTGATATGGATTTGATCTTAAAACATTTTCCCAATGCGCGTTTGGAAACAGTAGCAGGGGCAGGACATTGGGTTCATGCAGAGAAACCTGAAGAATTGCTTACCCTGGTACAGGATTTTATACGTTAAGTTTCTATCTAACTAACGACATCTATGCGCAAAATACTGCCTGTTTTTTTTGCTATATGGCTTGCATGTAGCTTTTCTATTGCTCAAACTAAAGTAGTATTTCCACTGAAAATCAGTCCTGACAAAAGGCATCTGGTAGATCAGAATAACAATCCGTTTCTCTATGTTTCAGATTCCGGATGGCGGCTTTTTATGGGGTTGACTGAGACTGAAGCCAGAGAATATTTGCTAAAGCGAAAAGAGCAGGGTTTCAATACAATACATGTGATGCTGACCTCTATTCCAGGCGATAAAAACAAGCAGGGACAGGAACCCTTTGTGGAATACGATTTTGTAAAGCCTAATGAAGCCTATTTCAAACATGTAGATCGGATTGTCAGCCTGGCAGACTCTCTCAATATGTTGCTGGCAATTGCACCGCTCTGGTATAGTTGCTGTAATGATGGCTGGGCTACAAGTCCACAAAAATATATGCAAAAGAATGGAAAAGAGAAGTCGTATTTGTTGGGACAATTTGTCGGTAATCGCTATAAAAAGTTTAACAATATACTCTGGATCATTGGTGGGGATAACGATCCGTATGATAATCTGGAGGAAGTGCGACAAATGGCACGTGGCCTGAAACAGGCAGATCCTCAACATTTGATTACATACCATGCGGCAGCCTCACATTCCAGCACTGATGTATGGCCTGCCAACGAAAGCTGGCTGGACATATCTATGACATATACCTATTTCAGAGGATTTACCAAGGCATGGAACAAAGTACAGCCTGATGTATATGAGGTAGGGTACAACGAGTACAGAAAGAGTCCGGTACGGCCTTTTGTACTGGGTGAGTCTACCTATGAAGGAGAACATGGCACACTAGGATCAGATTTGCAAGTTCGCAAGCAGGCATACTGGGCTATGTTATCAGGTGCTGGTGGGCATTCCTACGGTTCTCCATTCTGGAAGGTAGATGCCAGCTGGAAATCGTATCTGGATTTACCGGGAGCTAAGTCGTTAAAACATCTGACAGAGTTATTTCAGACATTTGACTGGACTGCGCTGGAACCTGATATTGCCGGAGCGCTGATTGCCAAAGGCAATGAAAAATACGCCACCAACGATTTTGCTACAGCCGCTATTACCAGAGACCATAAAGTCGCTGTTATTTATGTGCCTTCTGCACGGGGAATCACAGTAAATACGGGTATGCTGGATGGCCGCTTACTAATTCCAAGCTGGTACAACCCACGCACAGGAGAAAAACGAGGTTCTGACCCATACCCTATTGGCTACAAAATGTTGTTCGAATCTCCTGATAAAAACGACTGGGTATTGGTACTGAGGGTAGATGAGAGTGCAAAAAAGAAATAAATTCCAGAATACAAGATGATTCATCCCGAATTTTCTAGAAAGCTAAGCTACAAAGAGAGTGGTGATGACTTTAATCGTGGATGGTAGTGTAGGTGCGTAGGGTTTCCTTTTCCCGCGAGGTTGGCCTTTGGCCTTGCGGGTGGGAGAATCGGGAAAAGGTGTCCTTTTTTGCTTCATTTTTTGGACAAGCAAAAAATGAAGAAGCCGCAAGAAGAAGAATGTAAGGAACAATAAACCAACTGTGAAAGAAACATTTCTCAAAAATAACCCAAGCCTGCACTCTTCTCAAAAGCGTGGGCTTGGGTTACTCACATCCAAAATTCAGGATGACTCAATGTTTGGTTTATCTATTGCCCGAACTTGCGGATCAGATATAACACCAGTGAAAATACTACACTTAATAAAATACTGGTTGCCAGCGGAAAATAGAATGTAAAGTTTTCTTTCTTCACCAGTATATCTCCTGGTAGCTTCCCCAGAAAAGGTAAACGAGGACCATAGGTAATTCCTATACCCACTATGACCAGAATAATGCCGAGAATAATAAGTGTCCTTCCCATGTTTTATAATAACCCGATAATATAAATACTAATCCGGAAAGCTGCTGAGCTGTGTTTTGCGATTTTTAAGCCTTTGTATTATCGTACTATCTAAATAAATCCGAACTTCGCCCTCCAGAATAAATCTTCATTGTTTTGAACAAAGGTAAACTATATTTGATTCCGACGGTACTGGCTCCAGATACGTCTACTCGTGTGTTATCTCCACAAATTAAAGAGGTTATCACACAACTGGATTATTTCTTTGCAGAAGAGTTGCGGACATCCCGTCGATTTATCAGCGAATTGCAAACCGGACGTCGTATTGAGTCCATGACATTTTATGAACTCAATAAGAATACACCTGAATCGGAGACTACGCAACAGTTGAAGATCGTATTGGAGGGAAAGGATGCTGGTATTTTATCAGAAGCGGGTTGCCCTGGAGTGGCTGACCCTGGTAATGTGGCAGTTCGATGGGCACATCAGCAGGGTGTTCAGGTTGTACCGCTGATTGGTCCGTCATCTATTCTGTTGGCGTTAATGGCTTCGGGTATGAATGGGCAGTCTTTTGTGTTTCATGGTTATTTGCCCATAGATCAGGCTCAACGTGTTAAGTCATTAAAAAATATTGAGAAAGAGGCTATCCAAAAAAAACAGACACAGATTTTTATGGAGACTCCCTATCGCAACAATTCTTTGCTGAAAGATATTCTACAGAACTGTCAACCACAGACATTGCTTTGCATTGCTACTCAGGTAACCGCTCCGGACGAGATGATTGTTACCAAAACTGTTAAGCAGTGGAACGCCGGTAAACCTGATTTGCATAAAAAGCCAACAATTTTTTTGTTGTATGCCTAAGTATTCTTTTAGCCCTATCTCTAACTACTTATCCTAAACCAGTTACAATCTACTACGTATGCTTCATATTCAGACTTTTACTTTCAATCCTCTTGCCGAAAATACCTATGTGCTTTATGATGATACGCTGGAGTGTGTAATTATTGATCCAGGTTGTTATGAACGGGATGAGCAGGAAACATTGGCAGCATTTATTGAAGAGAAAGGATTGAAAGTAATGAAATTGTTGAATACACATGGACATTTTGATCATGTGTTTGGCAATGCCTATGTGAAGCGAACATTTGGCGTCTCCTTATTTATTCATCCATTGGACGAAGCTACCTTACGATCTGTCATAACGTATGCTTCTATCTATGGCTTTGTGCGGTATGAGCCTGCTGAGCCGGATGGTCTCCTGGAAGAGGGAGACGTTGTATATTTTGGCAATACACAACTCAAAGTGCTTTTTCTACCCGGACATGCTCCTGGCCATATAGGCTTTTATGCTGAAAAAGAAGGTGTTTTAATTGGAGGTGATGTATTATTTCAACACAGTATTGGACGAACTGACTTACCAGGAGGAGACCATCAGACATTACTGAGAAGCATTCGGGAAAAAGTATTTCCATTAGGAGATGCTGTAAAAGTTTATCCTGGGCATGGCCCAATGACTACAGTAGGAGAGGAGAAGCGGGCAAATCCATATCTTCAATAAAATACATTCTTGTATGAGATTATTTAACTACCTAAAATCTCTTTTATCTAAACCTGTAAGTTTTACCGACAAGCAAGTTGTTTCTAAAGGACATTTTAAAGAGTATTTTGATGAAATCTGGATACAAATAAAAGATATGGAAATGGCTATCTATTATCAGGAAGGTTTTCGTGATAATAGCGGAAAGATAACAGGCGATCTAAAGACATATTATCGTGATGGTACTTTAAAAGAACTGAAGCCCCATGTAAATGGGAAGCCGGAAGGGGTTACTATTTCTTATTATCAAAATGGTATTCTTGAGAGTCGGGTAGAGTGGTTGAGTGGTTATCCAGTAGGAAAAGGATGCTACTGGTATAGCAATGGTCAACTACAAAAAGAAACAGAATGGGCTGCACCAAGGGTAAAAGAAGTATTGATAAATTATTGGGATGTTAATGGTAACCAAACTGTAACAGATGGGAATGGAGAGATAATTGTGTATAAGGACAAAGAAGAAACGAAGTTACTTTATAAAGAACTATATAAGGATGGTTTACTTGTAAAGGGTGTACGATATGACAATGATGGACAAAAGAATGTATATGAAAGAAAATTTGACGTCGGAGAAATCATGCCTGAGTTTCCGGGCGGGATAGCGGAGTTTGGAAAATTTATCAGTACAACTATTATTTATCCGGATCAGGCTCGTGCACACCACATTACAGGAAAAGTATTTGTTGAGTTTGTAGTAGGTGCAGACAGGTTTATCTCTGATATAACTATTACAAAAGGACTGGGCTATGGTTGTGACGAAGAAGTAATTCGTATGCTAAAACTGATGCCTCGCTGGCTTCCTGGTATTCAGAGTGAACGTGCTGTACCTGTCAAATATTCTTTGCCGGTAACTTTTTCATTAAAATAAAGCATCACTAATTCGTTAGTGATGCTTGGGAGACTTTCTAGCTACAACTTGTAAGCCTGGTGAGAGTTTTACACCTACATCCCGAATGACGATCTGGTTGTTATTGAGATTCCAGGTTAATAATTTCTTTTCTTTAATAACGGGTTCTCCAAAACGAACGGTAAAATAATTAGCCAGTTCTTTCATCAGAGAATCAGATTCCTCATACGTATCTATTGTCAGACTATCTGTTACACGTGTCTTAGGATTGAAGAAATAACGGATATCCAGTGCATTGGTGTCGGTATTGACTGTATTTCCCAACAAGTATCCTTTATAGTCTATACTGTCTTCTTCCAATACTGCAGTTTCCTGATGCATCACAGAATCCAGTGGCTGACCTGGTGTAAATCCACGTATGAGGCCTGATTCTGTATTAACTACCTGTTGAAGTCTGGGACTAAAGCGGCTGAGCAATGTTGGCTCAACAGGCGCAGAAACTGTGTCGGAAGATGAAGTTGTTTCAGATGTGCTGCTATCACAAGCCATGCAAAGCCATAGGAATGCCAATGCAATTACTAAATACTTCATTGTCTTTTGTTTGCTTTAGAGTAGTAAAATTTAACAATAAGGTGGCTGGTTTGTTTGGGTATGATGCCAATTTAAAGAATCATACCTGAATTATTTGATTATAAGTTCAAATCTAACAGATATTCGTTGATTTGCTCTGAAGATTTTGTTTTATTCTTGACAAATACAAAGGGATTCCTGTTCTCACTAACCTGAACAGGAATCCCTTTGCTGTACTCTGGTATGTTATACCATTTGATGCATCTCTTCCCGTAATGCTTTAATTTCAGGGCTGAGGATATACTCATCAAAGGTCATTGATTTGTCAATAACGCCAGATGGAGTTAGTTCAATGATACGATTAGCTACTGTTTGTAAAAACTCATGGTCATGTGAAGCCACCAGAACACCACCTTTGTAATCTTTAAGCCCATTGTTGAAGGCTGTGATAGATTCCAGATCCAGGTGGTTAGTTGGTTCATCCAATAACAGGAAGTTCGGATTTTGTAACATCATTCGGGATATCATACAACGCACTTTCTCCCCTCCGGATAATACCGTACATTTTTTCAGCGTTTCTTCACCTGTAAAGAGCATACGGCCTAGGAAACCCCGAATAAAGGTTTCGTCTTTTTCTACTGAGTACTGACGCAACCAGTCAATCAGATTCAGGTCTACAGTAAAGTAATCAGAGTTGTCGTTAGGCAGATACGATTTGTTTATAGTAACTCCCCACTTAAACTCTCCACTATCTGGTTTGATCTCCTCATTCAGTATACGGAAAAAAGCACTGATTGTTAAGCCATCTTTGGCAAGAATCGCTACTTTATCACCTTTGTTTAACCGGAATGTTATATTCCCAAATAAAGGTGTTCCATCCAAAGAGTAAGACAGGTTCTCTACATTCAGAATCTGATCGCCTACTTCCCGTTCCTGTTTAAACAAAATAGCAGGATACTTACGGGTAGAAGGTTGAATTTCGTCAATGGTCAGTTTTTCAAGCAATTTTTTACGGCTGGTAGCCTGACGTGATTTAGCCACGTTTGCAGAGAACCGACGGATGAATTCCTGTAACTCCTGGCGTTTTTCTTCCATCTTCTTGTTCTGGTCTGATCGTTGGCGGGCGGCTAACTGACTGGACTCATACCAGAAAGTATAGTTACCTGTAAACAACTGAATTTTACCAAAATCAATATCCACCACATGTGTACAAACTGTATCCAGAAAGTGGCGGTCGTGAGATACTACCAGAACGGTGTTTTTAAAATCTGCCAGGAAGTCTTCCAGCCACATGATGGTTTCCACATCCAGGTCGTTGGTAGGTTCGTCAAGCAGTAATATATCCGGATTTCCAAATAAAGCCTGAGCCAGCAACACACGTACTTTCTCTGTGTTGGATAGTTCATTCATCAGTTTCGCATGCAGATCTTCTGAAATTCCAAGGTTACTGAGTAGCGTTGCAGCATCACTTTCCGCTTCCCATCCATTCATTTCCGCAAACTTTCCTTCCAGTTCAGCTGCTTTTTCTCCATCTGCATCTGAGAAATCCGGCTTCATATAGATAGCATCCTTTTCGAGCATGATATCATAGAGTTTCCGATTTCCCATAATTACTGTTTGTAAAACAGGATATTCATCAAATTCAAAGTGGTTCTGCTTTAATACAGACATCCGTTCTCCTGGTGTGATACTCACAGAACCTGTAGTAGGATCTACTTCACCTGAGATTATTTTTAAAAAGGTAGATTTTCCGGCTCCATTTGCTCCGATTACACCATAACAATTGCCGGGTGTAAATTTTAGATTGACATCTTCGTATAAAACCCGCTTTCCGAATCGCAGCGAAAGATTAGAGACTGTTAACATGGATTTTTTGTAGGTATGATGTGTAAGGGTGCAAAGTTACCAAAAAAGCCCGTAGGAACTTACAGGAAGTAACAGAATTCCACTCTAAAAATAAAAATAAGAGCAGACAACGCTTTCCTGTGGTACTTTGATAGGAAAGATTGTCCACTCCGCCTATAATTAGATGACTGTCAAATACTACTTATATGATAGAAATCTATTTTCTCCATCGAAATGAATGAGCATCTATCGCGAGTTGGGTAGACAAAACTCCATTCAGATGATCGTATTCATGCTGGAGTAATTCTGACAGGCTATCTGTTAAGGATAGGCTTTGGGGTTGCCAATGCTCATCCATATATTCTATGGTACAACTTTTATGTCTTTGTAGCTTTACCAGCAGATTAGGGAAACACATGCAATCATCCCACAGTTCTATCATTTCAACACTTAAATTTGTCAGAACCGGATTAATGAAAACAACAGGCTTGTCAATATACATGTATATCAGGCGTTTCATTACTCCAATCTGTGGAGCAGCAATAGCTCTGAATGCTCCATAATGAGCAAAACGGGCTTTGAACTCAAACAGTATATCATGTAAATCCTGAATGACAGGTGCTATGCCAGCTAATTCTTCCTGAACTACTGGAGTAGAAACTTCGTGTAAACGGGGATCTCCCAATAACAGAACCTGATCTGATTTCATCGTATACTTTCACTTTTTATAACCAAAATTAACAGGTGCTTTCATGTCTCCACTATCATACATGTTTAGATAAAGTATTACTGGTTTGCTTAATCCTTCATACCGAACTTCATATTTATCTAAAAGCCCTGTATTATCGACAATGCCATTGGGAGTTTTAAATGCACAACAACTTCCCAAACGTACATAGGTCACAGTTTCACCATTAGGACCTGTAAGGGCATTCAGATATCGTCTTTCTCCTTCTGCTCCACCTCCTGTTTGTATTGCATTCTTTGCTGTATATTCATACGAAGAATCTTCTGATACAGCTGTTAAACTGAATGTTGAGCTGTCAAGCAATGCAGGAGGAGTATGAGTTAAGGAAACAGAACTTGTCTTACAGCCAGAGAAAATAAATGAGCTAATAACTAGTAGTATTAATAAACGCATCATAGAAGTAAATAAGGTTTAATATATTTCTTCTGTAGATGCACCAAAGATATAAAATCCATAAAAAAGCCATCTTTTAAAGATGGCTTAGGTGTATCAGGCTGTTTCCAATAGTTCTTTTGCATTTTTGATTGCACTTTCTGATGGGTTTTCGCCTCCAATCATTTTGGCAATCTCATTGATTCGTTCCTGTTCGCTCAATTTCTTAATCTTACTAACTGTCTTTTCTGCAGAGTTGTCTTTGTATACAAAGTAATGTACATTTCCTTTGGCTGCAATTTGATGAAGGTGGCTGATCGCCAGTACCTGGTGTTTTGCCTGAGCCATACGTTTAATCATACGTCCTACTTTGATAGCCACCTCTCCTGATATACCCGTGTCAATCTCATCAAAGATGATGGTCGGAAGAGATGTTTTATCTGCCAGTAGATATTTAACACACAACATCAACCGGGAAAATTCACCACCTGAGGCAACACTTTTCAATTCCTGCGGCTTCATCCCTTTGTTTGCCGAAAAACGAAGGTTTACACTATCAATGCCGTTGGCTATTGGTTTTACAACATCATGTTGAATAGATACAGTTGCATTAGGCATACCTACATCTTTCAACAGTTCCATAAGTTCTTTTTCGATGCTGGAAATTACCTTGGTACGAGTAGCAGATAACTTCTGGGCAATCTTCATAAGTGCTTCAAAGCTTTTATCCATCTGCTTTTTTGCTTCCGTTATTGCATCATCAAAATTGAGCACTTTCCCAACTTTGGCTTCCAGTACTTCCTGTATGCTAAGCAGTTCCTGTATGCTCTCAACGTTGTGTTTTTTCTGCAACCGATAAATCATAGACAGGCGTTCCTGAATCTGATTGATGCGTTCCGGATCAAACTCAATATTTACTTCTTCTGTTTCCAGCTCGGAAGCTACATCCCGTAATTCGATCAGACAGCTTTCAACGCGTTCTTTCAGCCCCGTATATTTACTGGAAAGATTGCTGAGTTGACCTAGTATGCCTCCTATCTGACGCAAGTTGGTATTGACAGCATATTCAGAATTAGCAATTATCTCAATAGCAGTATTCAACTTGGTTTTTATTTCTTCTGCATTCTCCAGCATTTTCAACTGATCTTCCAGCATTTCCTGTTCTTCATTGGCTGTCAGATCTGCTTCTGCCAATTCATCCAAAAGGAATTTATTGTAATCCAGTTCTTTTCTGAGCGTATCGGCATTGGCTACCAGATCTTCATAGGTATGTTCATGTTTTTTGTAGAGTCTGTAGGCTTGTCGGTAATCATTCTGAATGGCCTGATTTTGGGCATACGTATCAATGATATACAACTGATATTCATTCGAGCCTAGTTGAAGTGTATCGTGTTGCGAGTGAACATCTACCAACAGATTGCCGATTTTTCGCAAAGTTTCAAGAGTAACAGGCGTATCGTTGACAAATGCTCGTGATTTGCCGCTGGGACTGATTTCTCTGCGTATAATATTGGTGGCATCATAATCCAGTTCCTCTTCTTCAAAGATATGTATCAGACTGTCGTGATCAGGAACGTCAAAGGTGCCTTCTATTACACATTTTTCTCCCTCGTCATAGAGCACACGTGTGTCAGCGCGATTACCTAATAGCAGGCCAATAGCCCCCAGCATAATGGATTTTCCGGCACCTGTCTCACCTGTAATGATGCTTAGTTCGGGGTCGGGTTGCATTTCGAATTCCCGAATTAATGCATAGTTTTTTATAAAGAGATTTGTCAGCATTTCTGAAATAGAATATCTAAATAAAAGCCAATAGCTGTTTGTTTTTAACCTACTAAAATACACATTTTATCACAATGCTGCAATGTAATGGCTTTTTGTATCTTTGTAAACATCCGGACTATTACTTTTGATTTAAGTTTATGATCTACCTACCCGATTTTCGCAAAGATGCTCTGTATTAGGTTTTCACCTAATCAGATGCTTTATGAAAGTAAACAAAAAGTTTAAAGATGCTTTTGGCTGTGATGAAACAGGATTTATTGCCTTACCCATTAAATTTTCTAATGTTCGTATTTCCAGAATAGAAAATTGTGATGATATGGGTGGTTGTTCATTCTGTTTTCCGCATGGATTCGAATCGACCAATGCCAAAGAATCAAAGTATCAGCGTAACTGGAAGAAATTTCGGCGAACGCAATGGAAGCATGAGTAAAGTATATATACCGATTGGCTCAGCCAATCGGTATTTTATCAAATTTCATATAGTTCCAGTGGCAAATCATCCGGATCTGCAAAAAAGGTAAAACGTTTGCCTGTTAATTCATCTGTGCGAATAGGCTCTGTAACTACACCATAATGAGTTAGTCTGTCAATACTCTCCTCCAGATTCGTTACAGCAAAAGCCAAATGACGTAATCCTCTTGCTTCAGGACGAGAAACCCGTGCAGGCGGATTAGGAAAAGAGAAAAGCTCGATCTGATAATGGTTTCCAACAGCCAGATCAAGTTTCCAGGAATCGCGTGCGGCACGATAGGTCTCCTGCACAACAGTTAGACCCAGCACTTCTGTGTAAAATTTTTTAGACTTCTGATAATCAGAACAAATAATAGCAACGTGATGAAGAGAGTGGAGCATGTGAGCTAATATAAATAAATCGGATTGTGAACTACCATTGGGTAGTTGCATCAACAATTACTTCTGCTATATCCTTTATAGATAAAAAATGTTTTTTTAGACGCATATCCTGAAATTTCAAGTTTTCAGGCGTGATCTCCAGAATATGGCCATGAAAAGTACTTTGATTATGAAGAGTTACATTAGCCTCTTTGCCTGTCAGTAATGTAGACTGATTTACAAGATCCTGTTGAAATATGCGCTTCTGTCTTTTTCCCATAGTACAATCTGGAGATTATTTGGTTAGTTTTCTGTATCTGTCGGCCTTGGTCGGGTCCAGTTCTACCAGAAGATTATATGCTTTGACTTTATCCTGAGGATTTCCTTCTGAAAATATATTGATCAACTCATTGGATTTCGTATCGAAAAATGTATTTGTCCAGACGGAGTTAGGACGAATCTGATTGATTTGTTTTACATTGTTCAGAAATGTCAGTATCTGACCTCGAGCCTGATCTCCATTCGCTGCATAGTTATCAATGGCTACCCGATAATAAGTATATAATCCTTCCCGAAACGATTGCATTTGGGGGCTATTCAGATTTTCTCCGAGCCAGTAACGGCTTCTTGTATCACTGTTTGGCTTCCATGAATCATCATTACTTTCCTGAGCTGCAAGTGTAGAAATCGCAGCTGCTTTTTGAAAGTAAGCGGTTCCTCCTGTCTTGCTAAATGTATCATAATCCAGACCAATGATAATATTGGCATAAAAAGATAGCATGGATACCAGATTGGAGGTGAAGGCTGCTTCATTGTAATTCATTTGTTCACCTGGATTGTAGGTAAATCGGAATGCTCTATCCACAAAGCTCATTACAACCGATTCATAATCTGTTCCATACACAGGGCGAGAAGATTGAATAATGGCTTGTCCCTCGTATTGGCCTACACCAGGTATTGCTGTAATAGTAATGACTATATTGCAGTTTATTTTTTCTGAATCTTTGAAGTTATCATTAGTCCAGCGTGTATTATTCATAAACTGAGTCATTGTCCGCTGTATTTCTGTAAAGATCTGTGTGTCGTTAAGAGTACCCACATTAGAGGCTATCTGGTTGCTGTTTGCGTTAATCTTTACATTGCAACGTAATTCCTGGGCTACTACCTGAAGGTGATTCAATAGTATGAACCCTACTACCAGCAACTGTGTATAAATCAATGTTCTCATTTTAATCATGTGATAAGAAGTTATGAAGTCTGAGCAGCTTTTTCAACAAGCAAATCGATAATCAGATTGGTAATATCTTCTGCTGCTGCTGTTTTGGACTTCAGATCGAAGCGTTGAAGATTTCCATCTTTCTGAATAACGCTGATTTTGTTTGTATCGTGTCCAAACCCGGCACCTTTATCATTCAGACTGTTTAGTACAATCATATCCAGGTTTTTCTTTCTTAGTTTTTCCTGTGCGTTACTTTCTTCGTTCTCCGTTTCCAGAGCGAAGCCTACCATAATCTGTCCTGGTTGTTTTTGTTTCCCAAGAGTGGCTGCAATATCTACATTCTTAACCAGATTGAGTGTAAAGCTATCTTCCTTCTTTTTTATTTTCTGATCTGCAATTTCTGCCGGACGATAATCTGCTACAGCGGCAGCTAAGACAGTGATATCTGATTGAGGAAATATCCTGGCTGAGGCCTCAAACATTTGTTGTGCACTAAGGACTCTGGTAATATGAATGTTGGAATTTGTCAATTGTAGGTGAGTTGGACCTGTTACCAGCTCAACCTGTGCCCCATGTGCTGCCATCCGTTCCGCTAGGGCAAATCCCATTTTCCCTGTTGAGTGATTCCCAATAAATCGCACCGGATCAAGTGGCTCATAGGTTGGACCGGCTGTAATAAGCACTTTCTTTCCTGCAAGGGATATCTTCGTAGAAATCTCAGACTGTGAAAAATGTTTTTCGAGAAAAGAAACAATATGCTCAGGTTCTGCCAAACGGCCTTCGCCTACCAATCCGCTGGCGAGTTCCCCGTGTTCTGCTGGAATGATTTGATTTCCAAATGAGATTAGTTTCTGTAAGTTGGCTTGGGTTGCCGTATGTTTATACATATCCAGATCCATAGCTGGAGCAAAAAAAACTGGACATTTAGCGGATAAATAGGTAGCAGTAAGCAGATTATCACAAAATCCATTAGCGCATTTTGCGAGGCTATTGGCTGAGGCTGGAGCTATTACCATGGCATCTGCCCAGAGGCCAAGCTCTACATGATTATTCCACTCACCGCTTTCATTCCTGACAAATTTGTTCAGAACCGGATTTTTGGAGAGTGTACTTAGCGTTAGTGGTGTAATAAACTCGGTTGCAGCATCTGTCATAATGATTCGGACTTCTGCATGGGCTTTCACAAGCAATCGGGTCAGGAGAGCCGCTTTATAGGCTGAAATACTTCCTGTAACACCTAAAATTATTTTTTTACCTGCAAGCATAACATTTATATTAGGCTCCCAAGCTAAAACAAAAGGTTGAGAAATTGAAAAGTCTGCTTATAACTTTTCAGTCTCTCAACCTTTTAGCAATGTACTCTTATATCGTATTACTCTTGAGTCTTATCTGCTTCATCATCACGAAAACGACGGAATAACTTTCCTGCTAGAAACTCATCAATGGCTACAGAAGCAGGCTTTGGCAGACGCTCATAATAACGGGAGATCTCGATTTGCTCACGGTTTTCGAAAACTTCTTCCAGATTGTCAACTGTTGAAGCAAATTCTGCCAGCTTGTTATTTAACTCTTCTTTATTGCGCATCGCAAGTTCACGAGCACGTCGTGCTATTACGGATACTGACTCATATACATTTCCGGTTGGTTCTGCCAACTTATCGTTATCACGAGTTAAGATAGATGCTGAAACATTAGGCTTTATCATATCTGAATAGAATTAAATGACGAAAATACTTATTGTTCTTGAGCCTTTTGAGTCTGGAGATTTTTATTTGCTTCTCCTACTGTGTTCAGGCTTTTTTCATAGTAAGATTCTGCACGACGCAAAAACTTGCTCTGAGGATATCTGTCCAGAAAACTTTCATAAGATGAAATAGCTTCCTGATAACGTTCTACTTGTTTACTTTGAATACTTTGTTCTGCCAGAAGGTAAGCACTTTCTACTTTACGAAAAGCTACTTCTTCATTATAGTCAGAATCCGGATAACCACGCTGAAAATTGTTAAATGCAACCAGAGCTGCTTTATGATTACCTGTTCTGGAGTATAACAATGCAGCTTCAAATGCTTTCTTTTCAAGTTTAACACGAAGTTCATTAATCAGGTTCGTGCTTTCCTCTACATATTTGCTATTAGGATATGTATTAATGAAATTTTGAAGTGATCCAATAGCTTCAATGGTATTAGTTTGATCTAAAGTATAGATAGGTGAGTCTGCATAGAGAGAAACTGCACTCATATACATTGCTTCTTCCGCAAACTGGCTACGTGCATAGGTTTCATAAAATTTCTGAAACTGATACTTGCTCAGAACATAGTCTCCCAGATAATATTTGCAGTAAGCATGATAGAATGTGCCTTTTTCTGCTTCTGGCGCTCCCTGAATCAGAGGCAATACTTCTTCAAATAAAATATCGGCGCGGTAATATCTTTTCTGATCGTAATATTCAAATGCTGCTTTTACTTTTTTAGGCAGGTCATTGCTTTTACGTAATCTTTCAAACTCACTGCATCCGGTAGTAAATAGAGAAAGCAGGATAATTGCTAAAATAATCCAATTTTTTTGCATAAGGGCGCAAATATAACGGTTGTAGGGCTAATTTACAATGTTTTGATGCTTAATCTTCTCATTGTAAAGCGTTTCATTTGTTTAAGATCTTGAATATGCTTGTTCTCAGGATATAGTAACGCACAAACTGTAAGAAAACGTATTTTCTTCACATAGGGAAACACCGAGAAGAGAGAGCTGGTAGAAATAATATATAGGGTATAAATAGTTGAAGATGAAAGTAAAATAACAAATATGTATGCAATAGTTATCTAAGATGAGTGTCGGATAATAAGCTTTCGCGTAAAAATACTTTTACCATCAACTGATAAGGTGTAGAAGTAGATACCAGGCGCAAATTCAGATGTATCTAACTGCATTTTGTGGCCTTCACGAGTTAATTTATATTCTCCAATACTGCTTCCTAAAACATTACTTATCAATATTTTTGCTTCTTTTAATTCTCCGGTGATGTCATATTCCAACGCTGCTGATGTAGTTGCCGGATTAGGATATATACCAGAAATAGTAATTTTATCGTTAGAGAATGCAGGTACACCTCCCTGAAATGTTGTATGCGTATATTTTACAGAAGGTGAATCAATACGAACTTCTGTTGGCGTTACAGCCCAAACCCCCACTGAACAGGTTAAAAAATATGAGGATAAAAAAATAAGTAAAAGTTGTCTCATGTTATAGTAGCAGGTTGAATGTTTCTATCTAATGGAATAAAAGTATATAGGTATTAATATCAGAAATTAATTTTAGGTAAATATAATAATAAAAAAGGCTATCCGTTACTACTTTTGGACAAACTGTTTTATTGTCTGTCTTAGTGGTTGTTTTTCTGCGACGAGCTGTTGCTACTTCTAACTTACTTTACTTGTTGTTTTACCTGCTGGTTTATCCTTCTCTATTGTTGTCTTCTTTGTCTTTGCAGGTTCTTTCTTGTTTTTCTTAGACACAGGCAATGGCAATTCTTCCCGTACCAATACATCTTTTCTGGCAGGCTTTTCTTTTTCCCTCCATTTAAATCCTCTCAATCGTGTATCTGGCTCTACTATCTCATGCGGAGGAATAAATACTGCATCTGGTTTATTTAAAAAGGCAACCCGCTTTACTTTTCCTTCTGTAAGATTAATAATCATGTTGCTACATTCTACCTTATTTACTCCTCTTATATTGGTATTTTGATCGTTGAGCACCCAGGTTACATTTTCCCCATTGCCATTGACGGTTACTCTGTACAGCTGACTGGTTGTATCAAAATAAGCCACCATCTGACGTCCCTTTACCTGATTGTAGTTTTTCAGTGTATCCAGAGAAATAACAAATGAATTTGTCTTGAGATACATTTTGTCAATCGCATTATTGACCAACTGAATCCGCATCGTGTCTGCCATCAATTGACTTTTATCGTTCCATAATACAGGATCGTGATAAAACTGAATAGTTGAATCTGTTTGGTTATATACCAGAGAATCGCACTTGCCTTGCAGATCTTTTTTGAAAATGCGTACATTAAAATAGGCAAATATCTTTTTGGAATTAGAGGCTTTGTCTTCTATAGATACCAGTGTGTCTCCGGTAATATATAGCGTATCCTTCTTCATTAACTTCTTCATCAAAGCCTTTCCATATACTTTGGATATTCCTGCTTGTCCGAAATAACGGGCTGTATCTCCCTCTACTATGACACTGTCTTTTTTGGCAAACAAAATAACATTCCCTGTTGCGACACCCAATTGATTCAACTTATCATAATTGAGTCGATCTCCTGTCAGGATATAGGTATCATAGTCAATAGAACTGCGGGAACGAAAAACAGATTGTCCTGAAACTGTATTATATTCTCCATCTGTAGAAACCAGCGTTCCATCTTTGCCTTCAATATGAGTTAATGTAGTAAAATAGGCTACCTTGGTATGGCTGTCGTAGATAACTTTGTCAGAGGTTAGCTTATATTTGGGATTAGTCATTACAACATCCTTCTCAAAAGTGAATACTTTAGTTTGTGTATTGTAATAACCTTGCTTGCTGACTATGGTATTATCTTCTTCGACAATTGTACCATTGTTCGGATAATATGCCTGATTGCTTCGCATATCATAGTCAAGTTGTTCGGTAGTCAGTGTTTTTTTGCCATCATTCATAACTACATTCTCCCGCATTTTGGCAAACTTGGTCTGACCATCATAGGTGCCATTATTACCTGTAATGACGATGGAATCGTTTTGTACTATACGAACATGCCCAAATGCTTCTACAAAATTTTTGTAGTTGTATAAGTAAGCCGAATCACAATTGATTGTAGTAGTACCTTGACGCAACCGTACATTACCAATCAAACGGCGTGTCTCCTGTCCATTTTTTACTGCTCCGATCAGACTATCTGCAAACTCAAGTGTGATTTTTTCTTTCTGCTGTGCCAGAACCGGAACAGTCAAAAAGAATAAGAGTAAATAACTTAAATATCCAAATATTTTTTGCATGAAAGTATACGATGAAGATCTGACTGCTGTGAATTAATTACCCTGCATATAAAAATGTGACACACACTTTATTTACTTTTCTTTCTGATCGCTTTATAGGATGATCAGAAAAGGTTAAAGACATTGGTAATTAATCTTTTCTGCTATCAAAAATCTAACCAAAATTTTTCACAGTTTTGTATCCGATTTATGCGGATGTAAATTTCACATTTGTTCTCATGCTAAAAAAATTTTTAACATACATTAACGAAAAAACATTATTCCAGCCTGATGAAAAAGTGCTTTTGGCAGTAAGTGGAGGGATGGATTCTGTTGTAATGCTTCATTTATTCTACAAAGCCAAATTAAACTTTGCTGTAGCACATTGTAATTTTGGTTTGAGAGGTGAAGAATCTGATGCAGATGAGCAGTTTGTGAAAAAGCTGGCAAAAAAATATAAGGTGCCTTTTTATTCGGAGCAGTTTGATACAGAGGCTTTTGCTCTCCAAGAAAAAGTGTCTATACAAATGGCTGCCAGAGTATTGAGATACGAGTGGTTTGAAGGTATTTGTAAGGATAATGGTTTTTCTGTGATTGCTACGGCGCATCATCTGAATGATACACTGGAAACCGTATTATTTAATCTGACAAAAGGAACAGGCATTGCTGGATTACATGGCATCCAATCTAAAAACGGGCGTATTGCCAGACCCTTGTTATTTGCCAATAGAGAAGAAATATATGAATATGTAGTGGAGAACCAGTTGGCATGGCGTGAAGATTCTTCCAATCAATCGTCTCATTATCACCGTAATCTTATTCGTAATGAGGTTATCCCTCTATTAAAGACTATCAATCCCAATCTGGAACATACCATTGAACATACAGTAGACAGAGTATTGGCAGTGGAAAAGGTATTTCTGGCTGAGGTTGAAAAAACACGTGCTGTTGTAATGCGTCAGGAGGGTGGAGTAACTTACATTAATTTTGAAAAACTACAGGCAGAGATAGAGCCTGTCATCAAGTTACATGAGTTATTGAAGCCATTTCACTTTACTTATACACAAGTAAATGATATCTGGCAGACATTAGGTGCCGAATCCGGTAAGCAATTTGATTCGCCCTCTTACCGATTGATAAAAGATCGTACGGAACTGGTGATTACAGCGAAGGGGTTGCAGTCCTATATCCCGGCTACTATTGATGCTGATAGCACTCAGTTTCAGAATGAAGTGATTTCTCTTTCTATTCAGAAAGTATCTGCTTCAGGATTTAAAATTCCTTCTTCTCCTAAAATTGCAGCTTTAGACCTGGCAACCCTGAAATTTCCGTTAAAGATACGTTTGTGGAAACAGGGAGATAAATTTTGTCCATTAGGAATGAAGCAAAAGAAAAAGGTAAGTGATTTTCTGATAGATGAAAAAGTGCCAGTAAATATAAAGGAGAGGACTTATGTTCTTTTGTCAGGAGAGGATATTGTATGGATTGTGGGTATGCGTATTGATGACCGATTTAAACTTACCAAAGAGACTACTGAAGTATATCAGATTTCACTGGAAAGATAAATATATCATAAAATAAGAAGGTCTTAAATCCGGATTTAAGACCTTCTTATTTTATCTTCCTATTGCAACTTTTTTCAGAATAGTATCCACTATTTTAGAAGGCGTTACACCATCTACCTCAGCTTCATAATTGAGAATAAGGCGATGGTTCAATACATCAGGTGCTACTTCTTTAATATCTTCAGGAAGTACATAATCCCGTTCATTCAGATACGCCATTGCTTTGGCAGCCCGGTTCAGATTGATACTTGCCCGAGGGGATGCTCCAAACTGAACATAATGTGCCTCATCCTTTAATCCATAATCCTGTGGTTGGCGGGTAGCAAAGATGAGTTCAATAATATATTTCTCCAGTGATTCGGAGATGGTCACTTTGTTAATCTCATTTCGGATATTTGATATATCATCTTTTTCCAGAATAGGATTGACATGGCCTGAGAAGTTCATGTTAGACATTTTACGCATTACTTCCAGTTCCTGATTTTTGTCCAGATAACTCACAAATACCTTCATCATAAAACGGTCTACCTGCGCTTCAGGTAGGGGATAGGTTCCTTCCTGTTCTACAGGATTTTGTGTAGCTAATACAAGGAAAGGTCTGTCCAAAGGAAACGTAGTGTCGCCAATAGTTACCTGGCGTTCCTGCATTGCTTCTAGTAAAGCCGATTGTACTTTCGCAGGAGATCGGTTGATCTCATCCGCCAGAATAAGATTGGCAAATATAGGCCCTTTCTTGACTTCAAAGTTTCCTGTTCGCTGATTGTAAATCATTGTTCCGATCAAATCGGCTGGTAGCAGATCAGGAGTGAACTGAATGCGTTGGAAATTAAGATATAAAACTTTGGATAATGTATTAACTATAAGTGTTTTGGCTAGACCCGGTACACCTTCCAACAGAATATGACCACCTGTAAATAATCCAATCAGCAATCGATTGAGCAGATATTCACGACCTACCACAACCTTGCTCATTTCTGCCATTACCTGTTTTATTTTCAGTTGGTGTAATTTAACGCGGTCTGTTTCTGTAATCTCCATAGAATATAAGTCGGTATCCGGTTTGTTGGTTTAATCAATAAATCTATTCAGAACTTAAAATTTACCATTTTTTAAAAATGAAAAAAACGGCGAGAATGATAAGTGCAAAGCCTACCAGGTGATTCCATGCTGGTTTTTCTGTACGGAAGACAAAAACAATCATAAGTGTAAAGACAATCAGTGAAACGGCTTCCTGAATAGTCTTTAATTCAAACATTGAGAAGGGACCTCCATTTTCCTTGTAGCCGATTTTATTGGCAGGCACTTGAAATATATACTCAAAGAAGGCTAGTCCCCAACTAATCAGAATTACACTAAAGATTCCTAATTTTTGCAGTTTTGTAAAATTTTTGAAATACAGATGCCCATACCAGGCCAAGGTCATAAAAATGTTGGAACAAACCAACAACAGAATGGAATAGATGCCTTTCATTAGAGTTTTTCAGATTTGAGCTACAAAAGTAACCTTTTTTGTCAATATCATTTTTCAGTTCGGATTTCACATAAAAAAGATATTTTTGCTGATGCACAAATTTCCAGCTATAGAAGCGAAGTTGTATAGTATACATTCAGAGACAAACACCAAACCAATTGTATCCTTAAAATGAGAAAACCTTTATTCCTGCCCATTGTTTTACTTATTTTATTTCTGTTTGCCACAGAAAATATGCTGGCTCAAAAGGCTCAGCTTACCATTGAAGACATTTTTGCTCGTCCGACCTTTAATCCTAAAGGTGTACAAGGTGTAAACTGGATGAAAAATGGAGGTTTTTATACTTCTCTTGTTCAGGGAGAAGATGGCAAAGCTACTGTTGTAAAATATGATGTAACAACAGGAACTCCTGTGGAAACTTTGTTTCAGGCCAATGTACTGGGGAGCCAGGCTAACTCAGTAGATGGGTATGAGTTAAGCCCTAATGAAGACAAATTATTGATTGCGACAGAGCGAGAATCTATTTATCGTCGCTCCAGTAAATCTGTCTATTATATATATGATCTGAAAACCAAACAGGTTACGAAGTTGTCATCTGGTGGCAAACAGTCAAATGCGGCTTTTTCTCCAGAAGGTAGCAAAGTGGCTTTTACACGGGATAACAACTTGTTCATTGCAGATCTGAAAGCTGGTACAGAAAGTGCCGTTACAACAGACGGAAAATTTAATCATATTATTAATGGAAGTACCGACTGGGTATATGAAGAAGAATTTGGATTTACACAGGCATTTGAGTGGAATGCAGATGGGACAAAGGTTGCTTACTATACATTCAATGAAACCGAAGTGCCTGAATATAATATGCAGGTATGGGGAAAATTATATCCTGTAGACTACCGATACAAATACCCTAAAGCAGGAGAGAAGAATTCTGTCATTACGATTTCTGTTTTTGATCTGGCAAAGAAATCTGCTGTCAAAGTGGATATCGGGACAGAAACCGATATCTATATCCCTCGCATTAACTGGACACATAATCCCAATGTTCTTTCAGTGAGACGTATGAATCGTCTGCAAAACAAACTGGATATTCTGCATGCAGATGCTTCCACTGGCAAAACCACTACTATATTAACAGAAACCAGCAACGCTTATGTAGACCTGGAGTTTACAGACCACCTGACTTATCTGGCTGATGGGAAACACTTTATCCATGCCAGTGAACAAAGCGGATTCAAGCATCTGTACTTATATGATATAAGTGGAAAACTGATTCGTCAGATCACCAACGGAAACTGGGAAGTATCTAATTTTCTGGGACTAGACGAGAAGAAAAAGTTAGTGTATTTTACTTCTACTGAAGTATCTCCTATGGAACGCCACCTGTATTCTATTTCACTGGATGGGAAAACCAAAAAGAAACTAAGTGTAGCTAAAGGAACACACCGTCCTAACTTTAGTGTAGATTTCTCTTATTATCTGGATTCTTTTTCAGATGCTAACACACCCGCTTCTGTTGGTTTGTATACAGCTCCTGCCGGAAAGCTGGTAAAGATGCTGGAAACAAATGAAGCATTGAAGTCTAAATTGCAACAACAGGATTTAACGAAGAAGGAATTTTTTCAGTTTACCACGCCTGATAATGTAACCCTGAATGGCTGGATGATGAAACCTGTTTCATTTGATCCCAGTAAGAAATATCCTGTTTTTATGTTTGTATATGGTGGACCCGGAAGCCAGCAGGTAACAGATGAATGGTCATTGCAATCCATGTGGTTTCAGCTACTTACGCAAAAAGGATATATTGTAGCGTGTGTAGATAACCGAGGAACTGGTGGCAGAGGAACTGCATTTCGGCAGGTGACATATGCCAATCTGGGAAAATATGAAGTTCAGGATCAGATTGAAGGGGCAAAATATTTGGGAAAACAATCTTATGTAGATGCTGGACGTATTGGTATTCATGGCTGGAGCTATGGTGGATATATGGCTGCCTTATGTATGACTGTAGGAGCAGATTATTTCAAGATGGGAATTAGTGGAGCACCAGTAACTACCTGGCGGTTTTATGACAGTATCTATACTGAAAGATATCTGAAACGTCCTCAGGATAATGCTGCTGGTTATGATGATAACTCACCTGTAACACATGCTGGTAAACTAAAAGGAAAGTTTTTACTAGTACATGGTACAGGTGATGATAATGTGCATTTTCAAAATTCCATCGCTTTGCAACAGGAGTTGATCAATAATGGAAAACAATTTGAAACATTTGTCTATCCTAATCAGGCTCATGGAGTGAGAGGAAAATCCCGTATTCATTTATATAATCTGATGACAAACTTTATTCTGGAGAATTTGTAATGCTTTCGAATATGCCATCTGTATTTTTGACTAGGTTATTATAAAGTCCTTCCAAAAGTATAGATGGCTTTTGTTTTGTGTTATTTGAGAGTGAATTTTTCCTGTCATATGATTTTTGGATTAGTTGCAACTTTGCCAACTGCTAGAACGTTAACTTTGTATACATGGTAATAATGTGATTCCCTGCTTTTATTTTCTGAAACTCTCTTATATATTCCTTTTATAAGAAAAGTCTTGAGAAATTATCTGGTAAGGATCAGAAGTATAAACATTAACATCATGCCATGAATACTATTTCCAAACGTAGAAAACTCCTACCTTTGCGATCTCTACATTGATTGAATGAACCTACAACAATTTCTGAATCAACGCCTACTTGATAATCGCGTTGAGAATATTCTCTGGTGTGCTGGTATTCTGGTTTCATGGCTTTTGCTAAAGAACATTTTTTCTTTATTGTTGAGTCGTGTTATTTATCGTATTATAAAAAAACGTACAGAAAATCTGAGTGTTACAGAGTTTATAGATCTCCTACGGTCACCCTTTGAGGCATTTTTGACACTGGTAGTATTGTATACAGCCTTCTCCTTCTTGCGCTTTCCATGGTGGTGGAATTTAGATCCAATTACAAAATTTGGATTGCGGTTTCTTATTTTAAAAGGATATCAGGTTGCAATTATCATTGTTGTAACCTGGATGATCATGCGGTTTGTAGATTTTTTTACGTTGGTAACTCTACATCGTGCAGAACGTACCAAATCTCCTATAAAATCTCAGCTTGCACCATTTGCCAAGGAGGTTACAAAAGTATTTCTGTTTATTCTGGGGATATTTGTTATTTTGGGTGCAGTATTTAGCCTTGATGTTTCCAGTATTATTGCAGGTTTGGGAATTGGTGGTTTGGCAGTGGCACTGGCAGGGAAAGAAAGTCTGGAAAATCTATTTGCTTCCTTTACTATATTTTTGGACAAGCCTTTTGTTGTAGGAGATACAGTACAGGTAGGTGATATTCAGGGAACTGTTGAGAAAGTGGGTTTTCGTAGCACACGAATTCGAACGCTGGACAAAAGTTTTCTGACTTTACCTAATAAAATGTTAACTGATCAGCCGTTGGATAATTTGACTCAGCGGAGATTTCGCAGGGCACGGTATTTTATTGGTTTACCTTATAATACACCTCCAGAGAAAGTAAAGGCGATTTGTGAAGAGATCCTTCTGGCTATTCTGGAACACCCACTTACTCGTAACGAACAGGGACAGGTACGGTTTATAGATTTTGGTGAAAGCTCTCTGAATATTCTGATCCTGTATTTTGTAGAAGCTGTGGTTTGGGAGGATTTTAATGCAGTTAAAGAAGAAATTAATTATCGCATTGTAGAAATTGTAAATAAGCATGGAGTTTCTTTTGCTCATCCTACTCGTACTATATTTCTTGAAGTAGATGACAAAAATAAAGATAATGTATTGAGAATTATGGAGAAATGATTGTTTTTGTAAACATTTGGTACTTTACTTGTGGGTGAATAAGAAGCTTCTTTCCTTTTAAGAACTAGGAAAGATTTTTTAATGGTAATTTCTCGGAACTCAGTTTAAAAGTTGGTAGAGATTTCCTTTATATATATGATTTGACAAAAAGGCTTATCTATACTCTAGTATTTTGAGAAAAAACTGTAATTTTTTTTTGATGGGTATAGAGTAGTAATGAACAAAATATTATATTTGCACCATCCAATCAAGAAAAAATCATCCCAGGTCTTGTTGTTTTCGTTGCGTTCTGTTCTCAACAAACAGGTAGCGCTAATTGATACGGATCATGTTGATATCTATAATGTAGGCTTCTGTGCCTCTTTTTACATCCATAGTCGCATTTCTTTTGCTATTATTCTAACTTAAATTTCATTTCAACTATCAAAGTCATCCACTTTTTATCCACATTCACAGGTACTACACTCCCCTGTAACTTATTCTTTTATGTACACCATTGATGATTTGAATCTTCGGCTCTTGTCTGAACTGCGTGATATTGCCGAACAATTAGGCGTTGCCAATTACAAAAAATTAGCGAAACAAGATCTTGTTTATAAGATTCTTGATCGTCAGGCTGTTATGCCTGAGATTGAATTCGTTGGCGCTAATACGGTTGTTGAGCCTAACCCAGAAGTAACGCCAGAACCTAAAGCTACAGAATCCACTCCTGAAAAAGATAATACTCCCCATGAGAGGAAGCGTTTGCGTATGAAACGCGAGAACGTAAAACCTGCTGAAAAAGAACAACCTATACAAACCAATGGCGTTGCTCATAAAGAGGAAGCTTCTGAAGTGCTGGTTGCAGAACCTGTAATTACTACAGAAGTACAGGAAAAAGCTCCTGTCGTTATTGAGAAAAAAGAGCAGAAACAAGAATCCAAAGAAGTGAAAGAAGTAAATGGTAATCGGGAAAACCGCAACCATGAACCTCGCCAAAATCAAAATCATAATCAGAACCAAAATCAAGGCCAGAACAATAACAAGAAAGGTAGCTTGTATAATGTACGGGAGTTTGATGGGTTGATTGAAAATGAAGGTGTACTGGAAATTATGTCTGACGGATATGGATTTTTGAGATCTGCTGACTATAATTATCTGGCTAGTCCGGATGATATCTATGTATCCCCTTCTCAAATCAAACTATTTGGTTTAAAGACAGGAGATAGCATTCGTGGAGCTATTCGTCCTCCTAAAGATGGTGAAAAGTATTTTGCTCTTTTGCGGGTAGAAACCGTAAATGGAAAAACAACAGAAGAAATTCGTGACCGGATTCCATTTGAGTATCTGACACCTCTTTTCCCAAATGAACGCCTGAAATTAAGCACTACTCCTTCTGAATATTCAACTCGTATTCTGGATCTGTTCTCCCCAATTGGTAAAGGGCAACGTGGTATGATTGTGGCACAGCCTAAAACAGGTAAGACTGTATTACTGAAGCAGATTGCTAATGCTATTGCGCAAAATCATCCAGAAGTATATCTGATTGTATTGTTGATTGACGAACGTCCGGAAGAGGTGACGGATATGGCACGTAGTGTCAAAGGAGAAGTAATATCTTCTACTTTTGATGAACAGGCTGAACGCCACGTGAAAGTATCCAGTATTGTTCTGGAAAAAGCAAAACGCATGGTAGAGTGTGGTCACGATGTAGTAATCCTGCTTGACTCTATTACCCGTTTGGCTCGTGCATACAATACAGTAGTACCATCTTCTGGTAAAATCCTGTCTGGTGGTGTGGATGCAAATGCCCTTCACAAACCTAAACGCTTCTTTGGTGCTGCCCGTAACGTTGAAAATGGTGGTTCACTGACTATTATTGCAACTGCTTTGATCGAAACCGGCTCTCGTATGGATGAGGTAATCTTTGAAGAATTCAAAGGTACAGGCAACATGGAGCTGCAACTGGATCGTAAGTTGTCCAACAAACGTGTATTCCCTGCTATTGATGTTCCTGCTTCAGGTACTCGTCGGGAAGATCTGTTGATGACTGAAGAAGAGCTGGGTAAAATCTGGATACTGCGGAAGCATATGTCAGATATGAACTCCAGTGAAGCAATGGAATTCCTGCTGGATCGAATGAAAGGTACCCGTAATAATGAAGAATTCCTGATTTCAATGAATCGATAAGAATAAATATACTGATATCTTACAAAAACAAAAGCCTCTGAAGTTTCGGAGGCTTTTGTTTTTGTAAGATGGTAGACTACCTCTTTTCTTAGTTCCTTTAACGTTGAGGTTTTTGGATCATCGACCAGATTATATTTCCTAAGAATAAGGCTTGTCCTACAAAAAATAACAAATAGCTTTCTTTGTTAACCAGAAAAATAAAATTGACAAAGGCATTACTTTGAATAGAGGCTAGAGGTCCGACAACTAGTAGCAAGTAGATAGGAATAAAAGTGAAAATAGCATGACAAATAGTTAATGCCCTGTTAACCTTTCTCTTAGCTCTATAAAACAACCAGTAAATCAATGCTATTAATACAAGAATACCCACGATATTCAATGGAAATGTAGAAAATGCGGGTACAATCATAGTGCGCCAGCCAATAGAGATGAGCCAGCTGAAGTTTGGAATGAACATCGAAATAATTAGGGGGATGATGCCCAGACCAAATAATAAATGACCTTTCATGTGTAAAGATTGTCTATAGATAAAGTTATTGCAAGATACTATATATCTGTCTGCTGCAACTATTTTGTGTCGTTATCGCCATGAGGATTTTTCACTTTCCATGGAATGGCTCCTTTATTCCTCCTTACTACAGAGTCAGAATAGACTTGGTATCCAAAATTTACTTTTAGATCTGTGATAATAAGCCTGGACCTTATTAACTTAATATGCTATGTCTGTATATGTCTGATTTAAAGTTGATTAGATGTATGGTGTAGTCTTATTGTAAATTTATTCGAATGTGGCATTGGATTGATAAAAAATATTTTTAAATATTGTAATGTCAGAATAATATTTTACGCAGAATAATCTATTTAGAATAATATTTCTAAATTTACTATGCACGATAAGAGGAGATTCGGTGAAAGGCAGATGTTGGATTTATGCTAGATATCATGTGACACCTAACAAGTAAATGGGAGATGGATTGAGAAGATAAAAACGGATTAATCTTCGTTTTCTAAAGAATATACAATGTGTCTTTTATGCTTTTACTATTTAATTCATTCTAGTCTGATAAAGTCATGCATCTTTTAAGCAACCATGATCTTAAACAGGAAGAGAGTTCGATTTCTGCAAACTACCCACAGAATGGAAATGCATCTATGGAGTACAAATTGTGGAACGATTTTAAAGATGGCGATATGGAAGCCTATGCAATACTATATAGACAAAACTTCTTTAGTATGTATCAGTATGGTAGAAAGATATGTGACAATCCGGATTTAGTGAAGGATACCATACAAGATGTTTTTATCAAGATATGGAATAACCGGGAAAATTTGTCGCAGACTACCTCTATACGTTACTACTTACTTACAGCATTAAAACGTAAGTTGCTTGATACACTTAAATCTGCCCAGATGCGAACAGAAGTAAAAGGTGATTGGTCTGAAAGTGAGTTACAACTAGCCGCAGATGGCGAAGATGAAAATGCTACTGAGCAAAGAGATAAGGTACTAAATGCCATAAACAGACTTTCTGATCATCAGCAACGATTGCTCCAGCTAAAATTTTACAAGAACTTGTCTAATCAGGAGATTGCTGATGAGCTTGGAATAACTATTCAATCTGTCTATAATTCTGTTTTCAAAACATTAAAAAATCTTCGTCAGCAACTTTCTTTATCTGATAGTATTTGGGTCATAGTAGTATCAATCCTTACTATAAAGTAATTGATATTGTTTTGTAGCTGAAAAAGCTAAAAAAGCAAAGTTAGACTCCTCAGACATCCTTCTTTAAAAAATTATTTCTTTTTTTGTACAGAATAAAATCATCCTAGTAAAAAATGAGAAAGTCAGATTAGATAGTTCATGATGACTCGTTTAGTAGAAAAGCCAGATAAGTGAAATATCTACACTATACCTCAGAAGATTTTGCCCTCGACGAACAATTCCAGCAATGGGTTCTCAATCCAAATGCTGATACAAATCAGTTCTGGAAAGAGTGGCTTGCTACCAATCCTCAGAAGCAAAAAGAAGTCAGCGATGCGATAGAATTGATAAAGCTGGTCGGGTTATCGGAAGATCATACTGCAAATACCCATTACCTGGAAGTCTGGAATGAGTTAAAGCAAAATAGCGAACGAAATTCGAGAGTAAGTCGGCCTGTATGGAAATATGCGGCTGCATGTATAGGAATTGGTATGTTGATCGTAGTTGGTTTGTGGTGGAAATATTCAACACTACCTGAAAAAGATAAGCTACTAACATATAAAACAGGGTATGGACAAACAAAGAGTATTCAATTACCTGATGGTTCAAGAATTACTTTAAATACCAATTCAAAAGTATATCTGTCTGCCCAGGATTGGAATAAGCAATCAGAGCGCACTGTGTATATTGATGGAGAGGCTTTTTTTGAAGTTGCGCATACACCTGATCACAAACGTTTTATAGTAAATACTCCTCACAAATTAAATATAGAAGTACTAGGTACTAAATTCAATGTGAATGCCAGAAGAAATCAGGCGGAAGTCTATTTACAATCTGGCAAAGTAAAGCTTACATCAAACACTGAAAATCTTTTGCTGGTACCAGGACAGATGGCCGAATACAATTTAAATGACAGGCAAATAACAGTACATTCTGTAGATGGGAAAGCCTGTACTGCCTGGCAAAACCACTTTTTTGTCTTTGATGATGAACCGTTGAGTAAGGTTGCAGAAACTATAGAAGATTATTTTGGTGTGAAAGTAAGAATTGCAGATCAATCACTGGCTCAGCAAAGAATTACAGCAAGAATTCCTCAGGGAAACATTGAGGTTTTATTGGATATACTTACTGCGATGCTTAAAATAAAAGTAATCAGGAAAAATACAGAGATTATATTGCAACAGAAACAGTTTTAGATCTCATTATTAATAATGGACTGAGATATAAAAAGAAACTCTTTTGGAGAAGCTAATAGAGATTGTTTTAAGTTAGAGTATTAAATGCATATCTGTTATGTATCAATATGTATAGAAAGGCATCTGATGAAGCTACAACCGAGGCTAAGTAAAATATAACTTCAAACCATTCCGATCCTTATGAATAAAACTCCACCAAATAGGGTAAGAGTTTTTGTATTTCTATGGCTCTGTTTGTCATTACTTCCTAAAGTGACAGCTCGGGATCTGTCATCTCCAGCTATATCTGAAAAACAACAAAGTATATATACGACTATTCAGCAGCGACCCCTTATAAGTATTTTACAGGATCTGGAAGAAATGTATCAGGTTAATTTTGCTTATCAGAAAAAGAATCTTGAAGGAAAATTTGCTGAAATAAATCTGACTTCCTGCACCAATCTGGATCGTTGTCTTGATCAACTTCTTCATCCTTTAAAACTAACATACAAAAAGGTCAACAATGTGTATGTAATTCAAGAGTTGGAAAAGGCAACAGCTTCATCACATAGCAGGATTCAAAAAAAAGAGAATATTTCTGTTTCTACAACAATTCAGGGTACAGTGAGAGACAGCCAGAATGAACTACTTCCAGGAGTTAACGTAGTAATTAAAGGTACTGCTTTAGGTACCACGACAAGTGTAGATGGTAAATATTCAATAGCTGTACCTGCCGAAGATAGTGTGCTTGTATTTTCCTTTGTTGGGTATACAACAGAAGAGATTATCCTGGATTCTCGTACGCCAGTCGATGTAACTCTTTTTGAGGATGTAAAGTCATTGGGAGAGGTGGTTGTAACCGCATTGGGTATTCCGCGTCAAAAACGTTCATTAACATATGCTACACAGGAAGTAACGTTAGAGCAGATCAATGAAGTGCGTGATCCTAACTTTGCCAATATATTACAGGGAAAGGTAGCAGGTTTAATGGTAACATCTTCAGGTTCGGGTGTGGGTGGTGCGACACGTATTATATTACGTGGGAATCGTTCTATCCAGGGTTCAAATGATGCGTTATATGTGATTGATGGAATACCTATTGATAATTCGACTCCTGGTGGAGCTGTTACCAGTGACTTTGGTGGAACGAATGGAATAAATGGCGCATCCACTATCAATCCGGATGATATTGAAACCATGACCGTTTTGAGAGGGGCTTCTGCTGCTGCATTGTATGGAAGTAGAGCTGCAAATGGCGTTATTCTCATTACTACTAAAAAAGGGAAGGATGGAAAAGTTGCTGTAGATCTTAACTCCGTGACTACAGTTGAGTCTGTTTTTACACTGCCTAAATTACAAAATGCATATGGACAAGGTACTGCTGGTACTTTTGTAGGCAACGGGGCTTCTAGCTGGGGGCCAAAAATGAAAGGACAAACAGTAACCGACTGGACTGAAAATGAGGCTAGATTAACACCACAACCAGATAATGTAAAAGACTTCTTTCGCAATGCTGTCTCACTAAGCAATTCAGTGGGAGTAACAGCAGGTTCAGAGAAGATAAATACCTATATTTCTTATTCTAATAACGACGCTAAGGGAATTATTCCCAACAATAATCTGCAACGTCATATACTTAATTTGCGATTGGGCTCTCAGATTACAAAGAAATTATCTACTGATGCTAAGATTACTTATACCAACCAGAAAATAGATCATGTAGTACTAACCGGAGAACAGAATGCTCCGGTTATTGATATTTATAAGATACCCCGAAGCATTCTTCTAAAGGATATAAAGAACTATTCTGTACTAAATGATAAAGGTATTGCAAGACCTAACTACTGGACAACTTCTTCTATTTATAGCAATCCTTACTGGATGACGAATGACTACAATCACAATGAGACACGAAATCGTATCAATGGATTTATTCTGGTAAAATATCAATTAATAGATTGGTTAACCATTCAGGGACGTGCTGGTCGGGATAATTATACCGATCGTATTGAAACCATTGGACCTGCCAATACAACAATATGGGCTACTGCTAATGGAGGTGCATATGGCCTTAACTATACATCCGTCTATGAAAACTGGTATGATCTGATGGTGACTGGGAATAATCGATTGAATGAAAACCTTAGATTAAATTATACATTAGGAGGCATTGTTAATACACAAGGCTATGAGATAAATAGCAACACCGCCAATGGCCTTAATATTCCAAACCGATTTAATTTAGCTTTTGCAACCGCCATTGTAACAGATCAGGATTACTCTAAGAGACAAACACAATCTTTATTTGCTACAGGGCAATTAGCATTTAAAGATTATTTATTCCTCGATTTTAGTGGACGAAACGATTGGCAATCCACTTTACCAGCTCCCTATTCCTTTTTTTATCCCTCTGTTGGGTTAACAGGTATAATTTCAGACATGGTGAAGTTACCAGACGTATTCTCCTTTTTGAAAGGACGTATTTCCTATGCTCAGGTTGGGAATGGGGCTAACCCATATATGTTAAAGAATATCTATGAATATAGTCAGGGTGGAGCTATCGGACAGGGGTTTATCAGCCGTAGTACGACCAAAGCAATTCCTGATCTAAAGCCTGAAATTACGAAAAATATTGAAATGGGTATTGAAGCTCAGTTTTGGAATAACAGAGTAGGAGTTAATGCAACCTATTACAAAACAAACTCAATCAATCAGTTGCTGACATTAAGTCTTCCAGTTCCCTCAGGTTATGAAAGTCAGTATATCAATGCAGGTAATATTCAAAATAAAGGGTTGGAAATAGTTCTAAATGCTACCCCTGTTAAAAAATCAAATGGTTTTACCTGGGATATCGCATTGAATTATGCCCGAAATATAAACACTATCCTGTCACTATCTCAGAAGGTGAAAAAGTCATATCTGGGTGGAACTGTCATACGGTCTGCTATTGCTGTTGCTGCTGAGGGTGGACATTATGGTGATTTGGAGGGATATACCTGGCAAAGAACTACAGATGGACGGTTTGTAGTAGATGCATCCGGAAAACCTGTTGGAAATACCTCTGCTGGTCAGGTATTGGGTAATTATAATCCAAAGTTCATGGCTGGTTTAACAAATACCCTTACCTATAAAAATGTTTCTCTTCGGGTTCTTATTGATGGAAGATATGGGGGCATTATGGTTTCCGGCTCAGACCAAAACCTGGCCTATGATGGAAATAGTAACTATACCACCAAATATAGAGAGGGTGGCTTGGTATTGAATGCTGTTGTAGCAAATGCAGATGGTACCTACTCTGAAAATACAAAGGCTATTAATGCTGAAACTTTCTGGACTACAGTTTCTAATGGCCGCTATGCCTGGGGAGAATTCTTTACCTATGATGCTACAAACTTTCGTATAAGAGAGTTGGCTTTGGGATATAATTTTAAAGTTTGTAAAGGTTTTCTTAAAGCTGCTAAACTCTCCTTCATAGCCCATAACTTGTTCTTTATCTATCGGGGTAGTTCTATTCTGAATATTCCAGGCATTAGCAAACGTAAAATGTGGTTTGATCCGGAGATGAATCTGGGTAACGGCAATTTGCAGGGCATAGAATATGGCAACCTGCCATCTACACGCAGCTTTGGTTTAAATCTGAAGTTATCAATTTAAATTGAGAGAATTCTTCCCATCAGTATTGTCTGAATTAATATGAGAGAGGTAAGAACCAATAGACTACGCGGATTCGGAACATGGCTTGTATCTGGGCTTATCTTGTTCCTGGTGATGTTAGGCTGTACTGGCAACTTTGATAAAATGAATACAAGCAAGACGGGTTTGTCTGAAGTAGGAATACGTGAAATCGGCTTCTTGTTATCGAAAGCACAATCTGCTGCATCATACACAGGTATAACTTATCAAACTGCACAAAATCTATTTGCAGATTTGTATGCTCAGTATTTTGCTACTACCGCAACCTATTTTAATTCAGATCGATATGTGATTCGTCAGGATTGGATTACTACTCAGTGGTCACAGGTTTATGTGGGTACAGTCCCTCAACTATTGTCTATAATGGCTAATACAGATTCTACTTCTGCCGAACATGCCATTGCAAAGATCTGGTGGGTGTGGGCTTTTCATCGTACTACCGATTATTATGGACCAATCCCTTACTTTAGTGCAGGACACGGTACAGAGTCTGTCCCTTATGACGCACAGGATAAGATATATAGTGATTTCTTTACAAAGTTAGATGAGGCACTGGCTGTTTTGGAAGCTAGTACCAGTGAGACCTCTACCTATGGGACCTATGATCTGATTTATCATGGGGATATCAGTAAATGGATTACGTTTGGTAATACACTTAAACTGAGATTGGCTATGCGGGTTTCGAAGGTTGAGCCAGAACTTGCTAGGCAAAAAGCAGAAGAAGCCGTAGCTGCCGGAGTAATGGAAACAGCAGGAACATATAGTGTTCCACAGGATGATGCCTATATGAATAAGCCCAACCTGAACGGAGATGCCAATGGATTAGCGTATATATCCAGTTGGGGGGAGTTTCGAATGAGTGCAGCTATGGAATCTGTGTTGAAGGGATATGATGATCCGCGTATAGGGAAGTATTATTCTCCGGCTGCAAAAACAGGTACTTATGAAGGATTACGTAATGGGTATAGCAGTACGGAGTTATCTACTCTGGTGGGCAATGGTGCTGATGATAATTCTAATCCTGGACCTTTGTTGTATGGAAATAACTTTACCAATATTACAGCATTGACCCGTCCCCAGGATATTATGCATAGTGCTGAGGCATACTTCATTCGTGCAGAAGGTGCTTTGCTTGGCTGGAATATGGGTGGAACTGCTCAGGAGTTATATGGGAAAGGAATTCGTGCTTCATTAATTCAATGGGGTATTATAGATGAAAATGTCATCGCTGCATATATAAATAGTGCTAATATACCTATTGCACCGGATGATGCTGTTCATTCTCCTGCGCTATCCAATACGCCTATCAAATGGGCAAGTGACAAAACAACACAATTGATACAGATTGCTACCCAGAAATGGCTGGCTCTATATCCGGATGGGGTAGAGGCATGGGCTGATTTGCGTCGCTCAGATCAATTAAAACTTTATGACCGTATCAATTCAGATAATGCCGATTTACCAGTAAATGTTTTGATTAAACGCCTGCCTTTTCTGACAAGTGATGCACAAAGTAATGCAGCCGCTGTAGAAGCAGCCAAAAGCTTACTGGATGGAAGTGACTCACCTGCTACACCTCTTTGGTGGGATAAATAATCCCGTTTATGAAAGTCATAGAATAAGTAAGAAAAAAATTAAAGCGAAAGGTTAGATTCCGATAGTCGTATCGTTTTGTGAAGTGAAAGCCTTTTTGAAGTAAGTAGTCATTTGAGCAATTACCATAACCACATATCAATTTAACATCTTTCACTTTATCTGCTTTTCCACCATGACAACACAAAGACGATCTATCCTGAAAAGAATCATTGGCTCAGTGGCCGGCATTGCAGGAGTTGGTCTAACGGCTAAGGCATCTGTAAAAGAAGCTGCACCAGAAAAAGAAGTAAACAATGTAACCATGTATGATGACGTACCATTGTTCTCTGGTTCAACCAAATTTGGCAATCTGGTATTTATCGCAGGTAAAGGCGCTCACTTTGAAGGTGATATTAAAGCACACACTGATCACGTACTAAAAGAGCTTGAGGCAGAATTGAAGAAAGCAGGTTCTTCTATGGAAAAAGTGTTGAAAGTAAGTGTGTTTCTGCATGATCTGAATGATTATAAAGCCATGAATGAAGTTTTCAAAGGC
This sequence comes from Xanthocytophaga flava, assembly GCF_030068545.1. NCBI lineage: Bacteria > Pseudomonadati > Bacteroidota > Cytophagia > Cytophagales > Rhodocytophagaceae > Xanthocytophaga > Xanthocytophaga flava. The sequence continues at coordinate 546,907 of NZ_JASJOR010000001.1, read as the reverse complement.
CGTTTTGGCAATAAGCCTCCAGTTCGTACTACTGTTGCCGTATATGGTGGCGTTCCAGGTGATTCATTGGTAGAAATGGATTGCATTGCCTATATCTAAACTGATAATACCCTCATTAAAAATAAACTGTCTGCTTTACATCTAGCAAATGTAATTGCGGTGTCTATTGTGTAAGTAAACCGCATCCTATGGGTGCGGCTTTTCTTCTCTTGCAGCCTTAACATCTCTCATTTTGTATATCTTTCTTATATCCGCCTGACAGCCATTTACTGGCAAAAGGTACAAATCCGTCGTTTATGTTATCCAGAAGAAAACTTCTTCAGCGTTTGTCCAGCTTTCCATTATTAGGTGGAATGTTTGGGAGCACTATTCCCTTTGTCTCTACACAAGCTGCTACAGCAGTTGTAAAGCGGGATCTATTTAAAGAGTTGGGTGTGCGTACCTTTATTAATGCAGCCGGAACACTGACATATATGACAGGCTCATTGATGCAGGAAGAGGTTTTACAAACGATTCAATATGCAGCTCAGGAATTTTGTCTGTTGGATGAGTTACAGGATAAAGTAGGAGAACGTATTGCGAAACTGGTACATTCGGAAGCCGCTGTGGTTACATCCGGAGCTTTTTCAGCCCTCACATTGGGACTGGCAGGTGTATTAACAGGAACAGATCAGAAAAAAGTAGAGCAGTTACCTCATCTGGAGTATACAGGAATGAAGTCAGAGGTGATTGTTCAAAAAGGCCATGATATCGTTTATCTGCATTCGCTGATGAATACAGGTTGTAAGATTGTATTTGTGGAAACTGTTGAAGATGTTGAAAAAGCGATTAATGAACGTACGGCACTGATGTGGTTCCTGCATATTCAGTCTGATAAAGGGAAAATAAAACATGAAGAATGGGTAACATTGGGTAAAAAACACAATATACCTACAGCTATAGATATTGCTGCCGATGTACCTCCTGTTGAGAACTTATGGAAGTTCAATGATATGGGCTTCAGCTTTGTAGCTGTGTCGGGTGGTAAGGCCATGCGTGGTCCTCAAAGTGCTGGTATTCTGATGGGCAAGAAAGAAATCATTGCTGCTGCCCGGATGCACATGCCTCCACGCGGATTTAATATAGGTCGGGGAATGAAGGTCAATAAAGAAGAGATCTTGGGAATGTATGTAGCACTGGAAAATTTTATTAAACAGGACTTCAGTAAGCTATGGAAAACCTGGGAAGATGGCATTGCACATATCCAGAATACAATAAAGCCTATTGCTGGAATTACTACTGAGGTAACCGTAAATCCTCTGGGTAACCATACACCAACTTTAAAAATAGAATGGGATACCAACAAGATAAAGATGGCTGGTAAGGATCTTCAGGAGAAACTACGTTTTGGTAATCCTTCCATCGAGATAGGTGGAAGCGGTCCTAGTCACATTAACCTGACCGTTTGGATGATGAAACCTGGACAGGAGAAAATTGTAGCTACCCGCATTAAAGAAGAACTGACAAAAGCTTCTGCATAATAGATATTCAGAAACGTAGTCACACAGAATAGATTCCATTAAAATTTACCTCACAATACTGTTACATCAGCTACCTTTCTATAAAGTCTGATGTAACAGGCTTTGCCCTATTTCTGTCCATGCGGATACAATTACAGTTTTTGATTATTCTGGCTTGCTTGTGGGCTGGAAATGTTCATGCACAGACGTATAGTCTGCTAATCAAAGGAGGTCATGTTATAGATCCCAAGAATGGTATCAATGGGGTAATGGATGTTGCTATTAACGCTGATACTATCGCTAAGGTTGCTAAGAGCATACCCGAAAAGCAAGCCCGTCAAATAGTACAAGCCAAAGGTATGTATGTGACGCCTGGGCTGATTGATATTCATACACATAATTTCTTTGGTACTGAGAAAGGACGGTATCTGAGCAATAGTTTTGATGCATTACCACCAGATGGATTTACGTTTCGAGTAGGTGTAACAACCATTGTCGATGCCGGATGTGCGGGGTGGAAGACATTTCCGACTTTTAAAGATCAAACGATTGATCATTCACAGACACGGGTACTTGCATTGCTGAATATAGTAGGAGAAGGCATGCGTGGCGGTGCTTATGAACAGAACACACAGGATATGGATGCCAAGATGACAGCAAGTGTGGCACGTCAGTATCGGCAATATGTAGTAGGTGTAAAAGTAGCACATTATATAGGTGCAGAATGGACGCCGGTAGATCGAGCGGTAGAGGCCGGAAAAATAGCCAACATTCCTGTTATGGTTGATTTTGGTAGTAGCACACCTCCTTTGCCGATTGAAGAATTGTTTATGAAACACTTACGTCCCGGTGATATCTTTACCCATTGCTTTGCACGTTTAGGGAGTCGTGAACCTATTGTAGATTTGACTACTAATCAGGTGAAGCCATTTGTATGGGAAGCACAGAAAAAAGGCATCATCTTCGATGTAGGGTATGGGGGGATCAGTTTTTCGTATGCACAGTCTATACCTGCTTTGAAAAGTGGTTTTTTCCCAAATACAATTAGCACAGATATTCACACTGCAAGTATGAATCATTCGATGAAAGATATGCTTAATGTGATGTCAAAGTTTTTGAATATGGGTATGGACCTGCCATCTGTGATCAAAGCCAGTACCTGGGCGTCGGCTCAAGCTATCAAACGTGAAGAACTTGGGCATCTTTCCCAGGGTGCTGTGGCTGATGTAGCCGTTTTTTCTATGAGAGAAGGTGATTTTGGTTTCTTTGATTATACAGGTTACAAAATAAATGGAAAATATAAAATGGAATGCGAGCTGACGGTTCGGGCAGGCAAAGTAGTCTATGACCTGAATGGGATTGCAGTTCAGGCAGAATCTGGTTCTGGACAATCTACAACTAAACACTAAAATTCAACTGAGAGATGCGCTTCCTTTTTCTTGCTTCGATTTTTGGATTATTGCATGTGTTTTCCTCAGAAACCTTTGCTTTTGTAGATGATTCTACAAAGACTGTTATCCGAAAAACCAGTGATTTTACTATTACTGGAGATGGAAAATCTAAAAGCTGGGAAAAAACGGAATGGATAAAGATTCCTGTACTGGAATCTGCAGGTGATTCTTCTTCCACATTGGTAAAACTTCTGTATTCAGATACAGGATTATATTTTCTCTTTCAATGTCAGGATCAAAAACTAACCGCAACCATACAAAAGGATTTTGGAGCCTTGTTTAATGAGGATGTCGTTGAAGTTTTTCTGTGGCCAGATCCTTCTGTTCCTATCTATTTTGAATATGAACTTTCACCTCTGAATTATGAACTACCACTGCTTGTACCCAATATAAACGGAAGACTGAATGGTTGGCTACCTGCGTTTTATGAGAGGAAACAACGGACGCAACATGCAACTACTATCCAAGGAGGTACACGAAAATCGCTGGGAAGTGTTACCGGATGGACTGCCGAATTTTTTATTCCTTATCGTTTATTGAGTCCTCTTGTTTCTGCTTCTCCAAAATCAGGAGATCGCTGGAGAGGAAATCTTTATCGGATTGATTATGATAAGGTATATACAACATGGACTTGGTCAAAAGTGAGTGTTTACCCAAATAGAAAGGCTAGCTTTCATGAGTACCAGAAATTTGGTACATGGATCTTTGAATAAAACGAATTGCAATGCTTTAGTGCTCAATGTCCTTCAACCACTATCAGCGTACATTTCTGTAATGTAGACATTCTAGATATTTTCTTATTCAAAACCTCATTGATAGGTCTCATCCTGTTGATCGTGAAAGGCATTGCTGTATATTTTATGAACTATAATAGAATATATAGGAGTCTAAGTGAATAAAATACAAAAAAAGAGTAGAAATACAGAGTAGATCCTTCCTGGCAGGTCGTTTAGATAGTAAAGTCTGCCAGATTATTTTCTCCGAGATAAAGCAATCTGATGCATTCCGCTTATTGGAGAAATAACATAGTTGAATGGATTGTTGGAGTTGGCTTAGACTCATTGCATTGCCTCTACATCTGACTAAAATATAGAAATTCAATGAACCACTGTTCCATCTTACAACAGTTAATGGTATTCCTATGTTAAATCGAAGAAAACTACTGAAACAATTATCCATCCTACCATTTGTAGGATACCTAATGGGGTGTTCCAACTTTATACCGGGTAAAGACACAATCCTGCTAATGCAGAAGCTCTCCTCTATAGAGATTATTTTACAGAATCTGGTGTACATATACAACCAGAGGTATAGAAGTATCTTATTTTTTGATTCTTATCCTGTCATTCGTTAATCATGAGGAAAGTTCTATCTCTTTTTTTGTGTCTGTGTATAGGCATTGTTACACTTCATGCACAGACATATAATCTGCTGATCAAAGGAGGTCATGTTATAGATCCCAAAAATGGCATCAATGGGGTAATGGATGTTGCTATTAACGCTGATACTATCGCTAAGGTTGCTAAGAGCATACCCGAAAAGCAAGCCCGTCAAGTAGTACAAGCCAAAGGTATGTATGTGACGCCCGGACTTATTGATATTCATGGACATGTGTTCTTTGGTACTGAGCCTGACCATTATCTGAGCAACGGATTTGTAGCTGTGCCACCAGATGGATTTACGTTTCGGGTAGGTGTAACAACCATTGTCGATGCTGGCGGGGCGGGCTGGAAATCTTTTCCGACATTTAAAAATAATGTTATCGATCATTCACAAACCCGGGTTTTGTCTCTATTAAATATAGTAGGGGAAGGTATGCGTGGTGGCCCCTATGAGCAGAATACACAGGATATGGATGCCAAGATGACAGCTTTGGTCGCACGAGGAAATAAAAATTATGTGGTAGGTATAAAAGTAGCCCATTTTAGTGGTCCGGAATGGACGCCGGTAGATCGAGCGGTAGAGGCCGGAAAAATAGCCAATATTCCTGTTATGATTGACTTTGGAGGGAGTATTCCTCCTCTGCCAATTGAGGAACTGTTTATGAAACGCCTACGTCCTGGAGATATTTACACTCATACCTATGCTTTACTAAATGGTCGCGAATCGGTAGTAGACGAGACAACAAAAAAGGTAAAGCCCTTTGTATGGGAAGCACAAAAAAGAGGGATCATTTTTGATGTAGGATATGGTGGCACAAGTTTTAACTATTCTCAGGCTATACCTGCTTTGAAAAGTGGATTTTTCCCAAATACCATCAGCACAGATCTGCATACAGGAAGCATGAATGGTTCCATGAAAGACCAGCTTAGTGTAATGTCAAAGTTTTTGAATATGGGTATGGACTTGCCGTCTGTGATCAAAGCCAGTACCTGGACATCAGCTCAAGCTATCAAACGCGAAGAACTTGGGCATCTTTCCCAGGGTGCTGTGGCTGATGTCGCTGTTTTTTCCATGCGGGAAGGAAACTTTGGATTTTTTGACAAAACGGGCTATAAAGTGACAGGTAAACAAAAGCTAGAGTGTGAACTGACCATCCGGGCAGGCAAAGTAGTCTATGACCTGAATGGGATTACAGATCCAATAGTTTTACCCTCGGCTCCTCCTGCTAAGCATTAGTATCTCTTTACAAAATTCATATCTACTATACACAATCACCCTAACCTCTTAATTACCTTCTCATCCTGATATGAAATTCTTTACTATAAATAACTATTTATTCTGTTCCTGGCCATCTGTTTTTTTTCATAGATGGAGTGTGTGTGCACTTATTGCTATACTAAGCATAATCTCAGCATGTACCAACAAACAGTCTTTGCCGGAAGGAGATCCTGAAAATGGTGGACTTTTTCTTCCGCAAAGCTTTGAAGCTGTAGTGGTAGTAGATAGTCTGGAAGGTAAAGCACGGCAACTGGCAGTAAGTGACAATGGCGATGTGTATGTAAAAGCCCGATATGGAGGAAAAGATAGTTCGGTTATCGCTTTACGGGATACCAATCAGGATGGAAAAGCAGATGTGATAAAACTCTTTGGTGGATCAGGGCGTGAGCGAGGATATGGAACAGCTATGCGGGTATACAATGGCTATTTATATTTTACCTCTGAACTAACTGTTTTCCGTTATAAGCTGACTCCCGGCAAACTCGTTCCGGAAGGTGCTCAGGAAGTCATTCTGGAAGATGATCATCCACATGGAATGCATGAGCACATTGCCAAACCAATAACGTTTGACAACAATGGACATATGTATGTGCCTTTTGGAGCACCATCCAATTCCTGTCAGGAGAGTAATCGTACTCCAGGATCACCTGGTATTTATCCTTGTCCGTTGTTGGAAGATCATGGTGGTATCTGGCAGTTTGATGCTAATAAGGTAGGACAAACTCAGAAAGATGGAGTGAAATATGCCACAGGATTGCGCAGTGTGGTTGCCATGGATTGGAATACAGATGATAATAATTTGTATCTGGTACAACATGGACGAGATGATCTGTTGCGTTTGTGGTCTGAAAAATACTCGCCATGGGAAAGTGCTGTACTTCCAGCAGAAGAATTTTTCCGTGTTCCAAAAGGAATGGATGGTGGATGGCCGTATTTCTACTATGATCAGATAAAGAAAAAGAAAGTGATCAACCCTGAGTATACAGGTCATCAGGATTTAGTAGCCGAAGGGGATAGTCTGGAACAACCACTTATAGGCTTTCCAGGGCACTGGGCTCCCAATGATTTGTTCTTTTATACAGGCAATCAGTTTCCGGATCATTATAAGAAAGGTGCTTTTATTGCTTTTCATGGTTCTACGAACCGGGCTCCCTATCCTCAATCTGGTTATTTTATAGCTTTTGTTCCATTTGAAAATGGAAAACCTAGTGGGAAGTGGGAAGTCTTTGCAGATGGCTTTGCCAAAGTAGATCCTATTGTTAATGTAAGTGATGCTATTTACCGGCCTATGGGTATTGCAATGGGTCCAGATGGTTCATTGTATATATCAGAAACGGAAAAGGGTAAGGTATGGCGGATTATGTACAAAGGCGATAAACAAAATTTTGGCAAGGAACAGTTGGCCTCTATGGAAAAACGAAAACTTGTATCTTCTATCCGTACTCCGGATCAACAGAAAGATATTATAAAAGCAAGTGGGCTGATAGTGGCTGGTCAAAAAGTATTTGACACCTATTGTATTGCATGTCATCAGCAAAATGGACGTGGAGATTCACAACGTTTTCCTCCATTGGGTGGATCAGAATGGGTAATTGGAGACAAAGAAAGGTTAATTAAAGTATTACTTAATGGGTTGGAAGGTCCTATCGAAGTAAAGGGTAAACCCTATAATAATCTGATGCCTCAGCATAGTTTTCTGAGTAATGAGGATGCTGCCAATGTATTGACGTTTATCAGAAAGAACTTTGGGAATAAGGCTAGTGCCATTACCCCAGAAGAGGTAAACAAGGTGCGTAAGACAGCTGGCAAAGGAGCTGTTGCCACCAGTGAAAACTGATAAAATAATCTATACCTGCTGGAATCTCTGTATACTTACTATACAGAGATTCCTATTATTCACATAAAGAGACTAACACCAGACAGTTTCCATAAACGAATCAGAGGGAAATTGGTTTTTCCGGCTATTTTTGGTTTTCTGATTCAATTTTTACTAATTTTTATGAAAAGAATAGTATTTGTTGCCTTCTGCCTGCTGGCAAACCTTTGTAGCACTGCTCAGTCTACATCTTCTAAAGAGATTCTCTATATAGGCACCTTTGCCGATCGGGGGAGCAAGGGTATTTATGTCTTAAACTTTGACCGGACAAATGGTAAAATCTCCGAACTACAAACCGTAGGTGATGGAGCAGGTCCGTCTTTTCTGGCCATTCATCCTAACAAAAAGTTCCTGTATGCTATTTATGGGAAAGGTGTAGGGACTAAAAGTCAGAGTGGAAGTGTAATTGCTTATCAGATCAGTCCTGCCAATGGAAAACTGACAAAGTTGGGTAGTGAACAACCTTCTGAAGGGAATGACCCCTGCCATGTTAGTGTAGATCCTAAAGGCCGATTTATTTATGTTTCCAATTATGGAACAGGGAGTTTATCCGTATATCCTATTCAAAAGGATGGAAGTGTTGGGAAAGTAGCAGATGTTATACAACATCAGGGAAAAAGTGTAAATCCTGCCAGACAACAAGGGCCACATATGCATTCTATTATTCCATCTCCTGATGGTAAATGGATATACGCTACTGATCTGGGATTAGATAAGATTATGATTTATGCAGTGAATCCTACCACAGGTAAGTTATCCCCAGCATCAAAACCTTTTGCTGCAAGTGTACCTGGTGCAGGACCTCGTCACCTGGCTATTCATCCTAACGGTAATTTTGCCTATTCCGCTGAAGAATTGTCTTCAAAAGTCGCTGTATATAAGGTGGATAGAGCGACAGGTGGCCTTACTCCAGTAGAGCAGGTAACCATGTTGCCTGAAAATTTTACAGAGAAAAGTTATGCAGCAGATATCCATTTCTCACCTGATGGCAAATTTTTATATGCTTCCAATCGCGGTCATAATAGTCTGGCAATCTACAAAGTAGATCCTCAAACCGGCAAACTGACCGTGATAGGTCATGAGGCTACAAATGGAGGACATCCAAGAAATTTCTGTGTGGATGCAAAAGGCGAATTGGTATTTGTGACCAATCGTGACAATGATAATGTAGTTGTTTTCAAACGAGATAAAACTACTGGCAAGCTTACCTATACAGGATGGGAAACCAAGGTTCCTATGGCTGTATGTGTACAACAACTGTTTTTGAAATAAATAACCGTTTTCAGAGTGATCTATAAAAATATCATTCTGCTTCTCAATATCTATACTTACCTGAATTTTCCAATTAATCAGAACACATGTTACAAAAAGTCCTCGCCGCAATACTTTTATTATGTTGTGTATATGGCGCTTCTGCTCAGACAATCGCACGTGATGAATTAATCTTTCTGACCTCCGAATGGAAGGGAGAACGCTTTCCGGATGGCCGTCCAAAAATACCTGATGATCTGATAGAAAGAGCTAAAAAAGTTGGAATTGAAGAAGCCTGGCAGGTATTGAATAATGAAGGGTACACATGTCAGTTTGAAAGAAACTGGAAAATGGTGCATGACGATGTGCCTGTAGTTGGGCGTGCCTTGACTGCCATGTTTATGCCGAGTCGACCGGATGTAGAGAAAAAGATTAAAGAGAGAGGACAGAAGCAGGGACGTGTTGGCAATACCAATGCCTGGCCTATTGACATGCTGACTCCAGGTGATGTGTATGTAGCAGATTGTTTTGGGAAAATCGCTGAAGGAACATTGATCGGAGACAACCTGGGAAACTCAATTTATGCCAAATCTCACAATGGTGTCATCTTTGATGGGGCTGCACGGGATTTACAAGGGTTAGCTCAGATTAAAGGATTCAATGCCTTTGTACGGGACTTTGATCCGTCCTATTTAAAAGATGTTGTATTGATGGGGCTTAATACTCCTATCCGTATTGGCGGAGCCATCGTATTACCTGGCGATCTGGTTATTTCAGAGCGGGAAGGAGTACTATTTATTCCGGCACATATGGCTGAGAAAGTAATCTCCACTGCTGAGTTCATTGGCCTGCGGGATAAATTTGGTCATGAGATGCTGAAGACAGGAAAATACAGCACAGGTCAGATTGATAATGAGTGGACTGATAAAATTAAGGAGGATTTCCTAAAGTGGCTGGACCAACATCCTGCAGAACTGAAAATGACTCGAGCTCAACTCGATGAGTTTATGAAAAAACGTACTTGGTAATTTCATCTGAAAAAAATTACACACCTGTTTATTTAAGAATTTTTAATCTATGACTTCTACTGCTGGACAAAAGTATCGGAATATAATTGCCTGGAGTATAGCTGGAATCAGTTTGCTTATCACCTTAATTATGATAGTAATGGGAAGGTTAGCAGAGGCTGGTCCTGTTGTTATTCTGCTCTTTGCTGCCTTGGGTATTGCCTTTCGAGGATATGAGGTATTGAAGGGATTCGCCTACACACTCATGATCTTTGCTGCTGTTACAACTGCTTTGTATTATCCACAATACTTTCTCAAAGTAAATAATTTTACGCTTACAGCTTTAATCACTCCATTGATTCAAATTATCATGTTTGGTATGGGGACTGAGATGGGAGTAAAGGATTTTGCCAGCGTAGCAAAGATGCCAAAGGCTGTAATTAGTGGTTTATTGGGACACTTTACATTAATGCCTCTGTTAGGATTTACATTGGCAAAGGTTTTTGGCTTTTCTCCTGAAATTGCTGCGGGTGTGGTATTAATTGGAAGTATGCCTTGCGGTATGGCTTCCAATGTGATGTCATATTTGGCAAAAGCGAACTTAGCTTTGTCGATTACATTAACGGCTATTGCGACATTACTGGCTCCCTTTTTGACACCTATGTGGATGAAAATACTGGGTGGGGAATTTATTGAAGTGGATGCGCTAGCTATGATGTGGGATATCATCAAGATGGTAATACTACCTATCGGTGCCGGATTGTTATTTAATAAACTGCTCAAAGGAAAACTGGAGTGGCTGGATAAGCTAATGCCACTGGTGTCTATGCTGGGTATTGCTTTTATCATTGTGATCATCACCGCTTCTGGTAGAAATAATCTATTGCAGATTGGACCAGCACTAATCGCCTGTACACTGATTCACAATACCAGCGGATATTTTCTGGGATACTGGCTGGGACGCGCCTTCAAATTGAGTGAACGTGATTGCCGTACAATTGCTATTGAAGTAGGTATGCAAAATGGAGGGCTGGCTTCCGGGTTGGCGAAAGAAATGGGAAAGACTGCAACCCTGGGCTTAGCACCAGCTGTTTTTGGACCGGTTATGAATATTACTGGTTCTATTTTGGCGTCTTATTGGCACAGAAGACCTCCGCAGGAGAAAGATACAGATGAGAAGGAAGTTGTAACGGCTTGATTAACCATTCCATAACGACTACATGTTACTTGATAATGACTTGTAGTTGTTATGGAATGATTGATTTTCAGATAATCCATTTTGTTTCTTCTTGCAGATTAAGTAGCTGCTTTCTAAGTTCAGAAGAATCTGTAAATATCAGTTGCTTACAGAATTCGCTTAATGAAGCTGCCTGGTAGGTTAATCCGTAATCCCAATCATAAATATAGGTTTTTCCTCTATTATAAACATTCCAGCCAATTCTAAAAGGCTGGCGAATGGGATAACTTTGCTTTCGCAAAGAGTTGAATCATCACTTAAATTATTGAAGGTTGTTTCGATTTCTTCCACACTCAGGATTGACTCAACACTACTGGTTTGAAAAGTGGTATTTCCTATAAGTCTGTAAAAGGAGTTAACTTCCAGATCTCCTCCATTATGTAAAAGTAGAAGTTTCTGTAATTCAATAGGGATCTCTGACCTAATAACAACTGCTAAACGTTGTAGGTCTATTTGGGTAATACTTTTTCCTTTAGTGATTAATTCTAAGTCCAGATTCATTGCTATTTGTCGTGCTTTACATTGAGTGATTTAGTTTTTTGATCTTCATTTATAAACGAAAGTAGTTATTATACAATTTATTACATTATTGAGCTATTATTATTGATGTGAAGAAACGCGATTTGTTACTTCTGATACTATACTAACAGTTGCTAATGAGTGTAATAGGTAATAATACTCCTGGGAAGATATTAATGACTTGATTGATAGTATATTATTTGTTTTATGAACTATTATATACCTGTTACTATTTTTATTTATGATACTTTATGGCTTCATATTAAGGTGGTAACTGTATATAGGCGAATTAGGTATTTGATAGCTAAAATTACATGTTGTATTTGTAGTATTGATACAAGTGTTTTTTGTGTATATGTTTGCAAAGTGTTTGTTATAGGAAATTTTTAACTAATTAACTCATTTTGTAAATGTTTACTATGAAAAAAACAGTTATGTTTTTCGCTATGCTGTTTGTTGGCAGCGTCAGCGTATTTGCTCAAGATAAAGGGGATGAACCAGATAATTCAGTATTTCAGTTCCTTCCGGTTTATGACCGTTATGCTTCTAAGGAATGCATCGTTAAATTGAAAGATGGTACTACGGTTAAAGGAATTAACGATGATCTGGATAGAAAAAAAGGACAGATTACTGCCATAGAAATTAAAGATCCTGCTACAAAGAAAACAATAGAATATAAAGCTGAACAGATTGATGAGATGTATCTGTATCCTTCAGGATTTGACAAATTGTCAAAGAGATCTGCTGCAGTAACTGATCTAAAGGCATATACTAATAATAGCCTTGACAAAATCTTAAATCAAGGATATTGCTACTTTAAGAATCAATCAGTTTCTTTAAAAAATAAAAAGAAAGAAAAGGAATTCCTGATGCAGTTGGTAAATCCTGATTTTTGTTCTGCTATCATGGTATTTGGTGACAATATGGCTAAAGAATCTGCTTCTATTGGTGTAGGTCCTATGAAAGTAGCTGGTGGTATTGACAAATCTTTCTATGTTAGAAAAGGAGATGAAGTTTTTTGGTTGAAAAAAGCTGAGTTTGAAGATAACTATGATAGACTCTTTGGTGATAGTCCTGAGTTTGTGGCTAAATTTCCTAAAAAGGACGTTGTATGGAGAAAGTTGAATCTTTATATCTATGAGTATACAAAGACCGTGACGAAATAATAATTTTAAATTTTAGGAATAGAATAATAAAGAATACCTCTCCACTAGTGAGAGGTATTCTTTTTATTAGATATTGATTTTTACAAGTTGCATATCTAACTTTTTCTTTTTGCTATCATATTGAGAAATTTTAATATAACCAGATTTCGCTTCTTCAATAACTGTTTTAATAGCAGAAGTATAGTTTGGGGTTATTCTATCAATACCAAAGTTTTTTTCAGGAGTATAAACGAGTATCATAAACTGAATTTTGTCTTTGGACTCTAGCGGATCAAGAAATGCAGCTATGAACCCATTGCCTTTATCTGTCAGCTGACTGAACCTATAATCAAAATAACCATTTTTTGATGATGATAAGCTTTTTAACCTGTGATGCATTGAGTTGTTAAGGCCATCTGTAGTTCTTTTCCTTTGTTTGGTTTTGGCAAAGGTGTGAATTTCTTTTAGTGTAAAGGTTGAATCAAGCTCAAAAATAACTATGTCATACGCCACAAGCCGACTAAATGTCCTACTATGTTCTTCGCCTATTAAAAAAATAGTCCCATCCTTTGTTTGTAAGATGTCATGAAAGAAAAAATTAATGCCTTGTTTGGTTTTTGCTTTTTCATTAAAGAATCCCTGAAATGCAGTTGTCCATAAATTAAAATCACGTCTGAGTATTTTGCCAGAAATGTCAATCTTTAGATGAAATAGGCCTGTATTTTGTGAAAAAACATAAAGTGTATTCTTCGTGTATAAGTCTCCAAATACATCCATACTATGGTTTAATGAGTCATAGATTACTTTATTTGGTTCCATATAATAGGTTTTATCCCATAATGGAACAGAAGCAAGCAGATTTCCTGTAGTTATGTCCTGTACAATGAGAGTATTTCTGTAAAATTTGCTTGTATCTTTCTTTTCTGTTGTATAAGCATCTTCTCTAATTTGTAGAGAACCTAAATATTTCGAATCGGCAAATGTGTTTTCCCAACTGTATTCTCGGTTATATTCCCACTGTTGGTGTAACTGATTAGTATACTTTGTGGTCATATGTGCATACAAGATAAATCCTTCATTGGGTATTGAAACAAGTTTTACTTTATTAAAGTAAACACGGTCTTTCTTTTCGGTTTTTCCTAATTGTTTCAGGTTTCTATCATAGGAGAGTAAAATGTGTTTCTCCATTATCTTTGGACCTGTAAAGTCAATTTTGCTAAACAAAACCCCAAATGCTTGACCGTTAAATACGATACTTTGAAGCCTTATATCTTTCTCTTGCTTGATTTCTACCGAATCCAGCTTTCGAAGATTCTCATCTTGAATTAAGAATAAATAGGTTTTCAGTGGTTCCTTCTTTGTACTGTCTAATAAATATAAAGAGTAATACCCTTTTACTTCATTGTTATACATGATTCTTCCTGAATTAGCAATCCTGACAGTGATGGTGTTAAGCGTAGACAGGTTCTGAGCAGAGGTAGAAATGATAAATGCACAATAAACTAGTAGAAGAATAACGATTCTTTGCATACTTGAATAGGTTAATTAGTGATAGAAAAGTCAATATATCAGGATTTTGCAGTTAGAATGTTGCAGTTTTGAAATCATTGTTGTCTCATGCTGGCTATATATTTTCCTGTTGGAAAGATGCCCACATATTCAGCTTTTATTTTCGTGGGTGTAGTTTTACTTGCAGGTAACTGACTACAGAGCCAGTAGGCATACCAGAAGTCTTCACTGGTGGCATCTTTTGTTTTTCTGGATTCTGCATATTGATAACCAATGCTTGCTATTTCGGACAATCGAAGCTGCTGAAAGAATGTTAGAAACCTGTCATAATTATCTGCAAAGCGCGAGTCTGGAAGGTCTAATACTTTACCTATCTCATGATTTTTTTGATACATATACAGTTGGTAAATACACTGGCTGACCATTGCATGGAGATAGGTGTTTTCAGGATACTTTTCCAATAAAAGCAATGTACTAAATAGTGCCACCCCATATTCTTTGAAATGATAGTTTGACGCAATCTCTTCAAAGGTGGATAAGGTTGTTATATGTTGAAATTTCGTTTCATTACTTTTTGCTGATTGTCTATTTGTTTTTCCCTGAAGCTGTCTTTTTAAGGCAGCCTGCCTGCGTTGGCAATTTGGATGTGTGTGGGTGATATCTGAATCATCAAATGTGTCCTCTTTTTCATTCCTGTCCCAGGTTGTAGATTTTTCATAGGCTAACCAGGTTGTCTTAAAAGGATATTCTGCAAAATCAAAATATTTTTTAAAGTCGATTGATGTTTGGTTAAAACCTTTATCCGCTTTACCTAAAATATCCATGCATTCAACAGGGGCACTTAGGTCATAGTTTGTGTTCAGGAAATAGGTTAATCCTATAGAATCTGCTTCGAATTCATAGGTACGGCTATGTTGATTGATAGATAACTCCAGGTTTTTGATTAACTCTTTTTTGTAGTTATAGGTTGTATTCCGTTCCAGTTGCTTTTCCAGTTCTTTATCATAGTTTAATCTGGCAAGTGTGGTTATCTGCATATCCGCATGTCTGCGATGATAATGTGCCAATTCATGACATAAAATGAATGCAAGCTGACTTTCATTCTGTAAACGGCTTAATAAACCAAGAGTAATAGCAAGATTTCCATCTCCAAAGCTAAATGCATTGGGTACACTACTACGATATACATATACAGTTGTTTCTTTACTCAATGTAGGATTAGCCTTGTAGATCTTCTCTTGAATTTGTTGAAGATAGGGGGTGATTATTGGGTCATCTATAAGGTAGTCATTATTAAAGTTGGATACGACATATTCGAAGCGTTCCTCATATAGATGTTTTATATAGTTATTGATTTTCCTACTATATCCTTTGACATGTGTTTTATCCTCCTCCAGTCGTTGGGTTAGTTTTGTATAGACATTGATAGGTATAGTATCTAGTATCGGGACAGCTATATAGGATTTATCAAATTGGGCGTGTAGAAAATGAGGAAAAAGGAATATAAGTAAATAAACCGTTTTGTGTATCATAATGGATTGGTTAGCCTACATATTTATGAAAGTAAAGATACTTGGGATTTTCTGGCAAAGATATATCTATTTATTTGATGTAATAATAATATAGAAAGTAGAAATTTAAGTAAATCCTGCTTTTTATTATGTTGTTATATGCAATGTTTTTGTGGTAGTTGATCTACTTTATGAATGATAATATTAAAAGTGCTCTTGAGAACCTTGTTATAAGAAATGGCTTCTTTAGGATGATCCCCTACCTTTCTATCTAAGTATCCTGTTTTCTATTAGATCATATGTCTGTAACTTTTTTCTGAAATATGCTGGGATTTAATAGATAGTGGGTTGTAGCTTTAATTAGGGTAGAAAAACATAGACTAACTGGATAAGAGGGGTTTGAGGTAATATTAATAGTCTGAAATCCTACTGATTAAGTCATGGGTTTGTACAAATTGTTGTGGTTCAGGATTTTATTTTTTTACTGAGATAATGCCTTTTTCAGACTAGTTATACAAGTGAATACGTAAGATTTTTGATTATAAGATTGCCTCAACCGTAATCTTATACATTTTTTTTCATGCTACTACAAGTAAGATGTCTATACATGGGTATTAAAGTGCACGAATTAACCTGCTATGAAAAATGAAATACAAATCTTTACTCAAACTTTTAGTACTGTTGGCCATACACAGTATAGTATCAGGGCAACTTTGTGCCCAGGTACTTGTTTATGAGGGCTTTGATTATTTTAATACGACTAACGAAAGTCTTCATCAGATCCATAATGGTAAATTCACAGGTGGTACTACCACTAATCTTGCGACCAGTTTGGGATGGGGAGGTGACTGGCAAGAGGTTGGAGGGACTGGAACGTATGTAGTAAGTCCTTCGCCCTCTGTTGATTACACGGCAGGCGTATATGATCTCATTACTGCCGGACATTTTGTACAAACAGGGACTGCTTCTTCCATAGGAAGAAAACTTCAAAATAGTCCTGCCGGGCCATTTGGGAGAAATGGTACTAACTCCAATACGGGAAATACGAGTAATGGTACTAATTATCTGGTAATACCAGGTAACTTTACTTCTAATAGTTATTCCTCTACAACTACTTCTGTTGGTGCAAATGGAACTACATTATGGCTTAGCTTTTTAGTGAATAAAACTGAGAATAACGATAATCCAGCCTATATTTCTTTACATAGAAACTCAGATGATTGGGATGGTGATAGTGGAAATCATCTGGCTGTTGGTTATTTTGGTGCTTCATCTAATTCCGGAGGTAGTCGCTATTGGTCTATTCGGATTAATAATGCTGTGACTGTCAGCAATGATATCATTACACCCAATCAATGGACATTACTGGTTGCCAGAATTAATTTTAATTCAGCTACAGGCAATCAGGTAACATTATATGTGAATCCTACCAATATTGGGCAGTCTGGTACTCCTGCCACTAGCAATGCTCCTGTTTCTGCTTCATCGGCAGCTGGAGTTGTTAATACATTTACAAGTCTTGCTTATTATGGTGGGGGAGTGGCATCAACTATACCTCAAAGTTATATAGACGAACTGCGTATCGCGTCGGATTATAATTTTGCCACAACAGCATCTAATCTGATTCGCATTGAAGGCTCTCTCTGTACAGGAACACTTGGGAATAATATCTTTACCAATGGTGACTTTGATAGCTATGCTTCTACGCCTACCTATAATATAGCTCAGACATCACCCTGGACAGATCCTCCATCCAGAAGTTCCATAGATGATTCCGGGCCTTGGGTCGATGTGACAGGTGGTGGTTCTTATTGTTATGTAGATGTATTGAACTTTGGTGGTAACGGAGGACCTAATGATGGATATTATACTCTTGTAAATGGCATAAGAAATGCCTGGGGTGTATGGACTACTAATACAGATTATAGTGGTACTGGGTACCTGATGTTAGCCAATGCCGCTTATCAACCCAATATTTTCTTCAAGCAGGTGCCAAGTAATAATTTCTGTGAGTTGACCAGATATGAGTTCAGTGTGCAGGTAATGAACGTTGATAAACAAACTTATCGGACTGCCTATGGAAGTTCAGGAACTGCAGATGGCGGATTTAAAAATTGTGATCCTACCCGAGAGCCTGGATGCCAGCAGTTATCGCAGCTTGACGGTGGGGTGAGTGCAACAGGTAATCGAAATCTGACTACGCATAGTAATTCAGGTGGTAGCGGCTGTAACTTGTATGACTGGTACACTTCAGGTACTGTTAATGCAACTACATCTGATTCAAGAAGCTACCGGGTACTTCCTGATATCGAATTTATCATTGGTGATGGCAGTGGAAATGAGGTGGTTGCTTATAGTCCTCCCGCACCGATACCTAATGATGAACAATGGCATAAGGTAGGATTTACCTTTACTACCAAAGCAGGGGTTACATCACTGGAATTAAAAGTACGGAATAAAGCACCTGGTGGTGGTGGTAACGATATTGCGTTGGATGACTTCTCGTTTCGTGCCTGTGGACCTTCTGTTTTGTTGGGAAACAATTTTCCAGGTTGTACACCTACTCCATTGGTTTGGGTTGATTCTATTACAGATGAATATTCCAGTCCTAAATACCAGTGGGAAGTTAGTTCAAATAATGGTACTTCCTGGACAGATATTGTTGGGGCTACTGATAGCGTATATATACCTACTTTTCCAACAGTTAATCAAAATGATCTGGTGCGGTTGCGTATTGCCAGCAGTGTACCTAACCTGAGCTCTGCTAACTGTTACATCGTTTCTTCCAGTCTAAATGTGGTTTGTCTGGTACCTCTTCCTGCTACATTGCTTTCTTTTAATGCACAAAAGATCAGTACAGGTGTGCAGATAAACTGGCAGACTACCTATGAGTCTGAGACAGATTATTTTATAGTAGAACGTTCTTTAGATGGAAGTACTTTCACTCAACTATGTCAGGTAAGTGCCAAAGGAAACAGCAATCAGTTGGAGAGTTATTATTGTTATGATTCAGCACCTGCAAATGGACGCAACTATTATCGTCTAAAGCAAGTAGATCAGGATGGTCAGTATTTATACTCCAAAGTAGTTTCTGTTACTTATGATCAGGCAACCAGTTCCCGTCAGATACAATTGGTACCAAACCCGGCAAATGAAAGTGTAAAGGTTGTTTTTGTTGAGGAGGTAACAAAAGCTCAGTCAGCACATGTAACTGTATCTACAATAATGGGACAAGTGATACAGGAACAAACTGTAAAACTAAACAACAATGAATTAGTTCTTAATACTTCTGCCTTGGCAGATGGAATCTACATTGTGGAAGTAATGTTGGGAGAGCAAAAATTTGTACAAAAACTGGTAATTACAAAATAAGCAGAAATACCAATGGGAAAATTTGATGCTGTTATAGAGAAACATACTGATCTGGGTGTACATGCCAATAATATAGAATATGCAATTAGCGCTATAAAAGATGGCGTGAGGAGAGAGTATATACTGGAAACATTAACTGCTGATTATCGAGGAATGACTTCACAACAGGCAACAGCATTACTTGAAGATTTATATGCTAGGGCTGGTGGAGAATTCAAGCAAGAAAGTCGCGCAGGATATCTGTATGGAATTTTCCTTCTGTTAATAGGATTCGGTGCATCCTCCTATATCTTCTATGTGATGAGATATGGAGGTAAGTTATCTTTGGTAGTGATTGGCTGTGCTATAGGTGGAATTATTGGTGGAATAGGCTATATACTAAGTGCGATTCTAGGTACACATCGGGAAGAGGATTCTCCTTTTTAGCGCACTAGAAAATAATTAGTTGAAATTTGATACCCAGGCAATCAAGCCTGGGTATTTTTTTACCCTTAATCGACTGGATTTTCGTACAGCCTTCTGCTTCCGGAAGAATTTTACTCTGTACAATGATCCTTCTTGCCTGCTTTTTAGGAAAAGCAATTCTTTATTTCTCTTTTTTATAAAAAAGTTCAAATTTAACTACGTGTAATACTATGCTTTTGTGTCTATATGGTATAATGCTGAGAAAAAGTTGATCTATGCAAATTTAACCACTGGCAAATGCAACTATCTTCTACCCCAGATGAGTCGTTCCAGCAAGGAACTAACATGACAGAGTTATCTGAACAGATTTCCTCTGCGGAGAATCAGGTAGATACAGAGTTCTTTATTCGGAAAGCATTTGAGACAGATGCCTGGGAAGGCTGTTCGTTGCTATTTCGAAGATACTATCCTGTACTTTGTAGTCATGCTGTTCGCTATGTGTATTCGCGGGAAATAGCAGAAGATCTGGTTGCAGAGATTTTTCATGACTTCTGGAAAAACCGAATTTTTGAACAGGTGCATAGCTCGTACCGATCTTACTTGTTTAAAACAGTTAGGAACCGATCCTTTAACTATTTGCGACAAAAATTAACATCCTCAATTTCTGTGGAAGACCTGCCTATTGTATCTGAGACTCAATCTTCGGATCAGCAGATGTTTTATGATGAGCTCTATCAGATGATCCAAAAAACAGTAGATGAAATGTCTCCCAAGTGTCAAAAGGTATTTCTGATGAGCCGTTTTGATGGCAAGAAAAACCATGAGATCGCAGAGGAGATGCAGATTTCACAGCGTACTGTAGAGGTTCATATTAGCAATGCCTTAGCCTTGTTACGGAAAGTTCTGAAGGAAGGAGGAGTACTTTTCTTGTTTCTGCTGTCTTCTATCTTATAATTTTTTAGCATACACTACGTGTCTGTGTCTGTAAATGTGTCTGAAAGAAAAGTTGTCGTATCGTACTGACATTGTACTATTCTCTTTGTAGAAATATGAAAAAGCCTGTTACACAAGAAATCCTGTTTGAATACTTTGCTGGTCGTGCTACTCTTCTGCAAAAGAACATGATAGAAAAGTGGTTGCAGGACTCGGAGAATGAAGAAGCATTTTATGAATGTCTGGATAAATGGGAGATGACTTATCCTCAATATGTACCGGATCTGGAGCAAGCTCACACTAAGTATAGAAGTTTTGTGTTGGAGAACCAGGCTACTCATTCATTATCGAAATCTGTTTCTGGTCAGGATACTACTAAAACAAAGAACTTCTTTTGGGGATGGATCAGTGTTGCTGCATCTATACTACTGATAGTAAGTGTAATGTTCTGGACAATGAAAGATGTCTTTTTTTACCAGACATACCAGACTGCTTATGGAGAAACCCGAACCCTGATCCTGCCTGATCATAGTCAGATTGTA
The DNA here is from genome assembly GCF_030068545.1 of Xanthocytophaga flava. Classification (NCBI taxonomy): domain Bacteria; kingdom Pseudomonadati; phylum Bacteroidota; class Cytophagia; order Cytophagales; family Rhodocytophagaceae; genus Xanthocytophaga; species Xanthocytophaga flava. The sequence goes on along the minus strand of NZ_JASJOR010000001.1, from coordinate 525,989 downwards.
CTCAATGCGCATTCAACTTTACGAATACCAAGAGATTTTTTGGACAATACACAACGGGAAGTTTGGCTGGAAGGAGAGGCTTTTTTTAGCATTCGAAAAAATGCTAAAGCCAAAAAGTTTATTGTACACACTGGCAACCTGAATGTAGAAGTATTAGGAACTAAATTTAATGTGTCAGATCGACGTGGAAGTACACGAGTAGTATTGAAAGAAGGAAAGGTAAAGGTAAGTGCTTTTGCTAGTAAGCAGGTATCGTCTGTATACATGAGGCCAGGTGATCTGGTGGCATTTTCTCCAAAAGACACTGTGTTAAAACGAATGAATGTAAAGCCGGAATTGTATACAGCCTGGCAGGAAAATAAACTTGTTTTTGATTCTATCCCTTTATCTGAAGTGCTACAGACTGTAGAGGACTATTATGGTATTAAAATTATACTTCAGGATACTTCTTTCAACCAGCAATACTATACAGGTACGCTTCCCAATAATGATCTGGAAGTAATTCTAAACTCGCTTTCCAGTATCTACGGATTACATGTGACTCGTACCGAAAATCAAATTATTTTGCAGTAGCCCCACTTTATCCTCCTAATTATGTATGAAACGAACTCGTTACATCTGTCTTTTGTGTGTCTTATTTCAAATAGTATTTTTTAGTCAAAAAAATGCATTTGCTCAAGAGCTTGCTTCAGGTATACGTGTAAGGCAAGATCGGGATAGTAACCAGAAATCACGTGCACTGAGAGTGGTATTGTCAGACATGGAGAAAAAATTTAAGGTTTACTTTAATTTTGACAATGCTGCTATTCAGGAAAAGTTTGTGGCACCGAATATTACGATAACAAATAATCTGGAAGAGTCGCTGGATCATATCTTGAGTCCACTTCAACTTAAGTATGAAAAAATAGGGGAGAGGTATTACGCTATTTTTAGTACAAAGCAAGGTCGAAACCGTCGTAAAGATCATCAGAAAGCTGAGCAAAACTTTCTTAAAGAAGGTCGGAATGATTCCTATGATTCACTTTCATCAGTATCCCTGGAGGTTCAAAAGGTAGAGAATCATAGCATTTCTATAAGCGGAGTTGTGAGGGATGAAAATGGAAGTCCTATGGTAGGTGTGAGTGTTTCTGAAAAAGGAACTACCAATGGTACAACAACCAATGCACAGGGGCAGTATAAGTTAACTGTTGCTGATGAAAAGGCTGTACTGGTGTTTAGTTTCATCGGGTATACCTTAGAAGAGTTACCTGTTGGCACCCAGTCACAAATTGACATAAAACTGGTGCCAGACATTAAAGCATTGGGAGAAGTAGTGGTGATTGCCTATGGACAGGTACGCAAAACGGATCTGACAGGCTCTGTTTCAACTGTATCTGTTGATGAAATCAAGAAAGTTGCAGTAACATCCATTGATCAGTCGTTGCAGGGACGGGCTGCAGGTGTACAAATCACTCAAAATTCAGCGGCTCCCGGAGGGAGTACTACTATTCGTATACGGGGTGGCAACTCTATTCAGGGAGATAATGAACCACTGTATGTAATTGATGGCATTCCGTTTAAAAATGATGGTGCCAGCAGTGGTTCAAGTTTTAATGTATTGAGTACTCTTAATCCTTCAGATATTGAATCCCTCACTGTTTTAAAAGATGCTTCTTCAACAGCTATTTATGGATCTCGGGGTGCCAATGGGGTGGTGATTATTACTACAAAACGTGGTAAAGCTGGAAAAGCGAATGTTTCATTTGAGGCGTATTACGGCATTCAGCAGGTACGACGTAAGTATCCTGTTCTTAATGCCAGTGAATATGCGGCTATGGTCAATGAGGCAAATACAAATGAAGGGCGTTCTCCTATCTATACACAGGAACAAATTAATGCGTTTGGTAAAGGAACTGACTGGCAGGATGAGATATTCCGTACCGCCCCAATCAGTAATTATCAGTTCTCTATGTCAGGAGGAGATGAGAAAACACAATATGCAGTTACTGCCGGATATTTTAATCAGAACGGCATTGTCATTAACTCTAATTTTGACCGATATTCCTTTCGTACGAACCTAGACAGAAAGCTCAATAACAAAATTAAAATTGGAAACAGCTTAACGATAAACCGGACGCTAACCAATCAGTCACGTACAGATGGTGATTTAGGCAGTGCCGGATTAGTGACAATAGCGGCTTTGCAATATCCACCCATTTTACCGGTACGTAATGAAGATGGTTCGTATGTAATTACAAATCCTGCCTTGAATTTTACTGCAGATAATCCAGTTGCCCTAGCCAGAGATGGGAAGAATCGTAATACAGCCTATCGTATTTTTGGAAACATCTTTGGCGAATATCAGATTCTGGAAGGATTAAATCTGAAAATTTCATTTGGATTGGATGGCATTCTGCAAAAGCAGGACCGTTATGATCCCAGAACAGTACAGAGCGGGCTGGCTCAGGGTGGATCAGCGGCTATCTTTAATGCTCAATCCATTACCTGGCTCAATGAAAACCTGCTTACCTATACCAAAACATTTAATTCTGTCCATAATCTGAATGTCCTACTTGGATATACACAACAGGCAAACCGTACAGAGAGCAGTCGGGCTGCTTCTCGTAACTTTGTCAACGACATTCTGGAAACCGGAGATCTGGGAACTGGTTCTGTCGCTTTGATACCTTCTTCTGGAATCGGAACCTGGGGACTGGTTTCTTATCTGGCTCGTATCAACTATGGGCTAAAAGATAAATACTTGTTTACAGTTTCCTTTCGTGCCGACGGTTCTTCACGGTTTGGCGAGAACAAACGATTTGGCTATTTCCCCTCTGCTGCCTTTGCATGGCGAGTTTCTGAAGAATCTTTTCTAAAAAATAATAGAATCCTAAGTGATCTAAAACTACGTACCTCCTATGGACTAACAGGTAACCAGGATGGGATTGGAAACTACCCTGCCTATTCGTTGTTGAGTACACAAAATTATATCATTGGTAATGTTGTTTCTACTGGTATTGGCCCCAATCAGGCTGCCAATCCGGATTTATCATGGGAAACGACAGCTCAGGCTGATGCAGGTATAGACATTGGATTTCTACAGGATCGGATTACACTTACTGCCGATGTGTATCTGAAGCGGACTCGTGACCTGTTGTTAAGTGTTACCATTCCAAGTACTTCCGGATATTCCAGTGCTATCAAAAACCTGGGGAAAGTAGAAAACAAAGGGATTGAGGTTAGTGTATCTTCCCGCAATCTGGTTGGTGATTTTAAATGGACTACTGATATCAACTTTGCCTCCAATCGGAATACAGTGTTAGACATTGGTGGAGCACCTCAGATTTTTGCAGGGAATGTGGCCAATGTCGCACAAAATACGAATTCAGGTATTATTCGGGTGGGTGAGTCACTAGGATCTTTTTATGGCTATGTGACAAATGGTGTGTATCAGACAGCAGACGAATTGACACAGCTGGTAGATGCCAGTGCTAAGAAACCTGGAGATCGGAAGTATGCTGATTTGAATAATGATAAAAAGATCAACGACTTGGATCGTGTCATCATTGGCAGAGCTCAGCCTAAGTTTATTGGTGGCATTACCAATACGTTTTCCTATAAAGGAGTAGAACTAACTGTATTCTTTCAAGGAGTGTATGGAAATGATATTCTGAACGCCAACCGTTTTGAACTGGAATATTTGAATGGCACCACTAATCAGAATCGGGATATGCTCAATCGCTGGACACCAACCAACACGAACACTGACATACCGAGAGCTTCTACTACCCGTCCTGCCAATCGTATTTCCACTCGTCAGATAGAAGATGGCTCTTATTTAAGGCTTCGGAATGTTCAGCTGGCATATAATCTGCCAAATACGTTGCTAAAGGCGATTAAGATTCAGTCAGCCCGTTTTTATGTTACTGCCCAGAATTTCATGACATGGACCCGTTATTCAGGCTTTGATCCGGAAGTAAACCGTTTCGGACAGGATAGTCGTAGCCAGGGCTTTGACTATGGAGGATATCCTGCTGCCAAAACATTGTTATTTGGGTTAAATATTGGCTTCTGATTGTTGTGGAAGCATTCTTTACAACCTGTTCATTTTTATGCCACTGAAGATAAATCATTCAGATATGAAAATCCGAAACACTTTTTATACAGTAGTATTTATTCTGGTATCAGGCTGTGGAATACTGGATCAATCTCCTGAGTCCAGCTTTACACCTGATAACTTTTATAAAAATGCGGATGATGCTAGATCCGCTGTAAGTGCTGTCTATGATCAGATGAACTATAATAACCTATATAATCAGCTGATGTGGATTTTACAGGATCAGGCTACTGATGATGCAGAGTGGGGTGGAGGCCGATCAACTGCCAATCAGGCAAAAAATGATCTGGACAAATATACCTTCACGCCTGCTACCACTACCTTTCAGAGTGTATGGTCAGCTTGCTATAGAGGGATTAATCAGGCCAATACAGTTATTGGACGTGTACCTGGCATCAGCATGGATGACGCCTTGAAAAAGCGATATGTGGCAGAAGCTACATTACTGCGTGGATTTTATTACTTTACGCTGGTAAGGCTTTTTGGAGGCGTACCTATTGTATTAACCGAGACTACATCTCTCAATAATCTCACCATTGCCAGATCTTCTGTAGAAGAAGTATACTCACAAATTATCAAAGATTTTACAGAAGCAGAATCTGTTTTGCCTGTCAGCTATTCCGCTGCTGAAATAGGGCGAGTTACTCAGGGAGCAGCCAAGGCATTATTGGCAAAAGTGTATCTAACACGTCAGGAATGGGAGAAAGCTGCTACCAAAGCCAAAGAAGTGATAGATCTTGGAATTTATGATTTGTGGACTAACTATGCCGAAGCATTTCTAATTGCTAACAAGAATGGAAAAGAGGCTGTCTTTGAGATTCAGGCTATGGGCGGGGGATTTAATGAAGGAAGTTTTATGCAGGGATACATGCGCCCTCCGTTTGACAAAGTGAATAATATCGCTGGCTTTGGGGATGATCCTGCTACACAGAATCTATATGAAGCTTACTCTGAAAATGATAAGAGACGCGACGTTACCCTGCGATTGTACTCGGCTACCAGTACACCTGCTGCTCCCGCTAGTATTACCTTTCCTTGTTATGTAAATAAATACCTGGACCCTACAGCTACTGCCAATGGAGAAGGGAGTAACAATTTTCCGATTATCCGCTATGCAGATGTGCTGTTGATGTATGCTGAAGCATTAAACGAGCTGGGAGCTAATAATTCAGATGCTTATAAGGCTGTAAATCGCATACGAAATCGGGCTGGGCTGGATGATCTGGCTGAAGGATTGACACAGGATGAGTTTCGGAATAGTGTTTTATTGGAAAGGCGACTTGAACTGGCATTTGAGGGACATCGCTGGTATGACCTGGCCCGAACACGGCGGCTCATTTCAGCCTTAAAAGCACAGAATCCTGACATCGTTGTGGAAGAAAGACACTATCTGTTTCCTATTCCACAAACCGAAAGAGACGTTAATCCTCTATTAGAACAAAATCCTGATTATTGATAGCCTGTTAAACCTGTGAAACGAAGAGACTTTATAGAACGATCATTGGCCACAATTCCTTTTGTGGCCTCTTTGCCTGATATAGAACCACAAACGCTTTCTATGGATCAGCCTTCTTTGGTAATTAATGCCGGAATAGGAGGGAATAATACACGTGATCTTCTGGCACGAATAGAAAAGGATTGTCTACAGCATAATCCTGACTTGACCATTCTGATGGTAGGTACCAACGATATGAACAGTATGAAACATGTGCCACTGGAAGAATACACTAGTAATTATCAGACTCTGGTTGAGAAGTTACTAAAAATCAAGAGTAAGATACTTGTTATGAGTATTTTGCCTGTGTATGAACCGTACTTATTTACCCGGCATCCTGTTCAGTTTTATGCTCCTGACGGACCAGCGTTGCGTAGGTCCAAAGTCAATGAGGTGATTCATAGAATATCTGAGCAGAAAAATCTTTCATTTCTGGATATGCATCATATTTTTGAAAAGACAGGAGAAATTGGACTTTCGGCAATGAGTCTGCTTAAAAATGAGATCAATAGTGGTAAGACAGATGGTGTGCATCCTACCGCAGATGGATATCGGGTTATGGCGGTAGCTGTGTATCAGTATATTACTTTGAAAGGTTTACCTCATAATAAAGTAGTATGTTTTGGGGATAGTATTACTATGGGAGATGCCGATGGACAAAACTATCCTACCTATTTGCAGAAGTTACTCAATAGCTAATCCTTTACACCTTGTTTTATACTTATGAGAAAATTGATTCTTCTATTTCTTCTTTTGCCTGTGTTTTCGCATTCTCTTTGGGCACAGCAGGTAACTACTTCAGTAGATATTTGTGTATATGGTGGATCATCGGCAGGTGTAATGGCAGCTTATACTGCTAAGAAAGCCGGGAAATCTGTGATTTTGATTGAACCAGGCAAACACCTGGGTGGACTTACCACAGGAGGACTAGGCTATACAGACATTGGTAATAAATATGCAATTACAGGGCTAGCACGTGACTATTATCGTCGTATAGGAAAGCATTATGGCAAATTTGAACAATGGATATTTGAACCTCATGTAGCTGAGAATCTCTTCAAAGAATATATCTCTAAGGGCAATGTGCAGGTGTTATATAGTTATCGTTTGTCTTCTGTTAAAAAGCAAGGTACCACTATTCAGGAAATTGTGATTGAAAACTCTGATAAGCCTTCTAGTGCAACCAATCATGTTATTAAAGCTAAAATGTTTATGGATTGTACCTATGAGGGTGATTTGATGGCTAAGGCTGGTGTAAGCTATTTTGTAGGGAGAGAAGACAACAAACTATATAATGAAACCTATAATGGAGTACAACTGCTCAATAAACATCAATTTGTAGATGGGATTGACCCTTATAAAATACCCGGAAAGCCGGAAAGCGGATTACTTTGGGGGATTAGTCCTGCTGCTCTACCTCCAACAGGTTCAGGTGATAAAAAAGTACAGACCTATAATTTTCGGATTTGTTTGACAAGTGATCCTTCTAATCAGATCCCAATTACTAAACCGGAAGGATATGATCCTGAAAAGTATGAGCTATTGTTGCGGGTGATGGAGAAAGAGCCGAATCGGCCATTTAATCTGATTATGAAACCCGATCTTATGCCCAATAACAAAACAGATATCAACAACAATGGACCTTTCTCGACAGATATGATTGGAATGAACTATGACTATCCTGAGGCTGACTATACCCGCAGAGCTCAGATTCAGAAAGAACATGAATTGTACACCAAAGGATTCTTGTATTTTGTAGGCAATGATCCTCGTGTACCTGAGCATCTCCGTACAGAAATGAAACGATGGGGATATCCTAAAGATGAATACACAGACAATGGAAACTGGTCTCCTCAGATGTATGTACGGGAAGCTCGCCGGATGATTGGAGCGTATGTAATGACTCAGGCTAACTGTCAGGGCAAAGAGACTGTAAAGGATGGGGTGGGTATGGCTGCCTATACTATGGACTCACATAATTGTCAACGTATAGTTATCGAAAAAGATGGTGTTAAAATGGTCAAAAATGAAGGGGATGTACAGATTGGTGGTTTTCCTCCTTATCCGATAGCCTATCGGTCATTGATTCCCAAAGAGAGCGAATGTGGTAATTTGTTGGTTCCTGTATGTTTATCCGCAACTCACATTGCCTATGGATCTATCCGAATGGAGCCTGTTTTTATGGTATTAGCTCAATCATCTGCATTAGCAGCCAGTTTGGCTATAGATAGTAAGCAGACTGTGCAAAAGATTGACGTCCAGAAGCTTCAGCAATGGTTGAAGACAAATCCTCTGATGGATAATAGTCCCGCAGATATTTTAGTAGATGATCAGGATAAAGTCCACACGGTATTAACAGGAAATTGGAAAAGCGAGCATAATCCTGGTGGAAGTTATGGACCTTCATGGCTGGCAGATGATAGCCAGGGAAAGGAGAAAAAGGCGGTGCGATTTGTACCGGAAGTGATTACGGCCGGAAAGTATGCTGTGTATATGTATTTTCCTAAAGTAAAAAATGCGGCTAGTGAAACAACTATTACCATTACCAATGGCAAAGAAGTGAAAGCATTGACAATAAAGGAGGCTGATATTCGTGTAGAAGGGCAAACTGCCGGAGAATGGGTATTGCTTGGAGAGTATTCTTTTCCCAAAGGCAAAAGCAGTTATGTAGAGATCTCTAACGCTAATGCCAATGGCTCTATTATTGCAGATGCAGTCCTTTTTGTGCCTAGGCAAGGATAGCTGAAAGTTCTCAGATTCCTCCATCTATTTTGAGTAATAAAAATAGATGGAGGAGATAATCAATGTATCACAATTCTTTTTTGTTCAGTAGCACCAGGAGTGTCTATTCGTAAAATGTATACTCCTGGTTCCCATTGTGGATTTATTGTAAGCTGACCTGAATTGCCATTTAGAGGTACAATTTGTTTGCTTAAAGATCTGCCTTGTAGATCAGATAAATAAACAGTTATACTCTCCTGCTGACTTTGGGTGTCAGGTAACTGTAGCCAGATTGTAGATTGCTTTACTATTGGATTTGGAGATAATAAAATACTGCTTTCCTGCCCGGAAGTTACTGTTACAGAGATTATCTTTGAAAAACTATGCTTTTCATCATAATCCACCTGTTTGAGTTTGTAGTAGTTTTTGCCCTTCAACGGATTTTCATCTGTATATTCATATTGTAGTGGGCTCTGTGAATTACCTCCACCATCAATAGTGCCAATGGTTTGCCAATTGGCACCATCTGAGCTTCTCATCATCTCAAAATATTGATTGTTCTTTTCACTGGCAGTTGTCCATGTTAACTGAACTTCATTCGTATGTGCAACTCCTGCAAACTGTATAAAGTTAACAGGGAGCGGAATGTATCCGCTAGCAGAGGCGGCAGAATATACTCGTAATGTTTTATCAACAGATAATACACCAAAAAGGCTTATTCGAATAGTGTTAAAAGCTGCGGAAGCTGTTGTATAGAGCAATTTCTGAGTAGAAGAACCATTGTAAGGCATCATTCCCCATCCTGAATTACTAACTGTACTACCTCCATTTCGAAGGGTATAGGTAACACCACTCAAGAGATCCAGTGTTGCAGTAGGATCTTCTACAACAATAGCTATAGTTGACCCTCCTGGTTGCGAAGGTGAAAATACCAGATCCAGATTAATAACTGAAATAACACTAATACCAACATGGACCGTAGCATAATCTGTTGGATTATTATTCAAGGCTTGGCTGGCAGAGGTAACAGAACATGCAATGCAGGTAATTGATTCGGTTACATTGGAAGACGTTGGATAGGAGGCTTGTCCAAACGATATGTTCATACCCAGGAGTACCAGAAGATAGGCTAGTATATTTTTCATCATTTGGGGTGAAACCTAAATACTATCATGTATTTAGATGTTTTTAGACTGTTGAAATGACGGTGTAAAAATAGTTGCTTATCTATCAAGATGATATGATTTAATTGTAAGCTTTATTATAGGTGTACTATTTAATTTGAGAACATGTAAATAATGCGGATAAATTATTGTTTTTTGCCTGTGTCTATTGATAAAGAGTTTGTTGTGAGCTATATCAGTAATAAAATAACAGATTTTCCTGTATGCTTACTGGGCATACAGGAAAATTGGAACTGTGTAAAACAGGTTATTTTATTTTGCAAAAAGGAGGATAAATAGGCTGGCAGATATAGGTGTGAAAAGTAATTCAGGAAGAATAGGAGAATGCTAAAGAATAGTCTGTTTCCATACTAGGATGGATAAGTAAGGGATGAATGATTTTTATCATAATATAACTTTCATCTTTTACTAGTAGGTTATTTTTTTCAATCTTCTTCAAATCTGTACATGATATCACTTCGCAATACATACTTCATACCCTGGGTGACTTCACTACCTTCATGATACAAACTATGTAGGAATATCAAAGCCATGCCTTCTTTAGGTTGAACCTTCAGATTAGTAAATAGAGTATCGCCACCTGAAAAATTATCATTCAGGTAAATCATAAATGTAAAGTAGCTGGCTTCTGTTGCATTACGTATATAACTTTGATCCTGATGTCTTTTAAACCGATGTCCAGGCTGATATTTATAAAAACGAAATAACTCATTCAGACCAATTGCATAACTGTTACCAATCTTAGCAGGAGCAAAAGATTGTACTTTATGCCATAGAATCTCTGCCAGATCTTCACTTTTATAAAATGTACGATTATTGTTTCGCACTTCCTCCAAAACACTTTCCCCTTTCTCTGTAGTTACTTTGGCGGGTTCATAACCAAGATTTTCGCTTAGTGTTATATATGTATGACATTCTGATGGCAACAAAAAGTCTTCAATTGTGAAGATTTTATCTGTTAGAACAGAGTAGTTCATAGAGTGAAAACTTTATTGTTTGTGCACCATTCCATTGAGTAAGCTATCCAGGCGATTCACTTCTTCTCTGAAATACACCAATGCTGCACGAGCACTTCGAAAATCACGGGTGATTCGGGCTTTAACCAACCAAACCTCAATGATGTCATTGGGTTCAAGAATCTGATCTTCATATTCTGTGTTATCTGACCGAAGTACCAAATGTCCTAACCTGTCTAGTCGATTAACAACACGTTTGCAGACAATATTGCCAGATGTTACAATTATATAGATTGCTCCATCACGCAACTGAGATGCCATCTCCAGCCTTTCGCCAATTACCCAATCCTGTGAATAGATTGTATGTTCCATAGAATCTCCCCAGATCTCAAAAGCCCGATAATTGCCACTACGAAAATCTGGCAAGCTGAATACACTTAGCTCTTCAAGATAGTCACTTCGGTGGCAGTACATAATATAACCTGCCGCTGCTTTAATCGGGACCATTGCTATAACACTATCACCCTGCTTATCCACGGTAACTAGTTGTAACGTACTTTTACCTAATAATGGTGCTGATAAGGCGGTACTTGACATAGCGGGTATGCCCTCCTGCTTAGAATTGTATTTTTGTAATGTGTCTTTCAAATACATTTCGCCTTTACCTGTATATAGCCAGTTTAGGTCTATTCCTTCTGAGGATAAATAGAGGAAATACTCCTCTGGTATATACTTCCGCTTACCTGCTTCAATCAGACTTACATCTTTCTGATTTATTTTTACCCTCTGAGAAAGTGTTTGCTGGTTTAATCCTAACTTTACCCTGCAATGCTTTAGGCGAGCGTGTAAATTTTCCATAGTTATAGTAAATATAGTAACTGATTTAATTGGTTGTAAATATATAAATAATATATGTCAGATTGTTGACTTTTAGGTTTTTAAAGTATATTTTTGTGCTTATATGGCTTTTTTTCTTAAAAGGTATAAGAATCAAAAATAGCAAATTATGGAGAGACCAGCAAATAACCCAAAGAAAACAAAAATGATAACTATTGAATTAGATCTGGAGGATTATTGGCCGGTTCAGGATATTCAAAGAGATATTGAAAGTACCAAGGGCTTTAAGCGCTCAATTGCTGTCATATGTGCCCAATTGATTAAAGAAGCGATCGTTGCAAGACAAAAAGATGCTCCAAGTGACAGGGAAATTGATAACTAAATATGTTTACCAGTTTTTGAGAAACTAATTTTTATAAATAGGGTACTCAGCAGAAAATAGAGAAATTATTTGTTTAACCTTATTATTACTACCACTATGTTAAACTGGCAATTAATAAAATCTGTTAATCCATTTGCTTATGAACAGTTTCAGCAATGGTTAATTGATTCCTATGAACCTCATTTTGTTTCTCCCCCAAAGACAGAGGATCATCTAACTCCTTTATTATACCGCTTCTTCGAGAAACAGGGAATTATTGTGAATGTTATGGGCTGTATGTGGGGAAATGTGGCTGAGTATGTATATGAAATTCAGCAGGATGGAAACCTTAACGGGATTATGGGATATGGATATCTTGCTCGTGCTGATGCAGAAAGTGCTGCCTTTGCTCATGCCTTTTCCTTGCTCACTACTTCCCATGCAGCCTGAAATATACCCATTGTATTGAATGGATAGAGTGATTTAAACTGAAGTGCATTATGATTTTTTCTACTACAACTATGAAATTGACAACTATTGGAGAGCGTATTCGAATGGTACGAACCCGGATCGCAAAACAGTCACAGGAGAGTTTTGCTGCTTCTGTGTGTATGACACAAAGTAACCTATCAATGATTGAGCAATGCCATTATCTGCCCAGTATTATGCTTTTATACTGGATACATACTATCTGGCGCATCAATCTTAATTGGTTATTAACCGGAGAAGGAGAAATGGTAATGTAATTTAAAATTTATAAAGTAGTTGCTGGTTTATTTTGCTTTGCTTTGCTAGCTATCAACAGAATAAAGACTGAAATTCTGATGAAGTTTGGATAAAATAGAGGACATTATTTGTTTTTCTATTTTATCCATAACTTATTTTGTACCACTTGTTTTAATACTTGTTCCCGATAAATACGACTAATGGGAATATGATGTGATTGCAGGCTAATTTCGTTGCCTTCTATAGCATCTATTTTATCAATGGCAACGATATAGGATTTGTGTACCCGGATAAATGAACGACTATCGAGATTTTGTTCCAGATTTTTCAGATACAAAAGAGTCATATATTTACCTTTTGATGTATAGATAACCACATAATTCTGCATACCCTGTATATACAGGATGTCATTAAAGTAAATTTTCTCATACTTGTTTCCACACTTAATAAAAAAGTAGTCTGTTTCTTTCTCAATTTTAGGAGAATCCTGACTCACAGATTTGAGGAGCAGTTGATGATAATCCCGGGCTTTACTGGCCGCTTTTACAAAACGTTCAAATGTGATAGGTTTTAACAGGTAGTCCATCACATTTAGCTGGAAACTTTCTAACGCATAGGTGGGGAATGCTGTCGTGATGATCACCATTGGCGGTTTTTGTACAATCTTTAAAAAGTCAATGCCATTCATCTTAGGCATTTGTATGTCAAGGAATATCAGATCTATTGGATGTTCATCCAATAACTGAATGAGTGCCATAGGATTCTCACCTGTTTCGACCAGATTCAGAAAATCAATTTCCTGTACATAACTGGCTATTCCTTCTCTTGCCAGTGGCTCATCGTCGATAATAACACAGTTGATCATTATTTGCTAGATTTAATAATATATGTCTTATATTCAAAGTTCTGTAAGTACAGTAGCAGGGGTGATAGCGCTTTGTCGAGTAAGTTCTGATAACTGCAAGTGTAGTTTTACTGTAAAGCAATCCGTTTCATCCTGTATATCAAGTGTATATTGACCAGGATAGAGTAAGTCCAGTCTTCTTTTTACATTTTCCAGACCAATACCTCCATAATGAACTACCTGTACAGATGTATCAGATGATTTACTGTTAGCAATAACAATGTTTAACTCTCTCTGATGTAAGTTCAAGTCAATCTGTATCCAGTTAGGTTGATCTGTGTGTTTTGATACATGTTTAAATGCATTCTCTACAAATGTCATTAATACAAATGGTGCTATACCTAAATCCTGGGTATCAGAATTATCTGCCTGAATGGTAAGTTCTACTTGTGTATTTTGTCTAAGTTTTTCGAGTTCAATAAAGTTTTTGAGGTATGAGATCTCTTTATCCAATGAAATCAGTTTGTCATTACTTTCATATAGTTGATGTCTGAGGAATTCGGAAAACTTTGCCAGAGAATCTGATGCCATATGAGGGTTTTTATGGATCAGAAAGAAGATAGAATTAATCGTATTGAATAGAAAATGAGGATTGATCTGATATTTGAGAAATTTTAACTCTGTTTCCAGTTTTTCCTTTTCCAGTAAACGTTGTCTCCTTTCTGTTTGAATCCACTTTTTAGTAAGTTTGATACTCATACCTAACGTCATACTGGCTAGGGTGGATGGGAATGTATTCGTAATGAAGAAATAAAAGCAGTTTTTATCATTTCCGAATAGATCTGCAACTGTCTTATGAGACAAAAAGGCTGTTAAATAGTAACCAGGAACAATCAATAAAGAGGCACATATAATTGTGAGTGCCAGATAGATAATATATTCTGTAAGCTTGTTTTTTTCAAGATATCTGGGAATAAGAAAATAGAGATTGAAACAAACTGCCAGTGTTTGTACAATGACATAGAAGATATACTTTGGAAAAAAAGATGTCAGAAATATACTTTCGGCTGCTTTAATAGGATTGCCTATCGCAATCACCCACCAAACATATTGATATCCACACCAAAATAAGATATGGTGAATCTTGTATTTGAAAAACCAATGCTGTTTTGGTTTAGTATATGCCAGTTGTTTCATCTGTAAAGGAAGGTCCTAAGCGTAGTGCCATGTATTGGGGTTTGCTTGTATTTAAAAATACGGTGATTCGGTAAAATAGACAATTCTCAAGGGTTTTATTTCTGTCCTATATGAAGTGTGTCAAATACTTGACAAGTGGATGGTACTATGAGATGAATGGATGAACAAGGTAATCTATCAAAATTGTTATTGTTTGGAAAAAAGTGAAGATTTATTATGCAGACAAATGATAAATTGCAAAGACGCACTAAGTTATAGAACTACTTATAATTCCCTGCACCATGAACAATCTACATTCTTTATTTCGATCATCTGTTGTAAGTAGACGATCCTTTCTGTCTAATACGCTAAAATCTGCGGGTAGTCTGGCTTTGCTAGGAGTAAACCCCTCTTTTGCAGCAGGTAGTGCAAAGCAGCTTACAGTACAGGAAATCATGGATCTCATTTTGAAAGAAGGTGGATTGACACCTCTGTCAGATACGGTAGACACACTAAAAGCTGGTCTAGCTGATCAGGTAGTTACAGGAATTGTAACCACTATGTTTCCTACCATTACAATTATCGAAGAGGCGGCAAAGCGTAAGGCTAACTTTATCATTGCTCATGAACCATCCTTTTATAATCACAAAGATGATTCCACGTGGGTACCTAACAATATGGTGGTTAAACAAAAGCAACAGTTATTGGAAAAGCATAAGATTGCTATCTGGCGGTTTCATGACTATTGCCACTCTATGAAGCCTGATGCAGTAAGTTATGGAGTTGCTAAAAAAGCAAACTGGTTATCTTATTATAAGACAGGAGAAAGGATGTTAACTATTCCTGCACTTTCCTTAAAACAGTTGGTGCAACATCTGAAAACATCTCTTGGCATTGGACATGTACGTGTAATCGGAAATCTGGATCAATCCTGCTCCCGTATTGCCTTGCTACCTGGTGCATGGGGTGGCCCAAGACAAGTATCGACTGTTGAGTCAGAGAAACCGGATGTGTTGATTGTAGGTGAACTATCCGAGTGGGAAACTGCCGAATATATACGGGACGGTCGATTACTGGGATCTAAAACGGCTTTGATTGTGTTAGGTCATGCTGTGAGTGAGGAACCTGGAATGCAGTGGTTTGCTGAGTGGTTACAACCCAAATTGATAGGGATTAAAGTTACTCATCTGGCATCTGGAGATCCGTTTATCTGGATGTAAAGTATCTGGATGTAACGTATACGCAGGGAGGTGTTTTGTTTCTGTCCTCCCTGCTTGTATACCATTTCATTTCAGGTTTTTCAGTGTTTCTTGTATCTCTTTTGTAGAACTCTTCTTCAGATTAATCTCATACGTTCCAGCTTCGGATATCGTAATAGACTTCAGTCCTATATAGGGTTGATTGTCCTGATACGCTAATGCAACAATAGTCGCTTTTTCCCCTATTGGAAGTTTGGTATACGGGGCTGATGATCCTGTAAAATGATAAGAAGAATCTTTGTCTGATTCGCCGTTAATAGCAATTCGCCGATTATTGAGAATTAATACTACAGATGTTGCAGTGCTTAAAGATATTGGAGTATGGATGGAGGCCAGGATATTAGCTTCTTTTGCTTTGGGGGCATCATAAAACTGATCACAGTTTATCCAGCCAAGTTTAGCCACTGCAAAAGAGTTCTGTGTTATTTGTTGGGCTTCTTGTTTGTTTTTGCGTATTGTTATCAGTTGTTGTTGACGTATATATGCATTCATAATTTCATCAATCTCTTTTAGGGTTTTACCCTTCTTCCTAAGACGTTGTCGTGCATCTTTTTTGCTAAGATCAACTCCCGCAAAATCTATAACCTTTGTGAGACGTTGTTTATAAAAGATCTCAAATTGGTCTTCAATTTGAGTTGAGGTCATATCCAGGTATCTATGGTTATACAAACTATCCTTTTTGTGCCACAACTTTATTGTATGGCATGCTAATGAATCGCAGTACCAAAGATTTTTATTAAGATTACTCAAGTAAATATTTAAAATAGGAAGATAATTCCTGTTTTTTACTTTCTGTGTTTCAACTTCTGGATAACTATAATGAGACAAATCTTCCCATATTATATACCAGAATCGTTCTTCAAATTCTCTCGTTGCAATAAATGTATTTTGTAGTTTAGGATTGAGGAATGTGGTAGAGTCAATTTCATAACTAATAAGTTTAGAACTGACAAATCCATTTGTACTAGGCTTATCAACAATATAGGATGTCCAGTATCTATAGGTAAATTCCTTAAGTGGCAGAGGAATAAGTTTATTATCCAGCTTGCCGGTTTCCTCCCAATTTATATTCCCTCTCTTGTCATAAGTTCCTGAGAATATTTTTGTCTGTGAAGTACCAGATGCTTTAGCCAGAATGGGTAGTTCAATACGTAGTTGTTTATCTGGAGCCAATGTAACGGATTGGCCGTTGGCTTTTGCATCTATATAAAGCATCCCTTCAGATTGTAGTAGCTTTCCATTGGAGATAGTTTGTAAGCGGGAACTAACAAAATCCCCTGTAGAAAGAACTTCTACTAGCTCAAGATCTACCTGTCCTGTTACAAGTTGTCCGCTGGCATCTACAAAGCTGTTTTCAGGTATAAAAATAAATGTGCCGTACTTACCCGTTATAACCTGATCAGTATCTGCTTTAACCTGGAACCTTTGTTTGGCTGGACGTAATTGAGTTAAAAGTGAATCAGCTGGTGACGGAGAAAAATCTACTCGTTTTTCAATAACTACAGGTGGTTTTGAAATAGATTGTTCTTTCTTTTCATCAGATGAACACGCCCAAATCGCAAGTATTGTAATACAAAGTACAATCTGAATAGCTTTCATAGAGGGTAAATATAGTTGAATAGGTGTCATTCAAATATATTCATTTTAGCGGGAAAGTATATATTTGTTTTTAGAATACAGAAGTGGAGATTCAAGGCTGTCAACTTAAGAAAAACGGCCTTAAAAACTCCCTTCCTGTCTTCCTGAAAGGGAACTGTGACAAATAGAGTTATGCTTGTTTCCTAAGAATCAAAGGATAATCCTGTACAAAAGTAATGTTAAACTCTACTTCAGAGTCTTCTTTTGCATTTTTTCTGAATATGCTAGTCTTCACTAGTATATCTTGCATCTTCTTCATGAAAAGGTTGTCCAAAAAGCAGTTTTTCTTCTTTTAAATAGAACAGTGTAATTGCTATGCCTGGAAATAATGCGATGGGCTCTACCAGTTGTTCTATCCTAATAAAGTGATGTATAGGAAATTTGTCTAGTAAAAATGTTTGTAGAAGTATAAGGGCTGGAGCAGCCATATGCATGAATAAAATACTGATGGTAATTAGTTGCAGTCCTGCTTGGGGAACCTTGAGAGATTGTAAAAAAAGAGAAATAGTCACAAATGCTATACTAATTCCTAAAATTGCTGTGTAGTATGAGATTGCATTGGGTTGAATCACAGATATTATTACAGGTCCAATGATTGTAATTACACGAATCAGTAGATATATACTAAATGTTCTTTTGATTTTAAGGTTTCCGTATTTACTTAATGTGACTATCAAAAAAGCGATAGTTGATACGAATACTAGTTCCCTGATATAGAATAGAAACGAGATCATAACATCATTTGCTTGAATAGTATCACTATAAATAGCTATCGAAACTATTCTGAGCAGGCAATATATACAGGAAAGAATTAGTGGCAGTTTAGGATATTTTGAGTAAAGATCTGCTAATGTCAACATGCTTGAAATGATAGTGTTGTTGCTTTATAGAGACTGTTTTTATATCTACTTAACATTATTTATTCGAATGCAGGTTTTTTAGCAAGCTTTACATAAAAGGCCATAATAGCAATGCCTGGTAACAGATTAATTAGCATGTGTATTTTTGTTCTATCAAATGTAGGACCTTTGATTGTATAGAAAGGGATTAAGAGAATAGATATTATATGGGATAAAAATATGCCTAAGCCGATGAATCGTATATTCATTTTTATTGATTTCTTCTCAATTCGAAAGGACTGTATAAGAAGATAGGTAATAATACACATCATACTAATCCCGAATATTATCATAAAATATAGTCCCGTATTTTCTTCAAGTTCGGATATAATGGAATGTGTGAATGGAGTAAAAGACTGAATCAGAATATACGCGAGAAAGCTGTTCCGAAGTTTGTACTCCTTATAATTGCTCATTACAACAACTAGGGAAAAAAGTAGGGCAATGAATAAAAACTCACTACTGAATAATAATATGTCTACACTAGACTTACTTAAGTCTAGACCTCCTGTTTTGAGAATAAATAACAAGAGTATATTAACACAATATGCAATTGAGAGAAGGATAAGAAAAACGAAATAGTCTTTGCGAAGGATGGAAAGATTGAACATGAATAGTGTAGATTTCGTCTTCAAGTATACATAAAGAATACTGTATTTTAGAGACTGAATGCATTTTTATCTATACTATTATCAGACATTCAGATTATCAGTTATTGAAATTGACTGAACCTTCCAAAATGCTGAAATTTGTTCTATTGAGTGCAATTGGTCAGCAAGATTCAGCCAGGTCCGGAACTGTTTGATATACTTTTTGACTGATGCTTTTTTCTCACACTAATGTACTACAGCTATGACCATTAACCGAAGAATAATGCGCAATTGGAAGTCGTTGCTTTTAGGGGTTTTTACCTTTAGCGGGTATTTGCTTTGGGTGCTTAATCGGATTGATACCCAGTCTTTTATAGCTTTGCTTGGATTTATGACTACCGCTGGTTTCTTTACTCTGCAAAAAAGCCGGAAGGTGGTAAAAGAACAAGAATCGGTAAATAGTTGATTTTTATTTTGCTATAAAATTAGTGCCAATAGTATAGATCATATACTGATTAAAGAATTTTCTTCTTTGGGTAGATAACAAAACAGCCCTGTCAGGGCAGGGCTGTTGTATGCCAATAATTTACTATTCTGATCGCAAAGACTTCACAGGATTAGCTATGGCTGCTTTAATAGATTGGAAACTGATGGTTAGTAAAGCAATGCATAAAGCCAGGATACCTGCCAGTGCAAAAATCCACCAATGCAGATCTGTACGATACACAAAGTTTTGTAGCCACTGACTTAATGACCACCATGCCAAAGGTGTAGCAATCACAAAAGCCAGTAGTACCAGCTTCAAAAAGTCCTGTGATAACATCGATACAATGTTGGTAACAGAAGCTCCCAATACTTTTCGAATACCAATTTCTTTGGTACGTTGTTCGGCTGTAAACATTGCTAGTCCAAATAACCCCAGGCAGGAAATAAATACACCCAGAAATGCAAAGCAGTTAGCAAGCTTTCCAATTACCATTTCACTTTTATATTGCTTCTGAAAAGTAGCATCCGCAAACTCATAGGAGAATGGATATTCCGGATTATAGACCTTTGAAATTCTTTCAAGTTCTACCAATGCCTGTTGAGTTTTACCGGGTTGAGTACGAACAACAATCTGTCCAAAGGCAGGATGGGCATCTAGTCTGAAAATGAGTGGTTCAATGGCTACATGGAGTGATTGTAAATGAAAGTTTTCCATTAGACCAACGATCTTTCCTTTGCGATCCCACATAGTCAGGTCTTGTCCTACCGGATTTTTCATTCCCATTCGTTTCGCAGCTTCTTCGTTGATAAGATAATTGGCAGTGTCGGTTCCAAATTCCTTAGAGAAATCTCTACCATCCTTTAGTTTAATTTTCATCGTTTTGATGAAGTCGTATGAGATATCTGTATTTGCAAATGGAATATTGTCTTTTGGATTTTTTCCTGCCCATTCTACTCCAGATGTAGAACTCCTCATCTCAGTTGGAATCTGGGTAGATGTTGATACAGACTGAATAGCAGAAGATTGAAGAAGATTTGTCTTAAATGTTTCAAAGTTTTTGGCAACAGTTCCCTCAATAGGTACATAAATCACATTTTCACGATCTAATCCCAGATTTTTGTTTTGAATGTACTGTATTTGCCTGTATACGATAGTTGTTCCTACAATAAGGATGATGGATAAGGTAAACTGAAAGACAACCAGTGCTTTACGGAAAAGCAATGCTTCTGGTTTAAACTTAAGAGAGCCTTTCAGGATAGTTATCGGATTGAGAGAGGACAGAAACAAAGCTGGATAGCTTCCTGAAATCAATCCAGTCAATAGTGCTAAGGCCAGTAAAGTAAACCAGAACGAAGGACTGGCAATTTGTAGGGAGATGTGTTTTTCTGTAAGTGAATTAAAAGTAGGAAGAAAAAGCACAACCATCAGCAAAGCTACAGCCAGAGAGATAAAAGTAGTCATAATCGCCTCTCCCATAAATTGTCCAATCAGGAAGCGTTTGTCAGCTCCTACTACTTTACGAATACCTACTTCCTTTGAACGTTTGACTGAACGGGCAGTAGCCAGATTCATAAAGTTGACACAGGCAATGAGCAAAATAAAAATAGTAACAATGGAGAATAGGCGAACATACTCAATACGACCGCCTGTTGGCTTACCATTTTCAAAGCGGGAGTGAAGATACCGTTCAGAATAAGGTTGTAAAAAGAGTTCAATTTTGCTAGCTTCCTTTTCACGTTTGCTGATCAGGTAATTTCTAAGTTTTTGATCTACTTTTTCCCATGATGCATCCGGATGAAGTAGAATCAGTGTATGAGGACCGTTGCTGGTCCATTCCTTGGTCCATGCATTTTGCTGTTCAAAATCCTGATAGGGAAGTAGGTAATCGAATTTTAAGGATGAATTCTCTTGTATATTCTCAAATACACCACTGACTTTGAAATCTTTTCGGTTATCTATATGGATGATCTTATTAATAGGATTTTGCTGACCAAAATACTTTTCAGCTACTCTGCGTGAAATTACGACCTGATCCGGAGATGATAAAACTGTTTTGGAATTGCCCTCGATCAATGGAAAGCTTAGCATTTCAAATATATCCGAACTGGCATAACGCCCTTTTTCTTTGCCAGACTTTTCGCCTGCACGGAATAATAAATCGTGTTCCCAGGTAATAGCAAGTGAATGTGTAACTTCCGGAACCTCTTTTCTGATATACTCAGCCAGAATGCCAGGGGTAGAATAGGTATCCAATGTTTTATCATTATCGTAATACTGCACTTCACGTAACTGATAGAGTCGTTCTCCATTTTTATGAAAAGCATCTGTACCTACTTCATCCTGTATCCAGAGAAAGATAAACAGACTGCAGGCCATCCCCAGCGAAAGACCCAGAATGTTAATAAATGAGAAACCCTTATTCTTTGACAGGTTTCTCCAGGCAATAGTAAGGTAGTTGGATAGCATAGTTTCAGGTATTAAAAAAAGTGTAGTAATGGTATGATTTTGAGATCGGCTTGCCTTTCGAAAAACATTCTAAAAAATATAATACTCTTATCAGTTGCTGGGGAGATTATAACTACATAGGTATAGATGCATTATATTGGAAGTTGTTGCATGTATACTCTAAAATTTATTTGTGATAGAAGTAAAAGCCTGTGTATTTGTAAAAATGCCGGATAGCAGATCGAAAATGCTTTATCAAATAGTTTCTTGGCCACTATATGAAATAAACGAGATATCTAAGCAGGAGTTAAATGAAAGTCTGCTGTTGAGGAACTACCTGTTGTATATAAAAAAATAAAAAACCTGTAAAGAAGATAATAGTAGAGTAATCGAAGTGTACTAAACGCTGATGTTGGGTTGACTGAATTGATAACCCAACACCAGATAAAGAGAGATTATATTATTGTACCTTATTCGTTACGTAGTGACTTAACTGGATTTAGTAAAGCGGCTTTGATGGATTGAAAACTTACCGTTAACAAGGTGATTAGTAACGCTCCCAGACCTGTCACTGCAAAAATCCACCACGATATTTCTGTACGATAGGTATAACTCTGTAACCAGCCATTGAGGAAATACCAGGCTATAGGAGTAGCAATGATAAAAGCTGTAAGTACCAGATAGACAAAGTCTTTGGAGAGTAGTGCCCATAAATTGAATATAGACGCCCCCAGAACTTTCCGAATACCAATTTCCTTGGTACGTTGTTCGGCTATGTATGAAGCCAGACCTGATAATCCCAGACAAGAAATAAAAATAGCGAGTACTGAAAAGAAAGTAATCAACTTACCCATTCGTTCTTCTTCTCCAAACTTCTGAGCATATTCGTTGCTTACAAATTTGTATGCGAAGGGAGTATCTGGATCATACTTTTTTAAGACTTTCTCTATTGTTTGTAGCGCATCCCGAGTACTTTGAGCTGGATTTATCCTTGCGTTAATAAAATTACCCTTTCCGTTGTTAATCTTATAAATTGTTTTTTTAACAGGCTCATAAGGAGACTCCATGATCATATCATTGATTACTCCAACAATATGGTATATAGATGTTTGACCAAAAGCAGTTTGCCGAATTGTTTTCCCGATAGGATCTTTTAAGCCCATAAAGTCAGCTGCTGTTTTGTTCAAAACAACACCCATTGAATCTGTTGCGAATTTCCTTGAAAAATCCCGACCTGCCTTAAATTGCCAACCTACTGTCTGACCAAATTCATGATCTACATAAACAGTAGCAAAGCTTGCCTGTTGTTCTGTTTCTTTTCCTGTCCATTCATAACCATTTGAGGTGAAACTAATTCCCGTCATAGGATTGAGTGATTCAGATAGCTCCACTATGGTAGTTGTCTTCTTTAACTCATACCGAATGGCGTCCAGATGTTTATGAATATCAGGTGTAGGGGTTTCAATCATAATCAACCCATCCCGACTATATCCTACAGGTCGGTCTTTTGAGAATTGAACCTGTTGGAAAATGATAATGGTACTTATAATCAGTGCGATAGAGACGGTAAACTGACCTACTACGAGAACTTTACGTGGTATAGCTGAAAACCGTCCAGCTACGAAGGTGCCTTTGAGCACATTCACTGGCTGAAAGGAGGATAGATAAAGAGCCGGATAACTTCCTGCCAGTAAGCCGGTGAATAAACAAAAAGCAATGCTTACTAACCAAAATAAGGAGTTGTTCCAGGCTATGGATACATTCTTATCTGCAATATCATTAAAGAAAGGGAGTACAAGTTGAACTAGTAGTATACATAATGCAAATGAAAATGCCACTACCAGTAAGGACTCACTAAAGAACTGGCTAATTAACTGATGTTGCAATGATCCAATAGCTTTTCGAACACCTACTTCCTTTGCTCTTTTTTCAGAACGAGCTGTTGATAGGTTCATAAAGTTGATACAGGCCAGCACTAAGACAAAAATACCAATCATGGCATATATCCATACAAACTGAATGCGCCCACCTGTACTCACACCATTTTTAAATTCAGAATACAACCGCCATTGGGACATTGGGAAAAGGAATAGTTCTGGCTTTGCCAATGCTTCTTCTTTATCACAATGCTTCAATTTAATATCTCTGATTTTCTTTGATACATCGATCATATTTACATGATCTGCTACTTGTACATAGGCTTGAAAGCCATTTTGCCACCACGCATCTTTCTGTATCCATTTTCTACTGCTTAGATATAAACTCCAGGGCGCTATAAACGCCATATCATTAAAATCTGAATTACGTGGTAAATCTTTGTATACTCCAGTTACTTTTACATCCAGCGTATTTTCAATCTTCATCAGTTTGCCTACTGGATTACTATCACCAAAAAAGGCTTTAGCCATTGATTCTGATAGCAAAACAGAATGCGGTTCGTTCAATCCCTTATGTGTACCATAGAGCATAGTAAGACTCAGCATCTCTGCAACTCCTGGTTCAAAATAGTATCCATTTTGTATTAGCTTAGTTGATTCTGTTGATAGAATAACACGTGTTGGATTGGACGCCATTAAGATATGTTTGAAATTGCTACTATACTGACTCCTCAATGCATCTCCCAATGGCGGTGATGCTGACCAAAGCGTGCCTATTTCTCCATCATAGTTTCTGTTTTCCATTACTCTGGCAATACGGTCATAGTTTTTATAATTTTGGTTAAAGGATAATTCATCATAGATCCATAAGCCAATGAGCATAGCCACAGCCATTCCTGCAGCCAATCCCGCAATGTTGATAAAGGAATATCCTTTATTACGGGTCAGATTCCGAAACGCGATGGTTAGATAATTTCGTAACATAGTGGAACTGAATGTAGATTGTGAGTATTCATTTTTTGTCTTTTTAAGAACAACTGGACGTATCAGACTTAGTACATCCATTATATATCGGATGCGTGCTTTTTTCTCTCCTAAAAGTTTGACTCGTTGTAGAAATAGTTCTTCTAAATCCCCTTCCATCTCTTCTATTAGATGATCCGTACAGAATAAATGCAACAGGCGGGTTGCCCAGCGAGGTGGTTGTGGAGTCTCCATACTTATTCGTTGCGTAGCGTATTAACCGGATTGGTTAAAGCTGCTCTGATAGATTGAAAACTTACTGTTAGTATAGCTATCAGCCATATAAGCAGTGCAGATCCTGCAAATACTTTCCAGTCAATGGCAATGTGATAGGCAAAGTTTTGAAGCCATTGGGTAGCTACCCACCATGCAAAAGGCCAGGCAATTAAAGTCGCTATCAATACAGGTTGTAAAAAGTTCTTTAAAAGAAGCATAATTACTTCCAGAACAGATGATCCAAGTATCTTACGAATGCCAATTTCCTTGGTACGTAACTCTACTGTATAGATAACCAGGCTAAACAATCCCAAACAGGATATTAGAATAGTAAGCCCGGAAAATAACTGGAAGACCTGACTCATTCGGTTTTCGGATGCATATAACATATTCAGCTTCTCATTAAGAAATGTATAACTGAATAAGGTTTCTGGTGAAAGTGCATGAAAGGTAGATTTCAGTAATTCCAATGTTTCAGGTAGGTGATTGCCTGCAACATTGATCAGCATATAATTTGTCTGAAATGGTTTATGTACAATAACCAGTGGTTCGATGGTAGAGTGTAGAGAAGCAAAATGAAAATCTTTTACAATCCCCATTATTTTTCCGGTATCACCACGAGAAACAAACTGCATTCCAAGAGGTGAATCCAGATTCATAGCTTTTATGGCTGCCTCATTGAGAATGTAAGCTGTTTGATGGAGTTGTAAATGATCAAAACCATTGCCTTCTTTTAATTCTATACCCAACGTAGATAGAAAGTTGGAATTAACCCAGATATGGCGTAATTGAAATTCTTTTTGAGGATCATTTACAGGAATAAACATATCTGTACTAAACCGGTCTCCAGGTAGTGTTGAGGTCATGGAAAAATCTGAAACAGCAGGATTTGTGCGTAAAGTCTGCATGATTGTTTCAATTTTATTATACATTTTGCCATACACTTTTACCGCAATTACCTGTTGTTTATCAAATCCAATATCTTTACTGTGAAAGAAGCGAAGTTGTTGATAAATAATCAGTGTACTGAAGATCATAAATACAGATACTGCAAACTGAAACACAATCATTCCTTGCCGAACCCACTTGATAGATGATCGGGGTGTTTTCTTTCCTTTCAACGATTCAATGGAATTGAACCCTGCAATAAACCATGCAGGATAGCTACCAGCCAGCCAGCCTACTAGTACTACCAGTACTAATACAAAACCTATATTCTGAAGTGTAAATAGTTGATCTACCTCTATTGGTCGGATTGAGAGGGTATTGTAAAGAGGGATAATCAGTCTGAATAGAAACAACGCCAGACTTGTTGCTATAAAAGCCAAAAGGAGGGCTTCGCCTACAAATTGTCGGATCAACTGGCTTTTACTGGCCCCCATAGCTTTGCGTACACCTACTTCTTTCATTCGTTTGAAAGCTTGAGCTGTAGATATATTGATAAAATTCACTGCCGCAAGCAGTAGAATAAGAGCCGCAGCGACTGAGAATATATAAACATACATACTGTCACTATTAGGTGCCATCTCTTTCTCAAGCTTTGAATGCAGATGAATATCCTGAATAGATTGCAAGTGTAATTTGCGTGTGGAAAAAATTTGTTGTGGGGTTTCACCTGTAGGAGCATAGAACTTCTTCATAAATTCTGGAAACTTTGCTTCTACGGTTGTTTTGGATTGAGATGGATCTAACAATACATAATTGTAAAAACTACTCCATCCTGGGTTATGCAGATCTTCTTTGCTTAATGTCTGATAACGGGTACTCATCGATATCAGATAGTCGAATTGCAGATGAGTGGGGAATGGAAATTCTTTTACAACTCCTGTAACTTTCATCGGAATATTGTCCATATCATCCTGAATTACCTTACCTATAGGGTCCTGATCTCCAAAATACTTCTTGGCCATTGCTGTGGTAAGTATAATCGTGTTCACTTCTTTCAGTGCGGTTGTGAGATCTCCTTTCACCAATTCCATATTGAACATATGTACTACAGCAGGATCTGCATAAAATCCACTCTTCTCTTCAAAGCGTTCGGAAGTGCCGTTTGTAGAGGTATAACTGAATATTCGATCAGGATAAGGTCGGTGAAAACGTGCAACTTCTGTTATACCTGGTATTTCCTGAGTCATAGATTCACCTATCAAAGGTGCTGTTGCTGCCCAGTGACGTGTTTTTTCGCCTATATTTTCCAGTGTAATACGGTAAATACGGTCAGAGCCAGTAAACTGTTTATCATAGTGAAGTTCATCTCTGACATATAAAAGAATAAAGAGGCTACAGGTAATGCCTGCTGCCAGTCCAATGATGTTTAAGGAACTGTTTAGCTTTTGTCGTAGCAGATTCCGCAAAGCAATAGTGAGATAATTGCGTATCATAGAAGAGCCAGGTAAAGGTTGTATATAATCACTGGATTTATTTTTGAAAACAAATGGACGCATTAGACTCATTACATCCAGTACATATCGGATACGAGCCTTTTTCTCTCCCAACAGTTGAATCCGCTGGAAGAATAATTCCTCTAAATCACCTTCTATTTCCTCCACCAGATGATCTGCACAGAATAAATGCAGCAGGTAAGTTGCCCATCAGGGTGGTTCCGGATGCTTTTTTGATTTATTCATTCCGCAAGGACTTAACCGGATTCATCAATGCTACTTTGATCGATTGAAAACTCACGGTCAACAAGGTAATTACTAAAGCTCCCGCACCTGTCACAGCAAAGATCCACCAGGATATATGGGTTCGATATTCATACGTTTGTAACCAGTTGTTGAGAAAATACCAGGCTATAGGGGTGGAGATGACAAAAGATAAGGTTATCAGCAGAACAAAATCTTTGGATAATAACTGCCAGATATTCAGTATGGTTGCCCCTAACACTTTCCGAATGCCAATTTCTTTGGTGCGTTGTTCGGCAACAAATGACGCCAAACCAAATAAGCCTAAGCATGAAATGAATATGGCAAGTAGTGCAAACACAGAGGCTAACTTCCCGATTCGTTCTTCTTCTGCAAACTTTTTGGCATAATCCTGATCTACAAACTGATAATCAAAAGGTGCAGTAGGAATAAGCTTCTTAAATACTGCCTCGATCTTAGACAATGCTTGAGAGGTACTTACTCTAGGATTAAGTCTGATATTGATCCAGCTTACAGATCCATTAAAGCCCTGAATGTAAAATAGGGTGGGTTTTATAGGTTCATAGGGTGAGTCCATAACCATATCTTTGATTACACCCAGAATCCTGTACTGTTTGATTTTCTGACTTTGTGACCACGTCCAGGATACCGGTTCACCTACAGGATTTTTTAATCCCATATATCGGGCTGCTGCTTCGTTAATAACCATCCCTGATGAATCACTAGCTAGCTCTCTTGAAAAATCTCTTCCTGCTACAAACTGCCAGCCTACTGTTTTACCATGTTCGGGTGTTACTGTCAGGGTTCCAAAATCTTTATCCTTATTTTGTGTCTGACCTTTCCAGCTGAATCCACCATTACCAGAGGCAACTTCTGTGACTTTACCCATTGATTCTGACATTTCTGTCACTACTCCTGTTTTCTGTAAAGTAGTTCGTAACAAATCGTACTTACCATAGAAATCTGACGATTTCATTTCCATCGTGATCAATCCTTTTCTGTCATATCCTACTGGTCGGTTTTTAGCGAACTGAATTTGTTGATACACAACAATAGTGCAGATGATCAAAGTGACGGATACTGTAAACTGAAGTACTACCAATAGTCTGCGTGGAGTTGAGGCAGATCTGCCAATATGTAATGTGCCCTTTAATACTTTAACAGGATGAAAGGAAGATAAATACAAAGCCGGATAGCTTCCTGCCAGTAAACCCGTAAGTCCAATGAATCCAACACTTGTTAGCCAGAACCAGGGATTGGCCCAAAGCATATGCATATCCTTATTCGCTATCAAATTAAACCAGGGTAGTGAAAGCTGAGTAAGTAAAAGTGAGAGGCAAAAGGCAAAAAGGACAACCAGATAAGATTCTCCCAGAAACTGGCTTATCAGCTGCTCTCGGAGAGAACCAAGGGTTTTACGAATACCCACTTCTCTGGCACGTTTTTCACTGCGAGCCGTTGACAGATTCATAAAGTTGATACAAGCCAGTAAGAGCACAAAGCCACCAATAATACCTACAAGCCAAACCATTTGTATTGGCCCTTTTTCAGGTAGACCTTTTTCAAAAGATCCGTAGAGGTGCCATTGACTCATAGGATGTAAGAAGATCTGTGGATGATGGGCTACTTGTTCCTGTAAACCTTCCAGATTTTTTATCTTATTAAGTTCTGTGTCTTTTATTGTATTGGAGACTTTTTCAAAGCTGGTGTTGGGTTTTATCTGGGCATAAACGCGTAGGAAATGATTATTCCAGTCATTGACAGCTCGTTTTTCAATCCAGTCGTTCATAGACACCCAGAGGTCAAAGGGGGCAAAGAACTGTATTTCATGAAATTCAGTATTTTGAGGCACATCTTCATAGACCCCTGTTACCTTTACATCTATGGATGCATTTATTTTTATCAATTGATTAAGTGGTTCTTTGTCTCCAAACAAGGCTTTGGCAGTGGATTCAGATAACATGATAGCGTGAGGATCTCTTAATCCAGTCCAGGTACCTCTGAGCATTTTTAATGTCAGCATTTCCGGAGCTCCATCTTCAATGTATATTCCTATTTTAGAAACCTTTGCATCTCTATGAGAAAGAATATAGGATTGTGTCCATGAAGCTTTTAACAAATGAGTAAACTGATCTCCATAAGCATTCTTCAATTCTACTGCAAGTGGATATTGTAGACTATTGCCAGTGTGAAGTTCTTGTTCATCAGTAACCTGATTCATAACTCTTGCGATGTGATTGTAATTCTGATGGTACTGATTGAATGACAATTCATCATATACCCACAGACCAATAAGCATAGCGACTGTCATACCTACAGCAAGCCCTGCAATGTTAATAAAAGCATAGCCTTTCTGGCGGACCAGGTTGCGAAAGGCGATCATTGCGTAGTTTCGGAGCATAATTGAGTTTGGTAAAAGTGAATACTCAGTAACTTTTTGCTTTAAAACAAAGAGGCGTATCAAACTTAAAACATCTAGTACATATCGAATACGGGCTTGCTTCTCACCCATAATCTGAACTCGTTGGTGAAACAATTCTTCCAGATCGCCCTCCATTTCCTCAACTAAATGATCTGCACAGAATCCATGCAACAACCTTGTTGCCCAATGGGGTGGCCTTGGTAGGTGAGGTGTCGCCATAATTTTAACTTTAAGACCAGGCTGTTTTAGGAATAGATTCCCACATCTGATTCCGTAGTTGGTGAATTTCTTCCAGTGCTCTTTTTCCTGCAATGGTTACAGAATAAAGTCGTTTGCGACGGCCACCACGTTCGGCAGTGGCTCCGCCCATCTGTGAATTTACCAGACCTTTCTCTTCTAATCGATGCAGTGCTGAATGGACAGCTCCCAGATTCACAGACCGCCCCATCTGCTGTTCAATCTCACTGGTGACTGCTGCACCGTAAGCATCCCCTGACCGTATGGCAACTGCCAGTAAAACCACTTCCTCAAACTCTCCTAAATAGGTTCCTTTCATGGATAGTTAATGTAAAGAATGATTAGTTGTGTAAATGTATAACAAATGGTTTGCCAGAAGTGAAAAACGCTTCTGGTAAGCTTTAATGCAAGTTTTTGCTAATGAGAATTGTATATAGTTTGTCCGTTAACGGACAAGAGGTGTCCGCTTTGATACAAGTGTTGGGATATGCTTAAACAATAAGAGCCTTGATATTCAAGGCTCTTATTGTTTGATGCAAATAGGGGTCTATATTGGGTAATACTAATTTTTGTATTCTTATTCGTTACGTAATGCTTTGACAGGATTTTTCAGAGCAGCTTTAATAGACTCATAGCTAACTGTGATGGCTGCAATACCTACTGCTGTGATACAGGCTATCAGAAATATCGGCCAGTCAATATTAATTCGATACGCGAATCCTTCCAGCCAATTATTAGATGCATACCAGGCTAGTGGGGTCGCAATGATCATAGCTAATAACAGTAGACGAGTAAAGTTTTGAGATAGCAAATAAACGATGTTGCCGACAGAAGCACCTAATACTCTTCGCACCCCAATTTCTTTGGTACGCTGTTCAGCTATAAATGCTGACAGACCATATAATCCCAGACAGGAAATGAAGATAGCCAATACGGCAAAAGCATTGAACAAATCTCCCATTCTGTTTTCTGTCTTGTAAAGGTTAGCCAGATCCTGATCTATAAAATGGTAAGTAAATGGATAGGCAGGATTAAGTTTCTTGTGAATGGATTCGAGTGCCTGAATGGTTGCCTCTGTTTTGCCGGGTTGAGTACGAATAATCACTTTGCCTCCTCCTGTATTGAGATACATAAGCACTGGTTCAATGGATTGCTGAAGAGGTTTGAAATTAAAATCCTGCACTACTCCAATGATCGTTCCTCTGGTTTCCCCAAAGGTCAGAGACTTACCAACTGCATTAGATACATTCATTCCCATAATCTGAAGTGCTTTTTCGTTGACAATATAACTTGCTGAATCAGCTTTTGAATCAGGATAAAAGCTTCGACCACTAAGTATTTTCATCTTGAAGATATCAATAAAGCCTGCATCTACAGCCATGGTTGGAAAGAGGGGTTGACTTTGAGGGTTTTTCCCTTCCCAGAATACATCAACAACACCAGTTGCCAGATTGGTGGGTAGGTCCAGAGAGATGGCAAAGTTTTGTGTGAGCGGATTTTGCTTTAGTTCATTTTTAAAGGCTTGTTGTTTGCTCCATAACTCCCCTGTCATCTGTACATACAGCAAATTCTCTTTATCAAATCCCAGATTTCGTTGCTTAATGAATTGTAGTTGATTATAAACCACTGTTGTCCCGACCAGCATAATAATAGATACTACAAATTGACAGACTACTAACCCATTACGAAGCCAACTGCCTCCGCCAGCTATGGTCAAATTTCCCTTGAGTACTTTTATAGGCTGGAATTTGGAAAGAAACAAAGCAGGGTAACTTCCTGAAAGCAATCCAGTAGTGATGGCGATTGCTCCAATTATTAGAAGAAGGTTAGTATCCAGGAAATTGAGTGTAAGTTGTTTGTCTGAAAGTACGTTAAAGAATGGGATCAGAAGCCACACCAGAACAATAGCTACTAACAATGATATAAAGGATATCAGTGAGGACTCCGCTAGAAACTGTCCAATGAGTTGAATTCGGTCTGCTCCCACTACTTTACGTAATCCCACTTCTTTGGCCCGTTTAGCAGATCTGGCAGTAGCCAGGTTCATAAAGTTGATACAGGCGACAATCAAAATGAACACAGCCACTACTGAAAATATCCGTACATATTGGATATTACCATTGCCTGCTACATCTCTGAGTAAATGTGAATTCAAATGAATACTGACTACAGGTTGTAATTTAAAATCTACACGAAGTGGTATATTTTTCTCGATAAGTTTACCAATGCGTTTCTCAAGGTTGGCTAAGGAAGTAGGGGATGTATTAGTCTTGTCTTCAAGCTGGATATAGGTATAGAAATCAAAGTTGTTCCAGTTATTGTTTTTCAAATCGTAATTAGTTCTTGCTAAGAAGGACATGGGTAGAATAAAGTCAAACTGTAAGTGGGAAGTACTAGGAATATCAGCCAGTACACCTGTTACAACAAATTCATCCTGATTATCTTTTCGGATGGTTTTGCCTAGTGCATCTTCCTGTCCAAAGTATTTTTGAGCCATTCTTTCTGTAATCAGAATTCCATCCGGACGGTTTAAGGCTGTTCTTACATCTCCTTTGACCAATGGAAAAGAAAACACATCAAAGAAAGTGGAATCTGCATAATAAATCCCTTCCTCTTCAAATTTACGATCTCCTACCCCTAATATATGGGTATCACTATGCAAGCGTACTGTATTTTTGATCTCCGGTAATTTGTCTGCCAATAAAGCTGCTGTTGGTACAGGTGTTATGGCGGCATCAACACCAGAGGCATTGATTGTAAGGCGATACAACTGATCGGCATGTGTATGAAAACGATCATAACTAAGTTCATCCTGTACCCAAAGCAAAATCATAATACTACAAGCCATACCTACAGATAAGCCGAGAATGTTAATCACTGAGAATGCTTTCTGACGAGTCAGGTTGCGGAAAGCGATGAGAAAATAATTGCGTAACATATCGGTAAGGACAGGTTTGGGTGAATGTCTGCGTCTGAAAAATGATGGCCTCAGATAGCTAATTGTATCTCTAAAGTAAAGCCAGTTAGCTTTTCTAGGACTAAGCCGTTTGACTCGTAATTGATATCGTTCATGTAAGTCTCCCTGCACCTCTTCATATAGATGAGGGGCACAAAACCTTTCTAACAATCTATCCAGCCAAGGAGGTGGTTGGTTCTTTGCATTCATCATAAGATATCAACTGGCTATCTACTCGGTTCGTAGACTTTTAACTGGATTTTGTAAAGATGCTTTGATGGACTGGAAACTGATTGTCAGAATGGTAATAACAAGCGTAACCACACCTGCCAATGCAAATATCCACCAACTGATTTCAGTTCGGTAAGCAAATCCCTGAAGCCATTCATTCACTGCATACCATGCTACAGGTATCGCAATCAGCATGGCTACTACAATCAGTTTGAGAAAGTCAGCAGAGAAGAGTAATACAATCTGACCCACAGATGCACCTACTATTTTTCGGATACCAATCTCTTTGGCCCGCTGTTCTGCAGAAAAAGAAGCTAATCCAAATAATCCCAGGCAGGCAATAAAAATAGCCAGTCCGGCAAAGTAATTAGACAAACGGCTAATTACCTGCTCACTCTGGTACTGCCGGGCATACTCTTGATCTGTGAAATAGTAGGTGAATGGATATTCAGGATTCAACTTTTTGCATATATCTTCTATTTCAGAAAGAGTTCGTTGGGTATTACCCGTTTCTATACGAACCATAACACTGCCTTCCCGATGCTGATTACGCAAATAGGCAATCAGAGGGCGTATAGGTGTATGTAAGGATTGGAAGTGAAAGTCTTTGATTACTCCGATAATCTGGCCTTTCTGATTTCCCCAGTTTAGAAATTTTCCGATCGGATTTTTATATCCTATGGCTTTTAGTGCTGATTCATTAATCAGAAAACCTGTTGAATCTGTGGCGAATTTTCTGGAAAAGTCTCGGCCTTCTTTCATTTTCAGATTCATGGTTTCTACAAAGTCATAGCCTACGCCAACAGGAGTAAAGCGAACTTTATTTGTAGGATCACTACCAGGCCAGGAAATACCATCTGTTCCCCAATTAAGACTGGCTGGAGATTCGGTAATATGTGATACTTGTTTTACACCTGAAATCTGAGAGAGTTGCTCTTTCAGAATCCCATAACCTTTGTCCATATTTCCTTCCAGTGGAAAATAAATCAGGTTTTCGCGAGAATAACCCAGGTTTTTGGTTTGTACATATTCTATCTGGCGATAAATAATGAGCATACCCACAATAAGAATAGTAGATAGGGCAAACTGAAACACTACCAAACCCTTACGAAACCAGAGTGAACCGGAAGTAAACTTAAGTGTGCCTTTGAGTACATTTACAGGATTAAGAGAGGATAGAAAAAATGCTGGATAGCTACCTGCCAGCAAACCTGTCATGAACGTCATACCTGCGACTATTCCCCAAAAGGAGATGCTCGTTACAGGTATAGTCATATGCTTATCGGTCAGGCTATTAAATAATGGCAATAAAACAAACACCAGTAAAAGTGATAGTCCAACTGCAAGGATTGTAAGAAGCATTGCCTCACTGAGAAACTGGCCAGTTAGAGCTGATCGTATAGCTCCAATAGCTTTTCGTACGCCTACCTCTTTAGCTCGCTTGGCAGATCTGGCTGTAGCCAGGTTCATAAAGTTAATACAGGCAATCAGCAGGATGAAAACAGCTATAATGGTGAATAGATGTATATATTTAATACGTCCACCTGAAACCTGGGCATTTTCAAAATTGCTGTTCAGATAATATTCATGAAAAGGCTGCATACCCAGTTCAGTACGAAATGTCTTATTGGGATCTGGAATGTATTTGTCTGTGAAGTGTTTGAGCTTTGCTTCTACTTTGGCTGGATCTGCATCAGGACGGAGCTTAAAAAATGTCAAAGGATCGTTGGAATCCCATCCTTTTGCCCACTCGTTATCTTGTACATACGATTCCCAGGATCTGAGACAATCAAATTGTAACGTGCTGTTTTGGGGGATATTTTCAAATACCGCAGTTATTATCAGATCTTTCC
The DNA here is from genome assembly GCF_030068545.1 of Xanthocytophaga flava. Classification (NCBI taxonomy): domain Bacteria; kingdom Pseudomonadati; phylum Bacteroidota; class Cytophagia; order Cytophagales; family Rhodocytophagaceae; genus Xanthocytophaga; species Xanthocytophaga flava. Next base: position 490,815 of record NZ_JASJOR010000001.1, on the reverse strand, counting down.
GGTTGTCATATCTGATAGTTTTACCCATTGCTGCTTCTGGTGAACCAAAAAAAGCTTCTGCCATTTTTCGGGATATCGCCAGACTGTTTACTTCCTTTAATGCCGTTTCTACATCCCCCTGTAGCAGAGGGAAACTGAACATTTTAAAGAAATCCAGACCTGCTGTATTGATACCTTGCTTATTGGTCTTATTTCCAACTGTAAATGTCTGGTAGTTTGTCCATGAAAAAGCTGTTGCCATCTCAATTTCTGGGATCTCTTTTTTTAGCTCTTCTGCCAGTGGTCCCTGAGTCCATATAACACCTTGCGCTTTTCCACTGAAGAACTGACGTTCATAAATTCTATACAGCTGATTTTTATGTGTGTGAAAGGCATCAACACTGTATTCATCCTGTATCCAGAACATAATGAGCAGGCTACATGTCATTCCAAGTGCCAGGCCTGTTATATTGATAAAAGAGAATGCTTTATTTTTGAGAAGATTCCTCCAGGCTATTGTGAGATAATTGCGTATCATATCTGCAAATGAAGGTTGAAGTGAATAGTGACGTTTAAAAACTGAAGGACGCAGATAGCTAAGTGCATCCCTGAAGTATAACCATTGGACCTTTGTTTTACTTACCCGTTTGCTTCGTAGTTGATATCGTTCATGTAAGTCTCCCTGCACTTCTTCCCACAGGTTAGGTGCACAAAACCGTTCCAATAGTCGATCTAGCCAGCGAGGAGGTTGATCTTTTATACTCATTATACGATATGACTTTGTTAGTTACTCATTACGTAATGCTTTAACAGGATTTTTCAGCGCAGCTTTGATAGATTCATAACTTACTGTAAGTGCCGCAATACCCAATGCAGTGAAACAGGAAATTAGAAATATCGTCCAGTCAACATTGATTCGATAGGCGAATCCTTCCAGCCAGTTATTGGCTGCATACCAGGCTAGTGGTGTCGCAATAATCATGGCCAGTAATATCAAACGAGTAAAGTTTTGAGATAGCAGATAAACGATGTTGCCAACAGAAGCCCCTAGCACTCTTCGTACCCCAATCTCTTTGGTCCGTTGCTCGGCTATGAATGCAGATAGACCATATAACCCCAGGCAAGAAATGAAGATAGCCAATACAGCAAAAGCATTGAACAGATCTCCCATTCTGTTTTCCGTTTTGTAAAGATTAGCCAGATCCTGATCTACAAAGTGATAGGAGAAAGGATAGGCAGGATTGAGCTTTTTGTGAATAGCCTCCAATGCCTGAATGGTAGCTTCTGTTTTACCAGGTTGAGTACGAATGATCACTTTGCCTCCCCAGGTATTGAGATGCATAAGTATGGGTTCAATAGATTGTTGGATGGGCTTAAAGTTAAAGTCCTGTACTACACCAATGATCGTTCCTTTCATGCCTCCATAGATAAGGGATTTACCTACAGCATTGGATATACTCATTCCCATAATCTGGAGTGCTCTTTCGTTGACAATATAGCTTGCTGAATCAGCTTTCGAATCAGGATAAAAGCTTCGACCACTGAGTATTTTCATCTTGAAGATATCAATAAAGCCTGCATCTACGGCCATGGTTGGAAAAATGGGCTGGCTTTGAGGATCTTTCCCTTCCCAGGATACATCAGCTGCTCCTGTACCCAAATTGGTTGGCAGGTCTTGTGCAATAGCAAAACTTTGTGTGAGTGGATTTTGCTTTAGTTCATTTTTGAAGGCTTGTTGCTTGTTCCATAACTCCCCTGTCATCTGTATATACAGTAAGTTCTCTTTATCAAATCCCAGATTCCGTTGCTTAATGAATTGTAGTTGATTGTAAACCACTGCTGTTCCAACTAACATGATGATGGAAACTACAAACTGACAGACTACTAACCCATTACGAAGCCAACTGCCTCCGCCAGCTATGGTCAAATTTCCCTTGAGTACTTTGACAGGTTGAAATCTGGAAAGAAACAGAGCCGGATAACTTCCTGAAAGCAATCCAGTAGTGATGGCGATTGCTCCAATGATTAAGAGTAGCCTTGTGTCTAAAAAATTGAGTGTAAGTTGTTTGTCTGATAAGATGTTAAAGAATGGGATCAGCAGCCATACCAGAACAATAGCTACTAACAATGATATAAAGGATATCAGTGAGGACTCAGCCAGAAACTGTCCAATGAGTTGAAACCGATTGGCTCCTACAACCTTCCGTAATCCTACTTCTTTGGCACGTTTAGCAGATCTGGCAGTAGCCAGGTTCATAAAGTTGATACAGGCAACAACGAGAATGAACACAGCCACTACTGAAAATATCCGCACATATTGGATATTACCATTGCCTGCTACATCTCTGAGTAAATGTGAATTCAAATGAATACTGACTACAGGTTGTAACTGGAAATCTACATGAAGCTTTATGTTTTTTTGGACAATGTTATTGATCTGTTTATTCAGACGAGTTAAAGAGGTTGCATCTACATTTTTATCAAGCAGAACGTATGTATAAAAATTGAAATTGCCCCACCGATTTTCTTTGAGATCTCTGTCCGTTCTTGCCAGAAACGACATGGGCAGAATAAAATTGAACTGTAAGTGAGAGTTACTGGGAATATCAGCCAGTACACCTGTTACAACAAATTCATCCTGATTATCTTTTCGGATGGTTTTGCCTAGTGCATCTTCCTGACCAAAATATTTTTGAGCCATTTTTTCTGTAATCAGAATTCCATCCGGACGATTTAAGGCCGTTTTTACATCCCCTTTAACCAATGGAAAAGAAAACACATCAAAGAAAGTGGAGTCTGCATAATAAATTCCTTCTTCTTCAAATTTACGATCTCCTACCTCTAATACATGCGTATTATCGGATAGCCTTACTACATTCTTTACTTCGGGTATTTTATCTACCATTGCTGCTGCAGTTGGAGCTGAAGTAACAGCTGCATGAATATCTGGTGTATGGGATGTAAGACGATACAATTGATTGGCATGAGTATGAAAACGATCATAACTGAGTTCATCCTGTACCCAAAGTAGAATCAGAATACTACAAGCCATACCAACAGATAAACCGAGAATGTTAATCACTGAGAATGCTTTCTGACGAGTCAGATTGCGAAAAGCGATGAGAAAATAATTGCGTAACATATCGGTAAGGACAGGTTTGGGTGAATGTCTGCGTTTAAAAATCGATGGCCTCAGATAGCTAATTGTATCTCTAAAGTAAAGCCAGTTAGCTTTTCTAGGACTAAGCCGTTTGCTTCGTAGCTGATATCGTTCATGTAAGTCTCCCTGCATCTCTTCATACAGATGAGGAGCACAAAACCGCTCTAGTAACCAGTCTAACCACCGTGGCGGAGGATGAAAATGATTCTTCTCTTTTCTGTTCATAGTGTAGCACTCATTTTAAAAAATGTCTATATTCTACAAATAGCCTATTCTGTCCGTAAGCTTTTGATTGGATTGCGTGAGGCTGCTTTTAGGGTCTGAAAACTGATCGTGAGTAAGGTAATGAGTAAGGCTCCCGCGCCAGATGCAATGAAAACCCACCAGGCGATGCTAGTCCGATATTCGTATTGTTGTAACCAACTATTTGAGAAGTACCAACTAATAGGAACTGCAATAAGAAAGGCTACAGAAACCAGAATGACAAAATCTTTGGAAAGCAATTGCCACAGACTAAAAACAGAGGCTCCCAGTACTTTACGAATGCCTATTTCTTTGATCCGTTGTTCGGCCATGAAGGTCGCTAACCCAAATAATCCCAGACAGGACAGAAAGATGGATAAGGTTGTAAATAGGGTTGCCAGGTTAGCTATGCGTTCTTCATCTGAGAATTTGTGTGCATACTCTTCATCTACAAATGTGTAATCAAACTCGCTTCCAGGATTTATCTTTTTGAAAACAGGCTCCATTCTTTCCAAGGCTTCGTGTGCCGATAAGGAAGGTGACAGACGCACCATGATGAAATTTGACCATTTGTATTCCAGCATGTATAACATGGGCATTGTTGCCTGATAAGGGGATGTTACAATCATATCTTTTACAACTCCTGTAATGATACGATCAGGTTGACCTGGAGCGGAAATGTGCTCTCCTACAGGATGTTTCAATCCCATAAGCTTTGCTGCGGCTTCGTTGATAATCACGGAGCCTGTATCGGTTGGAAACTCTCTGGAAAAATCACGCCCTTCTTTAATCTGCCAGCCTAGGGTATTTCCATAGTCGTGGGTAACTGCAAAAGAACCCAACAGAGGGACCAGATTGGGGTCTTTGCCCTTCCAGCTAATATTTTTCTCAATGTAAGAGATGTCTGTAGTGGGATCAGATGAACGAGCCATGTCTTTTACCGCTCCTGTCTGAAGAAGCTGGCTCCGTAAAAAATTATAGGGAGTATCATAGAGCTCAGGCGTGTTCATATGAATGAGAATAAGTCCTTCCCTGTTATACCCTACAGGCCTGTTTTTAGCAAACTGGATCTGTTGGTAAACAATGATAGTTCCGATAATCAAGGTTACAGAAACCGTAAATTGAGTTACTACCAGTACTTTACGTGGCAATGTAGCCAGCCGGCCGATCTGTAAGGTTCCTTTCAATACTTTGATAGTCTCAAAAGAAGATAGATAGATAGCTGGATAACTCCCTGCTAATAGACCTGTCAGTAATGTAAAGCCTAAGATGATGGTCCAGAAGGATATACTAGCCCATGTTATGTGAATTTCTTTGTGTGCAATCTGGTTAAAGAAAGGAAGCGAAATCCATAAAAAGGCCAATGCCAGAACCAGTGCAAGGAAGGAGATGAGGATAGACTCACTGAGAAACTGCCCTATCAATTGTGTTCGAACTGATCCAATGGCTTTTCGGATGCCCACTTCCTTGGCACGTTTTTCACTACGGGCAGTGGATAAGTTCATAAAGTTGATGCAAGCCAGCAATAACACAAATACCCCAATGATACCAAACATCCAAACAAACTGAATTCTGCCACCTGCTACTTGCCCATTTTCAAACTGATTGTATAAATGCCATTGACGCATGGGATATAAAAGGATTTCTTCTTTCCCTTCTTTTATATGTGGTTGGGCAATGTGTTTGACAATGTCATTTACCGTATGAATATCTGTTCCTTCTTTTAGTTGAACAAATATCCGCCAGTTGCGATAGTCCCAATCTGCCTGAGCTTCTTTAACCCCTCCACCAAATGTGCTGACAGCTTTGTCCCAAGCCAGAAAAAGTTTGGTTTCATAGAACGTGGAATTCTTTGGTAGATCTTCAAATACGCCAGCTACCTTTACTTCTGCCATGTTATCTATTCGGATAATCTGGCCTAATGGATCTTTTTCGCCAAATAAGGCTTTTGACAGAGAGTTTGTAATTAGTACAGAAGAGGGATCTTTTAATGCACCCCGGCTTCCTTTGAGCATATGTAATCCCAACATTTCAGGGAATTCAGGTTGAGTCCATACACCTGACTGTGCTACTTTTTTATCTCCAACTGCCAGAACATGTGTATAGTTTTTCCATACAAGAGAGACATGTTCAAAATGATTGGCATATTTGGTGCGTAATTCAGTCGCTAAAGGAATCGCACCTAAATCACTGGTAGTTGATTCTCCATTGAATGTACGGGTATCCATTACCTGAGCAATGTGCTCATAATTCGAATGGTAGTTGTCATACGAAAGTTCATCATATATCCACAGTCCAATCAACATAGCGACTACCATTCCCACGGCCAGACCTCCTATATTAATAACCGAATACGTTTTGTTGCGAGTCAGATTACGCAATGCAATGGTGAGATAATTTCGTAACATGTCTGTAAGGATAGGTTTGAGTGAATCTTTGCGTTTAAAAATGGAGAGCCTTAAATAGCTTATTGTATCTCTGAAGTAAAGCCAATCTGCTTTTTGCTTACTTGTTCGTTTGATTCGTAGTTGATATCGTTCATGCAGGTCTCCCTGCACTTCCTCCCACAGATGAGGTGCACAAAACCGTTCCAGTAACCAATCTAACCACCGTGGTGGTATATGATCTTCTTTACTCATCTTTCAGGCATTGGGATGGATTGATATGCGCAGCTTTTACAGCTTGTATTCCAACCGTTAACCATGCAGTTCCAAGAGCTACTAATCCTGCTGTGATGAAATACCAGGGATGTAGACTGATTCGATAGGCAAATCCCTTTAACCAATCTGATGCAATAACGTAGCTCACAGGAAGAGCCAGTGTAATAGAGAGAAGCACTATTCTGGTAAATTCTCCAGATAAGAGATAGATAATTCCCCACTCACTGGATCCTAAAACTTTACGGATACCAATTTCTTTTCGTCTACGTTCGGCTGTAAATGTCGCCAACCCAAACAGACCCAGACAGGAAATGACAATCGCTAAGCCTGCAAAATATCTGGATAGTATAGCCACTCTTTGTTCTGCTACATATAAGGTCTGATAGTCCTGGTTGAGAAAACGGTAATCGAAGACGAACCCAGGATTGTAATTTTTGTAGAATATTGCTAGTTGTTCCAGTACTGCTTTTTCTTTGCCTGCCTGAATGTTTGCTACTATTGTTGAGTTATATTGGCGTTCAAGCCGGAAAATTGTAGGTGGAATCTTTTCATGTGGTGACTGAAAGTGAAAATCTTTTGTTACCCCCAGAATTTCCCTGCCATCTACAATTTGTCCAACAGGATTTGCCAATCCTAATCGTTTAACAAAGGTTTCATTGACGATGATCTTGGCACTGTCAGAAGGAAATGCATTTGAAAAACTTCTTCCTTCTTTGATTGTAATTCCCAATGTTTCAATCAGGTCATAGTTAATACCCAGGCTGTTATATCGAATGTTTTCTCCATTCCAGACCAGTTCTGTTGTATTGCCACCTGAGGACTGATACGAGTTAATGATATAACCCGAGAGGCTGGAAGCGTTCACAACTCCAGGAATATTTTTCAGTCTGGCGAGAAAAACTTCAGATTGGTTGGCTATTTTTCCTTCAGTTTCCAAGTAGATAATATGATCTTTGTCATATCCCAGATTGTTGTGTTGTACAAACTCTATTTGTTTATAGATAACAATGACAGATACGATAAAGATAACAGACAATGTAAATTGAAAAACTACCAATCCTTTACGTGTCCAGATCTCACTCCATGAGGTAGGTACTATCCCCTTAAGTATAGTAGTTGGCTTGAAGCCCGACAAATAAAAAGCTGGATAGCTCCCTGCAATCAAGCCTGTAAAGAACGTAATGCCTACAAATGATGCTATCATTTGTAGATCCCAGTCCAGATGTATTTGTTTTCCTGTAAGTTGGTTGAACTGGGGAAGAAGAAGCACTACCATCAACAATGCAAGCAGGAGGGAGCAGAATGCCATTAACAGCGATTCACTTAGATATTGTAGAATAAGTATAAAGCGACTGGCCCCAATGGCCTTTTTGATGCCTATCTCCTTGATTCGCCGAGAAGCTCTTGCCGTAGCCAGGTTCATGAAGTTGATACCAGCTATCAATAAAATAAACAATGCAATCAGAGAGAAAAGTTGTACATACACAATTCTGCCACCTACTTGTACTCCATTTTCATAGGTGCCATATAAATAGTTTTTCGAATAAAGTTTTAAGAAAAGAGAAATGTCTTTGGCTGTTGAGTTCCTGGTCTTCAGCAAGTGATCAAGGGTATGTTGGAACTGATCGAGGTTAGTATTTTCTTTTACTACAACATAATTATGAAAAGGACTATTGGTATTCCATGTTATTTCCTTGCCCATGCCCATAACGTTCTGAAATGCTTCAAATGGTAACAGAAAATCAAATTGTTCAGATGAGCCAGAAGGGACATCCTTAATAATGCCTGTAATGACACATGGCTTTTTCATGTTGACTACCTGCCATTCAATAGTTTTTCCAATTAAGTTGTTTGTTGTATTGAATAATCTGAGGGCTGTACTTTCAGAAAGCACAATAGCATCCGGCTGGATTAATACTTTGTCTTGCTGTCCTTGTACAAGATCATAGGAGAAAACTGAGAGAAAATCTTTGCCTACATACTTGCCAACTGCCTTAACATTTTGGTTTTCTGTTCGCAAGGTAAATTTTGGGAAAAAGTTAGGAGGTGTTACCGTAACCCCATATTCAACTTGTGGCATATCACGCACCAGAATTTCAGCAAATAGTCCTGAAGCTCCGGTTTCAATGCCTCTGGCTGTTTTTCGGTTTTCCATAATCTGGAAAAGTCGATGGTCTTTTTCATGAAATGTATCTATATGAAGTTCATTACTTATCCACAGATAGATTAACAGCGTACAGGCTATTCCCAATGATAACCCAATCAGATTGATAAAAAATGAACCCTTAAAACGCTTAAAGGTCCGATAGGCCAGAAGGAGGTTATGTTGAAACATATCAGTATAAAGAAGTTGTGTAGCATGTTTTCGTTTATAAAAAGCAGGACGCAGATAACTCACCACATCTGTAAAGTAAAACCAATAAGCTTTGTTTATTCCTTTCTGCTTAAGACGTAGTTGATATCGTTCATGCAGATCACCCTGTACTTCTTCCCACAGATGAGGTGCACAAAATCGCTCCAGTAACCAGTCTAACCAGTATGGAGGATGATTCTTTTTACCGATGATCATACTTGTTTTGTGAACATTGTGGTACTTTTTTAGGCCAGATCTATTTTAGGCAGCGCATTAGGAAGTATTCGTTGCCAGAGCCTATCCCGAACGGCTTGTACTTCATGCAGTACCCGACTGCCTGCAACTGTTACTGTAAAGAGGCGTTTGCGACGGCCACCTCGTTCAGCTGTGGCTTCACCCATTTGAGAATTGACAAGTCCTTTGTCTTCCAGACGTTGCAGTGCTGCATGAACTGCACCTGTGGTTACAGTATGTCCGGTCTGTGCTTCCAGTTCTTCTGCAATCACTACACTGTAAGCGTTAGGTGTCAGAACCGCTACTGTTAATAACACAATTTCTTCAAATTCCCCAAGATCACTTCGGCGCATAAGAAAAGAGATAATGATTGTTTTGTATTACTTCTATTTCGGTATAACAAATGGTCTGCCAAAAATAAAAGCCTCAAAAACCGATTGTTTTGAGGCTTTTATAAAAGAGTAGCGTTTAGCAACTGTCCGTAAGCGGACAGCAATTGTCCGATTTTAGACAATCTGGGTTATCGCATCCTGTGTGGGTTGAACTAGTAGTAAATACTTTTTGTCTCGGGATCGCCACAAATATTTACAAGCAAGCGTACGATTAGGCTTCCATCTTTCCGCTATCTCATGAAGACGTTTGTGTAACTCTTTCCCGGTTTCATTCACTTTATATAATTCAACCATCGATTGTCTGATTATCAGATCATCTATGGGAAATATATCCGGACGATTCATTGGAAACATCAGAAGCATCTGTACAGTCCAGCGGCCTACACCCTTAATCTGAGTAAGATGTGTAATGATCTCTTCATCTGTCAAAGACGCAAGCCGATCCATTGTGATAGGATATTGCTGGTGAAAGGTGGCTATATTACGAATATAATTTACTTTCTGACCAGATAAACCTATTGAACGAAGCTTTTCTGTATCTGTCAGAAGAACTTGTTCTGCAAGAGGGTTATTGTTCTCAAATAATCCGCAGAAACGGGCATAAATAATATCGGCTACTTTTACAGAAAGTTGTTGAGAGATAACAGATTCCAGTAATCCAACATATAAGTCTGTCTGAGAAGAAACTACAGGGGCTATGATGGTTTCGACCAGACGGGTCATAATCAAATCTTCAGCATGCCAGGACATAATAATCAGAGATAAGTTTCTTCAAATTTACTGATTTTTGCCTGAAACTTATCTCTGATATAGAAGGATATACTCTAAGTTAGTATCTTAGTTTTTGACGGGTTGTGTAACGGATGGCTTAAGCTTGGTGTATAGTAAATTTTCAATAAAGATACCTTTCGCTGATTTGATGTAAAGTTGAGACATAGGCTGTTCCGGAAAAAAGATCCCAGTCATTACGGTTAGTCCATTATCTGCAAACAGTTCTACTGAAGCAACATCTACAATTAGTGTAAGCGAGATGATCTGATCTGCTGAGAGGCGGGGAGCAGTATACCGTTTTCCAAATCCTTCTCTAAAGTTTGTTTGGCCGGAATGGGTACGATCTATATAGTATACATTACTGGCTTTCTCATATCCGATGATTACTTCATTTCCCCGATCATTAGCCAGTACAATAGAGAAGTCATTTGTATTTTGTGCTGACACATCCAGTTTAAATAATCCGGATTCGTTTTTTAGCTTACTCGTGAAAGGGCGTCCTCCTTTGATATTTTCTTTTTTGAGTGAGATGCTTTCCCCTTTCAAAACGTTTAACTCTTTTACAGGAACAGATGTTAGAAACCATTCTTTCTTTATTTGAGTAAGTCCCAATTCCCGAGGTACCGTCATTGCGCTGCGCCAAGGGCTGGTGGGTACTTTTTCTCCATATAACCAGTTACTCATCCAACCCAGAAACAGGGTTCGTTCGTTGGTATTAGCAATGGTTACACCTGCATAGTTATCTGTTCCGTAATCAATCCATTTGGTTTCTTTAGAATAGGGCTTAAACGTTTTTCCATCAAAGTCTCCTATAAAGTATTGAGTAGCGGACCCTTCGTTTGGCCCGCCAGGATTGATGCTAACCAACAATACCCAAGCTGTTTTTCCATTAGCTGTTAGTGGAAATAAATCAGGACATTCCCATACTCCGCCATGTGATCCTGCATCCTGTCCAAACTCACTTTCTTTTGTCCAGTTCTTTAAATTAGGTGAAGAGTAAAAGGTGATACGATCTTTAGTAGCAAGAGACATGATCCATTTCTGCTGAGGTTCATACCAGCGTACTTTTGGGTCACGAAAATCAGTAATACCGGGATTAGGTAGTACTGGGTTGCTTTCATATTTCTTCCAGGTTTTTCCTTCGTCTATACTATATGCCAGACTTTGGTATTGGTACTTGTCACTTTTTTGTTTTTCCAGATCAGGATTATGGTGTGTGAAAATGGCAACCAGTGGTGATACACCACTTTTACCCAAACCGCTGGTATTATCCTTGTCTACTACCACACTGCCTGAGAAGATATATCCCAGATTATCCGGATACAATGCGATGGGCTGTTCTGTCCAATGAACCAGATCTGTACTGGTAGCATGTCCCCAGTGCATAGGTCCCCAGGTAGTTCCATCCGGATAGTGTTGAAAAAACAGATGATAAGTCCCCTTATAATACACCATTCCATTTGGATCATTCATCCAATGCTTGTTAGGGGAGAAATGAAACTGTGGACGATGAGGTTCGTTCTGAGCCACAGAATAATAGACCACCTGGATCAATAAGAAAAGACAAGCCAGCCGTTTATACATATAAATAGGAGTAGGGTAGAACAAATTATAGATGTGTTCTTTAGTCAAGAAGAAAGTATCTGAGCCTTTGCTAAAAATGAGTATATATCTTCTTCAGAAAATTGTGGAGTGGCCCCTTGTTTCGTTGCCAGAAAGGCTCCTGTTGCACAAGCAAATTCAATTGTTTTCTTAGGCTCCTCATTTTGCAGCGTTTTGTAGAGAAAGGCAGCCAGAAAAGCATCACCACTACCAATGGTATCTTTTACTTCGACAATGAAGCCTGATTGCTGAAAGAATCCATCTTTGTTTAACAACGCTGCTCCCTGAGCACCTAATGTTACACAAACAGTATCAAGAGAATACCGATCTTGTAATGTCTGCATGGTAACATGTAAGTTTGTTGAGTTTCCATACCAGGCTGCCAATTCTGCCAGTTCATGCTCATTCAATTTTGCTATGTGAGCCTGATGTAATAGATCTTCTACTAATTCTCGTGTATAATGTGGTGCTCTTAAGTTTACATCAAAAACTTTATGTGGAGCTATCTTTAGTAGTGATAGAAGAGTCTCATGTGATTGCTGACTACGGGCTACAAGACTGCCATATACAAAGAAGTTACTTTGTTTTACAGTTTGTTCCATGCTTTGAGTTAACTGTATATAATCCCATGCTACAGGCTGAACAATTTTATACGTCACTTCATTCGCATCCGAAACATTGGCTTTGGCTACACCTGTAAGATGTGATTGCCCTGTTTGGACTAGTTCGGTTGGAATGCCTTTCTGCTTCAGAAAGTCTATCAATTCGTTACCCAGTTCATCATTTCCTACCCGACTTATAAGCTGAGCATTGACACCAAAATTCCGAAGGTCAGCTGCTACATTCATTGGCGCACCTCCAGGTTGTTTACTGGTGGGCAATACATCCCAGAGAATCTCTCCAAAACAAACGATTAGTGGATTCATAGTTAGAGTGATTAATGAGATATAAATGTTCTTTCAATTTGTTCCAGGCTGGTACCTTTGGTTTCTGGCATAAGTCGAAGAACAAACAATAATTGCAACACCATCATGATTGTAAAAAACAGGAATGTGTTCCCGCCTCCAAAACGTTCTGCCAGATAAGGAAATGTGAATGTAATAATAGCTGCCATAATCCAGTGCGTAAAGCTTCCCAACGCTTGTCCACTAGCCCGTACTTCATTCGGGAAAATCTCGGATATAAATACCCATATAACGGCTCCCTGTGAGAATGCAAAAAAGGCTATATACACAAACAACAGTAAAGGAACAGTTAATCCACTAAAGTCCTGGGCATAAAAAGCTCGGGCTACTAAAGCCAATGTGATGATTAAACCAACAGAACCTATTTTCATCAATGTTTTGCGTCCATATCGATCAATCAAATTCAAGGAGATCATGGTAAATACCAGATTGACTACACCCACACCTGTAGAAGATAATAAAGCAGAGTTTTTACCCAGACCTGTCATTTCAAAAATACGTGGTGCATAGTAGATGATTGCATTAATGCCTGATACCTGATTAAATACTGCAAATAACACTGCCAGCATAATAGGTGTACTATAAGAACCAGAAAAGAGCTTTGTTGTTTGAGGTTGATCTACATGTTTTTGTATGGCTATAAAAGTCTCTTCTGCCGTTTCCGGATCAATCAGTTGTAGTACTTCCCGAGCCTGAGTAGTTTGTCCTTTCGCTAAAAGTAGCCAGCGTGGGCTTTCTGGAATATTTAAGACAGCTACCAGAAAGATTATTGAAGGAAAAGCCTGAACTCCCAACATCCATCTCCAGGATTCATTGGTCATAAATTCGGCCAGAAGATAGTTAGACAGATAGGCAACCAGAATTCCTAACACAATATTGAATTGAAAAAGAGCAACCAATCTTCCTCTGGATTTAGCTGGAGAGATTTCAGTGATATACATAGGTGCAGCTACTGAAGATGCACCTACTCCTAAGCCACCCAGGAAGCGAAAGATCAAAAACATTTCCCAGTTAACAGCAAGAGCTGTTCCAATAGAAGAGATCAGATAAAGAACTGCAATCCAGAAAAGCGTTTTTTTTCGGCCTAATTGTTGAGCTGGAATACCACCTAGCATGGAGCCAATTACAGTCCCAATTAAGGCGATGGATACCGTTAGCCCATGTTCCCATACATCAAGTTGCCATAGAGATTGGAGGGATTGCTCTACGCCGGAGATAACGGCAGTATCAAAACCAAAAAGGAAGCCTCCCAAGGCTGCAGTAATAGACCAAAAGAAAATACGTTGTTTCTGATTCATGATTGGCTTAGAAAGTCAGTTAGTAGAGTTAGATGAATGACCCAACAACAGATACAGTGGTATGGATAATGAGAAGAACTTTATATATAAAATTGTCTTCTCTGTATTTATTATTGTATCATGCAAAGATAAGATATGTGAATTCTAATACAAGTCTTCTATAGACACAATAAATTTATCCATCTACCTTCCAGAAACTCATTCTTTGTCTATTTTGGCATTGTTTCTAGTATACTGATTTCATTAATGATTCAACGCTACTTTACTGCTTATATCTGGTTAGGGATTATATCTGTTCTCACAGGAATACTGGTTAATATAGGATTATACTGGAATGGTTCTCCTGAGCAATTTGTATTTATTCGGACCGATTTCCTTAATACAACTATTTTATTCTTTACTCCTTATCTGGTGGGAGTGCTTTGGTTATGGTATATACAACCTATGGTGGATATAGGACGGCAAAAAAGCTTTAGAATAATCTGGCGGGTTTGTTATAGTTTATTGGTTTTATTTTGGGGATGCAAGATCATATTACTATTCTATCCTATCAAATATGATAATGGATGGACGGTATATCCTCCTTTACATGGATTGCTTTCCAATCTGGGTTTTGCAAGATCATCTGCTCTGTCTAGATTGGAAATTGAAGTACTCTCCATGTTTTTGTTGGCTATTAGTATGGGTTTACAGTTGATTAACCTTATGAGGACCATTTTCATTCGTTGGAAGAAAGATCGATTGAATAGTATAAAATGGATCTCTTATCTATTACTTTTCCTTGCTTTTCCTACATTTATTGTAATTGTATTTCTCTCCGTTGGATTTATATTTCTTTTGTTTGCTCTAATTTTCAAAACGAGCTTTTCACTGTCGGATATTTATATTGTTAATCAGCCTGAAAACTCTTCTAACACTTCCATAGGTTTCTGGAGTTATATGACTGAATCTATTTTTAAGTATATACCCTATATAATTATCTGGATTATAACATTGGTTTGTCTTTATTCTGAAAAACGCTATAGTAAGAAGAGTGTCATCTTTGCAATTTCTGCAATCGTTGTTCTTGGGATGGATTGTGTGTTGAAGTATTTATATATAACTCTTTCATTTAAGTCTGACTATGGATGGCAGTTTTTGGTTTTCTTTGGTTTGATTGCTATTTTATATCAAATGATATCATTAAATAGGCAAAGAGTAAAAAAATCATTTGTCTATTGGCATTTAGGTATTTTCTTTCTAGGTGCAGTATATATTGTAAGTGTTTCAATTCCTGTGATGACAGATGGAATCTTCTGGAACCTTGAAAGAATTCGGATGCTATATGTGTATTTACTTTTTCTTATAGGAGAAGTTTTATTTATCTGTAATTACTATTTCAGCAACTCCTATACAAAAAAAGCCCCAGCATAGATGGCTGAGGCTTTTGAATATGACGAGTTGTTATAGATAAAATTAAAACGGAGGTTCGTCTCCCAATGATTCTGGTGGCATTTGTGGTGGCAGACTGTTTGCCTTACTACCCAGACGAATGGTGCCATTTGGCAGGTCTTCATCAAATTCATTCGGAATTATTCCAGAACTAGGCAATGACGCTAGATTAGTAAATGATTCAGCACCATCCCAGTCAGAAAACTTGGTGTATTTACCTATAAATTTCAATGGTACGTTTTCCAGTGATCCATTTCGGTGTTTGGCAATAATTACTTCACCCATGTTGGTAGTTGGATTTCCATTTTCATCCTGAGTAATACCATAGTATTCAGGACGATACAGGAAGGCCACCATATCGGCATCCTGCTCGATAGAACCTGATTCCCGTAAGTCAGAAAGTTGTGGTCGTTTATCTCCACCCCGTGTCTCAACCGCACGACTCAACTGAGAAAGAGCGATAACCGGTACGTTCAGTTCCTTCGCCAGACCTTTGAGAGCCCGGGAAATCTGAGCAACCTCCTGTTCACGGTTTCCTCCACCTTTCCCTCCGGAATCACCGCTCATTAGCTGCAAGTAGTCAATGATAATACATTGAATATCATGTTGTGCTTTCAGACGGCGACATTTGGCACGTAACTCAAGAATAGAGAGTGCCGGCGTATCATCAATATAAATAGGAGCAGCTTCAAGATTGCGAATCTTGGCATGTAGTTGTTCCCATTCATACGCAGCAAGATTTCCTTTCTTTATTTTCTCACTTTCCAGTTCTGCTTCCCCTGAAATCAGACGATTCACTAATTGAACCGCGGACATCTCCAGGGAGAAAATAGCAACTGGCATATTAAACATAACCGCTGCATTTCGTAATGCAGAAAGTACAAAGGCCGTCTTTCCCATTGCCGGACGAGCTGCCAGAATAATCAAGTCAGAACGCTGCCAGCCTGAGGTTACCCGATCCAGTGCGCTAAAGCCAGAAGGGATACCTGTCAGACCATCTTTACGGTCTTTTTTGGCTTCCAGTTCTTTAATCGCAATTTGCATCAGGTCTCGCATACCTGCTACTTTTTTACGGATATTAGATTCTGAGATTTGAAAGAGTCCCTGTTCGGCAAAGTCCATCAGATTAAAGACATCTGTAGTGTCTTCGTAGGCATGTTTCAATATTTCAGATGCCTGAGAAATCAATTCACGCTTGATCGCTTTTTCACCAATAATACGGGCATGCGCTTCAATGTTGGCAGCAGAGTTGACTCTATTGGTTAACTGGGCAATATAAGCCACCCCACCAACCATTTCAATTTTGCCCATTTCCCGAAGTTTCTCTGTCACTGTCAACAAGTCAACAGGCTCTGATTGTGCAAACAGATCCAGAATAGCTCTATAGATTTCCTGGTGGGAATCCTTATAAAAGCTATCTGGTTTCAGCATGTCAATGACTGTTGTCAGTGCATCTTTTTCCAGCATTAGGGCACCTAGTACAGCTTCTTCCAGTTCAGGAGCCTGTGGAGGTAATTTACCAAGATCAGCATCCAAAAAGCGTGGTGCTCCAAGGCGAGTATTGCGAGGACTCTCAGAAAAGGCTTTTTTCACAGGTTTTCCAGGACGTTCTAACATAGATGTAGATGAATGAGAAGATAGTATAGTGGTTTGTTATAAAATACCATCTTGGCGATATAAAACCTCCCACGGATAAGGGTGGGAGGTTTCAAACAAATTTACAATAAATTAATATAGGATGACAGAAAAAATAACTTATAAGTTAAACGTTTGATAGTTAGGGTTTTATAAGTTTGGGCAATCTTGTATAACAGCTTTTCTGTCAGAATATTGTAAAATAGATTTAGTCTTCGTTGATTACGATTTTTGTAATACGATCTCCCTGACGGATCTCGTCAATAATATCCAGACCTTCAATAACTTTACCAAAAACTGTATGGTGACGATCCAGGCCTTTGGTGTTCATACGGTTATGACAAATAAAGAATTGAGAGCCTCCAGTATCACGGCCACGATGAGCCATAGAGATCACACCACGGTCATGGTATTGATTGTTACCTGTCAGTTCGCAAGGAATACTGTAACCAGGTCCACCTGCTCCAGTACCTGTTGGGTCTCCGGTTTGTATTACAAAGTTTGGCACTACACGATGAAACAATACGCCATCATAATAACCTTGTTTTGCCAGTTTAACAAAGTTAGCAACAGTACCAGGAGCATCTTCTTCGAAGAACATGGCCTTCATTACTCCTTTGTCAGTATGAATTTCTGCAGTCATGGGAATTACATTGGTTATAATTAAATTAATTAATCTATGATTTATATAGATTCTACCTTCACGAAAAAGGGTCACAAACTTACGAATTCCGAGTGAGGGAATGGAAATAATTTTACAAAATGTTTTTATGAGTTGACTTCATCCTGAACAAATCCTATACTTGACTAAAACATTACCATTTACTTATGAACACTGGGGAAAACAGCGAAAATAGTTTGAAACAGGTATTGCTGCAGGCTGCTGAAGACCTGTATTACCCAAGCGAATCCGATGAGCCATTCGCTTACTTTGAATGGGATTTTAATGGAACCAAACCTTTGAATGAGATAGATGTGAAACGGTTTGCTCAGCAGACACGTCAAACTCCTGTTGAGATACAATCTGTAGACGATTTCTTTAAGCGTGTAACAGAAGTAAAGGAATGGTATCACGAAGAAGAAATAAAACTGGTTGATAAGTTTAAGATCCTTAAAGAAAAGATTATTTCAAATCTTAGCAATGTACAGGTATATAAGCTGGGCCGTAAGGAGATAGAAGCCTATATTGTAGGCAAAACTCCAACCGGTAAATGGGCTGGTTTGTCTACAAAGCTTACAGAGACCTAAGAGATAAGAATACATATTGATTCTTTAACATGGTACTTCTTGAATTACAAAACATCTTAACACTAAAACAACACATGGATTTAGAAAAGCTAAAATATCCTATTGGAAAATTTGATCATTTTAAGTCAGTATCCTTTACAAACGTACCGGAAGGGATTCAGATCATCGAATCATTTCCTGTGAAATTGTCTGAATTAGTAAACAAACTTACTCCTGAGCAATTACAAACACCTTATAGACCTGATGGTTGGACTGCCTTGCAGGTAGTACACCATCTGGCGGATAGCCATAGTAATGCATTAATACGCTTTAAGCTTGCATTAACAGAAGAAAACCCTGTCATAAAGCCTTACCATGAAAATCTTTGGGCAGAGCTTGCGGATGGTAAAACAACACCTGTAGAGGTGTCCTTGCAATGGATATCTGCCCTGCATAAACGATGGGCTATTTTGCTGCGTTCTATGACAGAGTCCGATTTTGAACGGACATATTTTCATCCTGAAAGCAAAAGGACGTATCCATTAAAACAGGTAGTGTCACTATATGTCTGGCATTGTAACCATCATTATGGACATATTGAATCTGTATTAAAATAAACCTGTTCGAAGTGTATAATCTCTTGGTAGGTTGGCTGGATTTTTGTGACATACTAGGAGATAACATTTGTTCTATTTTATCGGGTAAGCCTTTGATTCTGATACACGTTCCTTTTCTGTGGGTGCATGGAATGGCCCTTTTTCCATTTGTGTTGATAAAATACAAACATTATGCTTCAAATGAACGCCTGCTGAATCACGAACAGATTCACCTACGTCAGCAGCTGGAGTTGGGAATTATTCCATTTTACATCTGGTATCTGCTTGAGTATGCTTGGCTTCGTGTTAAGGGGATGAAACACAAAGAGGCTTACTATAATATAAGCTTTGAGAAAGAGGCTTATGACAGACAGTATGATCTGGATTATCTGCTTTATCGGCCTTTGTGGAATTTTAGAAAGTATCTATAAAAAAAAAGAACTGCTCATTGCTGGGCAGTTCCGGATTTTAACGGCTTGAATACAAACACGTTTTTTTATTTTTTATACACCTTCACATTAAAAACGAGTCCCTGCAATTTCTTAATCTGATCGGGACGACGCAGATAATGCATATAATTTTTTCTGGGTAAGGTCAGAGGCTCTGTTAATGAATCAGCAGGTATCTCCTGAACCAGCGTGAACAAATGCTTGGACTTGATTGCAAAAGCTGCCCCATCTTCATTCGGGTTTTTACCTGTCACAATCCCTACCAGATTCCCTTTGGCATCCAATAATGGTGCTCCACTGTTTCCAGGATTTACTGGAACAGATATCTGATATTTAGAAGTATCTCCATCATTTCCTGTATGGGCACTAATTGCTCCATCCCCGTATACGATATCTTCCCGCGGATAGGCTAATGTATAAACCGATTCTCCCAGATCTGTCTCACGTGTGTTTAACGCATAAGGCATATAGGTCAACGGTTTAAAAGTAGAATCTGATATTTTGAGTAGTGCCAGATCTAGCTTTTGATCTTTATGAATCACTTTGGCTTTATAGCGTTGGCGAATATTCTCATAATTTGTAGATTCTACATACACCTCATCTGCTCCACTCACTACATGTCGGTTGGTAACAATATAACCATTAGGTGAAATCATGAAACCTGTTGCGCTGGCTGCATAGTCAGCTGCTGTAGTTACATCCTGTTGCAGAGACGCCGAAATATCACTTAATCTTTTCTTAATGTGATTGTTCTCTTTCTTTAACTCCGCATAATTACTCACCTGCTGATGTTCCAGTGAACGCAGATAGTTAGTCATAAAGATAGTACTGAACACCGTAATAACTGCTACAGAGGCAGCTACTGCTACTGTAGTCATATGATTTCGCCAGAATGCCCTTACACCATAGGTATAGATAAAAGGTTGCTCTTTGCTTTCCTCTTTCCATTCTTTATGGAAGGAATCAAACTGCTTTTTGAGTTTAGTCCGGCGGCTAAATGTTGCAAAGCTATCCGCCATCAACTGATGTTGACGAACTGCCTCTGCCAGATGTTTATCCTGTTGAATCATTTTTTCAAATGATCCTCTCTCTGCTGCAGGCATTTTTCCGGCTACATAGCTTTCAATCTGTTCTTGTATTTCCTGGGTAATCATAGTTTTAACAACAAGACTTGGATCAGATTTGATATTTTGAGAAAAATATCTTTTTCAATCGCATTAAGCATTTATACTTCTGATTCTTTGCATTATCTGTATTAGTATAACCCATCTTTTCTGTAATCTGTTGCATGGAAAACTCATTGATAAAAAAGTCTTCCAGAATAGTACGACAGGGTTCTCCCAATTGTGATAATGCCTCATTCATAGCTTTGAACTGCGCATCTTGCTCTTCAGGGTCTATTTCATCTTTGACAAATGGAATAAAACTCTCAAAGTCATCAATCTTACCTACATATTTGTTTTTTTGATTCAGCTTTTTGAGCCAAAGACGTCTGCTAACAGAATATACATAGGTCTTTACTTTACAGGAAAGTTCAAAATCAGGATTCTGTATGTTTTCATAGAAAATCATCATGGCTTCCTGATATATATCTTTAGCCTCCTGTTCTGTACCCGTATTGTGGGTGATAAAGTGCAAAATCATAGGGAAATAAGTCTTATAAACCATTTCTAATGCACGTTCATCACCTTGGCGAATAGCCATTACTAATTGTTCTTCCGATTGAAAGTGGACTTTGTTCATGCAAGGCGTATTTAATACCTGAAAAAACAAAACGTAACCCACACATTTTTTTATTTTTTATTTGGGTTACCTTCTAGTCTTTCAGGAATAAAAGGCAGATTTTGTTCTTTAACCTTAAACCAAAAGACAAAGAAATGAAAAATTTATTTGCTGCTGCTGCTATTGTTCTGGGAACAATTGCTTTCTCTGCATGTGATTCGAAGCCAGCTGCTGAAACAGAAGCTACTGAGGCTGTTGATTCTGTACAAGAAGCTGCTACAGAAACTATCGATTCAGTTTCTGATGCTGCAAAGGATAGCATTGAATCAAAAGCAGATTCAACTCACTAAGAGTGAATTAAATATATTAGGGAAAAAGAGACAGGTAGTTGTATCTGTCTCTTTTCTTTTACTAGGTTGTCATATCAGAGATTAATTTTTGTAAAATATTTTGTGCCGCTATGGCAATGACAGTACCAGGCCCAAATATATCCTGTACACCAGCATCATACAGAAAGGTATAATCCTGGGGAGGAATAACTCCTCCTGCAACAACTTTAATATCCTCCCGTCCTAGTTTTTTCAATTCATTAATTAATTGAGGTATCAACGTTTTGTGTCCGGCGGCCAGTGAGGAGACTCCTACTATATGCACATCATTTTCTGCTGCCTGACGAGCTGTTTCTTCTGGCGTCTGGAATAATGGGCCAATGTCAACATCAAATCCCAGGTCAGCAAACGAAGTGGCAATAACTTTTGCTCCCCGATCATGTCCATCCTGTCCCATTTTGGCTATCAGGATACGGGGACGTCTACCTTCTAACTCAGCGAACTGATCAGATAATTTACGTGCCTTCTGAAAATTATCATCCTGAGATGCTTCACGCATATACACTCCTGTAATAGATTTGGTAACTGCTTTGTATCTGCCAACTATCTTTTCCATCGCCATCGATATTTCACCCAGAGTTGCTCTCTGGCGAGCTGCTTCAATCGCTGCCTCCAACAGATTTCCCTGTCCGGTTTCTGTTACACTAGTAAGGGTAGTTAATGCCTGATCTACAGCCTGCTGATTCCTGCTAGTTTTAATCTGAGTCAAATGTGTTATCTGAGCATTTCGAACTGCTGTATTATCTACTTCTAATAATTCAATGGATGTCTCCGTATCGGGTTTTAAGTAATTGACCCCAATAATTTTATCTTTGCCGGAATCAATGCGGGCTTGTTTTCTGGCTGCAGCTTCCTCAATACGTAATTTGGGTAGTCCTTCTGCAATGGCTTTTGTCATGCCTCCCATTGCTTCCACCTCCTGAATCAGCTTCCAGGCTTTTTCTGCCAGTTCATTCGTCAGGTATTCTATATAATAACTACCTCCCCAAGGATCAATAGTTTTGGTTACTCCTGTTTGATCCCGAATGAAAAGTTGTGTATTTCGTGCAATTCGTGCTGAGAAATCAGAGGGTAGAGCCAGTGCTTCATCCAAGGCATTGGTATGCAGGGACTGAGTACCTCCCAGTACAGCTGCCATGGCTTCAATACAGGTACGAGCTACATTATTAAAGGGATCTTGCTCTGTAAGACTCCATCCTGAGGTTTGACAATGTGTTCGTAAAGCCAGTGACTTTTCGTTTTTAGGATTAAATTGCTTTACTATTTTAGCCCAAAGCATTCGGGCTGCACGCATTTTGGCTATTTCCATAAAATGATTCATGCCTATAGCCCAGAAAAATGACAATCGGGGAGCAAAATCATCAATAGCTATGCCTGCTGCCAGTCCGGTACGAATGTATTCCAAACCATCTGCCAGAGTATAGGCTAGTTCCAGATCTGCTGTTGCTCCGGCCTCTTGCATATGATAACCAGAAATAGAGATGGAGTTGAACTTTGGCATATGCTTTGAAGTATAGGCAAATATATCTGCCACAATACGCATACTAAATTCTGGTGGATAGATATAGGTGTTACGAACCATGAACTCCTTCAAAATATCATTTTGAATGGTTCCGCTCAATTGTTCTGGTTTTACACCTTGTTCTTCTGCTGCTATTATATAAAATGCCAGAATCGGAATTACTGCTCCATTCATCGTCATCGATACAGACATCTTGTCCAATGGAATCTGATCAAACAGAATCTTCATGTCTTCCACAGAGTCTATCGCAACTCCGGCTTTGCCTACATCGCCTACTACACGAGGATGATCCGAATCATAGCCACGGTGAGTAGCTAAGTCAAAAGCTACAGAAAGTCCGGTTTGTCCTGCCGCTAAATTACGTCGGTAAAAAGCATTGGATTCTTCTGCTGTACTGAAGCCTGCATATTGTCGTACTGTCCAAGGTTGGGTTGTATACATGGGAGCATAGGGACCTCGTAAAAAAGGGGCCTTACCTGCTCCAAAAATCAGATGAGGAAATTGACTTTTCTGCGCCTGAAAAGCGGTTGGAACAGAAATCCCTTCGGCAGATTCTGTGACTACTTTTTCTGTTAAGTTTGTGACATGAATAGCAGAGAGTGCATTTTCTATGTCAGAATAGGTTATCTGTGAGAAGTCTGGTCGCATATATAATTAATGAATAAGGAGAACAGATAAATAAAAGATAAGTTAGGTCGATAACTTTTCCCATATAGATTGGGCTATCTGGTGAGTCAGATTCTCAATCAAGTAAGAACCTGCCCCTATATCTGTCACTTTATCAAAATACGATTCTTCCTGCAAAATGGCAGATACATTTCGGGCAATCTGTTTCCCTAAAATACTATCCTGGGGATTCGTAAATGCAGCTGGTTGAACAGCTAATGCATCACATCCACCTATAATGGCAGACATTGCCTGAGTGGTATTAGTCAACAGGCTCTGATATGGCTCATCAGCCGGAGGAACGAGTATAGCTGTTTGTGCATAAATAAAGACATCAATCAGATTTGATTCTGGATGATATGTTCTGCCTATTTGCCACCATATTAACCGTAAAGCTCGCAGTTTGGCTATTTCCATAAAGTAATAGTCTCCTATATCTACTATAAAGCCTACTTTAGGGAGAATATCAGTAATTGGAAGAATGGTCTCCAAATCGTCTATCAGTTTGACTATTGCCTGCAATTGATAGCTAATGAGGCTAACCACAGGCAATGCAAAGGTTTCCATTTCTGCATTGTCATCAAGAGGTTCACCAACAGGTTCTATAAGCAATAGCTTAAAATAGGGAGTGTGTGTAGTGAACAAGGAACTGACTTGTAGAGATTTTAATAAGGCTTCGTTCGTAAATTCATCTGGTAAAATTGCTGACAGAGCAATTTCTTCAAATATAATACCCCCCATGAGTGTGGAAATATCTTTCTCAACTTCCTGTAAGTAATTACTGAGATTTTCTAATTGTGTATGTCTCAGATGAAAATAGACAGGTATTCGGGAAAGCGAAATGCCTTCAAGTAGGACAGAAAAGTCGAAAAGATGCTCTGTAGTCATACCTCCAGTCAGCATAGGTTTACCTCCCGGACGATTTAATAAGTTAAACCTGATACCTGTAGTACCTTTAGTTAATGCATCTTTGGCCTGTTGATTCGCAGTTGCCTCATCGTAAACCGCAATATTCTCTACATTTATCCAGCCAGTAGTTTGTCGGCTCTGAGCCCACAACTGATGGAAGCCCTGAAGATACTCTAGTCCTGCCAGGTCTTCCTTCATATAGAACGGCTGGATCTCAATACCTGGCTCTGGGTGCTGAATAAGCTTTTGTGCATAGAAATGTAATTTCTCTTCCTGAGTTTCAGCTTTTATTGTTTTTAGAATGAGTTGTTTCCATTCTTCTTGAGTAATACCAGCGAAATCATCGAATTGCATCGGAAGACAAATTAAGTTTAGTGAATTGTGGTTATCAAAGTTGTGGATTCAATCGCTAAGTTTCAAATCTTTTCCTGAATTTTCATATTTCTTTTGACTCTCAACTGAAAGGCGACCAGGAATAAAAGAAAAAGGTACTTGATGGAAAATGAAAAATTATAACTATGAATATTTTGAATAGTTTGTCTGTTCCAGAATATTATAATTGATTTTTTTTAGTAGGAGATATTTTCATTGTAAAGAATATATTGTCAAAGAATAAAGTCACACCGAAGGATAAAATTTAACTTTATTTGTCAAAAGAAAGAATTTTGTGTAATTTACTCTGACGAAAGTGTGTGTTTTTCGAGGTAAATTGTTCTTTTTCAGAGTTTTGATACGTTTTAAAGAAGCCTGCCATTCTAAATTTTTTTTCCATTAAAAGTTCAGATTTTTATTTTTTTGTTAAGGCTTTTTTTATCAAATTTGTCGTCCTTGTTTTAGAAAATACACAGAGTAACCACTTAACGACGTGATCATAGGGATGCTAAAGGACAGCAAAACAGTATGGAATAACTGTCTTAAAATCATAGGAGAAAGTGTCTCCGAAAAGGATTTTAGGACATGGTTTGAACCCATTGTTCCATTACGACTCGCCAACAATGTCCTCACCATACAGGTACCTACTCTATATGTGCATGAGCATCTGGAAAACAACTTTGTGTATTTATTACGTAAAGCTATTGATTCAGAGCTTGGACCGGAAGGCCGTTTGGAGTACCAGGTTGTGATTGATAAGGGAAATGAGAAGAATCGAGCCTATGTGATCAATATTCCCACCAATAAAACACCACAGAACAAAGATCCGAAGGTTGATATCCACGCCGATAAATACAAAAGCCCATTTGATTTGTATGAATTGGAAGGCAATGGATATGCATCCTATCTGAATCCGATCTATAACTTTGACAATTTCATTGAAGGTGACTGTAATCGTCTGGCACGTTCAGCTGGTATGGCTGTAGCGCAAAAGCCTGGTATTACATCTTTCAATCCATTGTTATTGTATGGTGGTGTGGGATTGGGAAAGACGCACCTTGTACAGGCAATTGGTAATTACATCAAACAGCACGATGTAGGTCGGTTTGTTTTGTATGTATCTTGTGAGAAGTTTACCAATCAATTCATTGAAGCTGTACGAAATAACAATATGCAAGGCTTCATGAATTTCTACTTACAGGTAGATGTACTGGTATTGGATGATGTGCAGTTTTTGTCAGGAAAAGAAAAGACTCAGGAATGTTTCTTCCATATCTTTAATCACCTGCATCAGGCCGGAAAACAGATTATCATGACCACTGACCGTTCTCCTCGGGAGCTGGTAGGTTTTGAAGATCGTTTGCTTTCCCGATTTAAATGGGGATTGAGTGCAGATTTACAACAACCTGATCTGGAAACACGTATCGCGATTATTCAGAAAAAACTGCAGGCTGAAGGAATTGCCATGGATATAGACGTGATTGAGTACATTGCGCATAGCATTGATACCAATGTCCGTGAACTGGAAGGGGTAATTGTTTCTTTAATGGCACAAGCTTCGCTGAATCGGCGGGAGATTGATCTGGATCTGGCCAAACGGACTATTCAGAATATTGTGCAACATGTAGACAAAGAGGTAAATATTGAGGTAATACAAAAGAGGGTAGCGGAACATTTTGGGGTAACGGTAGATGATCTGAAAGACAAAAGCCGTAAAAAAGAACTGGTAGTACCTCGTCAGGTAGCTATCTATTTTGCAAAAGAATATACCGATTTCTCTCTGAAGTCTATTGGATACCACTTTGGAGGACGTGATCATAGCACGGTTATCCATGCCATTCAGTCTGTGAATGACATGTTAAAGACAGACAAGGATTTTAAAGCTGCGGTGCAGGAAATTCAGAAAAGTTTTAAAACGCGTCCGAATAAGTACAATCATTAAAGAAAATATTAGTTGATTATATTGTAAGTTCAGGCGTTTGTCTGAACTTTCTTTTTATCTACTTATGGCAAAACAAAAATATTATGTAGTCTGGAAAGGTCGTGAAGCTGGAGTGTATACCAGCTGGGACGAATGTAAAAAACAAATTGATGGATTTGCAGGTGCTGAATATAAGTCCTTCGAAACAAAGGAACTGGCAGAACAGGCGTTTGGTGAAAATAGCAAAAAGCATATTTTTAAAAATGCAAACCAGAAGAGTAGTTCGGATTTGTCTCCATTAGAAAAAGCAAAGATTGGCAAGCCTATCCTGGAAAGTATTTCGGTAGATGCTGCCTGGAATACGGCTTCCGGAGATATGGAATACAGAGGTGTTAATACAAAGACAAAAGAACAGCTTTTTCACCAGGGACCGTTTAAAGATGGGACCAATAATATTGGAGAGTTTTTGGCAATTGTACATGGACTGGCCTATCTTCAGAAACTAGGAAGCCGATTGCCTATTTATTCAGATAGTGTCAATGCCATTAAGTGGGTACAGGCCAAGAAACATCGGACCAAACTGGAGCCTACAGATAATAATGATAAATTATTTGAATTACTGGATCGGGCAGAAAAATGGCTGGCTGAAAATACCTACCCTAATCCTATTTTAAAGTGGGAGACAAAGGTGTGGGGTGAAAACCCTGCCGATTTTGGTAGAAAGTAGACTGCCTGTTTCTCTTATAAAATTTGTATTATATTCTTTTATGCGTTTTCTCCACATCGAATTTTTCTGTTGCTCTTTTGTACTTTTTATGGTAGGTTTTATAGAGAAAAATGCTAATGAGTTAATAACTGATATAAAAAGCATACAACAAGAAAGCTTTGATGATTTTTATATCCAATTTCATCAGGATTCTATTTTTCAGAAGAAAAGGCTTTTATTCCCCATACAAGGGTATAAAGTTTCAGAAGATCTTACAGGTCGGACAGTAAAAGAGAAGTGGACAGTTTCAAACTGGGTAATTCTAAAGATTCCAATTGATAAGATAGATACACTGCCTAAGTTTACGATCATAAAGAATGATACTGTTGGAATGACTCAATATAAAACAACCCGCTTATGGTCACAAGGAGTCATAATAGAAAAACTTTGGTTAGTTGATAGCGGTTTTCATTTTGAGACTCGTTTTAAACTAGTTAAAGGGCAGTGGTATTTGTTTTATTGTGAGGAAGTTGATATGTAATAATTATAGTTTATTAAAAGAAAAGGATAAAACCTGTATTTGTGATCAAAGTAATGCTACTAGGGGTCGAATACAGGTTTTGTATTTAGTATATTGTTTATTTCTTAACAAATTGTGAAGCTCAATTGCTGCTGATGAATGTATGCCCACTCAAGATACATTCTTAAAGTTTACATCTATTGCCAGTCATTACAATTACTGAAATTTAATTTCAGGGCCCTTTTTATCTTTAGCTAGGGTATTACAACTGTCTTCCTTCCTGCTCGATTACTCCTACTATCTGGTCTATTTCTTTGTTGAACGTAACTATTTGCTATATGGGCTTGAATTGCCTATTCCAATGACGATCAGTTCACAATGTAGGTAGTTTGTTTTAATATGTGTTACATTCATCTGGTTGATCTTTAATTGTTTATCCTCTTCGTTATTTAATGTGTGAAAATTTTTTACCTAAAATTTGGAATAGTGTTTTTTATACACTAACTTTGGTGTACAAATTACAATAAGATAAAAATGAATGCTGAAGATTTACTGGTTAGAATAATGACTGCAAGCAAAGCGGAAGATCTGCTGACCAGAAACAACTATCGAAAAGAGTATGTGAACTATGTAAAATTGATTCACCCGGATGTATGCTCACTGGCAGGTGCAAATGATGCAGTTGAAAAGCTCAATGCATATAAGGAGGAGATGGAACAACTTAACAAGATCGAAGATGATGCAGGTCTTGTGCAACAGACAGATGATAAAACCTTTTTGTGCAAAGGTGAGAAAGAGCAGCTGTTAAGGTCTCTGGAAAATTATAGCCGATTGATGAAGTTGACTGACGATTCTTCCAGACACTTTCAGAAATATCTGCCTACCTCTATGAAGATGGAAGGAGAGTATCTGCGGATTAGTTACAGTCACCGTATGGTTTCTTTTTCTCATCTGACATTGCCTCAGGAACATGTAAGCTGGATTTTGAGCCGTATGTTGGAATTTACAGCCTGGTTGCATCAGATAGGGTATTGCCATGCTGGGTTTAATCCAGAGGTATTTTGTGTGGTTCCTGAAACACACGGAATTGTCTGTCTGTCATTCTATCATATGAGACCAATGAAGAGTAAGTTGAACACTGTCTCAGGAAAATATCTGGATTGGTATCCTCAGATTGTATTTGATAAAAAGCAGGCTATCGCGTATGTAGATGTAAGTCTGGCACAACGTACAGCTCTCTACTTACTAGGTGACAAGTCTGGAAATGGGGTGAAGTTGAAAAAAACATGTAACGAGCATCTGATTAACTTTTTGATTGCACCTCACTATGAAGCTTATCAGACATATGATGATTACAGACAATTATTACGATCCATATTTGGAAAACCTCAGTATCATGAATTAAATATATAAGTCCATGCTTCCTTAGAAGCTTGTTATGTAACTAATAATCAATCTATTACTAACTTAATTAACTACAACTATGGGATACACACGTTGGTCTGATGATGCCTATGAGCATCTAAAAAGTTCAAAAGCAAACTTGAGTACAGATGACATTTTTGCAAATAATAAAACAGGTAAAGCTAGTTCACTGATGTCACCGATGGGAGTTAAATTCCGGGAAAGCCGTGACTCGGACATACACCCTGATTCATTATCAATTGCAGTATTTTTGGATGTAACCGGAAGTATGGGACGTATTCCTGAAATTCTGGTTCGTGAAAAACTAGGATCTCTGATGAATACACTAATCAGTCACGGTATTGAGCACCCTCAGATTATGTTTGGAGCTATCGGGGACCACGTTACAGATAGTTATCCATTGCAGGTTGCTCAGTTTGAAAGTGGTACAGATGAACTGGACAAATGGCTGACCGAAATTTATATTGAAGGTGGTGGCGGTGGACAGTGTATGGAGTCGTATACGCTTGGGTGGTTATTCTGTGCACGACATACCTCTTGCGACTGTTTTGAGAAACGTGGACAGAAAGGCTTCTTATTTACCATTGGTGACGAAGCTGCCTGGAGTAAACTGGATGCTGCCCGTCTGAAATATATCATGGGATATACAGAGTCTACGGATTTGACAGATAAGCAATTACTGGAAGAGGTACAACGTAGTTACAATGTTTTCCATATTCACATCAATGAGGCCTCTTATCGTGATGATCCAACCGTTTTAGGATATTGGAAGAAATTGTTAGGCGAACGTCTGATTGTACTGGATGACTACAATGCTATTGCTGAGACCATTGCGTCTACGGTTGCCGTGATTCACGGGGTAGAGTTAAGCAAGATTTTGCATTCTTTTGATGCATCTACTTCCAAAACAGTAGCTAAGGCATTGGTTAATGTAAAAGCAGATGCATTGGTTAAAAATAACAGTGGAGGATTGGTAAACAGAATATTTAAGCTGTAATATCGTTTCTCCAATAACATACGCTTCCAGTCTGAAACATTTTGAGGGCTGGAAGTGAAATATATACAACTATGAAAACACTGCCCAAAAAAGCATTTATTGTTATTGGTTCGGGATTTGGAGATGAAGGAAAGGGTTTGGCAACAGATATGTTGTGTCTACAACATCCTTCTCCATTGGTGATCCGGTTTAATGGAGGACAACAGGCAGGCCATACAGTGGCAACATCAGATGGAAAACGACATGTTTTTTCCAATTTTGGATCGGGAACATTGCGTGGGGTGCCAACTTACTGGTCAGCCTATTGTACATTTTCCCCCGGATCTATGCTGAAAGAATATGCAGCCCTGCGAAAATTAGGTGTACAACCTGAGTTGCTTGTCGATAATCTATGTGCAGTGACAACTCACTACGATGTCTTGTATAATCGGGTGCTGGAAACTGCCAGAGGCAATTCCCGCCATGGTAGCTGTGGGATGGGATTTGGTGCAACCATAGAACGGCATCAGTTATCACCTGTAAAGTTATTTGCACAGGATCTGCTTTTTCCGGAATTTTGTAAGATTAAGTTAAAAACCATTCGGGAACACTACCGACAGAAGTTGCAAAGCCAGCCTAGCTTTGATTTTGATGCGTTGGAACATGATGCTGCCGATGACCATTTTATTCAGACAGTGACAGATCTGCTGCGCTTGCAAAAGCAGCATGCTGTCCGGTTTGTGACCACTGCCGAGGTTTTTACAGAAAATACTCCGTGGCAGACATTTGTATTTGAAGGAGCACAAGGCTTATTGCTGGATATGGACTTCGGATTCTTTCCGCATGTGACCCGTAGCAATACCTGTTCTAAAAATGCATTAGCTCTCGTAGACCAGTACCTGAAGCCACAACTTTCTGATCTTGAGTTATTTTATATTACTCGTGCTTATCAGACACGCCATGGACAAGGGCCTATGACTCATGAAGAAATCTCTCTTTCATTGATTAATAATGAGAATGAAACTAATCAATACAATGAACATCAGGGAGTATTTCGGGTCAGTCCACTGGATATTGATTTGTTGAATTATGCCTTACAATGTGATACTAATTACTCGTATGGGCTGAAAAAAAATCTGTTGATGACTTGTGTAGATCAATTACCTGGCTATCAGGTTCCCTATTTTAAAGGTAATCAGCTACAGGGGGCCAATTACGAAGATATTCCATTATTGCTTACTCAGTCATTCAGTAAGACCTTATTCAGTTTTAGTGATTGTGCTGAGAATATACATGCACCTGTTTCAGTTTCCTTTTAAGAAGTAGGTACGATTGAGTTTACCTGTTTACCAAATTGTTACTAATGTAACAGATTGGTAACTATTTGTACATCAGTGTATAAATACTATTTTCTCAATACAACCCACTTCTATTCTACATCTAATTATGTCAACTAACAAACGGCTGGTGATTGGAGAAGGCTTCATCAGCGGCTACATCTCTATCTTTTTGGGAGTACTTTCTATTCTGGCAGTCTTCTGTTTCCATTATCCTGAATTTTTTACGACACCTGAGTTTCGTGAGGTCTATACCGGCGAAATGATGAAAGCCATTCTAATGGGAGTGATTATCGCTTCTTTTTTCTTTGCTACACTCAGTTTCTTGTTGAGTAATAAAAAGCAATTGGCTGTGATTGGTATTTTATTATCTGCTTTAGCTATTGCATTAGGAGGATTTAATGTTCAACCCCGATCTGTAGACAAAACCCTCTGGCATATTGGTCTCGACTGGTTACTGATCGATCTGCTTCTATTGTCGATTATTTTTGTGCCTATTGAAATGGCATTTCCTAAAAATAAGAACCAGTCCCGCTTTCATGAGGAATGGCGTACCGACCTGGTTTATTTTGTAATCAGCCACTTGTTTGTTCAATTCTTTGGAGTCATTACTCAGGCTCCTGCCAAGTTATTGTTTGGTAGAGTA
Source organism: Xanthocytophaga flava (assembly GCF_030068545.1). Classification (NCBI taxonomy): domain Bacteria; kingdom Pseudomonadati; phylum Bacteroidota; class Cytophagia; order Cytophagales; family Rhodocytophagaceae; genus Xanthocytophaga; species Xanthocytophaga flava. The sequence continues at coordinate 458,709 of NZ_JASJOR010000001.1, read as the reverse complement.
GGGTTAGATCAGATACATGCCTGGGTGCAGAGCTTGCCTTTTGCAGTGGAGTTTTTGCTGGCCTTATTTGTAACCGATTTGTTTCAGTATTGGGCACACCGTATTTTTCATTCACATGTGTATCTGTGGCGTTTCCATTCAGTACACCATTCCACACGGGCTATGGACTGGCTGGCAGGGTCACGCACTCACTTTGTAGATATCTTTGTAACACGTTCTATTTCTTTTTTACCTCTATACATTTGTGGATTTTCAGAAATAGTCTTCAATACCTATATCATCTTTGTGTCTATTCATGCTGTATTAATCCATGCCAATACAAGTATCAATTTCGGATTTCTGAAATACATTTTCGTAACACCGCAGTTCCATCACTGGCATCATTGTGAAGATCCCGCACATTATGGAAAAAACTTTGCTATTCACTTTCCGTTGATCGACCGAATATTTGGCACCTACTACCTGCCTGGAAATGTATGGCCTGAGACTACAGGAGTAAAAGAAGGAAATTATCCAAAAGGTTATCTGCGTCAACTGGTTTACCCCTTTACCAAAAGTCCTTTTGACAATGATCTGAATATGGACGATAGCAGTAAGCGATAAGTTGTTAAAGTGAAAAAAGAGGCCTCATTGTAAGCGAAGCCTCTTTTTATGTCTATGAAATCTTATTCTTTGAAAGATACGTAACTGCATCTATCAATCTATCAAGGTCTTTCAACGTTGTATACACATGAGGAGTAACCCGAACCCCTTTGATGTTTTCCCATACAATAGGACTAGTGTGAATTTTATATTTATTGAATAAGAAGGCTTCAATAGCTCCGGGTTCCATCCCTTCTACTGTAAAATTAGCTAATGCACAGGAATAGTCTGGTTTCAATGATGTATTCAGTTTGATGCGTGGCAGATCTTTTACTTTATCACACCAGTAGTTTTTCAGGTAACGCAATCTTTCTTCCTTGCGTTTGGTACCAATCGCATTGTGAAAATTGATAGCCTGACCAATAGCTTGTTCAATCGCAAAGGAACGGGTACCTAATACTTCAAACTTTCGGATATCATCTATTCTGGGATCGACATTTGGGAAAAGAGGATATAGACCTTTGACTTTCTCTTTTTTAACATACAACATACCTGATCCAAAGGGAGCACAGAGCCATTTGTGTAAACTGGTACCTGCATAGTCTGCTCCCAGATCAGGTAGTTTATAATCCAGATGGGCAAATGTATGGGCTGCATCTACCACTACTTCGATACCACGGGCATGAGCAGCATCAGCAATCTTACGTACAGGTAGTATCTGACCTGTCCAGTTAATCATATGGGTGATATAGACAACTTTTGTTTTGGCAGTGAATTGTTCTGTAAATTTCTGTACAAACACCTCATCACTTTCAATAGGTAAATCCAGATTGATCCATTTAAGTTTAATTTCATCCCGTATCTCCCGCTGCTTCCATGCTTGTATCATATTGGGATAATCTTGTTTGGTAAGTACTACTTCGTCGCCTTTACGAAGTGTAAGACCAAAAATAATAGTTGCCAATGCTTCCGTAGCATTGCGATTCACTGCGATTTCTTCCGGGGAGCAACCTGCCAGATCAGCTAATTTGCTACGTATAGGCTCTCTTCCCTGATCCATAATACGCCACATATAATAAGATGGAGCTTCATTAGCTATTCTGGTGTAACGATCCTGAGCTTCCTGCACAATAGTAGGCTGAGGGCTTACTCCACCATTATTGAGATTGATGATAGTTGTTGATGTAGTGTAGGCTTGTTGAATAGAGGCCCAGTAATCTTCGTCAGAAGCTACCTGAATAGGTGAGAGATGGGCAATTTGTTCACCTGCCAGAAGAATATCTTGTGCTTTTAATGGGTTGAAGGTTGGCAATAGTGTAGCGGCACCTGTAGCTGCGCCTACTTTTCTGAGAAAATCACGACGTGTACGCATGAAGATAAACAGTAGAAGTTTTCGAAAATGTTTGGTAGGGTTTGATGTAGAGGAAAGATACTATTTTTTATAGACTATGTGGCGCTTTAAGCATATTTTCTGCTATTCCGGATAGCAAGAATGAATTTACTACCTATATAAGTATAATTTTTGAAAGTAGGTTTGCGCCGAATTCAAGACAGGATATATTTATAGGAGGGACAACACAGACTTGTAATTATAACTGTTTTTGACCAGAGCACTGATCATTTTTACTGACGATTGAAATTTCGATCATTTTTTTCTTTGTGCTTAAATCACCACAATGAGAGAAAGTGATCGGAGTTCACCGCAGACTCAACATGATTCATCCCGAATTTTAAGTAAAAGGATATCACATCCTTTAGAAGAAGAGAAACAAAGGAAAAGAGAGTCGTGTTGACTTAAATCGCGAAAGGCCGTGTAGGTGCGTAGGGAGTCTTTTCTCCGCGAGGTTGGCCTTTGGCCTTGCGGGTGGAAGGATCGGAGAAAAGGGTACTTTTTGGCCTACTTTTTTGGACAAGCAAAAAAGTAGGATGCTACAAGTAGACTCATGTAAGGGGCAATAAAGAAACGAAGAGAACAACATCTCTCAAAAGTAAACCCAAGCCCATACTATTTTTAAAATCATAGGCTTGGGTTTATTCATATCCAACATTCGGGATGACTTATGTTTCACAAACTATATCTAAGGCATTACAGCCTTTTGATTAAGTTCTTCAATGGCTTCTCTAATATGGGTAACCCGATTTTCAGGATTAGGATGTGTACTGAAAAATTCTGGCTGACGTCCTCCCCCTGAAGACGCCAGGATTTCCATCACGCCTATCATTCCTTCTGGATTATAGCCTGTTTTTGCCATATAAAACACTCCATTTCTATCTGATTCCAGTTCATCGCCACGACCATATTTCATATTTACCAGATTGGCAATCAATGCTGCCATTGCTGCCTTACCAATACTTCCTGTCGGGTTATCCGGATCGTAACTGGCAATGACTGCTGCTCCTGTAAGTCCTTGAGTCAATTGTTGTTGTGCAATTTGCTGAGCTGAGTGTCGTTCTACCACATGTCCAATTTCATGTCCCAGTACTCCTGCCAGCTGATCATCACTTTGTAATTTGCTATACAGCGCATAGGTAATAAATATCTGGCCTCCAGGAAGTGCAAAGGCATTGATAGTTTGTGGATCTGCCAAAAGGTGGAAGTCAAATTTATAAGGCTGATTTTCAGGTAGAGAAGAGGCTACCAGTTTTTGCCCGATGCGCTCTACCCGATCCTGGTCCTGCTGATTGCGGTATTCCCCTCCATATTGCTGAATCATTTCGGGTGCAGATTGTAAACCCAGAGCAATTTCCTGGTCCACAGTCATATCTACATGTTGGGTTTCGCCTGTGACAGGATTATCCTGTCTTTTCATATAGTAGCTTATCAGCGAAAAAAGGGCAATGCCTAATGCAAGAAAGATGCGAACTTTGCCTGATCGAAACATTTTGTTAAGTGTTTAGGGTTTGTATAAAATATGAGGCATATCAAAACAAGGTATGCTGCTTGTGAATAGGATATTTTTAGACAGGATACGTATAAAAATGTATACCCGTTACATTTTTTTATGTATTGTACAGCTTTATGAGAAGAATTTGTTGTTCAAAGATATTGTTTTTCAGAAGGCGTGAAAATAAAAACAACAGGCTGTTAAAAAATGTTAGTATAGGAAAATATACTTACGAAAAGACTGTACTTTTACACTGTATTTCTGAATGATTCATCATGAACGATTATTTTCGGTTTGAAGCTGACTTTATTGAATCCATGCGATGTATCCCTATGGGTGTTCGTTGTAAGCTGGACACTTGTGGTATAAAGCTAAAATTGTCTGAGTGGAGTGATTTTACAAAAGAAGAACGGGATCAACTGTTTGAACTACCTTGTTTTGAAGAAAACGATATACAGGCATATCGGGAATATCTGCAGAAACTTGTCCAGAAATATACTCAATCTTTACCAGATGATCTGGCTGTAGAGACTCAGCCTGCCTGGCTGGATAGTACACAAGTCCCCGAAAGTTTACAGGAAAAAGCAGAGGCTTTACATACGCAAATATCATTGGATCAATGGCGTGCATTAACTCCTTTGCAACGCTTTGCTCTGATAAAGTTGAGTAAACCCAGCCATGAGAGCAAAAACTTTCCACATGCTTTGCGTGAGTTTGGATTTCTTTTTTGAAAGTACGTCAAACAGTTTCTACCAAAAACTACTATAGTATCCTTTTGCTGTAGCTAAGAAACTATATTTCTGATTTGCTGGTTAACAAATTATAACTATTGTCTGATTGGTAGAAAATGTAGTATATACAAAGACAATGAGACAGCAGCATAGAATTCTTCCTTATATTTAGAGAGATAGTATTTTGTCATTAGCTGATAGGTAGCAGATGAGTGAATCTGTTACTCTGCCATATTATTAAAAGAAGATAGGCGAAGGAATAATTTTTTTGATTTTTTGCTAAACATCCCTGAAAAATATGAATACTGTCTCAGATCTGGTGCAGACCTCCTGGCTTGCCCGTTTCAAAAATATACGTCAGCGTACAGCCGCCATTTGCCAGAACCTTACTACAGAAGATTATGTAGTACAACCAATTGCAGATGTAAGTCCCGCTAAATGGCACCTGGGGCATACTACCTGGTTTTTTGAGACTTTCCTGCTGGTTCCTTATCTGAAAGGCTATCAAGTGTTCCATCCGGACTTTAGTTTTGTTTTCAACAGCTACTATGAAACAGTTGGCAAGCGAGTTTTACGGACAGACCGGGGAAATCTGACGCGTCCAACAGTGGAAGAGGTATATGCCTATCGGACGTATGTAGATACACATCTGGAAGAACTGTTGCTCACAATCACTACATCTGACTTTGAGCAAAGAGAAGAGTTTACAGAATTACTGGAGATTGGATTCAATCATGAAGAGCAACACCAGGAGCTATTGGTTACAGATTTGAAATATATTCTGGGGCATAATCCATTATTCCCTGCTGTAAAAGTGATTCCGGATGAGCTGTATCTCTATAATGAATTTAACACATCCAATCAGAAGGTCTATATAGAAGAAGGAGTTTATGAGATTGGCCATCGGGGGAATGGATTTAGTTTTGACAATGAACTGGGGCGCCATAAAGTCTATCTTCCGTCAGTAAGTGTCTCTCCAAAACTGATTACCAATGCCGAATTTATGGAGTTTATGGAGTCGGGGGGCTATCAGAACTTTAATCACTGGCTGGCAGAAGGATGGGATTGGGTGAAACAACATCAGATTCAGGCACCTCTGTACTGGCATAAAATAGAAGGAAGTTGGTGGAACTATACATTTGAAGGCCTTCAGCCTGTTAATCCTGATAAGGCAGTGTGTCATGTGAGTTTTTATGAGGCGGATGCCTTTGCCCGCTGGAAAGGTCAGCGATTACTTACTGAATTTGAATGGGAGATTGCTGCTCAGCAGTTTGTGTGGGGACAACGATGGGAGTGGACTAATTCTGCCTATCTGGCTTATCCTGGATTTACTAAGGCAGAAGGTGCGGTGGGTGAGTATAATGGTAAATTCATGATCAATCAGATGGTGTTGCGGGGTGCCTCTGCTGCTACTCCTCCCCAACATTCCCGGATTACTTACCGCAATTTTTTCCAGACTGATAAACGCTGGCAGTTCACAGGTATTCGCCTGGTACAGAATTTTTAGTAATTAATTATTCACAGAATAGTAAAAAAGAGCAGAGTAGTCCTGGTGACTTTTATCCTTTAATGTTACAATTATTTTCGTCTTTTGTTCTGACCTATGCAAACTAGCACCAGCCTGGCATTATCTGAATTTGAACATGATGTGCTCAACGGATTACAGAAAAATCCCAAATCTCTCTCTTCCAAATATTTTTATGATGACGAAGGTAGCCGTCTGTTTCAGCGGATTATGCACCTTCCGGAGTATTACCTGACTCGTAGTGAACTGGAGATCTTTACAAAGCACAAGGAAGCTATGTTGTCTTTGTTTAATTCAGATCAGGAAGGTTTTGAACTGATAGAGCTAGGCGCTGGAGATGGATTGAAAACTAAGGTTCTCCTGAGTCATTTTTCAGAGCGAAATGTTCCGTTTACCTATATTCCTATTGATATTTCAGAGAAAGCATTGGATGAACTGACTGCAAATCTATCAAGGGAAATTCCAGATCTGTCTATGCAACCTGTCAATGATGATTATTTCAAAGCATTGAATGGACAGATGACATATAGCCAATACACCAAGCGAATTGTCTTCTTTCTAGGCTCCAACATTGGTAATTTTTCAGAGGAAAGAAGTCTACAGTTTTTGAATCAGCTTAAAAACTGCCTCAATCCTGGAGACATGATTATGATAGGTTTTGATTTGCAGAAAAATCCATTTACTATTTTGTCTGCTTACAATGATACACAGGGGATAACCCGTGATTTTAACATGAACCTGCTGGACCGCATGAATCGTGAATTGGGAGCAGACTTCAGAACAGATCGTTTTGTCCATTATCCGATATATGATCCTGCCACGGGAGAAGCGAGAAGTTATCTGGTTAGTTTATTAAAGCAACAGGTTTATCTCGAAAAACTGGATGAGTGGGTATATTTTGAGGAAGGAGAAGCCGTACATACAGAAACTTCCCGTAAATATACATTGTCACAAATGAAACAACTGTGTACACAGGCTGGATTAAAGCCCATACATTATTTTACAGATAGTAAACATTACTTTGCGGACATGTTACTGAAAGTTTAGACTAGATATAAAAGTAAAATCCCTCATGGCCATTAGATCGTGAGGGATTTTACTTTTATATCTAGTCAAATCAGAACCACACTTACAGTATACTTTCCCTCGCAAAGCCTATTTTTTGATAACGTTTCTTTAGAAAATACATAGAGATAAAACAGGATGTACAATCATTGCACATCTTTGTTGTATGGCAAGCAAGATCAAACAGTATGCATTCAAACCTGGACTCCCACTGGAAATCGAAATTATTTCCATTGGCGATACTTTTCTGAAAGGACTGGCAGAAACTACCAAACCTCACCGAACAGATTTTTATCAGGTATTCTGGTTTCAAAAAGGCAATCCTATCCACATTGTTGATTTTCGATCAGTAGAGTTAAAACCTAATTCCCTTCTTTTTATAAAAAAGCAAAGAGTTCATCAGTTTGATCCGGCAGGAGGATATGAAGGTCTCGGATTGTTATTTACAGATCAGTTTTTTAACAGAACAGATCTGGATACGAAATTTTTAACAAATACCATTTTGTTTAATGATTTATTGGATATTCCTGTTATTGATTTAAATGAATCTTCTCCGGAATTGCCTCGTATTTTTTCGCAGATAGATACTGAGTTAAACTTGCCTGCTGATGCTCTTCACTATGATATACTTCAAAACTTCCTGCACAATTTTCTGCTTGTCGCAGAACGAGAACGTCAAAAGCGTGATTTTACGCAAATTCCTAAGGGTGCCGATCTGGATTACACATTTCAGTTTACACAACTCATAGAAAAACATTTTATTACACATTTAGCTGTAAATGAATATGCTACCAACCTTTCTATCTCCGAGAGGCGTTTGCATCAGGCTACTACCCGTATTTTGGGTAAATCTCCTAAAGAGCTCATTGATGAACGAATTCTACTGGAAGCGAAACGCCTGCTGGTGCATACCCATCTTTCCATCAAAGAAATAGGTTTCCAACTCGGATTTGAGGAGCCAACTTACTTTAACAGATATTTTCGAAAACATACAGGGAAAACGCCTATAGAGTTTAAAGGGAGCTATATAGGTAGATAGATATTCTGAAAAGTGTCATGTTTATACTGAAAAGTGCCTTTCTCCAAAGGGTATAATGGAAGAACTTTGCATTGTCATTAAACCAAAAGACCAATCAGACAATGCATATGAAGTTCACACTAAAAGCCTTACTAACCCTTATGATAGGGGGAATTGTATCCTTTCAGTCTATCTATTCACAAACAAAAAAATCCAGGAAAATGAACAACAAAGAAAAAGTCGTTGCATTGCTTAAAAGCATAGAAACAGGTGATGCTGCTCCGGTGGGGTATATTAATCCAAACAAATATATTCAGCACAATCTGGCTGTAGCTGATGGATTAGCTGGTTTTGGTTCATTGCTACAACAGTTGCCTCCTAACTCTGCAAAAGTGAATACTGTGAGAGTATTTGAAGAAGGAGAATTTGTCTTTGCTCATACAGAGTATAACTTCTTCGGACCTAAAATCGGTTTCGACATTTTCCGGTTTGAAGATGGAAAGATTGTAGAACATTGGGACAATTTGCAGGAAACGGTAACTCAGACTGCTAACGGTCATACAATGATTGATGGTGCAACTGAAGTGAAGGATCTGGATAAAACAGAGGTAAATAAAAAGCTGGTAACAAGTTTTGTAGAGAAGTTTCTGGTAAATGGAGATGCGTCTGTAGTGCCAGAATATATTGTAGCCAAAGGATATGTACAACACAACCCTCATATTGCCGATGGAATCGAAGGATTACAGGCTGCCTTGAAATACTTTGCTGAAAAAGGCATTGGGTTTAAGTATGATAGGATTCATAAGGTATTGGGACAGGGAAACTATGTGCTGGTGGTAAGTGAAGGAAATATGGCTAATGTACATAGTTCTTTCTATGATCTGTTTAGAGTAGAACATGGAAAAATTGCCGAACACTGGGATACTATCGAAGCCATTCCTGTCAAAGCTGACTGGAAGAATACGAATGGCAAGTTTTAATAGTAGAAAAATGAATTAGTAGTTTTAAAAGGATTGTTTATCAGGTTGGTAAATAATCCTTTTTTGTTTTCATACATACTTCCCAGATTTCTGATAGTATCTGCTGCAAAACAACAGGTGATTGGTTAGCTTTAAGCCAAAAAACAAACCTATGGCTTATACACCTTCTTCTGCACGTTATCAATCAATGCCTTATAAGCGTTGTGGTACTAGTGGTTTATTGTTGCCTGCTGTGTCTCTGGGACTGTGGCAAAACTTCGGAGATGTAGATGATTTTGCCAATGCAACGGCTATGATCACCCATGCTTTTGATCTGGGTATTACCCATTTTGATCTGGCGAATAACTATGGCCCTTCGCCTGGTTCGGCAGAGATAAATTTTGGAAAAATTCTTAAAAATGAGCTGGCTGGCTATCGCGACGAACTGATTATTTCCTCAAAGGCGGGTTATACCATGTGGGACGGACCTTATGGTGACTGGGGCTCCCGGAAATACCTGATATCGAGCTTAGACCAGAGTCTGAAACGTATGGGATTGGAGTATGTCGATATTTTTTATTCCCATCGATATGATCCTAATACACCACTGGAAGAAACCATAATGGCATTGGATCAGGTAGTACGTCAAGGAAAGGCTCTGTATGTAGGTATTTCCAACTATGGTCCTGCACATACACAACGTGCTATTGATATTCTGAAACAATTGGGTACACCTTTACTGATTCATCAACCGAAATACTCCATGTTTGAACGAACTCCGGAGAAAGGACTGCTCGATGTATTGGGTCAGAATGGGGTAGGTTGTATTCCATTCTCGCCATTGGCTCAGGGTTTACTGACAAACAAATACCTGAAGGGTATCCCAGAACATTCACGTGCTACTCGAGCTGTGTCTTTAAAACCTGAGTTTATAACAGATGAAAAGATTGCAAAAGTACAGAGGTTGAATGAACTGGCTGTGAAACGGGGGCAGACACTGGCACAGATGGCATTAGCCTGGGTACTGCGTGATAATCGTGTTACTACAGTTCTGATTGGCGCAAGTTCTACAAAACAGATTGACGATTGTGTCACCTGTCTGAAAAACCTCCCATTTTCGGATGAGGAGTTAAAACAGATTGAAGAGATATTACACTAATGTATTAGTATCTGGACAGTTACTAATGGAAGAGCCTGGCTTATGCCAGGTTTTACTTTTTGTAGGCAACATCTATACAGAAATTGGTGTCTGTATATATGATAGTGTTTTGTACGTGATTTTACATGTGTTACCTATGTTGTGATTTTTCACCTGAAGCACTACATGTGTAATATCGCAGAATGAAACTATACATTCTATCCTACGGTAATCCATAGTTTTGATCTGTATAAAACCAGGCGAAAATCTTCCATTGTAATGTTGTTTTATGATTAAAAATTTTACTACCAAGTATATTACTATTATTGTACTATTGTTTAACTATTTCATTATCAATGCTCAAGTTGTTAAGCAAGATACTTTACAAATTCCTCCTCCTGCTGATTCTACAGCGACACCTCATATAAAAAGGGGAGCTCGCATTACAAGTACGTTTTATGAATCTCCTGAGAAACATGTAAGATTAGCCTTCGATGTATATGATAACGCGCTTCAATACCAGGTTTTTGTAGATGGTGAAAATATAATTGCCAACTCTAATCTAGGTATCCGATTGAGTGATGGTTCTGATCTGTATCAGAATATGAAAATTGCCAATTCGACAACACGCATTATTAAATCTACAACAACTCTAACATTTAATGAGAAAAAGGCTGTTGAGAACAATTTTACTGAGATAACTATTGAGCTGGAAAAGAAAACAGATGCTAAAAGAAAGCTTCAGCTAATTTTTAGATTGTATGAAGAAGGTATTGCTTTTCAATACTATCTCCCTATGGCAGGTCTGACTAGTAGTATCAATGCTGAGACAACAGAGTTCTCTTTTGTAAGATCTGATCTGAACATATTTATGGAGACTGCCACTGAAAGTGGATATACCGAAATGGCACTCAATGGGTTAGGTTCGTATAATGAAATTCCGGTTACATTAAAAGGAAGTGGTTTTTATTGCTCTATCAATGAGGCAAATAATCAAAGCTATTCTCGTGTAAGAGTATATAGAAACAGAAATAATACTTTAAATACACAGTTGGTTAGTGGTAGTGTCTCTTTTTCTGGTGTGTACAGAACTCCATGGCGTTATATTGTTTTTGCCAAAACAGCAGTAGAATTGGCTGACCGTAAATATATGTTGTATAAATTGAATGATGATAATCAGTTAAGTGATATTAGCTGGATAAAGCCAGGTAAAGTAATACGGGTAATGACATTGGACACACAACATGCTTTGAGTTGCATAAACTTTGCAGCATCTAATAACCTTCAATATATTTTGTTTGATGCCGGTTGGTATGGGTTGGGATATTCACAGGAGCATAATTCTGCTTCCGATCCTCGTAAGGTGATTTCTACTATTGATATGCCAGCTGTTATTAGTTATGCCAATTCAAAAGGTGTGGGTGTATTGCTATATGTAAATCAGGTGGCCTTTGATAATTATAATATAGATGAGTTTTTTACATTGTATAAAAGCTGGGGTATCAAAGGAATTAAAATGGGATTTGTGGAAGGACGAACGCAGAAGGGGATTACTTTTTTGCAAAAGATGATTAAAAAGGCTGCAGATTATAAATTTATGTTGAATATTCATGATCAGTATCGTCCCTCAGGTACATCACAGACCTATCCTAACCTGATGACAGTAGAAGGAGTGAGAGGGAATGAATATAGAACGAACACTGCATTGCATACAACTACCTTACCTTTTACTCGTTTTTTAACTGGCGCTGCTGATCATACAGTATGTTATCCGGATCCAGACAAACAGAATCCTCCCTTAACCACCTTACAAACATCCAAAGCACATCAGCTGGCATTAAGTATGGTTTTCTTTAGTCCCTGGCAGCATGTATTATGGTATGGAGTGCCTGATCATTACAATAATCCAACAGAGATTGAGTTTTTTAAAGAACTACCTACTGTGTGGGACGATACCCGCTATTTGAATGGTGAGATTGGAAAATATATCACAGTAGCCAGACGATCTGGTAACAAGTGGTTTGTTGGAGTGATGAATGGATTGACTTCCCGGACTGTAACCGTTCCTTTAGATTTTCTGGAAGGCGCAAGTTCATATAAGGTTACTTCCTATGAGGATAAGAATTCTTCTATCCGGAAAGATACATTTGTAATAGCCGCAGGAGGAACATTATCTATGAACCTTGCCGGAAGTAGTGGTAAAGTATTTATAATAGAAGGAGCAGTAGTCAATCCGGAAGAGCCAGGTTCGGGTAGTGATACAACAGTTGTTGTTGAGCCTCCGCTTGGTGTCCCCGGAGAATTGGAAAGTCATATTCTGGTATATCCCAATCCGTCGACTGGAAATTTCTCTCTGACAGTACCTGATGTATTTGTTAGAAACAGCCAGTTGGTGATAACAGATTTGACCGGAAGAGTGGTTTCTCACTATGTAATAGATAGGCCAAATACCAATCTTTCATTGATAGGCCAGGCCAGAGGCATGTATATTATGAGCATTATAGATGAACGAAATGGTAATACCTATCGGAAGAAGATAATACTGCAGTAATTGCGAAAACAAGTGTTCTGGAAAACGTTTTCCTGTTCATGTTCTTATGAATAGGAAAACGTTTTTTGGTATAAATAGCTTATAAAGGAGATAGATGGTGTTGACGTTTACTATGATATAAAATATGTCATACATTTATCTTTCAATTCATGCAGACTCACACAACCATTATGCGAAATGGGAAGAAAGAGCTTCCTGATAGTGAGACATCGATTAATGCACTAGATCTGGCATTAAAAGAAAAATTTCTCCCACAGACCTGCTATGCTGGAAGAATTAAACAAAGTGTTAGTGAAGAAAGGATAATCTGTAAATAAACAGAGCTTTGTAAGAAGCAGTAAAACAGAGGTATATCACTTCTGTTTTACTTTTGCATATTTATTAGCAATACGCCCTGCATATTCTACATGTAGTCCAACTACTTCGCCTATTACTATAACGGCAGGATTGCCTAGACCAGCAGCCTGTGCTTTTGGTGCAATATCATTGACAGTGCCTATTACATATTTTTCATTAGGCGTACAGCCTTCCTGTACAATCATCATCGGAGTTTCTCCACGGCCATTTTCAGTAAATATCTGTACAATCTCAGTCAATTTACTCATTGCCATAAGGATCACTACAGTTGCTGTAGATTGCGCTGCCAGAGTTATGTCTTTGGATACCTCTCCGGTTTTGGTGGTTCCGGTAGTTACCCAGAAACTTTCACTAATTCCACGTGAGGTTACAGGGATCATTTGTGATGCAGGAACTGCAATAGAACTGGAGATGCCTGGTACTACTTCTACTTCAATGCCATAAGCTCTGGCCATATCGATTTCTTCTGTAGCACGACCAAAAACAAAAGGATCTCCTCCCTTTAACCGAACTACATGCCCTTTCTCCAGTGCATATTTTACAATTAATTCATTGATTTCTTCCTGTGACAAGGATGTACAGCCAAATTTCTTACCAGCAAACTGTTTAATCGCCTCTGGTTTAGCATAGGATAACAGGCTATCATCAATTAACGCATCATATAAGATGACATCTGCCTCCGCAATAGCCTTTATACCTCTTAGTGTGATCAGGTCTGCCGCTCCCGGACCTGCACCTACTAAAGTTAATTTGGGATGTATCATACTAATATTTGTAATGGGTTGGCAAAATAACGGTTCTTTTTCTCAAATGCGAATAGTTTCGATAATAGACCCTGAAATTGAAGGTTAATTGAGTAAAAATACCTGTTTTTCTGTCTTTGTGTGTCTCTTTCAAAAGTACTGATTATTTTCTTTTTGTATATATATTATTCTATATATTTTTTAAATAACAGTATTTTATTTCATGAAATATGATTAAACCTTTTAATGATTGTGTGTTTTGAATAAAATGTAAAATTTTAGTTATAAATACTTAGGTATGTATTGACAAATACAGGAATGATTTTTAAGTTTGTTGAGTAGAAATTTAAACCTGTTTTGCTGGGATTGTTGTTAAATATCTGTTTATAGGTTTATTTTTTATGGCTATTTTATATTTTTATGTATTTTATTTTGAAAGTGCTGTTAAAAATAAGGCCACTTTATTAAGTGATGATTTTTGTTTAAAGAGGGTGGGATTTACTCAACGTAACTCCTACTCAGATAGTAAATAATCTATATAGTTAGTATACATTCAACGAATCCTCTGTTTTTTAGTTCAGTATTACCCTATTTATCCACCTAGATGTCAGACCATATGAACACCCGTAAAAAAATCGTCGTAGTTGGCAATGGTATGGTAGGTTATAAGTTTTGCGAAAAACTAACTGCCAGAATGCAGCCTGATCAGTTTGAGATTGTTGTTTTTGGGGAAGAGCCACGACATGCTTATGATCGTGTGCATCTGAGTGAATATTTTGCAGGTAAAACGGCTGATGATCTGAGTATGTCTACATTAGAGTGGTATGCTGAGAAAAATATCAGATTGCATCTGTCTGATCCGGTACAACAAATTGACCGGAACGAAAAAACAGTACATTCTTTTCACGGTATCACCGAATCGTATGATTATCTGGTACTAGCTACCGGATCTGCTCCTTTTGTTCCACCGATCCCGGGAGTAGAGAAGGATGGTGTTTTTGTATATCGTACTATTGAAGATCTGGATATGATGCAGTCATATGCTAAAAAAGCACGCAAAGGAGCTGTAATAGGAGGAGGGCTGCTCGGTTTGGAAGCGGCTAAGGCTATGCTGGATCTTGGAATAGAAGAAACACATGTCATTGAATTTGCTCCCCGTCTGATGCCTCGCCAGATTGATGATCAGGGGTCAGCTATGCTGAGAAGCAAGTTACAAGAACTGGGACTTGAAATACATCTGAATAAAAATACCAGTGAGATTTTAGGTGATGATTGTATAAAAGCCATGCGTTTTGCCGATGACTCTTATCTGGATGTGGATATGCTGGTGATTTCCGCAGGTATAAAACCGCGTGATGAACTTGCCAAACTAAGTGGACTGGAAGTAGGCACACGAGGTGGAATTGTTGTTAACTCTAAACTCCAGACTACCGATCCGGAGATATTTGCTGTAGGAGAGTGCGCTTTGCACAACGGAATGATCTATGGACTGGTTGCGCCTGGATACGAAATGGCTGATGTGGTAGCTTCGAATCTTTGTGGTGGAGATAAGTCGTTTACAGGCTACGATATGAGTACCAAGCTAAAGCTGATAGGAGTAGATGTAGCCAGTTTTGGTAATGCGTTCTCTACGACTCCCGAGTGTCGGACTATTGTATTTGAAGATACCGTAAAGAGTATTTATAAGAGAGTCAATATTTCCAATGATGGAAAACATCTATTGGGTGGTATTCTGATAGGGGATGCAGAGGCTTACAATATGCTTTTGCAAACTGTAAATAATAAGATTGTACTACCACCTAACCCGGAAGATCTTATACTGGGCGCTAGAGGTGGAGCTGCTTCTGAAGGTTCAGGTGTAATGAGTTTGCCTGATGATGCACTGATCTGTTCCTGTGAGGCTGTAAGTAAAGCTTCTATTTGTGAAGCTGTTATTGGAGGCACTGAAACACTGGATGGGATCAAGAAGTGTACAAAGGCTGGTACAGGTTGTGGTGGATGTGTACCTATGGTGAAAGATTTGATTGCAGGTACAATGAAGGCGCAAGGCAAGTATGTGCGTAATGTGGTCTGCGAACATTTTCAGTATTCACGTCAGGAACTGCTGGACTTTATCCGGCTTGAGAAGCTGGAGACATATGATCAGGTGCTTGATAAACATGGTAAAGGGGATGGCTGCGAGATTTGTAAACCTGTTGTTTCTTCTATCCTGGCTAGTTTATATGCTGAGACTGCCAATAAAAAGCCGGTTGCTCAGGATTCCAATGACCGCTTTCTGGCTAACATTCAGAAAGGTGGGACTTATTCGGTAGTACCACGTATTCCGGGAGGGGAGATTACACCCGATAAGCTGATTGTTATTGGTGAGGTGGCTAAAAAATATGGTCTGTATACGAAGATTACAGGTGGACAACGAATTGATATGTTTGGCGCCCACCTGTCAGATCTGCCTTTGATCTGGGAAGAATTGATTGCGGCTGGCTTTGAAAGTGGACATGCGTATGCCAAATCCCTGCGTACGGTGAAAAGTTGTGTGGGAAGTACCTGGTGTCGTTTTGGATTGCATGACTCGGTTTCATTTGCGATTGAAGTAGAAGAAAGATATCGCGGTCTGCGTTCGCCTCATAAATTGAAATCAGCCGTTTCTGGTTGTATTCGTGAATGTGCAGAGGCTCAGAGTAAGGACTTTGGCATTATTGCCACAGAAAAGGGGTGGAACCTGTATGTATGTGGCAATGGGGGTAGCAAGCCTCGTCACGCAGATTTGCTGGCTCAGGATGTAGATAAAGAAACATGTATCCGATACATAGATCGTTTCCTGATGTTTTATATCAAAACGGCTGACCCATTGACACGTACTGCTACCTGGCTGGATAAGTTGGAGGGAGGAATGGATTACCTGCGTAATGTGGTGGTAAATGATAGCTTGGGTATGGGTGCACAGTGGGAAGCAGAAATGGAGCAACTGGTAGACAGCTATACCTGCGAATGGAAAGAAGCTGTAGAGAACCCTGAGATAAGGAAACGCTTTGCACACTTTGTGAATGCGCCGGCAGAGAAAGATCCTAACGTGAAGTTTGAACCAATGCGGGATCAGGTAAAGGCTGCTGAATGGAAGTAGGACTGGCTGGACTGGTAGTATAGTGTAACTCATGATTAATTCCATCTTAACTCATACATGACTATGTACGCAAAGGAAACAGAAACAGATGTTCAACAATGGTTTCTAGCTTGTTCGGCAGGAGACATTCCTCAGGATGGAGGAGCTTGTGTGAAATACAATGACAAGCAGATTGCTGTATTTAATTTCTCCCGGCGAAACGAATGGTTTGCTACGGATAATCTGTGCCCTCACAGACAACAGATGGTGCTTTCTCGTGGGATGATTGGTACTCAGGGGGATGAGCCTAAGGTAGCTTGTCCGTTTCATAAGAAAACGTTTTCTCTTAAAACCGGAGAATGCCTTTCAGGGGATGATTGTACCATAACGACTTATCCGGTAAAAGTTGAAGATGGATTTGTCTATATTAATGTTGCCTCTTTATAATACTAGGGATAGAAAATGAATGATATAGTATAGTAATTACTAAGGGTGTAAATCGATCTTGTATATATCATTATTATTTCTGCTGAAAAACCTGTGGTTGGTAACCATAGGTTTTTTTATATTGGATTGTTTGTTTTGAATTTTAGTAAGAATTTATTTACCTTTACAGGTGTACCCCTCTTTTAAATCTTGCGTGCCGTCTTTTCCATATCATTGTTAGTGTTGTTGCTCTATCATACTGGCAGAGTAGGAGTTGTATTGTTGTATTTTAACCAATACTATCCTGCCTCTTCGCCTATTATGAAGGATGATGAATGGGTCATGGTAAAGATGCCAATTTCACTGCCATATACCGCAGCATGGCAAAATCAAACTGGACACGAAGGATTGATCCGTATGGAGGATCAGTTTTATAATGTAACAGATCAGATGTATCAGAACGATACGTTATATACGGTACTGAAGACCAATATTACGGCTCGTGAACGATTTTTTGCACTGGCTGACGAAATTAAACAGAGCCTGGATAAGGAAGCTACAAAAGCAACTAGTCAAAAAAATCCACTTGCACAGGTAATCCGCCTGCTGAATCAGTGGGGAAAAGCCTATTTGCCTTTTTCTGTAGGGCATCTGCTACAGGAAAGACCTCTATCCTTGATAACATACTCTCATAAAACACAGTATTCCCTATTTTTTTCGTCTCTTGTACTTCCGGTTCTTACACCCCCTCCGGAGGTCTCTTATAATTCATAAATAGTTTATGTATTCGTACAAATGCACCAGTATGTTGTGCATGTATTATTGGTAATTCAGACTAATTAATACGAGTTCTGAGATCCATTAATGCAGGTAAACTACTTCTAAACTTCTTTCTCTGTTAACGCAGAGAAAGAAGTCTGGTGTATGTCTGGGTTTATGCTTAGAATGTATGCATACTTACTATCTTCCTACAGAGATCAAAACCTTTACAGTGAAACCACAATAAAACACAGGCACAAAACAGATGTGTCCTGTCCATTACTACTATTTTGATTTGATTCTGATCTTATGAGAAAAACTTTACTCTCTACAGGAGGCTTACTGGCTTTCCTGCTTTTAACCACACAGTCTATTTTCGCGCAAACACCCACAGATGGTCTGATGATGGCCCGCGGAACGTATTGTACAGCCCTTTCCTATTCTAAAACCAGTTGGACTGATTACTGGGAAGGTACACATAAGCGAAGCAATACCAATCTGGGAACAGTAAGTACGCAAACCTATATGATAATGGGGGCACTGGGAATCACAGATCGCCTGAATGTTATTGCTGGCTTACCATATATCCAAACCAAAGCCAGCGCCAGTTATCTGACAGGTCAGAAAGGGTTTCAGGATGTATCTCTCTGGTTAAAATATCGTCTTGTACAACAGGATATTTTGTTTGGTACCTTTCGTGCTTTTGTAACAGGAGGCGTTTCTACTCCTACCAATAACTACAATCCGGATTATCTTCCTCTGAGCCTGGGGCTGCATAGCAAAACTGCTTCTGCAAGACTAGTGATAGACTATCGTTCCAAGCCGGGATTTTATTTGACGGCTGAAGCTGGATATACAGGTCGCAGCAATATTCATATTGACCGGGATTCTTATCTATATAATCACGAACTGTATAATACTAATGAAGTAAAGGTTCCGAATATGGCAGATGGAAATGTTCGTATAGGTTTCCGTAATGGACGTTTTCAAACAGATGTATACCTGGAGCGTATGGCTGCTTTGTCAGGTGATGACATCCGGTACAATGATATGCCTTTTCCTACCAATGCAATGAAGGCAACTACAATAGGCTGGTATGGTCGACTCAATATTGAGCAGTTTGGTATTACTGCTGGCCTTAGTAAAGTACTGGATGGTAGGAATGTAGGGCAAAGCACTGGCTTCTCTGTCGGTGTATTGTATGCTGTTCGTGTGTTTGGCCATGGTGGCAAATGTGGAAAGCCCCTGGGAATGGAATCAGCTGTAGAAAACGACACACACTAATTTAGTATTATCCTCTATTTATAATTGACCCCTATGAAAAAGAATACACATCTCTCTTTTATAAAGACACTAGCAGTTGCATTGCTGTTTTTGGTTAGCAATGCTTGCGACAAATCATTAGACACTTCTGATATAAAGGCTTATTCTGCTTCAACAACAGATCCAAACGGAGGTAATTGGAAAACATTTGTGATTGCAGATGGTGAAGAAGTTGCTGTAGCTGAACCTACAGATGCAAGCTCTGATGCTTACAAAGCAGAATTACAAAGCTTAAAAACCCTTCAGGGAACATTAACAGGTTCTCAGAAAAATACTGTACAATACTGGGGTGGTGGTGCTGTGTTGCGCTGGAACGAAATTGCACGTGAACTCGCTGCTCAATATAATGTTCCTCCTAATTACAACCCGGATGGCACGTATCCTGTACCTGATCCTACCAAACCAACCGAGTTGCCCCGCTTTCCGTTTGCCAATCCTCCCTATACAGCACGGGCATTCGCTCTATTGAGTGTAGCTCAGTATGATGCATTGGTTGCTACTTGGAATTACAAGTTTAAATATAACCGTCAGGCTCCTTCTAAAAATGATTCGTCTATCGAGACATTATTGCCATTGTCTGATCTACCTTCTTATCCTTCAGAAGATGCCGTAATTGCTGCTGCATCACGTGAAGTACTCAAGAGATTATTTCCTGGTGAAGCAGAGAAAATTATACAAAAAGCAGAAGAGCACAAAAATAGCCGTTTGTGGGCGGGGACTAATGTACAAAGTGATATTGATGCAGGAGAAGCACTGGGAAAAGCAATTGGTGAAATGGTAATGAGTAAGATCGCTGGTAAAGATGGTATGAGTGGGGCCAATGCTCAGGCTAATTTTCATTTGATGAGAGAAGATGCCACTGCTCGTGGTATTACAGCTCAATGGACTAGTCGGGATATTCCGGCTCGTCCGCCTATGCTACCATTCTATGGAAATGTAAAAACCTGGAACTTTGATGAGGCTACCAAGGTATCACTTCGTCCGGAAGCACCCTATGCATTAAACAGTGCTGAGTTTAAGAAAGATCTGGATGAATTGCGCAACCTTTCAAAAAACAGAACCCGTGAACAAACCCGTATTGCTGCCTATTGGGCTGATGGGGTTGGGAGCTATACTCCTCCAGGACACTGGAATCGTAAAGCGGCTGCACTTATTTATGACAGCAAGTTCAATGAACTCCGGGCTGCACGTACAATGGCCTTATTAAACACAGCAGTAATGGATGCTGGCGTGTGTTGCTGGGATACAAAATTCTATTATCTGACACAGCGTCCTTCAGAAGTAGATCCCAGTGTAAAGACTTCAACAGGTATTCCTAACTTCCCTAGTTATACATCCGGGCACTCTACTTTTTCAGGTGCTGCTGCTACAGTATTATCATATATATTCCCTGATAAAGAACAGGAGTTACAGACAATGGCAACTGAAGCTTCTGTTTCCCGTATTTACGGTGGTATTCACTACCGTATTGATTGTGAAGTAGGATTACGGTGTGGCAAGCGGATTGGCGAATATGCTGTAAATCGTGGTAAAAGTGATGGCTCTGGTTTGTAACCTTTGTTTGGTATAGAAAGTATTGTTTCGAAAATAGCCTGTCGGATAAAACTGACAGGCTATTTTTATTGTAAGGTCATTGAATTGCCCAGAGAACTACAACTGACAGATTTTTAAAGTGATGGAGTATTACATTATTGTTATGAATATACTTTCTACTTAAAAAATTGCTGGAAGATTTCTGTTTTAGACTATATTTGATTTTCTGACCTTGTAACTATCTGCTCAGTTTAACGAAGTGGAAAGGCATAGTGATTCTATAAAAACCTATAATTCAGAAACCTTTCTGAATAAATTTATGCAGCCTGAAGAGGAATCAGATTTGCTCCTGCAACCTGATTTTACAAAATTCTTCATGGTGAAGGTAGAGAGTATGTTTCAGCGAATGAAACTACCCATACCACCTACCAAGGCAGTCGCCCATTCATTGCTTTATCTTACCGAAGGTGAGGCTACTATGACTATTGGCAGTGAACTCTATACTATACGAGCTGGTGAATGTCTGGTTGTGGCAGCAGGACAGATATTTTCGTTTTCTAATCCGGATGTGAACAAGGGGTATCTGTGTCACTTTCCGGATGACTTTATTGTGGGTAGATTTAGCCGGAAAGACTTGCTGAAAGATTTTGAATTTCTAAGAGTATGGGGCAATCCTCGTATACAGCTTGACTCACAGGTTTCTGACTATGTACATTTTTTGTGCAAGCGCATATTTACAGAGTATATAGCGTATGGATTGAATCGGATTGACATTCTACAACCTTACTTTATTGCTCTCCTCTGTGAGTTAAATCGATCCTATCAGCCTGTATTCAGTAGCATACACACAGCAGCGCTTTCACTGACACACGAATTCCGTGAATTGCTGTTTGTGCATCTGAAGACAATGCAGTTAGTCACAGACTATGCCTCTCTGTTAAATATATCTCCCAATCATCTGAATAAGGCAGTAAAGCTAATTACAGGCAAGTCTCCTTCCCGGTGGATTGATGAAGCCATTGTACTGGAAGCAAAAGCATTGCTAAGTCAGAGCGACCTTTCTGTAAACGAAGTAGCTGCAGAGGTAGGCTTATTGGATGCTTCCTATTTCAGCCGCCTCTTTAAGCGATACGCTGGTATGGCTCCGGGGCAGTTTCGTAAAATGATTGAAAAGTCCTGTAATTAGCTTCCTTCGTCCTAACGAAATTTCGTGCTTCTACAGACCTTTGCGTGCAAATGCGAAAAGTCTATGGATATATATGTTGTGTCCAATAGCTTTTATGTTATTCATGCTTCGCCAGCCTGTAGAGCTGGAAATACTAATTCACTAATTATCATTTTACATGTATCCTTTTCTGTTATTCTTTCATTCGGTTTTCCGGTGGCTGGTATTGTTGAGCCTTTTATATAGTATTTTTCGGGCATTTACAGGTTGGCGTTCGGCCAGACCATTCTCTGGAACTGATAATGCCACAAGGCATTGGACAGCTACCATTGCCCATGTTCAGCTTATGGTGGGCTTTACCTTGTATTTTGTGAGTCCTCTCGTACAGGCGTTTCGGGCAGGGGGAGGAATGCATTCTATGGAACTCGCTTTCTTTGGCATGGTACATATAGCGTGTATGCTGGTGGCTGTGGTCGTTATTACGATTGGTTCAGCTTTGTCTAAACGTCGCCAAACAGACAGAGAGAAATTTCAGACTATGCTGCTTTGGTTTCTGGCAGGCCTGTTTATCATTTTTATAGCTATTCCCTGGCCGTTTTCTCCTTTCGCTCACAGACCTTATTTCAGATCTTTTTAATCATGACATTATTTAGTAACTCAAAAGTAGGCAGACTGCGACTGGCCGGTTTGCTGGAAGGTATCTCATTATTGCTTCTGATGGGGATTGCTGTGCCTGCCAAACATATCTATGGCAATCCTGCTCTGGTGAAAGCTATAGGGCCTGTACATGGTATGTTGTTTCTGTGGTTTGTGTTAAATACGCTCAGTGTAGGGGTAGAGCAACGATGGAAGTTCAGTTCCATAACCTGGAAGGTATTGATAGCTTGCTTGATCCCTTTTGGGACATTCTATATTGATTATACTATACTACGTAAAATTGAGGCTACATCAGATAAATAAAATACTCACTATGAAT
The DNA here is from genome assembly GCF_030068545.1 of Xanthocytophaga flava. NCBI lineage: Bacteria > Pseudomonadati > Bacteroidota > Cytophagia > Cytophagales > Rhodocytophagaceae > Xanthocytophaga > Xanthocytophaga flava. The sequence goes on along the minus strand of NZ_JASJOR010000001.1, from coordinate 435,873 downwards.
AGGTGTGTTTTTATTGGTAAAACAAAGCCTACCTAACTGGGTTATATAAGGTTTGACGTTTTTTTAATTGTTATACAGCTGCTATGTAGATAAATTATTGTTGTTTATTTGGTGAAAAGTAACAAAATAAAGAAGGTATATTTTGTAATTTATAGAATAGATCTTTATTTTTATTCTGTTATGGGTATTTCTGATTATCTCATAGTATCACAAACTCTTTAAACTTCGGTCTTATGAAAAACGCATTTTTAGCAGCTCTTTTTGGAGCTGTGCTACTGATTTCCTGTGCCCGGGAAGAAGATAATGTTAAACCCAGTGCTACTTCTGATGACGATCTGATTGGGTTTATTAGTACATCCACAGGTGTTGAGAAAAGTAAGATTGTGTATGATGCTACCAAAAAACACTTTGTTTTAAATGGAGATGTTTTGGTGACCCGTCAGGATGCAGAAGATCGTCTGAAGGCTAGTAAAGGTGGTCGTACGGAACACTGGCGATATAACTATCTGGTGAGCAATACGTATGTAACCAACATTAAAGTATATATCAATCCAGCTGTACCCAGTGCGTGGCAAACAGCTACCCGCAATGCACTGACCCAGTGGAATAATATAAACGGGACTAAGCTCTTCTTTTCAGAGGTCACCAGCAGCACTTCTGCCAACATTAGGGTGATAACAGGATATGAGGCAGCTTCCTGGGTAGCCAGAGCTTATCTTCCTACATACAATGGAAGGCCTGGCACTCCAGTAGAAATCAATACCTACTATAATTCATTGCCTAGTGGACAAAAACTTTTTGCTATGGTGCATGAATTAGGACATACTTTTGGTTTGCTTCATACAGATCAAACCAGTGGTACCTTTATCACAGGCACCCCAACTACAGATCCTAATTCGGTAATGAATTCATATGTATTAAACTGGAATGGATTTACAACAGGAGATGTCTCTGCTGTACAAATCCTGTATCCACAATAATGAATAGACATATGTTCGAAAGCTAAACTGTCTTCCTTCAACCAGCTTATTTTTTGTCTGTCAGAAATATCCATAACACTGGCAGTTTATTTCGAACATAAAAGAAAACTCCTTCCCATACAGGAAGGAGTTTTCTTTTACAGGGATCAGCTCTTATCATATCTCATAATTTTTTGGAAGTAAACAAAGTGCTGGCGGACGCTTTTAGAAGTCTCAAAAATGAGAGAAAGATAAGACAGGATAAAATACCTAACTTGACCCAATAGACTCAATTAATGTCAAATGTAATGCCTGTTAGCTTTTCGCTTAATGTCCATAAGTTTTTTGCGTTGGTTTCGTCTAATGAATAACGTTTTACACCTGCGGATACTTCCTGGTTTGATGCTAACTCAGCAATATCTGCATCCTCACAATATACACCGCCTATCGTATGTAATAATGGACTTGTAGCACACCAGATGGTTGTTGCTGTACCTTGCGGAATGGTTTTGAGTGAAGCTGCAAATTCAGGCAAAAATTCGCCTTTTTCATCAACTAAGCCAAGCTGCTGAAATGTTTCCACCGATGCCTCTCTTGCCAGTTCTGTTCCCATAATATTGCCTGGGTGCAATGCATAGGCTCTTACATTATGTGTTCTGGCACGGTTGTCTAATTCAAGAGAAAATAGATTTAATGCTGTTTTTGATTGTCCATACCCAGCTAACGTTTCATATGTACGGTTTTCAAAATTTGGGTCTTCAAAGTTGAACGGTGCAAACTGGTGTCCCAGAGAAGATACATTCACTACTCTTGCCCCATTGGCTTTTTTCAGTGCACTCCAAAGTCGTGCCGTGAGTTGAAAGGGTGCTAGATAATTTGTTACTAATTGGGATTCTATGCCTCTGCTATCCCTGCGTAAAGGAACGAACATAATCCCTGCATTATGGATAAGCAGATGCAATGCCCTGCCTGACGCCAAAAATTTTTCAGCAAAACGATCTATGGAAGTATGGTCCATTAAGTCCATTTCTTCCAGTTCTACATGGGTAATACCTGCCAGATTTTGCTGTGCTTTTTCCAGGCTTCTGGCAGGTACAATTACTGTAGCTCCTGCAGTTGCCAGTGTCTTTGTAGTTTCCAAACCAATACCTGTATAACCGCCTGTTACGATAGCAATTTTGCCTGTCAGATCAATGCCTTTGATGACATCTGTTGAGGTTGAAGTCTTACTAAACCCAGAGCCTAGCGGTGTTTGTAGTGCTCCATTATAATTAGTCTTTTCCACTATCTTTACATTTTATTGTTCGACTTATCAAAACTTGAGAAGAAATGCCTTCTCCTGATTACAAGTAACCAGTGATAAGGCTTTTATGATGGGACTGTCCTGTTACAAACCATAGATACCACCTGAAACTGAGATTTTTTCGCCTGTAATCCATCCCGAGTCATCGGAAGCCAGAAATACAGCTACTTTCGCGATATCATCCGGTTTACCAGAGCGACCAAGTGGGGTATTGGCAACTAATTTTGTTTCTGCTTCACTACCGATAAAACCTGCACTACGTGAACCTTCGGTTTCTACAACGCCTGGTAAAATAGAGTTGATGCGAATGTTTCGTCCACTAAACTCTTTTGAGAGAGAAATGGTAACAGCATCCAGGGCTGCTTTGGTCGCAGAATAGATTGAACCCGTTGGCAAAGGCATTTTACCAGCTTCTGAACTGATGTTTATAATGTTGCCTTTTTTATCGCCAAACAGTTTTACTGCTGCCTGAATGGTAAGCAAAGAGCCTAGAACGTTAATGTTGAACTGCTGATGAAAAGTCTCTTCTGAGATTTGTTCAATAGGCTCGTACAGATAAATGCCTGCATTGTTTACCAGAATATCCAATGTGCCAAACGTATTTTTGGTTTCTTCAAACAATCGGGCTACATCTGCCTCTTTCGATACGTCACCTTGTATGGAAACTGCCGTTCCTCCATTATCAGTTATGGCTTTTACAACCTTATCTGCACCTTCTTTGCTTGATGCATAGTTTACCACGACTTTTGCACCTTCTGCTGCAAAGTATTCGGCAATAGAAGCACCTATACCCTTTGACGCACCTGTAACTATAGCTACCTTGTTTTTTAATTTGCTCATGTGTTTAGTATTGAATGATTGAGCTGCAATGTTAGCACATGCGAATTTATTTTGGTAACTTTGTTACGAAAAGTAACTGTAACCTTGAAGTAACCAAGTAACCTATGATGGAATGTAAAGTACGAGAAGAACAGCAACACAAAAAGGAAATGATGGCTGTTCAGGATTCTATGGATGTGCTGAATGGGAAGTGGAAAATAGCGATTATATCCTCTATTTGTTATTACAACAAAAGGCGGTTTTCTGATATCCTGAATGATGTAGCTGGTATTTCTAATAAAATGTTAAGCAAGGAGTTGAAAGAATTGGAACTCAACGAATTGATTAAGAGAACAGTTTTAGATACACAGCCTATAACAGTTCAGTATGAACTCACTGAACACGGAAAGTCATTGCAGACTATTATTACTAATCTTACCGAATGGGGGATTGCACACCGGAAGAAAATTACGGGGAAATAGGTTGTTGGTCTGACGGCGTGTGTTTTTAATGAAGGATATCTTTGAAAATTACATTCGCTAAAAATTGGAAACGATTAAGACTACTTTGATGGTTAGTCCATACACTTCAGGCTTGTGCACTTTTAGTTGTTTTCTCATAATCTCTTGAATGATTTCGAAAGAAATTGACCCAGCTAAAAGTGCATTCATTGATTCATCTCCACTTGATAGATACAAATCTTGTTCTATTAGCCTACTAGAGGCTATTTCTACTTATAAACCAGTTGCATTGGCTTCGACACATCAGGCAGTGTATTGGCTGGTAAGTCTTTTCCTCCATTTATTCTTTGTTTCCATCAATGACTTTGTTTGATTGTACAAAGAAGCAGATTTAGTTAATTGGCTATTACTGTACACTGGTGTACATCTTTTGTTACTTATCCTCTCCACTCATGCTTGTTAAATGTAGTATTTAATCATTCTGCTAGATTATTGTTCTGGGATTCTGTATAAAAATAAATTACAAACCGTTAATTAGTAGAAGAGAGTGCTATTTTTATGAGTATTTTCTTTAAAATTTATTGGGTGAATTGCTACTTGTCTGGATAGCTCTTTCGATTAGTTACTTCTGTAAAATATGTTTAGCGTCTTTTATTAGGTCTGGTTGTTTGTAAAGTATGTAACTGGTCCCTCTTCAAGATGTAAGTATATTCTACTATAGATTGTGGCTTTATAAAGACATGATTATACACATCGAAATGAAACATAAGTTAACAGTTTAAAACATGGACAACAATGAAAAAAACATCCCTGACATTTTTAATCTTATTAGTTTCAATAGCTTCGTATTGCCAGACGAAAGAAATTTCTTCAAAATTTAATTTTGACTTTGAAGGTATTAAAAATGGAATTCCCATCGGCTGGAACAATTTTGGGAGTCCAAATTATACTATTTCCCTCGATTCCCTTACTCTAAAAAGCGGAAAATATGCTGTCTCTATTGAGTTTAAAGACGGAGATAAAGACTTCAAGGCTTGGGCTTTTACACTTCCCGATAACTACCCAGGTAAGAAAATAACCCTTACGGGGTATATTAAAACCGAGAATGTGACAGATGGATATGCTGGTCTTTGGATGAGAATTGATCCCTCTATTGCTTTTGACAATATGAAAAAAAATGGTGTAAAAGGAACAACTGACTGGAAAAAATATGAAATAACCCTTGATATGAATCCTGAAAAAACAAAACAAATTGTTGTTGGGGGATTATTAGTAGGAAAAGGCAAAATGTGGTTAGATAATCTGAGTATAACTATTGATGGGAAAGATGTCAACGACCTCAAACCCTTTGAAAGAAAAGTGTTTCGTGCCGAAAAAGATAAAGAGTTTGACAAGGGATCGCCGATTACAAACATTTCTGTTGAGAAAGGCCAAATCAAGAATCTAAAGACCCTTGGTTTAATTTGGGGCTTTTTAAAATACTATCATCCTGCTATTGCAAAAGGAGAATACAATTGGGATTATGAACTTTTTAGAATTCTTCCGAAAGTTCTGAATTCTGACAACGAACATACTCGTGATGACATCCTGGTAAAATGGATAGAAAGTTTGGGTGAGTTTTCACAAGGCAAAGAAACAATAGGTAAGTTATCAGAAGTAAAAATTGCACCTGATTTAGCTTGGATTAGGAATTCCAGTTTTTCAGATGACCTTACTTCCTTACTGGTAAAAGTTAAAAATGCGAATAGAACGAAGGAACATTACTATATAGATTTACAAACGCAAGTGGGTAATCCTGACTTTACGCATGAGAATGCTTATTCATCAATAAAGTACCCTGATGCAGGTTTTCGTCTTTTGGCTTTGTATAGATATTGGAATATTATTCACTATTATTTCCCTTATAGAAATTTAATCGAAGAAGATTGGAAAAATGTATTAGAAGAATTTATACCTAAATTTCTTGAAGCAAAAGAAGAAACACACTACACGCTTACTGTTCTGGAACTGATCGGTCGGGTTCATGACACTCATGCAAATGTTTGGGGTCGCAATGAAGCATTAAATCATTATTTCGGGCTTCGTTATGCTGCTGCTGAACTAACCTTTGTTGAAAGTAAACCTGTTGTTACAGGCTTTTATGATGAGAAACTAGGAAAAGAAACACAATTACTACCTGGTGATGTGATTTTAGCTATAAATAATAGACCTGTTGAGCAACTAGTAAAAGAGAGGGTAAACTATTCCCCTGCTTCAAATTACCCAACCAAGTTAAGAGATATTGCCTCAAAACTACTAAGGACTAATGACTCTATTATTAGCATAGAATTTATAAGAGATGGAAAAACAGAGTCCAAAATAGTAAAAACCTATACTTTGAAGGATATTAACATTTACAGTAAATATCAGGTTACAGACACTTGTTTTAAGCTCATAAATAAGGATATCTCATATATAAACAACGGCTCTCTTAAAAGAAAATATCTTCCTGAAATCTGGAAGCAAATAGAAAATACCAAAGGGTTAATTATCGACCTGAGAAATTATCCTTCAGATTTCCCTATTCATGATTTAAGCGGTTATTTGCTGTCAAAAAGTACTCCGTTTGTTAAATTTACACATGGGAGTAGTGAAAGTCCAGGTCTTTTTACTTTTGCCAAGCCGTTAAATACAGGAACGAAAAACAAAACTCCTTACAAAGGGAAGGTAGTTATTCTCCTCAATGAAGTTTCACAAAGCTCTGCAGAGTTTCATGCCATGGCTTATCGGGTTCATCCAAATGCAACCGTTATTGGTTCGACAACAGCAGGGGCAGACGGTAATGTGTCACAATTCTACTTGCCTGGTGGAATAAGTACAATGATTAGTGGCATTGGGGTGTATTATCCTGACGGAAAGGAAACTCAAAGGATTGGAATTGTACCTGATATGGAAATTAAACCGACAATTCAAGGAATAAGAACAGGTAGAGATGAAATTTTGGAGAAAGCAATAGAGATAATTAGCCCTGTTGGCAACTAACTGGAAGAGGCTGTATTTTAGAGAAGAACTTACTGGTTAAAAGAAAACTCCTTCCTGTATGGGAAGGAGTTTTTTATGAAGGGTAAATTGGGTCTTTTACTTTTTTTTATGGCCAGAGCGGACAGGTTTGTCTTTCTGAGTTGTAAGGACAACACCCGCCTGTTTATCTGTGATATTATATCTGGTACGTAGCTGATCTGCTGTAATAACCTCTAAACTTTGAATCAGGTGTTTGTTTTTAATGTCCAGATCCCCTTCATCATATTTTTTCAGCGCCTTTCCATTCAGTATGTACTGAAATGAGCTATCGCTACCTGATTGTGCATATAATTTGTCATAAGCACTGGAATAGTTACGAAGCAGCTTTACAAACCGGTTTCGCACATACGCCATTGTTTCAATATACACCACACCATCTTTTGCCTTTGCTCCTGCGCGTTTTATTGCATCATGATCATAATATACAAAAACATTGATAATATTACCCAGGCTAGGCAAACTCAACGTATCTGGCATCACTTCTGCATTATCCAGGAAATATACAGGGTTAGGGCCTAACTTAGGGTCTTCTTTCTCAGACTTTTGAGCAAATGAATTGCCAATGCAGAGAGTTGTAATTGCTATATACAGAAGTAGGGAATAGAATCTCATGAATAAACAAAATATGTAATACAGTAATCTGGTCCTATGATTTGATTTGGCAGTAACGGGTCGAATAGGAGGCTCAGAGCCGGTTATTCTGTTAATTTTTCTGAGAATACCTGAAAAATAAACTGTGCAGTAAAGGTAGTGGGTTTGTACAGTAAAAAAATCCCGTGTTTCTGCTATTTCTTACACTTGTATCAGATAAAGAGTATTTCTAATATAAATACTGTAGGTAATAAAAAGCCTGTGGGGGTTTAAAGCACTTTGATGAAATGTATTTGTTAGTCTGAAGAAATGATTTTTGGAATTACGGATTCATTTTGAGACAAAGTCAGTTTAGCCTTTTCTGTTTCACAGTTTATAGTGTATCTCTGATGCAGGAGATATATGTTTGCATTGGTATCTATCCGACTTGTAATTAGGTCTTCAAAAGAACAATCAGCTATTGCTTGACCAATCAGTAACTGATCTGTTTTTTTGCCTGTAGAAAGGAATGACAAAAAGTAATAACGATCTTCTTGCCCTCCAGCTCCACCTCTGCTTAGGATAATCACCGCAAATTTGCCATTTTTTAGATTGAATAATCCTACAGGATAGTATCTATACCTGATAAATAGACCATTGTCGTTATCAGCTACTGAGTCTATGAAATATTTCTTAACTAGAAATGTATCAATAGCATTTGTATAAGATATCGAATTTTCAATCTGTTGCTGATCTAACGAGTAGGGCAGGGGAATTTCTGGAAATAAGTTTTTGAAGAATGCTAGTGTATCTTGTCTTGGTATCTCTATTTGTTTGAGAGGTGTTATCGGTCTTACTTTCTTTTTTGGTGTTGCTATTGTGTCAGTAGTTTGCTTCGTTTCTGGAATGGCAACCTGAGACTGGGTTTCTGTATGAGATGTACATTGTATAGTTGTACTAATGAGTATTATCAGAAATAAAAAACGAATGACCATATATGCGTAAGGCTTTGTAATACTTTATACGATGTGCTGTATTTTAGGTAAGTGGGGTAAGATGGGGTAGGATAGGGGTAGAATTTGGGGTATATTTAACTAGTTGATACAGAGGCGGGGGTAAGCGGGGTAGGATTCCCTTATATATGTATATAGAGAATAATATAAAAAACACTATATATAGTATATACATACCCCTCTATTCCCGTTTGTCCGGGAGAGTTTTTGTCAGAAAATGGCACCCCTCTTACCCCGTCTCTGTATCAACTAGTTAAACATACCCCATATCTGACCCCATTAATCCCCGCTTACCCCAGAAGTTTTGTTTGAAAGGCTTTGATATGTGCTACTAGTTGTGTTATGTTGATGGATTCTATCTAATGCTTGTATGTTCTCTTAAATAACTTCCTGTAAATGTGTGTATTGTATTTATTTATTGTTACCTTTCAGGTAGTCAGTCTTTGTGCTAGGTTTGCTAAGAGTAAAGAGAATATTTGTAACACCGTTTTTGATCTAAGCAACAATTTTTATGGCAGCCAGTCTGGATGTGCTCACTCCTGAGTTTAAAGAAAAAGCGCAGGCACTACTTGAGAACTGTAAACTTCGCGGAGTAGTCATGCGTCCCAATGAAACCCTGCGTTCTCCTTTTGTGCAGGCAAGATATTGGAGACAGTCCCGAACCATCGAAGAAATCCGAAAAAAAATAAACGAGTTAAAGCAGAAAAATGCCTTGTTTCTGGCACATTGCCTGGAGGTCGTTGGACCTCAGCATGGGGATCATGTAACCAATGCTATTCCAGGTTTGTCGTGGCATCAGTGGGGGGAAGCGATGGATTGCTTCTGGGTAGTGAACAATGAGGCTGTATGGAGTGCCACAGAGGTAGTCAATGGTATCAATGGATATATGATCTATGCTGGCGAAGCTAAAAAGCTGGGGCTGGATGCTGGGTATTTCTGGAAAAGTTTTCCGGATATACCACATGTACAGTTACGTAAGGCATCTAATCCTGCCAAAGTATTTGACTTACTCGCCATTAACGATGCTATGGAGCAGACTTTCGGAAATACCCAGCCTTAGGTTATACATACCTGGGCGGGTGTAGTATAGGGATTTTTAATCTAACCAGATATGAAAAAAATCACCTCTTACGTAGTGCGAATAGCACTATGTGTACTGCTTTGCTATTCCCTGCAAAGTTGCTATCACTATCGGATAGCCTCTGCTCATTATGATCCTGCTACCAATTACCATCACAAAACGGTTCATTCCTTCTTTTGGGGAGCTGTACAGAAACGCACTAACGGCATTGATGTAGTGGCCACTAATTGTGATAGCCTCACTATTCATAGCCTGGACGAGGTCCGGGTTACTACCAGTTTTGGGTATTCGCTGATTACGGTTGCTTCGCTGGGGATATGGTCTCCGGTGAAGATTGAATGGAAGTGTGCCAAACCCTGTCCCCGCGAAGGAGACGTTCCCTAACTTAACTTATTCCAATCTATGATTATCAGTCGCACAGGTGCCAGGAAATGGGTAAACCGGCACGAAACCTTTACCCAGAATATAGAGGATCTCTATGATCTGGCTGATGAAAGTACTATGGATATACTGGCTGATTACAATGATGTAACAGCAGGTATACAGCAACTGATGAAGCAGTTTATTGCAAATGGCAAACGAACCCGTGTGCTGGGTGGAGAATGGTCATGGACCAAAATTGCGGCCAGTGATGGCATTTTATTGAATACCAAACCGCTGAACCTGACCTTTCGAATCAGCCTTAACAATGTATCATCTGCCTATGCCAAATCACCGGATGACCTCTATTTTGCGCAATGTGGGGTTTCAATACAGGAGTTAAGTACACGCCTCCGACGACGAAAACGGTCACTGAAAACATCCGGAGCCAGTAATGGCCAAACCATTGCCGGAGCCTTATCTACAGGGACACATGGGTCGGCTATTGATATAGGTGGGGTGGCAGACTATGTTGTTGGCCTGCATCTGATTGTAAGCCCTACACGGCATATCTGGCTGGAAAGACGTTCGTATCCGGTTGTGTCAGATGCTTTTGTGGCAAATCTGCATGCTGAGAGAGTACAAGACGATGCCTTATTCAATGCAGCTCTGGTTAGCTTCGGCTGTTTTGGATTTATTCATGGAGTAATGATAGAGACCGTGCCACTCTTTCTGTATGAATCCTATCGGCTCAGCGTACCCATGGATAATACACTGTACACCTTGATGGAGTCGCTCTCTTTTGCCAATTCCTTTTTGCCATACGGGAGTGAACGTCCGTATCATTTTCAGGTACTTGTCAACCAGTATGACCCCAACCACAAAGCCTATGTGACGGTTATGTATAAGCGAGACTATGAGGACAATTATATTCCACCATCCATGGCAGTGCCGGGTATAGGCCCTGGAGATGATGCACCTTCATTTATAGGAACAATCTCTCAGGCATTGCCTGCTGTGGTACCTATTTTGGTGAATGCGGTCATTGGAGGATCTTATAAGCCCTATAGTAAGGTATTTGGCACCCATGCGGAAATGTTTAGTAATACTGACCTACATGGTAAAGTATTAAGTGCTGCCATTGGCATACCTCTTTCTGCTCTGAATCAGGTAAGGGAGCTACTCATTGACCTAAATACTCACTATGGGCCTTTTGCCGGAGTGCTGGCTTTCCGTTTTGTGAAAGGTACACAGGCTACACTGGGTTTTACTCATTTTACTATTACCTGTGTAGTAGAGCTGGACAGTGTTATGTCAGATGAGACATATCGGTTTTATAACAAGGTATGGGATGAATTAGAGCGACAGCATATACCTCACTCATTTCATTGGGGAAAAGTATTGCGTCTGGATCACACACGAATCCGGAATATGTATGGCGAGGAAAAGATTGACAACTGGATACAGGCACGTAATACGCTGATGCAAGACCCGGAAAGCATGCGTTTGTTTACCAATGAAGTGATGGTACTGTGGGGATTGGATGAAATCCGGTCAACTACCCCTGTAACTCCCGTTGTGTAATTGGCTGCTACTTTACTATTGAGAGAACTACTTTACTATGAAGAGTTAAACCCTTATTCATTATTTTATTGTGCGCATAATTAGAGGCATATCAGTTCCTTGAGCGGAATAATATGCAGTTCGACGTCTTGCGGTGAATTTAACGCAAGACATTTAGTGAAAAGTCTGTCCGATTTGCTTGTAAGAAAATAGTTTTGCCTGGAATTCACCGCAAAATTGCTGATGCGTCGAATAAACCGCAGAAAAGTTTTTGCATAGAATAAACCGCAAGAGATCTCTTTGAGCAGAATTCAATGCAAAAAGTCTCGTACGTATAATTCAAGTCATACTCTTACTATACATCGAAGCAGGTATATGTAAAAGTCATTTTAAGAGTCAGCAGAATTGATGGTCTTTTCTTTTTAATGAATGAAGCCATTGTGCTGTTACAGTTGTTGCAAGTTGTTACAGTTGAAAATTACAGTTCAATTGTTTGATAATCAACGATGTTACAGTTGTTACGGTATTTTATACATTGTCAAACTTTCTAGAAGAACACAAAAGCCCTTTTCTCTTATATATTACTATATAATATAATATACACGTGAGAGTTTACTGTAACAACTGTAACATGCTTCATTTACAGGTGCTTACAACTGTAACGCATACTGTAACATACTGTAACAACTGTAACAGAGCTCACTATCAATCCTTTATCATGTAAACTGTTGTCTTAAATCATAAATGACACAGATTATAGGATTTTCATGGATAAAGTGTTTTTTCTGTCATTGTGTGCTTACCAATGACCTGTTTCCCTTCATTTAGGTTAGGAGTAATACACAACCTAGGAGAGTGCTCAATTCGTGAAATTCGAGTAATCTTTTTAATCTGCGATTCTGAAATTCTTTTCCTGTCCTCCTCAAATCAACTTTCCCTTCCTGTCCTTCTGAAAGAACCTCGTGGCAAGACCGGCGACCTTTCCGATTGGAGTGTTTTTCTCTTATAAACCAAAGAAGGCTCTATGGGACACACGTGTCCCGACAACGGTGAGAGAGATTCTTTCAGAAGGACCGAGTGGGACATGCTGTTTTCAGATGACTGATAAAGGAGAATAGCGATAATTACTTACTATCATAAGTGTATGTGCTAGGTATGTGAAAGGAGTTGTAATATATACTTATGTCAGAAAGCTATAGATAATGTATTTTATGTTGTGACAAGGTTAAAAAATGAACGTTAAAAGTAAGATATACTGTTTTATATTGATCTTGCACTTTAGTTTTAATAGTGTAAAATGATTGTTAACTAAAATTTTGGTAATTAATGGGTTAAAAACAAACCTATTTTTTAAAAATATGAAAATAGTTATATTTAACTATGGTTAATCACAATTTAATATTGATTTAAGTCTTTATACTTATTTTTTATGTGTTTTTTGTTAAAAAAACAGTGTTAAAATTTTGTGTTATATATGAAATGCCGTATTTTTAATCGCAGATAGTAGGTAGTATTACTTAGTATACTTTAGCCCCTTTGAAATCGACAACATAAGCTAGAGCCGCAGCTGAAAGTTGTCAAAAGTAACTCTCCTGGAGAGGAAGATTTTCTGTGTCTTTGTAAAATAGTATTGGACTCATTTTTCCATATAGAAAAATGGTAACGGCTATGTTTTGTCTATCAGGTGGCGGCCTGATAGGTAAAAATAAAAAAGCCTTGCAGGGATGGCGGTCTCTACAAGGCAAACGATAGTTTTAAAATTAGTTCTAACTTAAAACCACACAAAGGTATGTCAAAAAAGTTACATTTTCAAGGCTTGATTGCCCTTTTTGTAACGTTCTGCTCACTCAGTCAGGCTTCGGCGCAGTTTACACTTTCAGGGCAATTACGTACTCGCACTGAGTTACGGGATGGGTTAGGTACCCTGAATCTGAAAGGTGCAAAACCTGCATTTTTTACCTCTCAACGCGCTCGTCTGGCATTTGGCTATAAATGGGATCGGCTGCTGTTCAATTTTTCTGTACAGGATGTGCGGGTATGGGGACAGGATGCCTCTTCTATTAGTAATGCGGATGGGAGCCGCTTTATGGTTCATGAAGCCTGGGGAGAAGTAACACTGGCTAATAGTGCTGATACTACCATTAAATTTAAACTGGTAGAAAATCTCTCTTTTAAAATTGGCCGTCAGACGCTTATCTATGATGATGTGCGGTTGCTCGGTGACCTGGACTGGTTGCAGCAGGCTCGTCGCCATGATGCTGCCTTACTCAAAGCGCAACACAAAGGCTGGCAGGTTGATCTGGGGGCTGGTTTTAATCAGAATACCGATGCTTTTGGCGTTACGGGGACAAACTATGTAGCGGCCAATGTACCTGCTTACACTACAGATACCAAAGGAAATCTTGTCGCTGTGCCTGGTGGCTTTATCCCTACTAATGGAAAAGGAGGGAGCCTGCGTCTGGCTAACAATCCTAGTACCAATGGCATGAATCAGATGTACAAGTCCATGCAGTTTCTGTATGTGAGTCGTAAGTTTGGTCAGACAAAAGTTTCCGGACTGCTCTTCAAAGATGATTTTAGTAAGTATCGTTCTGACTCTATCCGCAATATTTCCGGAGCTGATACAGGCTATGTATATGGACGCCGATATGATCAGACAGGTGTAAACAGCCGTATCACCTATGGACTGATGATTAATAAGACTATTGGCAATGCTTCTGGCTTTAAAACCAATATAACAGCGGCTGCCTACTGGCAAAGTGGAAAGAATAAAGATGGAAGAAATCTGAAAGCCAGTCACTATACAGTAGCGCTGACATTCCAGAGAGGTAAATTCAGCTTTGGCCCTGGTTGGGATTATCTGTCCGGCAATGAAGCTGTTGGAGGAGGTACAGGTGCTGCTTCTATATCTACTACTGACAATCGTTTTGATCCGCTGTATGGTACACCACACAAGTTCTGGGGATATATGGATTATTTCTATGTAGGAACAGGTTCTGCAGTTGGTGGCCTGAATAACATCTACTTCAAAACAAAGTATACTGCCAAAGATTTCTTTATCGCATTAGACTACCATCATTTTTCGCTGGTTAAGTCCCAATACCTGAAAGGAACAGATGGCAAAGCCAGCACCCGCTTTAGCAATGGTATGGGAAGCGAAGTGGATCTGATTGTAAACTATAACCTCAGTAAGTTTACTAATCTGGAGCTGGGATATTGCTTTATGAAAGCAACTAACACACTGGAGTATGCCAAACTGGGATCTGTAGATAAGGCTGACCAAAGTCCGCAATGGGCCTATCTGATGATCAATATCCGTCCGGATTTCTTCTTTGCCAAACCTGTTGCCATTAAGCAATAAGTTATTCTTTCATTACATACTGAGTAGTGCCTAAGGGTAGATTCTACCTTTCCGACCACTCTATTGCCTGAACTTTTCAACCTTAACTGAATCTGATCATGAAAAAAATAAAGACAGTTGTCCAAACAGTAGTATTTGCTCTGGTAGTATTGATGCTTTCTTCTGCCGCAGGTCCAAATGCGCCTAAAAAGGTAATTAAGCTGGGTTTTATACCGCTTACCGATTGTGCCCCACTGGTAGTTGCCAAAGAAATGGGATTTTTTCAGAAATATGGAGTAGAAGTACAGTTAAGCAAAGAGGCTTCCTGGGCCAATGTGCGTGACAAAATCCTAAATGGAGAATTACAGGGAGCGCATTGTCTGTTTAGTATGCCATTTTCAGTCTATACAGGCGTAGGAGGAAAGCCGGGTGCTGAAATGAAAATCGCTATGGTGTTGAATAACAATGGTCAGGGTATCACTCTCTCCAAAGAGTTTTGCGGACTAGCTGGTTTTAAAGAATACAAAAAAGTAGCCCCGGCAGTAAAAGCTGTTCAGGCTAAGAAAGAAGTGACTTTTGCCATGACGTTCCCGGGTGGTACACATGATATCTGGCTTCGTAACTGGCTTGCTGCCTGTGGAGTTAATCAAAAATCAGTTGGCATCATCACAATTCCTCCTCCTCAAATGGTTTCCAATATGAAGGTCGACAATATGGAAGGTTTTTGTGTAGGTGAACCCTGGAATGGAGTAGCTGCTACTCAGAATATCGGATTTACCCATGTTGCCAGTCAGGATATCTGGAAGCACCATCCTGAAAAGGCATTGGTGGTAAACAAAGAATTTGCAGAAGCCAGCAAAGAAGATCTGAAAAACGTAATGAAAGCAATTCTGGAAGCCTGTAAATGGCTAGACAATATGAGTAACCGCAAAAAAGCTGCCGGATGGTTGACCAAACCCAATTATGTCAATGCACCTCTGGCTGTCATTGAAGCCCGTTTGCTAGGATCTAACGATCTGGGATGTGATCTGGGTGTGCAAAAATACAAAGATGACTACATGACATTCTTTAACAATGGTTTTGTGAATGCCCCCCGTAAATCGCATGGCATCTGGTTTATGGCACAATATGTACGTTTTGGCTACCTGAAGTCCGATCCTGAATATAAGGCTATTGCCGAAAAGCTGGTACTGGATGACCTGTATAATGAAGTAGCAAAAAGTATGAATGTGACTTTGCCTGGTGATGATATGAAACCGTTTAAGATCACCATCGATCCTACACCTTTTGATCCTAATAATCCGGAACAGTATGTGTCGCTGGCTAAAAAATAGGTAGCCTGATCCTTTATTCAACTCACTATACGTACCAAAAAACTTACTATTCTCCCGGTAAGCCCTCCCCAATCAGGGAGGCAGGAGGGAGACTGCTGTATGACCAAATTATTCTCTTTACGCATCTGGATGCCTGTGCTCTATTTTGTAGGAAGTATATTGTTGCTGCTGGGAATATGGACATTGATAGCCTGGTGTAACCGCAATCCCGAAGCAACCGATCTGGTGGAGAGGTATCCATTACCCACTCCATTGATGACACTGGATGTATTGAGTGAAATTTTTGCTAATCCTTTTCAGAATGATCCGGATGTAAAAGGTATTGGAACAAAGCTGATTGGTTCGCTGATGCGGGTAGGGATTGGCTTCGGATTAGGTAGTTTAATCGCTATTCCATTGGGATTATTATTAGGTTCCAGCAAGTTTATGATGAGCCTGATCAATCCTATTGTACAGATTCTGCGTCCGGTATCTCCTCTGGCATGGTATCCATTAGGACTAGCCGTGTTTTCTGCTACCGGAGGCGGCGACGGACTGATGAATCCTTCCTCAAAGGCTGCTATTTTTATGATTTTCATCTGCTCTTTGTGGCCTACACTTATCAATACTGCCTTTGGAGTAGCTTCTATCCCTCAGGATCACAAGAATGTAGGCAAGGCGTTTGGCTTTTCTGTCTGGAAATATATTACCCGCATTTTGCTGCCTTATAGTCTGCCCCATATTGTGACAGGATTAAAACTAAGTATTGGAGTAGCCTGGATGGTCATTGTGGCTGGGGAAATGCTCTCCGGTGGAGATGGACTAGGGTTCTTTGTCTGGGAAGAGGGCTTTAATGCAGGCAAGACAACACATATTATTGTGGCTATCCTGATCATCGGTATTGTAGGATTCATACTCGATAAATTTTTCTCTTCACTTCAAAAGGCTTTCTCTTATGATGCAAAATAACTATGCAACCCCTCAAGCCGGTTCTTCTATGGATAACTCAGACAAACAGGTATTAGCAAAGATGGTTGATTCTGCCAGTGCCTTTCATAAAGTGGTGGCACAACCACAAACCAGTGTCTCCATTAAAGATGTTACTGTATCATTCAAAACGCCCAAAGGAATCTATACAGCTGTTAAAAGTATAGACCTGGATATCCGGAAAGGAGAGATTGTGGCTCTGATCGGGCATTCAGGCTGTGGTAAATCTACCCTGATGAATACGATCAGTGGTATGGTAAAACCAAGCAATGGGGAAGTAATTGCCAATGGCAAACGGGTAACAGGACCCGGTCCTGACAGAGGCATTGTTTTTCAGAACTATTCCTTGTTGCCCTGGCTATCTGTATATCGGAATATCTATGAAGCAGTTGACTCGGTAATGAAAGATATGTCCAGTGCCGAAAAGAAGGACCATGTAGAGCAAAATCTGAAGATGGTTCACCTCTATGAGCATAAAGACAAGTTGCCAGGTCAGCTTTCAGGTGGTATGAAACAACGAGTGGCTATTGCACGGGCATTTGCCATAAATCCGAGTATTCTGTTGCTGGATGAGCCTTTTGGTGCGTTGGATGCACTGACCAAAAGCAATATGCATGTAGAACTATTAAAATTATGGAATCTGGATAATCGCAACAAGACCATTATTATGGTAACACATGATATTGAGGAAGCGATATTCCTGGCAGATCGTGTAGTAGTGATGAACAATGGACCTGCAGCTACTATCAAAGAAATTGTCGATGTGCCTCTGGAGCGTCCCCGAAATAAGAAAGAAATTGTACATTATCCTCTCTATATGGAGACACATGACAAGCTGCTAAGCTTATTGCTGGATAAGTTTTCGATTGAGGATGAGGTGGAATAAGGCTATCATGCCAATCTACTGCTCATATCTTCTTAAAATAATAAGTGAAAAATCTCTTTGTGTGGCCTCTTTCATTTGTTTCAGACACTGAAATGCCTGCAGAGAGATTTGCTTTTTCTGGCATATAATATTCTAATCAAATACAGGTTCATAGTGTTTTATTTTGATAAATATAATAAAACTGATTTTCGATTGTGTGTTTTAAATAAAGTGCAAAATTTTAGTTAAAAATACTCAATAAAATTTTGTGCAAATAAAGTATGTTTTTAAATTTGGTTAGGTTAAAAAATAAAGCCATTATTTGAGAAAATATAATTTTTTAGTCTAATATCGTTTGTTTTTGCTATGTATTTTTTAAAAAGTAGATATGTTTTGAAAATGTAGGTTTAAATATAGAGTCGTTTTTGAATAGTATAAAATACTTAATAAGCTAAAACAAAACTATGATGAATTTAAGTAATAAACCTCTGGAGAAACTAAATGTCCTCAGCTTTAAAGGGGTACAGATGCGTACCTTCCACATTACATGGCTTACATTCTTTGCCTGTTTTTTCGGATGGTTTGGATTGGCGCCATTGATGCCCACTATTCGCGAAGATTTAGGTTTAACCAAAGCACAAGTTGGAAACACCGTAATTGCCGCTGTTTCTGCTACTATTTTTGCCCGGCTTCTTATCGGACGTTTGTGTGATATCTGGGGGCCCCGAAAAACCTATACAGCTTTACTGGTGATAGGATCCATTCCGGTCATGCTGGTTGGACTTGCCAATGACTATACTTCTTTTCTGTTGTTTCGGTTAGCCATTGGCATCATCGGAGCCTCGTTTGTTATTACTCAGTACCATACAACCACCATGTTTGCCCCTAAGATAAAAGGAACTGCCAATGCTGTTGCTGGTGGATGGGGCAATCTGGGTGGTGGTGTGACGTTGATGGTAATGCCGTTGATTTTTGCTGCCATTGTAGGGGCAGGCTATACCAAACATGATGCCTGGCGATATGCTATGATTGTTCCGGGAGTGATGTTGCTGGTTATGGCAGTGATTTACTATTTCTTTACACAAGATACTCCTGCCGGAAATTTTTCAGAAATCAACCGTAAACGGGAAAGTAAGAAGTTCTCATGGGCAGTGTTGGCTGACTGGAGGGTATGGGCACTGGCTTTTGCGTATGCTGTTTGCTTTGGTATGGAAATTACATTTGATGGAGTCGCCACACTGCATTTTGTCGATTCATTTAAGTTGGATCAGTCCTCTGCCGGTTTCTGGGCTGGTGTATTTGGTGGCATGAACCTGTTTGCCAGAGCTGTAGGAGGTATCATTGCTGATAAAGTAGGAAATAAATATGGTATGAAAGGCAAAGGTTGGTTATTGGGGATTGTGCTGGCTCTGGAAGGTTTGGGACTGGTATTATTTTCACAAGCCAATACATTAGGCTTCGCTATTGTAGCCATGCTGACATTTGCTATGTTTCTGAAAATGGCTAACGGAACCACCTATGCGATTGTCCCTTTTATTAATCAAAAGCATGTTGGTACTGTAGCTGGAATAGTAGGAGCAGGAGGAAATGTAGGAGGGATGTTATTTGGTTTCCTGTTCAAGGCTGAATCCATTACCTATGCTCAGGCATTTATGTATATAGGTGCCATTGTAACCGTAGTTGCATTAATTGTTTTTCTTACCCGTTTTGATAAAGTAGCTCAGCCCGAAACTGCCGCACAAACGGCTGGTGCTATATGATGCCAACGCTATAACTCTATGTATAGCCATTCATGAAGCTGTTTCTGTGAGAGTAAGTCGTGCCTCCCAAAGGTTTGACTTACTTTTCTCGCAGGTTTTTCTGACTTTATAGATTCTACGAGCAAAATCCCTATATACATGGAATACAAATCGACGTGCTGTTATTGTGGTACAGGGTGTGGCGTCATTGTCCGGAAAGACAAAATGGGCAAGCTAACTGTAGAGGGAGATCCTGACCATCCGGTAAACCGTGGGATGTTATGTTCCAAAGGGATGAATCTGCATTATACCGTGATGGATAAGTCAGACAGACTGTTCTATCCGGAAATGCGGTTTAACAAAAATATGCCACGTCAGCGGGTAAGCTGGGACGATGCTATGGAACGTACCGCAGCGGTATTTCGTACGTTGATTGACAAATATGGACCTGATTCTGTTGCCTTTTATGCTTCCGGACAATGTCTTACAGAGGAATACTATGTAATCAATAAGCTGATCAAGGGATTTATCGGGAGCAATAATATTGATACAAACTCCCGTTTGTGTATGAGTTCGGCTGTGGTAGGTTATAAAATGTCATTGGGTGAAGATAGTGTTCCGGTTTGCTATGATGATATTGAGTTATCAGATTGTATTTATGTAACAGGAGCTAACCCTGCCTGGTGTCACCCGATTATCTGGCGTAGGGTAGAAGCCCATAAAGCAGCTAATCCACATGTAAAGATTATTGTTGCTGACCCTCGTCGGACTCAAACATGTGCCATTGCGGATGTGCATCTGCAAATCAATCCGGGCACAGATGTAATTCTGAATCATGCTCTGGGACGACTCCTGATCGAACAGGGAGATATTGATGCTGATTTTGTGAAAAACCATACCGAAGGCTATGAGGTGTATAGGGAGTCAGTGATGCGTCGTAGTATTCAAGAAGCAGCAGAATTATGTGGAATAGAAGAAGAAGAGCTTCGTAAAGCAGCAGGCTATATAGGAGATGCCAAAGGCTTTCTGACTATGTGGACAATGGGACTGAATCAGAGTGTGATTGGCGTGAATAAAAACCTGAGTCTGATCAACCTTAACCTGATCACCGGACACATTGGAGAGCCTGGTTCCGGACCTTTTTCACTAACTGGTCAACCCAATGCAATGGGAGGCCGGGAAGTAGGTGGGCTATCAAATCTGTTGCCTGCTCACCGGGATTTACTAAATCCTGCTCATCGGGAAGAAGTGCAGAAGTTCTGGGGCGGAACGCAGATCTCTCCCAAACCCGGCCTAACAGCTACTGAAATGTTTTCGGCTCTTAACGAAGGCAAGCTAAAAGCTGTCTGGATTATATGTACCAATCCATTGATTAGTTTGCCGGATGTACGAATAGCAGAAGAAGCACTTAAAAAGGCAAAATTTGTTGTAGTACAGGACATTTCCAACAAGGTCGAAACACTCAAATATGCCGATGTAGTGTTTCCTGCTGCTGCCTGGACAGAAAAAGAAGGCACAATGACCAATGCAGAGCGTCGTATTTCCTATCTGCATAAACTAACAGAAGCCCCGGGAGAAGCACTACCAGATGCTGAAATTATCTGTCGGTTTGCCCGCAAAATGGGCTACAAAGGATTTGACTATAAAAATGCAGAGGAAATCTATCTGGAGCATTGTGCCCTTACCAAAGGTACACACATTGACATTCATGGGCTAAATTACACTATTCTGAAAGAAAAAACGGTTCAGTGGCCTTTGACTTCCATAAATGAGACAAAAGGGACTGGACTATTTACAGATAAAAAATTTTACACAGCTACCCAAAAGGCTGTCATTCATACAGTTCCCGATGAGAATCAATCAGAACTCCCGGATGCTGATTTTCCTCTGATACTTACCACAGGAAGAATCCGCGATCAATGGCATACCCGTAGTAAAACAGGAAAGGTAAATAAACTGAATCAGCATATTGCAGAAGCATTTCTGGAAATTCATCCGGACGATGCAGCTCTGAGAGGAATCGAAGATGGAAATCTGGTGGATGTCACTACCAGAAGAGGACAAGTACGTGTAAAAGCAAAGTTTTCGGAAGATATTAAAAGAGGTGTTGTATTTCTACCCATGCATTGGGGAAAAGTCCTGAATAGTGATCTGAATCGAGCCAATAATCTCACAAACAATCTGGTTGATCCGAAATCCAAAGAGCCTGATTTTAAATTTTGTGCCGTTCAGGTAGAGAAATACCAGAAAATCAGACAGAAGATTATCGTAGTCGGCGCAGGAGCCGGTTCCTTTGGATTTGTGAAATCGTACAGGGCCTTGAATACTGAAGATGAGATCACGACTTTCAGCAAAGAAAATTTTCCGTTTTATAACCGGGTAATGCTTCCGGATTATATCAGTGGACACCAGAAATGGGAACAACTGGTAAAGATGAAAGATGAGGAAGAAGATGATCTCCGTATCCGGCTGCATCGGGGTGTAAGCATTGAACAGATTGACAGGAGTAGTAAAAGAGTATTGGATAGTAATGGAAACTGGCATTCCTATGATCTGTTAATTCTGGCAACAGGTAGCAGAGCTGCTACATTACGAGATGTACCTCCGCTGAAAGGTATCTTTACTATGCGAAGCCGGTATGATGCTGATAGCTTTAAGAAGCATCTTCAACCTGGTTCACATGTAGTAATAGTAGGAGGTGGGCTACTAGGAATTGAACTGGCTGCTTCTTTACGGGAGATCAATTTCTCTGTAACTGTTGTGCATCGTGTCTCCAGGTTAATGGGCAAACAACTGGATGTCTTGGGAAGTCAGTTATTACATGAAGAACTAGTAGATAAAGGGATTGATGTCTACTACAACGATGAGATTCAGGCGTTTTTGGGGAGAGATACCATTGAAGGATTACGGATGAAAAGTGGTCGCGTTATTCAATGCCAGGCGTTAGTGGCTGCAATTGGAACTTCTCCAAATATTGAGATAGCCAAAGCTGCAGAGCTTCATTGTAAACGAGGTGTAGTGGTAAACGAATACCTGCAAACTTCTGATCCTTCTATATATGCCATTGGCGAGATAGCTGAATTTCAAGGGAATTTATATGGTGTTACCTCAGCCGCTGAACAACAGGCAGAGGTGGTAGCCCGCTATCTGAATGGAGATATTGCCTCCTACTATGAAGGATCATTATTGATGAATATTCTGAAAATGCAGGGTACGGACCTCTGTTCCCTGGGTATGGCAGAAGCTCCTGCAGATAATCCGGAATACGAAGAAGTCGTATTTATTGATAAAGCCAAGCGGTATTATAAAAAATGCATCATTCTCAATGATCGGCTGGTAGGTGCTATTCTGATTGGAGATAAAACAGAGTTTATGGAGTTCAAGGATCTCATACAGAAAAAGATGGAGCTATCCGAAAAGAGACTGGAGCTATTGCGTTCAGGGAAAAAGGCGGAGCCTATTCAGGGAAAACTCGTTTGTTCCTGTGGTGGAGTAGGAGAGGGAAATATTCAGAATAAGATTCGGGAAGGATGTACAGAACTCAAGCAGTTGTGTCAGGCTTCCGGAGCTGGGCTTGGTTGTGGTTCCTGCCGACCGGAAGTACAGGCTATTCTGGAGAAGCATCTACAGGTAGCAGCGGAAGTTTGATATTGTAAATTTTAATGGAAAAGAAATTATGCGCCATTCCTATATTGTAAAAATCAATTTTACAGGAGGTATCGTACCTGCCGGACAATTGCAGCAGATTCTGGGGATTCTGGAGCATGCCCGGGTGCGTCATGTCCGTTTTGGTTTGCGCCAGCAATTATTAATAGAAGTTGTTGCTGAAGAATATGAGACGCTTGATACTTTATTAAAGCAACACAACATTGTCTATGAGTTTGACACCGGACAGTATCCTAATATTGTGAGTTCTTATCCTGCTGAGGAAATTTTTAGCGCAGATAACTGGCTGGGTGAAGGTATCTATAAAGACATTTTTGATTTATTTGACTATAGACCTCAGTTAAAAATCAATATCTCAGATAACAACCAGAGTTTCTCTCCTTTCTTTACAGGTAATATAAACTGGATAGCCTCTTCTCATGCTCACTTCTGGTACCTGTATGTCCGATTTCCTAAAACCAATTCTATTTTTGCCTGGAAAGAGTTGATTTACAGCAATGATATTCCGCAAGTATCCAAAACAATTGAAAAAATAATCTGGGAGGATAAAGTGGCTTTCTATGCAAACGATCAGGCTGAAGGAGATAAATTAGCCATATTGGTAAAACAACAATGTGAATACATTGCCAAACCTGCAAAAGAACCTTTAGAATTATCACCATTCCGATTGCCTTATTATGAGGGATTTAATCGCTATGGTGATAAAACCTGGTTGGGAATTTACCGGAGAGATGAATCGTTTCCAGTAAACTTTCTGATGGATATATGCAAAGCCTGTAACCAGACAAAGATAGGGCAGGTATGTGTAACAAGCTGGAAGTCGCTAATTATTAAAGGGATTGAAGCCAAATACCGATTGGTTTGGGATAAAGTACTAACCCGACATCAGATTAATGTACGTCATGCTGCCAATGAACTCAACTGGCAAATAGAAGATGAAAGTATAGAAGGATTAGAGTTGAAGCAGCAACTAGTAAAACATCTGGATGCAAATGATCTGCGTACTTTCGGACTGAGTTTTGCTATTCAGACACGGCCTAAGTCGGAATTGTTTGGCTGTGTAATTATTCGTAAAAAGCCGGTATTACGTTTTGGCGATTATACAATACTAAGTTTGTATGATATTCTCTACACAGATGATTTTAATCCCAATAGTCGAAAATTATACGTTTTTGAGAAAAATCTTTTAAAATCTTACCTTGGAGAACAGGTAAGACGATTTTGCAAAACCTATTTACGTACCCGTATCGGCCAGCAAAACGAAGATTTATTTGCACAACCTGTTGAAGAAACCATGCTGTCAGGTGAAACTTCTATACCAGATTTTGTGTATCAGTGTAAGCATTGTTATTCTGTATATGATCCGTTGGTTGGTGAACCAGAGTCTAACATCCTGGCTTTAACGTCATTTGACACATTACCAGAATCCTACTGTTGTCCACTATGTGAAGCTGGAAAAACAGAATTTATCAGAAAAGAGCGAAGTATGATTTTTGTGTAACAGTATTGTTAGAATTATATTATAGTGTAACTATATGATAAACAGAGATCTGGCTGGATTAATATTATGTGGAGGATACAGTTCCCGGATGGGCTCTGACAAAGGACTTTTGTTGCATACGGATGGGTATTGGGTACAGAAAGCCATTGATAAGCTGGAATCTCTGGGATTTTCTGTATGGGTCTCTGTTCGGGAGGAACAACAAACTATCTACAGCTCTATACTCTCTTCCGACAAACTTCTTACAGATGCAGTATCTGTTCAAGGACCTTTGGCTGGGTTACTTACTGCCCATCAATGCTTTCCTGAGCGAGATTGGCTTGTAGTAGCCTGTGATATGATTGATATGACTCAATCTGTGTTGAAACAAGTAATAGACGCCTATCAATATTCAGAGAAATATGATTGTTTCGTTTTTGAGCAGGAAGGAAAATGGGAGCCTCTGTGTGCAATTTATACAAAGATAGCTCTGGAGAAGTTCCTTATATTAGCAAAACAAGGCCAATTACCTTCTCAAAGCATGAAATATTTTATAGAGAAAAGTCATCCCTGTTTTCTGCCTATTACATCCGATTCTTATCCTGCTTTCAGAAATTATAATCAACCGGATGATTTGAAAATAAAAAATCCCCTTTGAATTACTTCAAAGAGGATGCTGAAGAGAGTTTACTTTTGCTCAGACACTTATGGGTTGCTCAATATTATACTCGTTATCTTGTAAACGGGGGCTATCCCGCTATTTTAGATTCTAATTTAATCTGTATATCCTCAATATATATTTTTCGGACAACATCTCCCTCTGTATTAAAATAAATTTGTTCTCCTACCATTTTCCCATTCCGGTACTCAATAATAGATTCGACATATTTTCCTACCTTCTCTTTGCCTAGTGTAATTCCGTAATTGTATTTGATCCCTGTGAATACCTCTTCCTGAAAACGTCCGAAATACTTATGTAGTGGTGTCCATCCATTGAAATCCATCTCAGCCAGTTTCTCTCCTTCGCGATAGTCCAAATGATAGTCAGTAATCTCATTTCCCAGCGTTACACGCACAGTAGTAGAGCTTACTCTCTGATTATAAGTACCTTTATTCGTTCTCACTTTAGTTGTATCGTTACTGGGTTGGGACTTATTTACATATGCATTGCCAGTTGCAAACATAGTTTTGAATGTATCAGTAAACGGATTCATAGTCAATCTGGATTTTAGTTACTCTACATCCGAAATTGAACCCTATTGGTAACCTCCGAAAACTGAGTAGTATGTGTATAAATCTTACATACGAAATAAAATAGGTATACCTCACCAAATGCCGAGTATATACCGCATTTCTGGTTTTATTTTAGTAAAAATAGGATTATTTAAAGAGGAAGAGAATTTGTTACAGACTTTGAAAATCTAAGCAGATTTTAAGGATTTTTCAACTGAAAAGATCTTTTATATTATATAAATATTCACTTTTAATGTATGGAAGGTAAATAATGAAAAAAAGGAGTAGATTCTAGGTAGTTAATTGGGTAGGAATTTATTTAAAATGATTCTAAATTATTGATTTTATATGAAAAAATAATT
Organism: Xanthocytophaga flava; assembly: GCF_030068545.1. Classification (NCBI taxonomy): domain Bacteria; kingdom Pseudomonadati; phylum Bacteroidota; class Cytophagia; order Cytophagales; family Rhodocytophagaceae; genus Xanthocytophaga; species Xanthocytophaga flava. Next base: position 409,699 of record NZ_JASJOR010000001.1, on the reverse strand, counting down.
TACAAGTAGTTGATTATTAGATACATTTGGCGGGTGTGTAATAAGGAGGTAATATCTACCTGTTTTTGTAATAAAAATATATTTGCTAAAAAAAAAACCGATACTACCTTTGTACGCCTATTATAAGACCTCATAGTGAAACTTCTTAGACCAAGTAAATTTAATATGCACATAGTCAAGTATTTACGCCCTATTTGGCGTGGTTGTTCCATGGTACTATTGCTGGCTGCACTTACTTGTAGCACAGTATGGGCGCAAGGTGCTGCACCTGCTGCATCTGGGGGTGGAGACGCTGCCGCTGGCGAGGCCCTTTTTAAAAATAACTGTGCTGCATGTCATGCTGCCAGTGATGAAGTAGTTGTAGGTCCAGGATTAAAAGGAGTAATGACAAGAGTTCCTAATAAAGACTGGGTTTACAAGTGGGTGAAAAATTCTTCTGCTGTTATAGCAAGTGGAGATGCGTACGGAAACCAGATTTTTAACAAATATAATAAGCTGCAAATGCAATCCTTTCCGGATTTGCAAAATGCAGATATTGACAATATTCTGGCTTACGTGGAATCTGCTGCTACTGCTGCACCTACTGCTGATCAGGCAAAAGCTGACGGACAAGGTGGTGCAACTGCTGCTCCGGCAGAAAGCGGTTTGTCAACACAATATTTTACTATCATCCTGGTTGCGTTGCTGGTTGTTCTGGCCTTAGTGCTGCTTGTATTAATAATGATTATTACATTGTTGACTAAGTTCTTAAGCAATCGCAAAGATTTATCTGATGATGATCGTGAATTGCTGGAGCAACGTACTGACATTGGTAAAATACTGCAAAGTGCTGTAGTAAAAGGCGCAGTATTGATCATAGCTGTATTATTATTAGGTAAAATAGGGTTGGATAGTGTAATGCGTATTGGTATAGCACAAGGTTATGCTCCAAAGCAGCCTATTGCATATTCTCACAAATTGCATGCCGGAGAATATAAAATTAACTGTGCATATTGTCATACTTCTGTATATAAAGGTAAAAATGCAAGTATTCCTTCCGCTAATATTTGTATGAATTGCCATAGTGTCATTAAAAACTCCTCTCCGGAAATTAAGAAACTCTACACTGCTATTGAAAATAATCAGCCGATCGAGTGGATTCGTGTTCACAACCTTCCTGATCATGCGTATTTCAATCACTCTCAACATACCAATGTGGGTGGATTAGCCTGTCAGAACTGTCATGGAGATATTGAGAAGATGGAAGTAGTTGAGCAAGTTGCTCCTCTGACTATGGGATGGTGTATCGATTGCCACCGTAAAACTGAGGTTAATACCAAAGGTAATGCTTATTATGATAAATTAGTGGCTATTCATGCCAGCAAGGAGCCTATGAAAGTGGCTACTATTGGTGGTATCGAGTGTTCTAAATGTCACTATTAATTTAACAATATATAAGGCAGGTCACTCTGCCTTTCATTCATATTATTCACATACGTAAATATATCCGTTTCTATATATATTATGGAAGGCAATAACAAAGTATATTGGAAAGGTCTTGAAGAGCTAAGTAACGATATTCATTTTGTCAAAAACGCAGAGAGAGAATTTCCGGAAGGAACGCCACTGCCAGGTACTGAGGCTGCTGCTAATGCCGACATTATGCCTGCTTCGCGTCGTGACTTTCTGAAGGTGATGGGTTTTGGGATGGCTGCTGTGACATTGGCTGCCTGTGAAGCTCCGGTAAAAAAAGCTATTCCATATCTGAATAAACCTGAAGAAATTGAAGCGTCTATTGCAAATTATTATGCATCTACTTATGTAGATACAGATGGTGATTACAATAGTGTTCTGGTAAAGACACGTGAAGGTCGTCCTATAAAAATTGAACCCAATCCTCTTTCTGGTGTAACTCCTGCTGGTACAAGTGCACGTGCACAAGCTTCTCTATTGAGTTTGTACGATCTGGAGCGTTTGAAAGGGCCATTCAACGGAAAAGAGAAAAAGGCGACAGACTGGAAAAGTGTAGATGCTGCTATTGGTCAGCAATTACAGCAGGTAGCTTCTTCCGGAAAAGCAATCCGTATTGTTTCTTCTACTATTATTAGTCCTTCTACAAAGGCTGCTATCAGAGAGTTTATTGCAAAATATCCAACAGCTCAACATGTAACGTATGATGCAAACTCTTCTGCTGGAATATTAAACGCAAACCAGACATCATTTGGTAAAGCTGTACTTCCATTCTATAATTTTGATAAAGCAGAAGTTATTGTAGGTATTGGTAATGCCGATTTCCTGGGTACTTCTCCTGGAAGTACAACGTACAGCGCTTTGTATGCAAAAACTCGTAAACTGGGTAAGGATAAGAAAAAAATGTCTCGTCACTATCAGTTTGAGAGTACTTTATCTTCAACTGGTGCAAATGCAGACTACCGTACTCCAATCAAATCTTCTCAGGAGGGATTAGTAGCTGCTAATCTATATAATAAAATTGCTAAGAAATTAGGCGCGGCTCCTGTAAGTGCTCCTGCTTTGGATGTGAAAGGATTAGATGATGCTGCCAATGAATTAGCAAGTGCAAAATCTGCTGGTGTGGTAGTAGCAGGTTCTAACGATCCGAATGTACAGACTATTGTCAATGCAATTAATAATCTGTTAGGGTCCTATAGTACTATCATTGATCTAAATGCTCCTCTTACATTGAAAGCCGGCGATGATACAGCAATGGCTAACTTTGCAAAAGAGCTATCTCAGGGACAAGTTGGTGCTGTTTTCTTCTACAATGCAAACCCTGTATATGATTATCCTACAGGAAAGCAATTTGGTGAAGATTTGAAGAAAGCTTCTCTGAAAGTTTCATTCTCTGACCGAATGGATGAAACAACTTCTCTATGTGATTACGTTTGTCCTGACCATAACTTCCTCGAAGCATGGAATGATGCTGAGCCTCGTACAGGTTATTTCAGCTTAGGTCAGCCAACTATCAACCCTATCTTCCAAACTCGTGCTGCTCAGCAAAGCTTGCTGGCTTGGGCTGGAAATACTGTTGAATACGATAAATTTATTCAAAGCTACTGGCGTACAAATCTGTTCTCTTTGCAATCTAAGTATTCTTCTTTCAAAGAGTTTTGGATACATGTATTGCATGATGGCGTTTTTGAACCTAAAAATGCACCTGTTGCAGCTGTCAGTTTTGCAGGAGATGTAAATGCTGCTGCAGCGGCTGTTGGTAAAACAGGTAACAATGGTATCGAATTGGTTCTTTACCAAAAAATCGGTATCGGTAATGGTGCTATGGCTAACAACCCATGGTTACAGGAATTACCTGACCCTATCAGCCGTGCTTGTTGGGATAACTACCTGACTGTTAGCCATAAAATGGCTTCAGAATTAGGTCTGACCCAAAGTGAAGAAGATGGTAACGATCTGGTTACTATTGAAATTCCTGGAAAGCCTGCGATTACATTGCCTGCATTAATTCAACCTGGTCAGGCTGAAGGTACAGTGGGTCTGGCATTGGGTTATGGACGTGAAAAGGCTGGCAAAGCTGCTAACAATGTAGGTGTAAATGCGTATCCATTCGCTTCTGTAAGTGCTTTAGGTGTAGGATATGTAGTGAATGGAGTAAAAGTAACTAAGGCTGGAGAGAAAAGAAAAATTGCTCAGGTTCAGACGCACCATACAATTATGGCTCGTCCTATTGTGCAGGAGGCCAAACTTTCTGAATACCAGAAGAAAGCTAATGCCGGAAGATTTATGCCTAAAGTGGCAACTTCTGAAGGAAAGAAAAAAGCAACAGATATTTCATTATGGCATGGTCATAAATACCAAAACCATTCATGGGGTATGGTTATTGACCTTAATTCCTGTACAGGTTGTGGATCTTGTGTAGTAGCATGTACAGTTGAAAATAACGTTCCTGTTGTAGGTCGTCAGGAAGTAATCAATCGTCGCGAAATGCACTGGTTACGTATTGACCGTTACTACAGCAGCGATGCTCCTAAAGACGATGTGAAAGCATTGGAAGAAGCTTCTGCAAATCCTGAAGTTGTATTCCAACCAATGCTTTGCCAGCATTGTAATAATGCGCCATGTGAGACAGTATGTCCGGTACTGGCAACAACACATAGTTCTGAAGGCTTAAACCAGATGACATATAACCGTTGTTTCGGTACACGTTACTGTGCAAACAACTGTCCATATAAAGTGCGTCGTTTCAACTGGTTTAATTACACTAACGATGAGCGTTTCTCTGATGTAAACTATATGTCACAAACTGATCTGGGTAAAATGGTATTGAATCCAGATGTAACAGTTCGTACACGTGGTGTAATGGAAAAATGTTCAATGTGTGTGCAACGCATTCAGGAAGGAAAATTAAATGCTAAAAAAGAACGCCGCCGTCCGGTAGATGGAGAGATTGCTATGGCTTGCGAAAGCGCATGTTCTACTGGTGCGATTCTTTTTGGAGATATGAATGATCCTGAAAGCCGTATCAGTAAGCTGATTGCTGAAGAGACAGAAGGACGTATGTTCCAGGTATTGGAAGAAATCAATACTCGTCCTCAGATTTCTTATCTGACAAAAATCAGAAATAAAGCATAAACTCCATTATATGGAGGTTTCTTGATAGTTGACTATTTTTCACTGTAATTATAATTTTCAAAATATATACTATGAGTCATGTTACTTCATCCGTAAGACCGCCTCTAGTAACCGGTGGTAAAACCTACGGCGATGTTACTGAAGACATCTGCCGCCAGGTAGAAGGCAAGCCTACGACGTTATGGAATATCGCCTTCCTGATTTCGTTGATTGTCTTAGGTATTGGAGGTTACGGCTTGTATCGGGTTTTTTGGTTCGGTATTGGAGAGTGGGGTTTAAATAAAACAGTAGGTTGGGCATGGGATATTACCAACTTCGTATGGTGGGTAGGTATTGGTCACGCAGGTACATTGATCTCTGCTATCCTTTTGCTTTTCCGTCAGAAATGGAGAACATCTATTAACCGTGCTGCGGAAGCGATGACTATCTTTGCCGTTCTTTGTGCAGGTAGTTACATTCTGATGCACATGGGAAGAACCTGGTTAGCATACTGGGCATTGCCTCTTCCTAATACATTTGGCCCTCTGTGGGTAAACTTTAATTCTCCACTGGTATGGGACGTATTTGCGATCAGTACATATCTGACTGTATCCTTAGTATTCTGGTATATCGGTTTGATTCCTGATCTAGGTACTATCCGTGACCGCGCTAAAAATAAAGTATCTAAAGTTGTATATGGTATTTTGAGTTTTGGGTGGGATGGTGCTGCTAAGACATGGCAACATTATGAGAACGTGAGTTTAGTTCTTGCTGGTTTGTCTACCCCACTTGTACTTTCTGTACACACCATTGTGAGTTTTGACTTTGCGACTTCAGTTATTCCAGGCTGGCACACTACTATCTTCCCTCCATATTTCGTTGCCGGTGCGATCTTCTCCGGATTTGCGATGGTATTAACGCTGATGTTAATTACCAGAGAAGTATTCGGTCTGAAAGATTATATCACAATCGGACACATCGAGTCAATGAACAAAATCATTATGTTGACAGGTTCGATTGTAGGTGTTGCTTATATTACTGAGTTCGTTATTGCCTGGTATTCAGGTGTACAATATGAGCGTTATGCATTTATTAACCGTATGATGGGGCCTTACTGGTGGGCATACTGGTCAATGATGAGTTGTAACGTAATTTCACCTCAGTTATTCTGGATTAAGAAAATTCGTACAAGTGTTGTTGCTACTTTTATCCTGTCTATAGTAGTAAATATCGGTATGTGGTTTGAACGTTTTGTAATCATCGTGACATCTCTGCACCGTGATTATCTGCCTTCAAGCTGGGCTATGTTTGCTCCTACAAAAGTTGACGTACTGGATTATCTGTATACATTCGGATTCTTCTTTACTTGTTTCTTCTTGTTTGCTAAGTTCTTACCTGTGATCAACATAGCTGAGGTGAAGGCAATCCTGAAGTCATCTTCAGAACATGTAGAAGAGCATAAGACTGTAACTTCAGCACAACCTGGTTTCCAGGCACGTCCGGCATTTAATAAAGACGTAGAATAAGAAATGCAGAAATTCCAGATCTTACTTAATAGTTGGATCTGGTTTTAGCATCCATTTATAAAACTTTGTATTATCTTATTTTCCATTTCAGATAACCAATGGAACATCATATTCATAGCGAAAGCGCATTTTTAGTTGGTATTTTTGATGATGAAGACGTACTGATGTCGGGTGTGAAAAAAATCCGTAACAGTGGTGTAAAGATTCATGAAGTGTATACCCCATTTCCTATTCACGGTCTAGACGATGCATTGGGATATTCTCGGAGCTTTATGTCTAAAGCCGCCTTTTTATTTGGTGTTACTGGTTTTACGTGTCTGGTAACATTAATGGTCTGGACAATGGGTTTTGACTGGCCAATGATAGTAGGTGGAAAGGACTACGTTTCTATTCCTGTATTGGTACCGGTTGGTTTTGAAGGTACAGTACTTTTCTCTGCATTAGGAATGGTTGCAACTTTCTTGACTGTGAGTAATTTATATCCTGGAAAGAAGCCGTTTTTATTTGATAGTCGTTGTACAGATGATAAATTTGTAATGGCTATTGATCTGACAAAGAACAAGCTTACTCCTGAAGAAATTACATCTATTATAAAAAATTACGGAGCTATAGAAGTCTCAACCAAATTGGTTCAGGCTGGTGATTTAGATTAATTGAGTACAGTTATAGCTTTAAACGATATTATACAGACTTATTTCGATTCTGTTTCAAGTATATGAATCATCTTAGAAAAGTAACCTTTTTGAGTCTTATAGCAGGTGCGCTGCTTACCGTTGCTTGTCAGCGCGAACATGATGATCCGGGTACAGAATATGCTCCCAACATGTATCATGCTATTTCCTATGAGCCGTTCCGACAAGAAGCGAGCTTTAAGAACCCATATAATAAGTTTGGTAATAACTTATGGCTTCCTGTTCCCGGAACTGTGGCAAGACGTAACTATCAGACAAAGTTTGGCAAAGACAGTACATTTGTGGAAGATTTAATGATTTATAACATTCCTAAAGATAGTATTGGTATTGCTGAAAGAACATTAAAAAACCCTGTTCCTCAAACAGAACAGACCTTGGCCGATGGTAAGGAGTTATATACCCGTTATTGTCAGCATTGTCATGGTGAAACAGGTAAAGGAGATGGCACAGTAGGAAAGGTATTCAAAGGTGTGCCAAACTACAGTGGCTCCGGGTATAAGGACATGAATGATGGACACATCTTTCATGTGATTACTTATGGTAAAGGACGTATGTGGCCTCATGGTTCACAAGTGAATCCTGTTGAGCGGTGGAAAATTGTACAATATGTACATGAACTGCAAAAGCAGTAATAAGAGAGCCTCATTTGTTGAATTTAGTTAGATATCAAATCGCTGAAAATAGGATTTTGCCTATTCAGCAATTTAACAATAAACAATACACTATTTATTACAATGGCTGAACATCATTCGGTTTCGTATAATTTAGACGAGCAATATATTTTTGATCCCAGAATCCGCCGGAATGCAATTATTGCAGTGGTGGTAGGATTTGCCCTGGTTATTCTGGGCATTATTCTGGCGGCTACAGGTGGTGGACATGAGGCTGCTCATGGTGAACATGCTGGAGCTGCTGCTGAGCATGCCGGAGCAGCGGCAGAACATGGTGCATCATGGCTTAAGCGTCTTTTTGCAAACCTGTGGATCAACAATGTTTATTTTACAGGAATTGCTTTGTGTGGCATCTTCTTCGTAGCTGTGCAATATGCTGCATGGGCGGGATGGTCAAGTCTTATTCTGCGTATTCCAATGGCGTTTGGTTTCTTCCTGCCAGTTACAGGTGTATTAATGATTATATATTTCCTGGTTGCTGGCGCGGACGTTGCACATATCTTTCATGGGCATGGATTATTTCACTGGACGGTAGAAGGAATTGCGGATGAGCATAGTCCTAACTTTGACGAGGTTCTTGCTTCTAAAACCTGGTATCTGAACTTTGGGTTCTTTATGGCTCGGATGGTGGTTTACTTTGTTGTATGGTTTACTTTATTTACTATTATTCGTAAGCGTTCGTTACAGGAAGACATAGAAGGTGGGTTGGAGATATATGATAGAAACATTGTTTTCTCTGCTATATTTATTATTTTCTTTGCTGTTACTTCTGTAATGGCAGCTTGGGACTGGTCAATGTCTGCCGATCCTCACTGGTTCAGTACGATGTATGGCTGGTATACTTTTGCGAGCTGGTGGGTAGCATGTCTGGCTACAATTACATTAGCTACCATATATCTGAAAGAGCAAGGGTACCTTAAAATGGTTAACTCAAACCATTTGCATGACTTAGGGAAATTCATGTTTGCATTCAGTATCTTCTGGACATATGTTTGGTTTGCTCAGTTTATGTTGATCTATTATGCAAACATTCCTGAAGAAACAAATCACTTTAACGAAATATTTGAAGGTTTTGGTGGAAAATACAAAGGTATGTTCTTTGTAAACCTGCTTGTTAACTTCCTGTTCCCATTCCTTGCATTAATGACCAGAGAATCGAAGCGTAAGATGACATTCCTGAAACTGGTTGCATGGGGTATACTAGCAGGTCACTGGCTGGATTTCTACCTGAATATGACTCCGTTTATGTTGGGTGATGATGGTGGGATCGGATTTATGGAATTGGGTGTAATTGCTATCTACGCAGGTGCTTTCGTATTTGTAGTTGGAACCTTTTTAGCTAAAGCTCCTTTGATTGCTAAAAATCACCCAATGTTGGAAGAAAGCTTACATCACAATCAATAATTTTCGTTTTGTTTCCAAAATAGATTTTATATACAAGAAAATACCGGTTATAATTCTATCAATTATACCAAATTCTGTAAATCATGATAACTGCAATTATTGTCACAGGGCTATTATTAATTGTTGCGATTTTAGTGACAGTCTTCAGAGTACAATCTCTGATTTCTATCACTAAAAAAGCAGATGAAAGAGTAGGTACAAGCAACAAGGTAAATGCTGTTTTGTTTCCTGTCTTTTTAGTCATTGGATTTGGTCTGGCTATCTGGATCTCTTTTTATTCTGACAAATTTCTTTTGCCAGAAGCTTCCTCTACTCATGGAAAGGAAACGGATAATTTATTCTGGATTACTATGGGGGTAATTGGAGCAGTTTTCTTTGCTACACATATCCTTTTATTCTGGTTCCCTTTTCAATATCAATACAAAAAAGAGCGTCGGGCTACATTTTATCCTCACAACAATAATCTGGAGGTAGTATGGACCATTATCCCCGGTATTGTTTTAACAACATTGGTTATTTCCGGATGGTGGGTATGGCGTGATATTATGAAAGATGCACCAGAAGATGCAGTTGTTGTTGAACTTGTAGGAAAACAATTTAACTGGATTGTGCGTTATCCTGGTGATAAACAAGCTGTTTTAGGACAAAGCAAGTCTGAGCTTGGACGTTATGATTATCGTTTGATTGATGCGACAAATGAGATAGGAATCGACTTTACAGACGTGAATTCGTTTGATGATTTTACTTCTACGGAGATACATATTCCAAAAGGAAAGCCTGTTTTGTTAAAAATCCACGCACGTGATGTATTGCATAGTGTATTTATGCCTCACTTCCGTTTAAAGATGGATGCTGTGCCTGGTATGCAGACACGTTTCTGGTTTGTTCCTGAAAAAACGACTGCAGAAATGCGTGCAGAGTTAGATAATCCTAATTTTAATTATGAGTTGGCCTGTACAGAGGTTTGTGGTCGTGGTCACTTTTCTATGCGTACACTGGTTGTCGTTGATGAACCAGCAGAGTATGCCAAGTGGGTTGCGAATCGTAAACCTTTCCTTGCTCAGAACCGTGATTATCTGAAACTGGTTCCTGCTAATCTGAAAGAAAAAGCTTTACAGGTTGTAGGTCCTGAAGAAGGTGCTGAACCTGCTGCTGCTCCTGCTGACTCGGCAGCTGCACCAGCTGTAGCCAGTGTACCTGTAGCTACTAAGTAGTAATTTGTTTGTAGCATAATAGTATGCTACAAATTATCCTGTTACAACATATCTTTTTAGAGATAAACTGCGAATGAATTTTGTTTCTCTATCAGAAATAGCAATTAAATTTTATGGCAACAGCAAATCTTGACATTCACGACGGCGCTCATGCTCACAGCCATGATCATGACCACGAGCACGAACACCACGAGTTAGGTTTTATACGTTCATATGTTTTTAGTGAAGACCACAAAGTCATTGCTAAACAATATTTGATCACAGGTTTGATTTGGGCATTTATTGGTGGCTTTCTATCAATTCTGTTTCGTATTCAGTTAGGTTTTCCTGAAGCAAAGCTCTTTTGGTTAAAACCTCTGCTAGGAGGATGGATCGATGATTCTGGAAAGCTGGATGCCAACTTCTATCTTGCATTGGTGACTATGCATGGTACCATCATGGTATTCTTTGTATTGACAGCTGGTTTAAGTGGTACATTCAGTAACTATCTGATTCCTTTGCAAGTTGGGGCACGTGATATGGCATCTGGATTCATGAATATGTTATCATTCTGGTTCTTTTTCCTATCCAGTGTATTAATGTTTGGTTCTCTTTTCCTAAGCACAGGACCTGCAGGGGGTGGATGGACAGTATATCCGCCTTTGAGTGCTGTCAAAACGGCAAATCCAGGCTCAGAAATGGGTATGACTTTATGGTTGGTTAGTATGGCTTTCTTTATTGTCTCTCAGTTATTGGGTGGGGTTAACTACGTTACAACGGTAATTAACCTGCGTACAAGAGGTATGTCATTTTCTCGTCTGCCATTGACAGTATGGGCGTTCTTCATTACAGCAATTATCGGACTTTTGTCATTTCCTGTTCTTTTCTCTGCTGCATTACTTCTGATCTTTGATCGCGAGTTTCATACAAGTTTCTTCCTTTCTGATTTATATGTAGCTGGTCAGGCATTGGATAACAGAGGGGGTAGCCCAATTTTGTTCCAGCACTTATTCTGGTTCCTGGGACACCCTGAAGTATATATTGTATTGTTACCTGCATTGGGTATTACATCTGAGATTATTGCAACTAACTCTCGGAAGCCTATCTTCGGATATCGTGCGATGATTGTATCAATGTTGGCTATCATGGTCTTATCTTTCATTGTATGGGCTCACCACATGTTCGTAACAGGTATGAATCCATTCCTTGGATCAATATTCATGTTCCTGACACTGATTATTGCGGTACCTTCTGCGGTGAAAGCCTTCAACTATATTACAACCTTGTGGCGTGGTAATATAGTATTTACACCTGCTATGTTGTTCTCAATCGGTCTGGTTTCTTTGTTTATTTCAGGTGGTTTGACAGGTGTTGCATTAGGAAACTCTGCTATTGATATTCAATTACACGATACTTATTTCGTTGTTGCTCACTTCCACCTTGTAATGGGATCTGCGTCATTCTTTGGAATGATGGCTGGTGTGTATCACTGGTTCCCTAAGATGTTTGGAAGAATGATGGATGAGAAATTGGGATATGTACACTTCTGGATGACATTTATTGGGGTCTATATGGTATTCTTCCCAATGCACTACATCGGTATTGCCGGTTTCCCAAGAAGATATTATTCTTTCACAAACTTTGATTTCTCTAAATCCTTTACTGATCTGAACATGTTTATCAGTATTGCGGCTATCGTAACATTCTCATCACAGTTGATTTTCGCTTTTAACTTCTTCTATAGTATCTTCAAAGGAAGAAAAGCTCCTCAGAACCCATGGCATTCTACTACACTAGAATGGACTGCTCCTGTTAATCCGGGACATGGCAACTGGGTAGGTGAAATTCCAACAGTTTATCGCTGGCCATATGATTACAGCAAGCCAGGTGCACAGGAAGATTTTATTCCTCAGACTGTACCATATGCTGCAACTCCTGAGTCGAATCTACCTCACGAAATAGACGACGAAGAATTGTACACCGATACACCAGAAGTAAAATCAGCACATTAATATCATGAGTAAATCTTTAAACAACAGTTATAATGCCTTCCAGAAATGGGGTATTATAGCTGTTGTTTTTGTCTATTTATTGATTGCTATCGGGAGCATTGTCCGAACAACGGGTTCAGGCATGGGTTGCCCGGATTGGCCTAAATGTTTTGGTAGCTGGGTTCCTCCTACAGATGCTTCACAACTTCCAGTTGATTATAAGGATACCTATGTTCAGAAACGTAAGAAAAAAAATGAAAAACTGGCAGGATATCTGGATAAGTTAGGTTTTACAGAAGTAGGAAACAGGATTTTATCAGATCCCTCTATTTATATCGAAGCAGAGTTTAATCCGGTGAAAACCTGGATTGAATATATAAACCGATTGTTTGGTGTATTAGTAGGTCTATTTATTGTTGGAACAACATTCCTGTCATTTTCTTACTGGAAACGAGATAAGGCTATTGCCTTTATATGTCTTCTTAATTTGTTTCTGGTGGGTTTTCAGGGATGGCTCGGATCTATTATTGTTTCAACAAACCTTCTTCCGGGAACGATAACCATTCATATGATTTTGGCAATTGCCATAGCTTTGTTGTTGATTTATGTAGTTATTCGGTCTTTTAATACACCAAGAGAATTGCAATCCATACCAAAAAAGAAAACAATTAATGTATTTCTGATATGGGTTATTTTCTTGTCGCTGGTTCAGACCGTTTTAGGGACACGAGTGAGAGAGGCGATAGATATTGTAATAAGCAAAATGCAACATCTAATACGTAATGAATGGATTGAGCAGTTGGGATGGGAGTTTTATGTTCATCGTTCTTTTTCGCTAATAGTACTTGCCAGTAATATTTATTTGCTTTATCTCCTGAAAAAATATGTTTCTTCAGATACGTTGGTAAAGCGATGGGCAAAAGTATTAGTGGCAATAACGATTATAGAAATAATTACGGGAGCTTCCATGGCATATTTTGGTGTTCCTGCCTTCTTGCAGCCTATACATTTATTTTTGGCTGTAGGAGCAATAGGAATACAATTTATTCTGTTTCTTGCTATTAATCCTCCACAGGGAGTCAGTAAAAAAGGACAGCCTGTTTTAAAAACAGAAATGATTTAAACCAAACTGTAAAAGTTAAGTAGAAGTTATCCAAAAATGATTGTATCTGATTCAAGTATTGATATAAGTTTTGCAGGCAAACTGAAAGCTTTTTTTGAGCTAACCAAGTTTAGACTTTCGTTGACTGTAGTATTTTCATCTAGTTTTGGTTATTTGTTAGGTATTCAGAGACCCATTAACTGGGTACATTTTGCATTGTTTGCAGTAGCAGGATATGCAATTACATCTGCTGCTAATACAGTAAACCAGATAAAAGAAGTAGAACTGGACAAGCTGATGAAAAGAACGGCTGGACGTCCTTTGCCAACAGGTCGATTAAGTATATCAGAAGCATGGGGCTTTGTAATCCTGATGTTGGCTTTGTCTATGTTCATTTTTATTACAGTATTTAATTATAAAACAGCAGGTATTGCATTACTATCATTTGTTTTATACGGATTTGTTTATACTCCATTAAAGAGAGTTGGACCGATTGCTGTATTTGTAGGTGCATTTCCAGGTGCATTTCCTCCTATGATTGGCTGGCTGGCTGCTACCAACCACTTTGGATGGGAGCCAGGCATTTTATTTGCGATTCAATTCTTCTGGCAGTTTCCTCATTTCTGGGCTATTGCCTGGGTAGCAGATGAGGATTATCGTCGGGCTGGATTCAAATTATTGCCAGCACAAGGAGAAAAAGGATTTGATACAGCAGTACAGATTATGATTTATACGTTGTTCCTGCTGCCTTTAAGCTGGGTGCCATTAAAATTAGGTATGACAGGTATTAATTCTGCTATCATCGCAATGATTTGTGGAATCCTTTTCCTTGCTCAAACTTTCCATCTGATGCGTAAGCAAACAGATAAAGCAGCACTGAAAATGATGTTTGGCTCTTTCTTATACTTACCTGTTGTACAGATTGCATTCTTATTGGATAAAATCTAAAAGGAATTTGTTAAGTAAAGAAAAATAAAGCTTACTATATAGTATTACTGAATTTGTAAGGATATGTCACAGAAGATTGAAATTTCAGGCTATAATGCGATCCCTGAGGAACCTCAGGAGACGCTTTCGATGAACCCTAAAAAGTTTGCTTTGTGGTTGTTTATCGTAAGTATAATTATGATTTTTGCTGCGATGAGCAGCGCCTATATTGTGCGTAAGGGAGATGGAAACTGGTTGGAGTTTGAATTACCACAGGTTTTCTGGACTTCATCAGTTATTATTCTATTGAGTAGTATAACCATGCAGTGGGCTCACCATTCTGCCAAAAAAGATAACTTAGGAATGCTGAAAATTTCTATGGTTATTACATTCTTATTGGGGGTGGCCTTTATTATTGCTCAATATATGGGATGGCAGGATCTACAACACAGACAGATCTGGTTAGGAGGAGCAACCAGTAATCCTGCAGGGTCTTTTCTCTATATTATGACAGGTTTACATATCTTTCACCTGGTTACAGGGATTGTGTTTCTGTTATTAGTATTGATCGCTACCTTTCGGGATGAAATTCATGCCAAAGCAATGAACCGGATGGATATGTGTACTACCTACTGGCACTTCCTTGATTTTCTCTGGGTATATTTATTTATCTTCCTTTTAATAAATCATTAAGAGATTTATATAGGATCTAAAAAGATAGAATATATTTTTGCTGGGAAATGAAAAAGGTACATTGATAGAAACTGAAAAGTGTGAAGAATACAGTTTTCATTTCAAAAAAGATATTATTTTTGACGCAGTTTTAGAACACGCTATTTACCAAATACAATTTATATTTTACACTCCTGATATGGCAACAGTTGCAACACAAGAAGTTTCTTCTAAAAAGTTATGGGGCGGAGGCATGGAGCCGATGAAAGCCAGCTATGGCAAGTTGATGATGTGGTTCTTCCTGCTTTCTGACGCATTTACCTTTTCTGCATTATTGATTACCTATGGCTTGAACCGTTTTGGTGCTCATGCTTATGATCCTAAGCAACATGGTGCAGAATTTTCATTCTCTACCGAATACTGGCCCGTTCCTGATCATGTGTTTGATGCTATTCCATTTTTCCATGGATTACATGCACCTCTGGTGTTTGTAGGTATAATGACATTTATTCTGATCATGAGTTCTGTAACTATGGTATTGGCGGTAGAAGCTGGTCACCGTATGGATCAGAAAGATGTTGAAAAATGGATGATGTGGACTATCCTGGGTGGCTTTACTTTTTTGGGATGCCAGGCTTGGGAATGGACTCACTTCATTACAGGTACAGAAGGGCATGGTACATTGATGAAAGTTTTTTCAGACGGTAAATGGATCACAAAAGAAGTGGTTGGTGCTAATCTGGTAGAAAACCAATACGGACCTCCATTGTTCGCTGACTTATTCTTCTTCATTACAGGTTTCCATGGGACACACGTATTCAGTGGTGTTATTCTGAATATACTGGTTTTCTATAATACAACTATGGGTGTATACGATCGTCGTGGCCATTATGAAATGGTAGAAAAAGTAGGTCTGTACTGGCACTTTGTAGACCTTGTATGGGTATTCGTGTTCACTTTCTTCTATCTGGTATAATTTTCAGAATTTATCTACTTTACCACAGATAAGATTTTAACGGTATTGGTGGTAAAGATTTAAGTAATTACTAATATTTTATAGAAACGATATATATGGCAACAGAAGCTTTAGATACACCACACCGCGAGATTCCAAAAGCACAGACACAAGCTATCTGGCGGACATTCTGGATTCTGCTGGGAATCACTGTTTTAGAATTCGCTATCGCATTTATGGTTCCTACACATTGGCATACTTTCAAAGTAGCAGTTTTCGTAGGTTTAACTATTGTCAAGGCATTCTTTATTGTATCAGAGTTTATGCACCTGAAAGGGGAAGTGAAGATGTTGATGTGGTCTATTCTGATACCTTTGCTTTTCGTAGTTTGGTTATTGGTAGCATTGCTGGTAGAAGGAAACTCTATCTTTGAATCACGATTCTTTCAATAAGAACTATAGTTTTTAGATTTTGCGGAAACTCTGTTAAATGAAATAGAGTTTGTAACTTAGCGGCATTGTAAAAGTTTATCTTTTATCGTGTTATCTGTCCGATAAAATCACCCGAATATCTTTAGAATGAAAAATCTTAAACAAGCCGGTATATTGCTGATCCTTTTAGCATTACCGGCTTTATTATTTCTGTTTCTACGTAACTCCGGTAAAAACCACTACTCCATTGGCCGGTATTATCCTGTCATTGACTCAACCAGCGGACAGGTTAAAGTAGGGAAGCAGATTATAAAAGGGAAAGAAATTATAGATACCTTATTTCATACTGTACCTGATTTTGAACTAATCAATCAGGATGGCAAACAAGTAAAAGGGGCGTCTCTAAAAGGAAAAGTTGTTGTGGCTGACTTTTTCTTTACCCGTTGTCCCGGTATGTGTAAAAAGATGTCATCCCAAATGACTCGTGTACAGGAACGCTTTATTAATAATCCAGAAATACAGATTGTATCTTTTTCTGTTGATCCCAGGAATGATACAGTGCCTGCCTTGCGAAACTATGCAGATATGTATGACATCAAAACAGAAAAGTGGCAATTGTTAACTGGAGATAAACCTCAGATTTATCGTTTAGCTAAATATGGTTATTTTGTTACTGCCAAAGAAAATGATCCGGTAGCGCAGAATCTGGAAGACCAGTTTGTACATACCGATAAGTTTGTATTGGTTGATAAAGGAGGCGTGATTCGTGGATATTACAATGGCACGAATCGAAAAGATGTAGACCGCCTGATTACAGAAATAGATATTCTGTTACAGGAGTACGAACAGTAACAATAAATATGACTATGATAAGGTTATTCTGACAAAGATTATTATATATTTAACTACAGGTTTTGAGATAATGAGCACAATCACACATCAACAGCAAAAGTCTTATCAGAAGCTGATCAATATACTTTCGATTGCCATTCCTGTGGCGGTAGCAGTATTGTTGGGTATCCGTCAGCGAATTGATCTGGGGTTATGGACAAAGACATTACCACATATTAATGGAGTCATCAATTCAGTAACTTCGATAGCACTGATTATCGGATTTATTGCTATTAAACAAAAAAACATTGGTCTTCACCGTATTATCATGTTAATTGCCTTTGTGCTTGGGTCTGTATTCCTGGTGAGTTATGTGTTATACCATGTTTCCAATGCTTCTACACCATTTGGAGGAGAAGGCTGGATACGATCTGTGTATTTCTTTTTATTGATAAGTCACATTGTTTTATCAATTGTTGTGGTACGGTTTGTACTATTGGCGGTCTATTATGCGTTAAGTAATCAGATAGAGCGGCACAAAAAGATTGTGAAGTGGGCTTATCCTATCTGGCTATATGTATCAGTAACAGGAGTAATTGTTTATCTGATGATTAGTCCATATTATAGTTAATGTATGTGGACTACCTTTATTTTCCCATTTAGAATTAAAAGAAACAGTATGAAAAAGAGTCTAATAATCTGGATCACAGCCTTGATTTTGTTGATTGGTTTTTCTACAACAGATTTACAGGCGCAATGCGCTATGTGCCGTGCCTCTGTGGAATCAAATCTAAGTAGTGGTGAGTCGACATTAGGGTCTGGGTTAAACAAAGGCATTCTGTTTTTGCTGGCTATGCCTTATCTGGCTATCAGCATCATCGCATACCTATGGTATCGTACCAGCATAAAGGAAAGAAGCAAACGTTTATATGTAGCTACTATTCTCAAAGAGAAGTTGAACATAGGATAGATACTATTTATTCTGGAGAATGAAAATGTCAGGCATCACACCTGACATTTTTTGTTTGTACTTTTATATTCTAATCTGTAAATAAATGAATACTCGTGAAGGTAATTTACTGTTTCCTATCTTTCTGAAACTGGAAGAAATGCAACTGCTGATAGTTGGGGGGGGCGGTGTTGGATTGGAGAAGCTGTCAGCTGTATTAAAAAATAGTCCGGCAACATCCATTACCATGGTGGCTACCTGGTTTGGAGATGAAACCCGGGAGCTGGCATCAGTACATACCAATGTAGCCTTGATTGAAAAAGCATTTGAGCCAGCTGATCTGGATGGGAAAGATCTGGTTATTGGTGCTACAGGTATAAGAGAATTGAGTGAACAGATAACAAAAGAAGCTCATAAACGTAGAATATTGGTAAATATCGCTGATACACCTGATTTATGCGATTTTTATCTGGGATCAATTGTATCTAAAGGTGATTTGAAAATCGCTATATCCACTAATGGAAAATCGCCAACTCTGGCTAAACGTATCAGAGAATATCTGGAAGAAGCATTACCAGATACTACACAACATTTACTCGATAATTTGCAAAATATTAGAATGCAAATGAAGGGCGACTTTCAGTCCAAACTTCAGGCATTAAACGAATTAACAGAGAAAATTTTCAAAAAGTGATTTTCTCACATAGTAGCCAATCCTCAGTATGATTAACGCTGTCTTACTTTTGATACACAAATAAGTAAAATCGAAACTATGCAGAATATATAAAATGCTTAGAATAGGTACTTATGCTTAAATGATTGAGATTGAAATAGTTGTAATGGGAGATATAATAAATTGGTTATCAGAATGTGTTATAGTAGCGCATAGAAGGTTAAAAACAAAAATAACAGCATAGACTATCCGGAATTATTCAAAAAATAACTATACTTAGTCTATGATTAAGTGTAAATACTTGTTTTGTTGTAACTGCCTTTTGTTGGAAAGTACTTATTCAAGATAAATTTTTAATAAAGTAAGTAGGGGCTATTTTTTAGTTATTTTCTGACTGAAATCGGTATTTTTCTCAAAAAGCCGTATTAAATTTAGGTGTTTTCTGTTGAAGTGATATGTTTTTTCGGGAAAAGGGTTTGTTTTAGAAGGTCAAATTCAACTTAAAGGTGAATCATACACTACTAGATAAAAACATTTATCGGAAGTTTACCCGGCTGTATATCATTGCACTGACCATAGTGGCATTCTTATCCATTTTAGGTCAGGTACTGGTACAGATCATGATTCACAACCAATCCAATGATTCCTGGATTATTAATTATGCCGGAAGACAAAGATTCCAGAGCCAGGCTATTGCAAAGATAACATTGATATTGGCCGATAGAGGAAACCAGGTAGATACAGCTTTTTATAGGGCAGAATTACAGAAGTGGATTCGTTCATGGTCTAAATATCATTATGCCCTGAAAAGTGGTAAGTTGACAGACTTACAAGTATCTGTAAAAAATAGTCAGGAGATACAGCGTATGTTTCTGGATATAGAGCCGGATTTTGAAGCTGTTCGTCGTAGTGCCAGAAATATTCAGCATGAATTGCTGTATCCGGGACCTGCATCAAAAGCACGGATTGATAGTGATATAACGTTTCTTCTGACACATGAAAGACTATTCTTGCAGAAGATGGAGATGATTGTAGCGCAATATGGAGAGGAGGCTAAAGCCAAGGTAGATCATCTAAGAAGTATTGAGTTAACCTTACTGATAATAACACTGGTTGTCCTTTTGCTGGAAGCTTTATTTGTTTTTCGACCAGCTGTATATAAGCTGCGTCAGACGATTCTGGCACTAATAGACGCAGAATACCATACAAGAGAGATGAATGAGGAACTAAAGTCCTTGAATCAGTCACTGGAAGAGACTCGGGAGGAACTTGTCGCTGCTACTCAGTTGAAATATACCCGTGAGATAGAAGAACAGCGTATGCGTACTGCTTATGTAATTCAGGGGCAGGAAGAGGAGAGAAAGCGTCTTGCACGAGATCTGCATGATGATCTGGGACAGATGTTAACTGCATTAAAGCTTGGAATAGAAAATCTGGATGGAGGTGCTGAATGGACTCCTAAGGGACGAAAGAGACTGGATGATATTAAGCAATTGATTGCACAGACAATCAGTGAAGTGCGTATGGTGTCATTTAATCTGATGCCCTCTGTGTTGAATGATTTTGGGATTGTATCCGCTTTACGGTTACTGACATCACAGGTAGATGCTTCTTCATCGCAAACGCAAGTGCTTTTTCAGTCAAACATAGTGGAAGAACGATTTTCAAAAGAAATAGAAATAAGTTTGTACAGAATTGCTCAGGAAGCACTCAATAATGCAATGAAATATGCAGAGGCTGATAGCATTAAAGTAGAACTATTATTAAAACGAAAAATGCTTTATCTGAATATTGTAGATGATGGTAAAGGATTTAATTATTCTGAATTCCAGCAAAAAACACCAAAAGACAGAGCCTATCATGGATTGATACATATGAAAGAAAGAGCCAGATTAATTAATGGAGATTTAACGATTTCGTCCACAATAGATGAAGGAACGCAGATACATGTAATCGTGCCTTTACCAACTACTAAGAAATAATGTACAACATAAACTCTCTATTCAACAAACTACCCGATAATGAAAAAAATCAGAGTTGTATTGGCTGACGACCATACTATTGTTAGAAATGGGATTCGTTCCATTCTGGAAGAATTTGAGGAAATTGAAATTGCAGGTGAAGCCTC
This sequence comes from Xanthocytophaga flava, assembly GCF_030068545.1. Lineage (NCBI taxonomy): Bacteria > Pseudomonadati > Bacteroidota > Cytophagia > Cytophagales > Rhodocytophagaceae > Xanthocytophaga > Xanthocytophaga flava. The sequence goes on along the minus strand of NZ_JASJOR010000001.1, from coordinate 388,991 downwards.
AAATGGAGCAGAAGCTGTAGAAAAGGTGAAAAGTTTGTCGCCCGATATATTGATGGTGGATATTGCAATGCCTTTGTTAAATGGAATACAGGTTACTCAGGAGATCAGTCAGTTGGGTTTACCTACTCGTTGTCTGGTACTCTCTATGCATAATAATGAGGATTACATTATGAAATCCATTGAAGCCGGGGCAGGAGGGTATCTGTTAAAAGATACAACACGTGAGGAGATGCTACATGCTTTGCTGACAGTGAATCAGGGAGAAAAATACTTTAGTCAGTCGGTTTCTAATATCATTGTGAATGCCTACCTGCATAAAGTAAAACAACCTGACAATGTAAAAGATAAACGGACCAAGCCCTCGAAGAAGGAGAAAGTGGTACTGAAATACATTGTGGATGGACTAAATAGCCGGGAGATTGCAGAAAAACTAAACTTGAGTGTACGTACTGTAGACAATCATCGGGCCAGTATGATGAGACGACTGGGAGTTAAAAATGCGGTAGAACTGGTACGTGTTGCAATGGAACAAAAGCTGATCTAATCTATATAGTAATACATACGTATACTTACAAAGAATGTATATCTCCTGTAAGTTTCCTGACAGGAGATATATGTTATGTGCTTGCACCTATAAGGGTGTCCCCGTAATATAACTCTCCAGAGAGGATATTCTGGCTTTCTGCTCTCTGATAATCGCATCTAAAATATCTGTAATGGAAATCACACCTACTACAGTATCTTCCTGAACAACGGGTAAATGCCTGAAATGTCCCTCTGACATCAGCTTCATACAATACTCAATTTTATCCTGAGGCGTAACGGTAATGACTTTTTTGGTCATTACTTCAAAAATGTACGTTTGCTGAGAAGCGCGTCCCTGCAGGATACCTTTACGTGCATAATCTCTTTCTGAGAATATCCCAACCAGATGATCATCATCAATTACTAATACGGCCCCGATATTTTTATCGTTCATCATGACCAATGCATCATATACATTGGACATTGAACGTACCGACCAAACCGTGTCAATCGACTTGTAATTCAAAAGCTGTTGTACCATCATACACTTTAAGGAGTTTAAAGGTGTGAAAAAATATATTAGAGGAAGTTTTTGAGTCTGTTGTATGGGTAGCGAGGATAAATATACTAATAAAAAGGGAAAAAACAGGATTTAAGCCGAAAAAAATAATTGGATAGGAAAATAAAAAATGACGAGAGCTAATTAGCTACTCGTCTGATTGTCAGGAAGCGGGCTTTGTAATAGGTGTTGGCCATCGTATCTGTACGTACACCTTTGCTGGTAGTGGCATGGACCCATGTCAGTTTCTCTCCTTTTTTGGAAACGATGATGCCTACATGACCCACTGTGGATGTATAAGGATCAGAACCTGTAAAGAAGATAAGATCACCAGGCTGTGCTTCATCCATGTAAACCTGGCTACCAATAGCTCCCTGTTCACTGGAGAAATAGGGAAGATAGATACCAAATTGTTTGTAGACATAAAATGTAAAACCAGAACAATCAAATCCTGAAGGTTCTTTGCCTTCAGCAACATATGGTACTCCAACAAAACTTTTAGCAAGCTTTGTCAATTCGTCAGCATTGTAGTTATAGGGAACAATGTCACTGCTGGTATAATCATACACCTGGTTATAGTGGTACTTATCACTGTTTTGGGCTATTCCTGACATAAGTGTAAAGAATAGAATGAGGGATAGAAAGAGAGAGTGTAGCGTTTTCATAATGAGGTAGTTATATTGATAGAGTAAGATTATTGAAATCATAGACCAATATCAATAGAACAAAAGTTATAGGCAATCAGAACTGGATTGGGTGAGAGAAAGAATGTACCAGTTGTAAGAAAGGGTTGTTAAAATGAAAACGTACAGAGGGTATAGTTTTAGTATATATACTTGTGAAATATGCTTTTGGAACTTTATACACAAAAAAAGTATTATGCTAGAGTAGTGCTTGAAAATACATAGTTTTAAGCAAAGAAATTAACATATTACAAAATCTATCTAATTTTACTTATCATGGGAAAAGCAATCGAAATTAACGATTCTAACTTTGATCAGATCATTGCTGGTGATCAACCTGTAATGATAGACTTCTGGGCTGACTGGTGTGGTCCTTGTAAAATAATAGCACCTGCTGTAGAAGAGCTTGCAGCAGATTTCGAAGGAAAGGCTGTTGTTGGTAAACTGGACGTGCAGAATAACTCTCAGATCCCTCATCGTTTCGGAATTCGTAACATCCCAACTCTATTGATCTTTAAAAATGGTCAGGTAATAGACAAGCAGGTTGGTGTTGCTCCCAAGGCAATCTTAGCTCAGAAACTTAACGCAGCAATGGAAGAAAGCGTAAAATAAGCCGACTTCTATTTGATTCATAACCTGTGAACCCTCAGTTGCTTTGCAATTGAGGGTTTTCTTTTTTATAGGTAGCCTTTAGCGGGCAATGTTGTCAGGTAAATATATCAAAGTTGTAATGATTATGTAAGATTACCAGAACTCTGATAATTACTGAATGTCATCAAATTTCTGATATTTCCTAAAAATGATCAGCATTTGATTTTTTCTCTAATCTGACCCAAACTCCGATCATCTGTAAATATGAACAGAGTTTAGGTCAAACTCCAAAGTTGACTATTTTTCGAATACTTTTTCACAGTGATCGGTATTCTGGTCAAATCTACTTTGATAGGAAATAATTTGTAAAAGATGAAAAACAAAAATCTGATCGAAATTCTGTTCATGAAAGCTGGTCAACCATAATTCTGCTCAGAAGAAAAGAAGCGGCTGATTTAGATTCAAGCTACCAGAATCCAGATTTTATGTCCAAATATAATAAGGCCTGTAATGGCTGCTCCTATTGCAATAAATAAAACAGCTCCTGCTGCAATGTCTTTAATGGCTCCTGCTTTGGGATGAAAATCGGGCGAGATAAAGTCTACAATCTTTTCTATAGCACTATTAAAGGCTTCTGCTGACCAGACAAGTACTATCTGGGTAATGATAATAGTCCACTCAATGTAGTTAAGTTTGAGTAGCATTCCTGCAATAATAGCCGCCAGTGAAGCAAGTAGATGAATACGTGTATTGTTTTCATATTGGATCACAAAGCCAATACCCCGTATCGCAAACCGGAAACTTCGAAATGTTTTTTGCAGACTCTTTATCGCACTACGAAGCAGATTCATGTTTGGCTAGTTGAATGAAACTTAAAAAAACAAAGTAAAACAATACCATCACCAGTGCAAATGCTACCGATAACTTAAGGGCAGCAGGATTAAACGCCTGCCTGAGTATATCGATAAAGAGATGATGTGGTTGTACAAACAAATCCCAGCTATTCCAGCGACTGAAGCGACCCAGATAGATACCAAAACCACTTAATCCAAGGGAACCCAGAATCAGTGCCCAGCCAAACGATGGACCAAATAGCCGATTCACCAGCTTATGTGCCAGTAACATGGAATAAAGACCTGTATACATACCTACAGAGGCAAATGAGAACACCATCAGGCAATCATACCAAAGTGTATAGCTTTTCCGATAGCGTAGATGCATCAGATCGGTTATGATATAAGGCGCATTGGGGAGAAATAAGAGCCAGAAAGCTAAACCTACTGCTATCACTACATACTTGTTCACATATACAGGTTCGTAATTCTGAATAAACAACATAATCAGTAATGGAACCCATGCCAGAAATAAATTCCATGCCATAAAGCTATATTGAAGAGAATTGGAAGAAATTAGTCTCCAGCCTAGCATCAGACAGCAAATGCCTGATAACAATAACAAAAAGTGGATAGGTTTCTGGATGAGTGATAGTTTCATGGTTGTGAGGATTTTAGCTTTGAAACGGTTAAATGAAATAGTTTTGTTGGGATCAACAATAGGGTATTCATTAATTGTCAAAAATAAGAAATGTAAATATGTCAAAAGTACTTTGAAGTGCAAAGTTTATGATTTTTTCTTTAAACAGAAAATATACAAGCTGTTTCTCTATAAAATCAGTGTTGGTAAATTCTTATTTATTGCGTAGAATTACCACCTCCTTTCCTCCTATAGAGATATAAGCTGGTATTTGGTATAACTACCAGCAGTTGACATAGAGTTATAGGGTATAATGTGATTATGGTAGAGGAGTACAGACTATACACTAGCCCACCGATTATCTATGAAAGTATTAATTATTCGTTTTTCTGCTATTGGAGATATTGTCCTGGCATCTCCTGCCATTCGGTGTCTGCGAAAAAGTTTTCCTGATGCAGAAATCCATTTTCTTACCAAGAAGTCTTTTAAAGCCGTTACAGAAGCCAATCCCTATGTAAATCGTTTTCACTATTACGATAAAAGTGTCAAAGAGTTGCTTCCTGAGTTGAAACAAGCCAGCTTTGATTACATAATAGATCTCCAGAATAATGGGCGATCTTTACGAATCAAGAACGCTTTACCTGCCAAAGCCTATACTATCAACAAGCTGAATATCCAGAAATTCCTGTTAACTACGTTCCGGCTCGATTTTATGCCGAAACGACACATTACACAGCGAAGTCTGGATGTGATTCGTAAAATAGGAGCAGAAGATGATGGTCTGGGACTCGATTATTTTGTTCCTGCAGTAGATGAAGTGAATTGGACTATATTGCCGGTAACACATCAGCAAGGCTATGTGGCAATCGTTATTGGTGCATCGTATCCTACTAAAAAGATGCCTGTACATAAACTAAAAGAGTTGTGTACCAAACTTCCTTTTCCTGTTGTCCTGCTGGGTGGGAAAGAAGAGATTGAGGAAGGCGAACAGATTGCATCTGTAGATCCTGCGAAAGTTTTTAATGGATGTGGAAAGTTTAATCTGAATCAGTCGGCAGATCTTGTACGCAAGTCTACACTGGTTATTTCGCATGATACGGGTCTGCAATATGTAGCGAGTGCATTTCAAAAACCAACATTTGCTATCTGGGGAAGTACTTCTCCTAAACTGGATGTAGAGCCTTATTATGGAAGTTCCTTTCAGAATACAGGCCATTTGCCTATATATGAGAATATACAGGTGCCAGGGCTTAAATGTCAGCCTTGCAGTAAATATGGTAACAGAAAATGCCCTTTGGGACATTTTAACTGCATGGAAAAACAGGATATAGATCTAATTGTAGCTAAAGTGCAGGCAAAGCTATCTGACTTACAAGTTTTCTTACCTAAACATAGAACAGAAGTTAGCTAAAACACTAAATATCCCGCACAAAGTTAAAGAAGATACCTTTGTCCCCCAGTCGGTTTATAGCATAGTTAAAGCGCATCACTACATTGTAAAATGTAACGATATCAATTCCTGCACCTGTGCTGTAAATCAGTTTGTTGGCCAGAAGGCTATTGCCAGGATTATTAGTTGGATCTACAACATATCCAAAATCTCCAAATGTAGTCAGATAAAGACTAATGGGAATGGTTGAAAACTGTTGTATCCGGAATCCTGGTATACTAACCTCAGTTGATAACAATTCACGCTTGAATGTGAATTTAGCAAATCCAAAGTGTTGGCCATCCACAATATATCGCTCATATCCCCGCAGGTATTCAAATCCAAAACCCAGTGCCCGGTATTGAGCATACGGTTGTAGGGAAGGGTAGGAGGTCATACCCTGGATATTCATGTTCCAGAAGAATTTTCTTCCAATAGGACGATAAAGAGCAAAGTTTACCCGTAAAGATGTTTTATCAAAATTATCAGCAGGTAGCAAGCCTGCACGCGTAAGTTCAACTTCGAAGTAGTGGCCACGCAGAGGATAGGCTACCAGATCCCGTCGGTCATTGACAAATTCGTAGCTTAACTGAAAGTAATGCTGACGCGTTTGTCCATGCAGAAAATAATCAGGATTAAGCTTGGCTATGGAATCAGAAATAGTATTGTAGTGAAAACGTCCTTCTATACTGTGTTGATTATAAAACTGAGGACGTCGTGAGAATCGGACGGAGGTGAAAAAGCGTTCTCGCATAACTTCATTGGTATTGAGAAACTCCAGCTTATTTCCTTCCGTCTGATAAGCCATATTCTTGTTTGTAGAGTAGCTTACCAGGAATCCGAGCCCATTCTTACGTGCTTTATCCAGATTGCGGATTGTATAAGCCAGATCAAAACGTTTGGTAAACCCAAACTGAGCTACCGCCCGAAGCTCTTCTCCATTGCCAAATACATTTTTGTGTGCTATTCTGAGTCCATAGTTCAGGCGTCGCAGATCCCGGCCCCGTTCACTCCACCACTCATTAAAGTTGCGATCTCCCAGTTCCAGAATCACCATAGGAAATATATACCATCGCTCGGCTACCTGAATAACCAGATCAATGTTTCCAAATTCATTGGGTTGCAGTAATAACTCAACACTATTGAATAAATTGGTATTGAATATCTTATTTTTATTTCGCTTAAGAACAAGATCAATCTGCGAACCTGGCAGTGTATCTCCTGGAGCGATATCCAGTTCCCGCATGATAACTGCCGCATTGGTTTTTTTATTTCCTTCTATATGGATAGTATGTATAACCAGAAATGGTTCATCAGGAATAGAAGTAGCGGGCAGGGCCTGCGTACTGCAGGACGAGAGACTTAACCATAAGCTAAACAAATATACCAGCATTGACTACCCTGTAGTTAAAACTTTTCTTTGTGTATGAAAATCAAATCAGCCTGACAGATTTCTGGGCACATAATTTACGCAAAAAAAGGCAAGGCAGATGGTTGATTATGCAATTATTTTAATTGTATGTCTTGAAAACAACAAGATCTATTTTTAACCGTAATTTTTTTCTAATGGACTGACATCTTAAATTTCTGAATTGCAGAACTTATTGAAAAAATAGTCAGTTATGGAGAGGAGTATACATTGTGAAAGTTCGCTCAGATAACGTATGAAATATATTTTTATTGTATTGATTCGGTTTTACCAGTATGGAATCAGTCCATATTTTCCCAGCAGTTGCCGGTTTACTCCTTCCTGTTCCCACTATGGTATTGAAGCTGTTCGAAAGCATGGTGCTATTAAAGGCGGATGGCTTACTTTACGGCGTATTTCCCGCTGCCATCCATGGGGTGGACATGGCTACGATCCAGTACCATAAATAGATATAACACTAAAAGTAAAGAGGTCGCTTATATATATTATGAGCGACCTCTTTATTATTTAAGCCTTTTTAGAAACAATATCTGTATTCAGTTTTGAGCTATTACGTAAGGCAATGATAATGATGATAATTCCTGCCAGAATTGCTGGAATACTTAGCCATTGTCCCATATACAAAGGCATTTCCCGTTCAAAGTCCACCTGAGGCTCTTTTAGTGTTTCATAAAAGAATCGTAGTCCAAAACACACAATCAGAAATAGTCCAAGTAGTAGTCCCTGAGGAGTTTGGGCCTTGTAACGATTCCATATCAGGAATAGGAGTATACACAATAGCAGACAGGAGAATGACTCATACAACTGAGCTGGATGGCGGGGGATACCATATACATTGACAGCCACTACTGTTTCGCCATCTTCATTGGAAACGGTATGTGTAAAGGGTCGGGATAATTCCAAACTGAAGTGTTCTCTCACCTCCGGACTTTGCCCTAAGGCAGGAGGGATGTCTCGTTGGGCAAAGCTGTTCATATCTGAGTTGGCAGCTTCTTTTTCCAGATAGGTTTTTACTTTCAAAGGAACATATATCTGCCCGTTTACTGTCGTATCTTTTCTGGATTCATCTTTTTGCGTTCTTACTTTTGTTACATCTTCTGGAAATGGCGTCATAATAGCACTGCGGGCAGGGCCTGCAAACACAAATCCCCAGGATGCATCTGTCGGCTTACCTATGATTTCGGAGTTCATTAGGTTACCCAGACGAATCAGACAACCACATAGTGCCACAATGATCACTATACGGTCTGCTACCCATAGATACGTTTGTCCGGAATTCTTTTTCTTACGGACATATAACCAGAATGTAAATAAGATGGCAATTGCGGCTCCATGACTGGCTAAGCCTCCATGCCAGATTTTGAAAATTTCCAGAATATGGTCAAAGTCCTTAAAGTATTCCTGAGGCTCATAAAATAACACATGTCCGAGACGTGCGCCTATTACAGTGGCAAGAACCATATAAACAGTTAGTGTTTCAACATCCTGGGCGGGCTTGCCTTCTTTTTTGAAAATGTGAAAAAGGATTTGCTGACCAATCAGAAAACCTAGTGCAAAGAATAAACCATACCAGCGTGGTTCCAATAACAGGCCAAAAACTTTAGCACGAAAAATTTCGGGTGAAACATCCCAGACAATAAATGAAAGCATAGTAAAATGTGCTGAAAACAGGATAAAAAAAGGATAGACTAAAGAATGCTTCAGAGATATCTTCAGTATCTATCAGATTATAGACAAATTTAGAATAACGCAAAGATAGTTTTTTTTATGAAGCAGGAAAGGGGCTTTGTATTACCGAAACATGAACAAAAAGACTGAGCCAATGTATATATAGGGGTAGTAAAACAAAAGGGTAAAGAAGAATTACAATGGTGAGGCCATTTGTACCTTCTTTACCCTTTCATATGTAAGAAACAAGTTATTTTACTTCTTCATAATCAATATCAATATAATCACCACCTTGTGAACTTCGTTTATTTCTCTGGCTAGTCTGGCCTCTTTCATAATCCACGCTGATATCTCCCTCATTGCGACGGGATTGCTTGCGCTGATTTTGTTCCTGGTGGCGCATCTGTTTTTCAACAGCGCGCATACCCAGCATCCAGAATAGACTACGAAACAGAAATCCTCCAATGCGTGAAAGCAAGAAGATAATAGCGAATGATATAAGCAGATATTTAAACAAAGCTGTCTGAGGTTTTCTTATATTGACGAATAAAACCAGAAATTATTGTTTCCCAAACGTGAATTTACAGGAAGGTAAGGACTTTCTGATCAAAGCCTTACCTTCTGTTTATCATTGATTCAGCCCTATTAACGGCTCAGATACAGATTTCGTTCCGAGTACACTTTCTGAAAGAAGTCATCATCCAGGTCATCAATGAAGTAGATTGCTTCTCCTGTTGACTTCATCTCAGGCCCAAGTTCCTTATTTACATTCGGGAACTTGTTGAATGAGAATACAGGCAACTTGATGGCATAACCCTGTCTGCGTGGATTGAATTCAAAATCTTTTACTTTTTTCTCTCCAAGCATCACCTTAGTGGCATAGTTTACATACGGTTCATCATATGCTTTGCAGATGAATGGAACTGTACGGGATGCCCTTGGGTTAGCTTCGATTATATATACTTTCTCATCTTTGATCGCAAACTGAATATTTATCAGACCCACCGTATTGAGAGCCAGTGCAATCTGTTTAGTATATTTTTCGATTTGTAGAATCTCCAGTGCTCCCAGGTTAAATGGAGGCAATACTGCATTGGAATCACCTGAGTGAATACCCGCCGGTTCAATATGCTCCATAATACCAATGATATATACATCTTCTCCATCACAAATCGCATCGGCTTCGGCTTCGATGGCATTTTCCAGGAAGTGATCCAGCAGAACTTTGTTATCCGGCATATCCTTAAAGATATCTACCACGTGGTTAGCCAGTTCTGTTTCATTGATTACAATCTTCATACCTTGTCCACCCAGTACATAGCTTGGACGCACCAGCAATGGGAAACCTAATTCACGGGATAGTTCCAGTGCTTCATCTGCATTCTGCACTGTTCCAAACTTAGGATAAGGAATATTGTTATCTTTCAGCAAAGTAGAGAAACTACCACGATCTTCAGCCAGGTCCAGTGACTCAAAGCTGGTTCCAATGATTTTGATACCATAACGGTTCAGCTTTTCTGCCAGTTTCAGAGCTGTCTGCCCACCTAACTGTACAATTACCCCTTCTGGTTTTTCATGTTGAATGATATCATAGATGTGTTCCCAGAATACAGGTTCAAAATACAGTTTATCTGCAATATCAAAATCTGTAGAAACCGTCTCCGGGTTACAGTTGATCATGATGGTTTCATATCCACACTCTTTAGCTGCCAGAATGCCATGTACACAGGAATAGTCAAACTCGATACCTTGTCCGATACGGTTTGGTCCTGAACCCAGTACAATGATTTTCTTCTTCTCTGATACAATGGATTCATTGTCCGGACCTTCAATTGTATTTCCTTCTGGGGCCAGTGCAAACGTTGAGTAATAATAAGGTGTCTTCGCTTCAAACTCAGCTGCACAGGTGTCTACACATTTATAGACACGTTTGATGCCCATATCATTCCGTTTTGTGTACACTTCACTTTCGTAACAATCCAGTAAGTGTGCAATCTGACGGTCTGCATATCCTTTGTTTTTGGCTTCAAACATCAGAGAAGCTGGAATGGTCTCCAGATCATATTTCTGGATTTCTTTTTCCAGTATCAGCAACTCTTCAATCTGATTTAGGAACCAGGGATCTATTTTGGTTAACTTTTGTATCGTCTTGAATGGGATACCCAGTTTGAAGGCATCATAGATATGGAACAAACGGTTCCAACTTGGATGCTCCAGACTATATAACAATTGCTCCTGATTAGTCAGTTCTTTTCCATCTGCACCTAAACCATTACGTTTGATTTCCAGCGACTGACATGCTTTCTGTAGTGCCTCCTGGAAGTTACGTCCTATACCCATCGCTTCACCTACTGATTTCATCTGTAAGCCCAGACTACGATCTGCACCTTTGAATTTGTCAAAGTTCCAGCGAGGTACTTTCACGATCACATAGTCAATAGCAGGTTCAAAGTAGGCAGAAGTTGTTTTGGTGATGGCGTTTTGTAACTCATCCAGGTTGTAGCCAATAGCCAGCTTTGCTGCAATCTTGGCAATCGGATATCCGGTTGCTTTAGATGCCAGTGCTGAAGAACGGGATACACGTGGGTTAATTTCAATGGCAATGATATCGTCGTTGACAGGGTTTACAGAGAACTGTACGTTACATCCTCCAGCAAATTTGCCAATACCATCCATCATCTTAATAGCGAGATCCCGCATTTTCTGATACAATGTATCAGGTAGGGTCATAGCTGGAGCTACTGTAATGGAATCTCCGGTATGTACCCCCATCGGGTCAAAGTTTTCGATAGAACAGATGATAATAAAGTTTCCATTGTTATCACGTAACAATTCCAACTCATATTCCTTCCAACCCATGATACTTTGTTCTACCAGTACCTCATGGATAGGAGAGGCATGCAGACCTGCATTCAGAGCCGCATCAAATTTGGAAGCATCGTTTACGAATCCACCCCCTGTACCTCCTAATGTATAGGATGGGCGAATAACCAATGGGAATCCTATTTCCTGAGCAATCTCTTTTCCTTCCAGATAGGAACGTGCAGTACGACCTTTACACACGTTAACATCCAGTTCCATCATCTTCAGACGGAATTTCTCTCTGTCTTCTGTAGTTTCGATGGCTTTGATGTCAACCCCAATGATTTTTACATCATATTTTTTCCAGATACCAGCTTTATCACAGTCAATTGCCAGGTTCAGAGCGGTTTGTCCACCCATAGTTGGCAATACGGCATCAATTTTGTGTTTTTCCAGAATTTCACGAATATACTTCTTCTCCAGCGGACGCAGGTATACATGATCTGCCGTCACCTTATCGGTCATAATTGTCGCCGGATTGGAGTTGATCAGCACCACTTCGATGCCTTCCTCGCGAAGCGAACGAGCCGCCTGCGAACCAGAATAATCAAATTCACATGCTTGTCCAATAATGATGGGACCAGAACCAATAATAAGAACGGATTTGATGGAATTGTCTTTGGGCATTTTGAACAGGTTGGAGGATAATTAAAAATCCCGCAAAGTTAATGCAAAAAAGAATAGATGATAAGAAGTTTTTTAAGAAAAAATAGTATATTTAACTAAATCAAACCGCTATGCCCTATGTGTGGACGTTATTCAATCATTCTGGAAGAAGAATCTCTCACCCGTGCCTTTCATGCACAACTATCACAGGACTTTCCACCACATTACAATGCTGCTCCCGGACAATCTCTGCCTGTAATTACGAATGAAAAGGCTAGTCAGGTACAGTTGTTTCGCTGGGGATTTATTCCGCAATGGGCTAAGGAAGAGAATGTTGGCTACAAAATGATCAATGCACGCCTGGATGGAATCGAAGAAAAAACTTCCTTTAAAAAGGCCTTTAAGTCGCAACACTGCCTGGTACTGGCTAATAGTTTTTTTGAATGGAAACAAAGCAGTTCAGGTAAAAATGGAAAGACACCTTATCTGATTAAACCCAGAGATCAGAACTTGTTTGCCATGGCTGGTATCTGGAACCGCTGGACTAACTATACAACCGGAGAAGAAATATCTTCGTTTGCTATTATTACCACAGAGGCCAATGAACTGATGGGATCTATTCATGAACGAATGCCTGTGATATTATCATCTGAACAGGCTTCAGGCTGGATTAATCCATCTTTATCTATAGACAAGCAAAAAGCATTGTTGACTCAGTATGACTCAGAACAGATGGAGGCCTATGAAGTAACGCGTGAGGTGAACAAAGCCTATAATGACTATCCTCAGTTGCTGGAACCACTAGGAGATTCAATCAGGATACAGACAGGATCTGTTTCCTGAGTCTGTAGGCCTATAAATTTTTTCATCACCTTTTTCTTGTCAAAACCTCCCGGAGTTTCGGTCAAAAGCCGTAACTTTGGGACATGGATCAGTTTATTGTTTCGGCACGGAAATACCGCCCCTCTACTTTTGATACCGTTGTAGGACAATCTCATATTACTACTACCCTTAAAAATGCAATCCGACAGCAACAGCTGGCGCAGGCCTTTCTGTTTTGCGGACCCAGAGGGGTAGGGAAGACCACCTGTGCCCGTATTCTTGCTAAAACTATTAACTGTCAGAATCTGACTCCGGAAACAGAACCTTGTAATGAGTGTGATTCATGCCGGAGTTTTAATGCCAGTGCTTCTTTTAATATTCATGAGCTGGATGCCGCATCCAATAACTCAGTTGATGATATTCGTAACCTGGTAGATCAGGTACGCTATCCTCCGCAATCAGGTAAATACAAGATCTATATTATAGATGAGGTGCATATGCTTTCCAATGCGGCGTTTAATGCATTTTTGAAAACACTGGAAGAGCCACCTAGCTATGCGATCTTTATTCTGGCTACAACCGAGAAACACAAGATTATTCCTACTATTCTGTCCCGTTGTCAGATTTTTGACTTCAACCGGATTGGAGTAAATGATATTGCTTCCCATCTGGGAAATATTGCTGGAAAAGAAAGCATCCGGGCTGAAGAAGAAGCCTTACAACTGATTGCTCAGAAAGCAGATGGGGGATTACGGGATGCGCTTTCTATGTTCGACCTGATTACCACCTTTTCTACAGACCGGAGCATCTCCTATAAGAATACCATTGACAACCTGCACATTCTGGATTATGATTACTATTTCCGGATGACAGAGTCTTTGCTCAATGAAAGTATCCCACAGGCATTGCTGATATTTAATGAAATTCTTCAGAAAGGATTTGATGGGCATCAGTTTATGGTAGGTTTGTGTGAACATTTGCGCAACTTGCTGGTGTGTAAAGACCCAGCTACAGTTACGTTGCTACAGGTGGCTGGAAATGTGCAGAAAAAGTATCTGGCACAATCCGGACAGGCATCTGTGTCGTTCCTGCTTTCTGCTTTGAATCAGGGTAATCAGTGTGATCTGAATTACAAAACCAGTAAGAACCAACGTCTGCTGGTAGAGTTAACGCTGATGAAGATGGCGCATATCCCATCCGCAATAGATATGACCAGAGCAGTACAAAACGGCAGTGCCGACTTAAAAAAAAAACTTGATATAGTAGAGAATCCCCCCAAAACAGAGCAGAAAAGCCCATTGACAGGTGGAAATCAGCCTCCTGTCAATGGTTCTACTTCCCATGGAACGGTCTCTGATATAAAAACAACTCCATCGGTTACCCCTAACACTACCATACCCACACAGTCTGTGGGAACAACTCCTGTCAGCAACCAACCTAACCCTAACCGTACCAATCCGGCATTAAAAACGCCTAAGCTTACGCCTAGCATTAGTCTATCCAATCTGTCTGATACATCTGAGAAAAAAGCGGATGATACAGAAACAGTAATAAACTATGGGAATGAGCCGTTTACGCCTGATCAATTGCTACAACAGTGGCAGGCTTTTGCCAAAACCCGTAGCTATCCAACTGAATTGCTGATTCTGAACCGGGGATATGAATTTCAGAATGGCACCATTATGTTAAAATTGGAAAACCAGATACAGCTTACTCAACTGAATGAATTTCGGTATGAGTTGCTGGAATTTTTGCGTAAGAGATTACGAAACAGTACGATACAGATTCAGGGCGAGATCGTTGAGCAGGGGAAAAAACGGATGGTCTATACCAACCGTGAAAAGTTTGATTATCTGGCCGAAAAGTATCCGGTATTGAATGACTTAAAAAGCCAACTGGGGTTAGATATGGATGTATAAAAGTTCTCATTCTCTATAGGTGTATACATCTGAAAGTTACTAATTCTGATTTTCTTCTGGACGAAATACTATTACATTGGCTTTCACTTCTATAAAGAAGAGAAAGGTCTTTTAGGTTGGACTATCTATGCTGAAAAAATAGGGTGTTTTGCCCATTTTTACTTTTCTGCTATTTTGTATTATATCGTTCTGTGTATTGTATTATTTGGGTAAGTTAAGTATTGGTAAAATTATATTTGGGATTTGCGAATAAGGTTTTGTTATTTTATGCCCTTACTTATTTCATACTTCCATAATCAATCCTTTCCAAGTAAAATGTGTATTAAATATAGATGGTTGGCTACCTTATGTGTCCTGGTGTCAACCTATCTTCAGGCTCAGAACGCCTATGAACTGAACAGTGGCTGGCAGTGTGTCAATGTCGCTAAGGTGAAGGAAACTGGACAGGCTATTTCTGTTCCTTCCTATAAATTATCTGGCTGGATGCCTGCTGTAGTACCAGGTACTGTACTAACGACTCTCCTGGAAAACAAAAAGGTTCCTGATCCTTTTTATGGGATGAACAATGAGAAGATTGCAGATATCTATGATACAGGCCGCGAATACTATACCTATTGGTTTGCCAAAGATTTTAAAGAAACTGTCCCCAAAGGAGAGGAACAGGTATGGCTTCATTTTCGTGGGATAAACTATAGCTGTGATGTATACCTGAATGGCAAGAAGTTGAATGCTGCTACACATTATGGTATGTTTCTTCGTCAAACCTATAATATCACCAATGTTCTTTCTAAAGATGGCAATAACCGTCTGGCAGTAATTGTACATCCTCCAGACCCAGTAGGAAATGCAAAAACAGGTCAGGGCGGTGATGGTATGATTGCCAAAAATGTATCTCACCAGTATGTAGCTGGCTGGGACTGGATTCAACCCATCCGTGACAGGAATACAGGTATCTGGGACAAGGTGACTATTGAAAAAACAGGGATAGTGAATCTAAAGAATCCACATGTGGTAACGTTGGTACCTGGTGTCAGAAAGGCTGAAGGACCACAGCAACCTGCTACGATTAAAGTATCTGCTGAACTAGAGAATACAAGTACTAAGAAAGTAGAGGGTACATTACAATATACACTGGATGGACAAACTGTATCTCAAAAAGTGAGTCTGGATGCTCAGAAAACTACTGTCGTACAGTTGCCTGATTTTACACTACAGAACCCAAAGCTGTGGTGGCCTCATGGGTATGGAAAGCAACCTCTATATGATCTGAAAATGCAGTTTACTGTAGATGGTAAATCTGTATCTGATCAGGAAACGGTTTCCGTAGGAGTGCGTGAAATTCAGACAGAATGGAATGCTGTTACCCGAAGCAAACAAGTGGCAGTGAATGGACAGAAAATCTTTATCAAAGGTGGAAACTGGATTATCTCGGATGCCATGCTGCGTTTTACGGATGCTCGCTATGATGCGGAAATCCGTTTTCACCGCGATATGAACCTGAATCTGATTCGTATCTGGGGTGGTGCATTGAGTGAACGACCTGAGTTTTACAAAGCCTGTGATAAGTATGGTATGCTGGTAATGCAGGATTTCTGGGTGTCTGGTGACTGCAATGGACGTTGGGTAGATCCTGTGAAAAAAGAAGATCAGTGGACTCGCCGCAAATATCCGGATGACCACAAGCTGTTTTTACGTTCGGCTGAAGACCAGATCAAGATGATTCGTAACTATGCTTCACTGGCTATGTGGTGTGGAGGGAATGAAATCACTCCTCCGGAAGATATCCTGATCCCATTGCGTGATTCTATTCTGCCTGAACTGGATGGTACACGCTGGTTTATAGACTATTCCAATTCCGATGATATGTCATATAACTTCCTGGGAGGCAATGGCGATGGTCCTTATGGCATTCAGCCTATCAACCGTTTCTGGGAACATCGTACCTTTCCGTTTAACTCAGAAGTGGGTTCGGTAGGAGTGGGAGATTATGAATCTCTGGAGCGGTTTATTCCATCAGCCAATATGACGCCTCCTCACTATTCTACCAAAAAGATAGATCCGGTGTGGGATTATCATAAGTACATTGGCTATGATGAGTACCTGCAACCATATGGTGAACCTACAGAAGCCCGTGACTTTGCTAAAAAAGCTCAATTGGTAAACTACGACCAATACAGAGCACTGATGGAAGGTTTTAGCGCCCATATGTGGGACTGGTATACTGGAACTATAATCTGGAAAACACAGAACCCATGGACTGCCATGCGTGGACAGATGTATGACTATTACCTGGATGTAAATGCTTGTTTGTATGGATTGAGAAGTGGCAGTGAGCCTTTGCACATAATGTATAATCCGGTAGATGGTATGGTAATGATCGTAAACAATACTTTTGAAACCAAAAGAGATCTGATGCTGACTATTAAAGCCTATACCATCAGTGGAAAAGATTCACTCATTACACAGGTGTTTAACGAGATTGGGCCAAGTACTGTAAGAAAGTATGTTCCAATACTGCCTACTATTAATGCATTGCGCAAAGAACAGGGAGTATTCCTGTCGTTGAAATTGCTGGATGTAAATAAGAAGGTCGTGAGCGATAATTTCTATTGGCTTCCAGATGCCAGTGGCAATTACTCAGGGCTAAATAAGATGGCAAAAGCTTCTGTACAAACCTCTGTAAAAGTGCTTGAAAAAGGAAAGATTGAACTGAGAATTAGCAATCCGGCAGGAGGAGCAGTAGCCTTCTTTAACCGTGTTGCCTTGGTAGATCCTAAAACTAAAAAACGTCTTCTCCCGGTGTTCTTCAGCGATAATTATGTGTCTGTATTGCCAGGAGAAGAGAAAACAGTAGTGATGGAATACACACCTGATAGCCAATCTGCACAACCACTTGTGTCGTTGTCGGGATGGAATGTAGAGGAGAAATTTATTCCTGTGAAATAAGAGAAAGAATAGTGTACTAAAAAGAAAGAGGTGCCTGACTGTAGGTGCCTCTTTCTTTTTATATAATCTGTGGCATCTCATAATCTTGGAATAAGATAAGCTGCAATAAATCATACTAATTTTGTTAATGATAACTCCGATTCCATAGTTGTTTCTTTGTTTGATCTTTATCTGAATTAATGTTCTATCTGATTAGTTTGTTACTTTTATTTTCTGTTTCATTTTTTATACTTGTATGAGCACCAAAAAAGAAGGCAATCAATATGATAAAATATTCAAAGAAAACCTGGAATCTGTTACCCTGGCTCTGATTGAAAAAGTACTTCACATTCAGGTGGCCTCTTACGAGAAGATAAATGCAGATCTGCAACGTACCCTAGAACGAAAACCAGATCAATTGCTCAAAGTTACAAATAAAGCAGGGAAAACTTTTTTGCTACAGTTGGAATTTCAGCTGGTCAATGAAAAGGATATGGTTTACAGAATGCTCGAATACAAAGCCCTACTGGCCCGCAAATACAAACTGGATGTGCTGCAATATGTGATCTTTCTTTCTGACAGCAAACCCAGGATGCGTACCCAGCTCGTTCTGACCGATCTTGTATTTTCATTCCAGTTGGTCCAATTTTCCACCATTGATTATGAACTGTTTCTCTCCTCAGAGAAAGGCGATGAAGTGGTCTTTGCTGTGTTAGGTAAGTTTGGTGATAGCAAGCCCGAACAAGCCGCCAGACGGATTTATGAACGATTACAGCAAACCTCAGCTAGCCCACTGGAACTGGACAAACACTTGCAACAATTACGGGTATTGGCTAACTTGCGTAAACTAACTGACTACATTGAGACGATGATAGACTCTATTTCTAAATACATCAAAGAAGAGGATGATATTCTTTTCAGAAGAGGAGAAAAGAAAGGACGACTGGAAGGTAAGCTGGAAGGATTTCAGGAGGGAGAGCAGAAAGGTAAGCAAGAAGGTCGCCTGGAAGAGAAAACGGAGACAATCCGTAAATTTCTAAAAGATGGTATGCTGACCACTCAACAACTGGCCTCTTACTTTGATGTCACTGAGGAGTTTGTCGAAAATCTACGACTCAATCTGGAGAAGTAGTTTTGAATCACCAACGACCAGGAGTATACAGATTAAGAAGGGCTTATCATTGAGTATTTTAAAGTAGAATACTCAAAAACATAATAGTTTGTTGTTATTTCTTATGAAAACAAAAAGGCGGATAACAAACAGAAAAGACTAGAAATCGGAAATAAAAAAGTTAGATAGCAATAAAATAAACCAGAGCCTGTACTACTAAAAAGAGTATAGGCTCTGGTTTTTAAGACTTATATCCTAAATTTTGTATATTCTAAGTATCTGAAAGAAACATACTATGAGCCTGAAGCACCTGTCGCTTCAACTGCTTTACCAATCTTGGATAAAGGAAAGGGCTTCTCAATAAATTGTTCTGCTCCACTTTGGCGTGCTGCTTCCTGAGCCTCATTCATTCCACTGATCACAATAACGCTAATACGTGGATTGTATTTTTTTATTGAACTTACCAGATCTGTTCCTTTGCCTCCTGGTAAATTGTAGTCCATGATCACAATATCTGGTTCAAAAGTGTGGACTTTTTGCATTACTTCTTCAAAAGTGTAGGCAGATTGCACCACATATTCTTTTGTTTCAAGGAAGTTTTGTACTAAAAGACAAAGGTCAGCCTCGTCCTCAACGATTAAAATTTTGGTTTCCATTGGGTTAACTCGATAGGAGTTCTCTTAGATGTTAGCTACTGATTTACATGGCTTTATGGGATTTTTTGTAAGTAGTTTGTTACTATGCCAGACAGATTGAAAAATGTTGTTAGCGTATCTTCCTGGCTTTTTACGAATAAATAGGTTGTGCTGTTCAAAAGAACGGAAGGGAAATTACGAAATAATCGTGCCATGCTTTTTTCGGACATACTGGTAAATATTTGCGAAACAGAGGAGATAGTATAAGATCATTCTATTTATTTACCAGAATTTACGTAGTATTATGCAAATTTGATTCGTATGAGAGTACTTTATCTAACGATAATATACTTTGGAATAATGACTTGTTCCTGGGCTCAGCAGGTAGGTGAAAAAAAGACTGTATCACAAGTAAAGCCTGTCAGTAATTGTAAAATGACAACTACACTATTTCGGCAACTGGTAACTTATGCAGGATCAGATTTATTGATGGCTATACCGGGATCGTTTGAATATACACTTATTAATCAAAAGACATTTGATAGATCCTTTATACTTTATCAAATGATAGTTTTAGATAGCCTCTATAGGGTAGATAGTAGCCAAACTTTTGAGATGCGATGGATAAATATGACTTACAGACATAAACACAGGAGAGAACTGTTTGGTGGATGCGAGTTAGAAGTCTGGAGTTTTAAAAATCAATCGGAGGCTCGCAAGCTCTTTTCTATACTTAAAAAAAGTGAGATTAATTTTAGAATAGCTGAGATTTGCAGATATATGAGAATGGGAAGGAATATATTTATATTCACAAGTGGACAAGGGAGTAATTACAAAACAATTAATAGGTTAATGAGAGAGATAGAAAGTAAATATAGCTGTATGGGACAAGTAGAGTATGACATTTTCCGAAAATAAAAAATGCTTTTAAAAAACAATAAGTAGATCTGTTCTATGATCAATAAGTTACCTTTTCTTGTTGTTTTTTGTATTTCGATGACAGGAAATATACTAGCACAGAAAATCTCTTCAGGGCAAGATGTGATTCAGTATAAGACAGGTTGCATCATGACTAACAAACTGTTTCTCCAAATGATTACTTATGTGGGATCAGATTTAGTGATGGCTGTTCCAAAAACTTTCCGTTCTGTAAAAATTAACAAAAATACATATGGGAGTTCTCAAGTATTGGAGTCAATACTTGAATCAGATAGTCTGTTTATGGCAGATTCAACTCTTTCCTTTCAAATGAGGTTTGGCGAAATTACATATCGCGATAAACGCAGACAACAGTTGTTTAAGAATTTCGAGCTGGAAGTATGGAGCTTTAAAAAGCAAGTAGATGCTTACAACTTCTTTGTGGCGCTTGGCAAAGGAAGAAAATGGCTAATGGTAAATGCACTTAGATATATCCGTATGGGTAAAACTATTTTTATACTAACCAGTCAACAGGCTAGCAATTATCCAACTATTAATGGATTTTTAAGATTAATAGAAAGAAAATATACCTGTTTTGGAAAGACAGAATACGATTATGTTGGACGTAAACAAAAATCATAAATTGTTCATTTGTTGTGAATCTACCTGACTGGAGTAAGCCCTATATCATGCTCAAAATACTAGCCTTCACTTTGTGTTTTTTTATCTGGATGACAGACTGTACATTAGCTCAGCAAGTTCCTCCCAAGTCGGTTACAACTCAGCATAAGATGGGTTGTACAATGACTAACAAGTTGTTTCTCCAGATGATTACTTATGCTGGTTCGGATTTGCTAATGGCTATACCAAAAACATTTCAATCAATAGTGATCAATAAGGATACTTACCATGAATCTCCTTTGATCTTTTTTATACTTATTCAGAAGTCGGATATGTTACTACCCGACTCTGTAGAAAGCTCGAAAGAAGAATATCCGTTTGATTCAACTATTTCTTTTCATACAAGATGGGTACGTATAAAGTATCGTGATAAACGCAGACAAAGATTATTTGGTGGATGTGAGTTAGAAGTCTGGAGTTTTAAAGACGAGTCTAAGGCAATTGAGGTTTTCTCTTTTCTTTCAACCGATGCACCACATGGTCTTGTTTTATTTACGGCTGATTTTTACTATGTCCGCATGGGTAGGAATATATTTATTCTATCTGTAGCACAACCTAGCAATGCACCTGTAATGAAGAAGTTGATGCATGTTATTGAACAGAAATATACTTGCCTGGGTGAGGTAGAGCATGAAAAGAACCTGTAGTAGATATAACTAGCAGGCAGGTAATGTAAAATAAAAAGTAGTTCCCTCACCTGGAATGCTGGATACCCAGATAGTTCCTCCATTACGCTCTACAAACTCTTTACACAAACCCAGCCCCAAACCTGTACCTCTTTCACCAGAAGTACCTGTAGTAGTATAGCCCTGCTGCGCAAATATCCGGGATATATTTTCCGGATGAATACCTACTCCTGAATCAGCTATGCTGATTTGTACCATTGCAACTGTTTCAGTGGTTTGATACGGTTCAGCATGTAGTCTGATTGTACCTCCTGGCGAACTGAATTTAATGGCATTATTGAGTAAGTTACGCAGAATGGTCTTGAGCATATCCGCATCTGCTTTGACACACAAGGTAGTATGTGTACTGGTGACTGCGAGTGTGAGTTGTTTTTCTACTGCCTGTTGTTGAAACCTGTCCACTTTCAACTGGAATAGCTCTGCGATAGATACATCGACAGGGTTTACTTCAATAACATCCATCTGGCTGCGCGACCAGTGAAGCAATTCTTCTGTAATATCAGAGGCATGTGACAAGCGTTGGTTCAGGGCCGATACAATGCTTTTTAGCTCTTCAGGAGACAAAAGATCTGTTTCTATCAGATCGATGGCACTTCGCAATGCATTCAATGGGCTTCGTATATCATGAGAGACAATCGAGAAGATCTTGTCTTTTGCCTGATTACTCTTTTGAAGGAGGCTTGCCTGTTTTTCTATTTCAGTTTTTGCGTTTGAGAGTTCCTTATTCGCTGCCATAAGCTTTCTCCGATGATTGACTACTAACAGGAAAAAGAGAATAGTTATCACAAGACCTACACCTATAAAGAGCATTATAGTTTGTTGAAATTTTTTATCTCTTTCCAGTTCTTCTACCTCTTTCTGGGTTTGGGTGAGTTCAAGCTTTGTTTGTATAAGAGAGATGGTTTCACTTTTTTCAGTAGTTAAGAGGCTATCACTAAACTGCTTGTATTGCCGATAGTATCGTAGGGCATTGTAATAGTCTTTCTGCTCATTATAAATCTCGTACAACAGTTGGTTGGCAGCCATGGCATCATACATAATGTGTACAGATATGGCTTTATCGGCAGCTTTTTCTGCATATTCCAGACTGGCTGGATAGTCTTTTTTATCCTTATAAATCTGAGACAGTCCCAGGAGTGTAGAAGTTAGAGTGGATTGATCATTAATATGCTCCTGAATGACCTTTGCTTTTTGCAGATAAGAAATCGCTTCAGGGTATTTTTTCAGGTTGATGTTAATGTAGCCAAGATTGGTAAGACTTTGCCCGATGCATACCTTATAATCTATCTGTTGTGAAAGTGTTAGTGCCTGCTGGTAGTAATTAAGAGCTAGTATGGGGTTATCCTGCATTTCATGTGTCAGTCCCATATTGTTAAGCGTAGTAGCAAGGCCGTCTTTCTTGCGAACAGAGCCAAATGCGGCAAATGCTTTGTCAAAATACTTCAAAGCTGATTTGTAATCCCGTTGATCAAAGTAAACAAGTCCAATATTATTGAGGCAAAGTCCGAGTTCTGCCTGATCATTGATCTGTATACAGAGAGGCAGACTTTTCTGGTAGTTGGATAATGCCTGAATGTGATTTCCTTTTGTCCAATAGCCCAGTCCCATTCTATTGTATGCATGTGCCTGCCCTCTGATAAAATGATGCTGCTCTGACCATTGTGCACATTGATTCGCTAAAAGAATAGTAGTATCTGGGTTACTTCGGGAGTATTGATCGGCAATATCGGCAAGGATCAGATAACGGGACGAGTCTGCCTGTACATTTTTGTAGAGATGCATGAGACTATCCAGTAGTTTGGGGTCCTGGCCAAAAACGGGATAGGAGAGGAGAAAGATAAAGAGATACCTGAAGCGAATCATATTTTTTGGGACTACTAATACCAGCAAGAACTGGGAAGAATCATGTACTCTTCAGACTTTCTTTACCTTTTTTAAAATGGTTATTGCCCAATTGTCATCAAATCTTTCTTTGTCTGATATCAATGTTTGATAGTATATAGAGGGTAATGAGTTTGATAACGTTTATTTGACTTACGCTTTAGTATCTGTGTTTTATGTACAAAAGATTGTATATGTCTGGTAAATACAGAAGCTAAATTAGCTAATGCATAGGGGAATTCCGATTAATAGTAGGATATAATTTGTACACTGAAAGATTTGATATAAAAGGTTGTCTTATAGAAATAAATATTGAGGTATCAAGCTACTAAAAAGATAAAGAGCAGGTAAGAGTTGCTAAATTAATCATTTGCTGCAAATTATGTGAAAGGTTGATGAATGTGCATAACTCAGTTCAAGCTTTGTCATGAGTAGAATTCTGATATTTTTTTCAAGTGATCGGAATTTTGGTCAAACGCAAAAGTGATTGGAACTCTGATTAAAAACGGTTGTAATAAATAGTCCAATTAATGTTGTGGTTCCTTCCAAAATGCTGAGAATTATACGCAGTGCAAAAATAATAGTATGATTTCACTCAGGAGACTATTAGAATTAATCAATGCAAGAAAGATGTTTTTTATGATAGTCTCTGGAAACTTTGTCATGTATCAGGCAGTCTCCAATAGCTGAACCACTACTTCCTGGGTGTCTGTATCAAATACCAGAATGCCTTCATGTATATCATCCAACTGGCCTAGCAATATACCCTGTTTGTTCCATACCGATGACCTTCCACCACATTCAGCTCCATCACACAAACCAATGCAGTTAGACATGACCACATCCATAGCATAGGTCCTGGCAATCTCAGCAAGCCGTTCGATAGCTGTGGCTACTCCTTTGGCCGTCTTGGCTACACTGGATACATACAGGTTAGCACCTAATGTAGATGCATTTTGGGCATGTTCTGAAACAGAAAGTTCATAACAGATTGAGAGGGCTGCCTGTGGCGCATTGCGAATTACTTCCAGTGTATTATATCCTGACATAAAAAAGGGATCTTCATCAGCATGCAAATACTTTTTAGAATATACCTGCCACGGTGCATGAGGCTGATATAGAACCATACTGATATGCAGACCTGTTAAATCCCGGGTGGGTATTCCAATTCCAATTGTGATTTGATGGGTATCACTTAGTGTTTGAAATACTTCAAAACGGCTATCGTCAGGAGTGGTAGCGAGAGCGTCTGCAAGGGTAGGTTCATAGCCTGTAATAGAAAGCTCAGGGAAGACAATTGTATCTGCACCCTGCAATATTGCTATATTAATCAGGGATTTGTGAACTTCAACATTATAGTCAATATCACCCTTTACAGGCTTGGTTTGTGCAATGCAGATTTTCATGGTATGTTTTGACAGATAGGTTATGAATAGCTGAATAGACCTATTTCTTTGTAAAAGCAAGCTTGATTCCCAGCAGGATAAATACAAACCCTGTAGCTTTATCCAGATAGCTTTTTATCGTAGGATTTTTTGTGAAATAACCCGATAGTCGTGCTGAGAAAACTGCCAGACAGGTACACCAGATGAGTCCTGTAGTGACAAAAGTCAGTCCCAGCAACAAAAAGCTGAGTGTACTATTGCTGTAGGCCGGGTCAATGAACTGTGGCAGAAAGGCTAGAAAGAATAACGCTACTTTTGGATTAAGTACATTGGTGAGAATGCCCGACAGATAAATACGCTGAAGACTTACTTTAGGAAGGGTTGTTGTTTCGGAGTTTGTTGCAGACTTTGAGAGCAATGCCTTTACACCCAGAAAAATGAGATAAGCTGCCCCTGCATACTTGACTATAGTAAAAGCCATCGCCGACTGTGCCAGAATTACTGACAAGCCAATAGCTGCAAAAATAGTATGAACCAGTGTACCAGTAGCAATGCCCAGTGCTGATACAATACCCGCTTGTTTGCCCTGAGAAATGCTTCTTCCCAGGATATATATGGTGTCTGATCCGGGGGTGATGTTAAGTAAAATGCCTGCCAGTAAAAATGCCCAGTAGTTGATAATGCCAAACATGGTCGTGTAAGGTTGTATGGTGAGTGATGATTAGCGAATATACGGGTTTTACTGTACTATCTCTTCTATAGAATTATAAGTTGTGTCTCATAACTTTCTGGAAATAAAAAGGTTGATAACGTAAGCAGATGTATAAAGCCACCAACCAAAGAGAGTTTACTTCTTTTTCTTTTGTTTATTTTTGTCCTTCTGAAAGAAATCTCCTGCCACGGCGGGATAGGTGTAGCCATACTTACTTTCTGAGAGAAATAATTATCTCCAATCGGAAAGGCCGCCGGTCTTGTCACAAGATTCTTGCAGAAGGACAAAAAGGAGGAGAAAGCCTGCCAGCACAAAAAGGGATATAAGGTCAATGGATGTAGAAAGATAGAATAATAAATCAAATAAAAGAAGAACAATAAAGTTGAAGAGTACTCTAAAAACATAAGTCATCCCAAATTTTGAGTAAAGAATGTTCTTGAGAAAAAATAATAAATGTCACAAAGAGAGAAAAGGAGACTTCAATCGCGGAAGGTAATGTAGGTGCGTTGGCAATCTTTTCTCCGCGAGGTTGGCCTTTGGCCTGTGGGCGGGAGGATCGGAGAAAAGTGTCCTTTTTTGCTTCATTTTTTGGACAAGCAAAAAATGAAGAAGCCAGTGGAAGAACAATGAAAGGGATACTAAAGAAACGAAGGAAGAAACATCTCTCTAAAATTAACCCAAGCCCACACTATTTTTAAAAGCATAGGCTTGGATTTACTCATATCCAAAATTCAGAATGATCCATGTTTTTACACATTTCAATTATGAGTTTATCACATCTGAAATCCTTCATGTGTTAGAGGCTACTTACAAGGTAAACGTATTGTCTTTCGTAGTAGCATCCATAAATATTCCCCCATCAAGAGTTACCTTCTGGATAGTTTTGGTTGTTTTTAACGAAATGGCTGTTTGTGTCTGATCTGCCTTCCATATGGCAGCAGTTTGATGTATGCTTTCTGTGCTACCATCTGTATAGGTTATCTTCACATCAAAAGGAACAGCAAAACCTCCAATATTTTGTACTGTCATAGTGTAACCTCCTGTGACTTTGGTAACTCCCTGAATGGCCAGGTCAATATAGTAATTGGTAAAATACCAGTTATGGAAAAACCAGTTCAGATCCTGTCCGGATACATTGCTCATCGAGTTAAAGTAGTCCCATGGGATTGGGTGTTTTCCATGCCAGCGTTCCATATATCCATGCAATGCTTTTTTAAACAACTCATCTCCCAGCATATCCTTTAGGGCAAAATGACTCAAGGCAGGTTTGCCGTAAGCGTTATTGCCATACCCAAAACGTAGTTCGCTGGAAGGGGTAATGATTGGAAGATCCTGATGGGTTGCTTTGGTGTTTATCCATCTTTCTACTCTGAATTTTTTAAACAGGTTTTCAGCTTTTTCTTTTCCAAATGTAGCGGTGCCTATCAGCAATTCAAATGTAGTGGCCCAGCCTTCGTCCATGAAAGCATAACGGCTCTCATTGATACCCATATAAAATGGCATCCAGGTATGGGCTATTTCATGATCCTGTACAAACTGGGTAAAATCGAAGCTGTCGGTATGGCTGTCATTACACATCATAGGGTACTCCATATCGGCAAACCCCATTACGGAAGTCATTTTAGGGAAAGGGTAAGGTACACCTGGCCAGTTGGTAGATAGCCAGCCTAAGCTATTACGGCCAAATTGTACAGCTCTGTGAAAATCTTCTGCAGAATCGGCAAAAGCAGCCTGCATGCTGGCACGGCGATTGGTTTTGGGATCAACAACCACACTGGCTGCATCCCATACATAGGTATCACTGACTGCAAGAGCCACATCACTTATATCCGTAGCTGTCCATGTCCAGGTATTCATTGCGTTTTTAGCCGTCACTCGTTTTTTGTCCATATCCTCCTTAGTCGCAATGTGTATGGTTGAATCACTGGTAAATGATTTTTCCAGGCGTTTGGCATACTCAGGTTGTAGTACTTCTTTGGGATTTTGCAGTGTCCCTGTTGCCCAGACAACAAAGTTTTTAGGAACCTTTACATTAAGAGTATAATCATTGAAATCGTTGTAAAACTCCTGAGCATCTAAAAACTCAAGTGTATCCCAGCCATTGTAATCATCATAGACTGCAACACGTGGATAAAAATAAGCCAGAAAGACGGTGGTTGGGTCTAGCATACCTTCACGTCCGCTTTGTATGGAGGCCTGGAAATGCCAGTCAATATCCAATGTAAGAGATTCATGTGGCAGAAGAGGTTTGGGTAGCTTCACACCCCGGTTGGTACTGGATGGTTCATTATTCCATTGAATTGGAATGCCATTTACCAGAAATTTATCAATCTGTATCCCTTCTGTCAAATACTCCTTTTCTGTAGCAAAAGATCTTGCCGCACCAGGACGGTGTATGTTTAGAATCATCTTCATATTGATCGTACGAAGAGTGTCCGGACTATTATTCGTATACACAATCTGCTCAGTACCTGTTACATTGCGGTCAGGTGGTTTCACTGTAACGGTAATGGTGTACTTACCATGGTTTTGCCAGTAATTTTTGCCGGGCTGACCGTCCTGAGAACGGGTTTGTTTTGCAAAGGCGGCTTTGATATCACGTGGCATGTACAGGCTTTGGGCCTGTAGTGGAATGGATGCAGCAATAAACAATGCTGCAGATACTAATTTTCTTAACATACAAATGGTTAAAGTTTGCGGCAAGGTAGTAAAACCCCAAATGACACACCACAATTCTTTACATGGAAGGTTGAGGAATGGTTTGGGTAATTTTCAATAGGAGCAAACACTACTCATTACATTATTTCTCCTTTTCCATTGTAATCACCACACGGCGTGGAGGCACAAAGGAATCCATAAAATGGCAGATCCATATCTGATCGGGTTGTAATCCCTGAATACTGCTGCCTTCTTCAATGACCAGTCCTTTTTGGTAAATATAATGTCCATAGCCTGTGAGCAGGCTGGCAATCTCATTGGGGTCATATGCTGTAAAGGTAATCTGAAAGTCAGGAAGCCCCAAGGCATGCAGGCCTAATGTATCCATAAACAACTCACCTTCATTGCCATTGGACACATTGAAAAAGCGAATGTTCATCAGTCCATTCAGTACATCGGGTTGTTCGTCTGTTAACGCATCTACATATGTAAACGGCTCTACCAATTTATCACTATGTTTGAAGTAAACTGCCTGTGGCTGAGTAACTCTGATAACCGCAATGGCAAACTTCTGAAAGCATTCGGCACGTAACCGATAATCCAGGTTTCTGGACAACAGGTCTGTAATCGTAAAATGGTACTGACAGCGGGGAATCACTTCCTGAGCATCCTGCCACTCCCAGTTTTGCTGTAACGCCGAATCAAATTGTTTGGAAGGAAGTGGTATCTCAGAGGTGAGGATAGCACACTGCATCGGAACCTCCTTATCATCATACTGGGCACTGTATTCCGGAAATGCATACAGAAACACGTTATCTTCCAATCCAATAGAATCTACTTGTACAAACTCCTTTGTCAGTTCGGCCAGTATCTGATCTTTGTCCAGTGTAAAAGGAGCTTCGAATAAGAACTGAGCATAAAACAGTTCTGGCTCATTGGTGGCAGATTGGGCTTGTCCCTGGTTTCCGATGTCTGTATGCATGGGTAGTTTTGTAAAGGCTTGTTGGTAGGATGCAAAATACTTTCCTGTCAGATAGAAAGCTAGTTAGAAGAATAGGAATAGACAAATAAAAGTTCCATACTAGGTTAACAGGGCCAAAGCTGTTGGTATTTTACGGATGGGGTCATTGAACAGACAGGTATTCTTCAATGACCTCAAGAGACAGGTCACTTCCATCTTTTCGTTTGAGTAACCGGCCATTGGGAGTAATGATAATTTTAGTTGGATAGCCGGTTATCTTATATTTCTGGTTAAGAGAGCTTTGTGGTGTATCATAAATAACCGGAAACCGAATTGCCTGATTCTTTATATAGGTTGATACAAATTTTTCGGGCCTTTTCGTGTTAAAAAAATCACAGTTGATACTAATAAACACAACGTCTTTATGGTTTTTTAGTTTTTCAGAAAAGTCATTTAATGCAGGTATCTCTGTTATACAGGGTTTACAGGCTGTATGCCAGAAATCCAGCACAATCAGTTTGTTTTTCAGTGTGTCAGGATGAATGGGTTCCTTATTGGTTAGATTAAAATAACTTCCGGGCAAATCTATCCTTTCATCTGTTTCGACAAGCAATGTTTTTGTGGTGGGGTTATTATAGGCAAGTCCCATACGGCTGTAGATAGCCTGAATAGAATCTGTCGGAAACTGGTCTTGAGAGGTATGGTGTACCAGCAAATCCAGAACAGACTTTGCCTGTTGGTTTCTTCCTTTGTGAAATAGCTGAATTGCAAGTGTTTTGGCTGGTTGTACTAATGTATAGGCAGGCACTCTGGCATTTTTCAAAGCTTCCTCTAACTTCCGAGAGGCGCTATCCAGCTGATTGGCATAGATTAATTGGTACAGAGAATATGCTTCATTGTATTGCTTTAGGTTGCCCTGAAGACGGGCAATACTTTGTTGTTTCTCTGTATCTGTCACTTTTGCATATGAACTAAGCACTGCGGGCAGTTGAGAAAATATCCTGTTCAGATCTGTAAAGAGTGCTTTGCTGACAGGGTATTGAGCAATCTCAAAGGTATTACTTATGCTTCCAGGCCATACCAGTGAAGCTTTATAAGACTGAATATCTTTCGAAAAATAGGCAAAGTCTTGCATCATTGCCGGAACCATGTACTTGCTCCAGCAGTGGTACATAGCCCAATCCGGAGGTGGATAGTTGCTATTGACTAGGGCAAATAAATAGGTATAGCTATCTAGCCGTGCCATTACCTCCTCTGGCAATCCGGATGTGTATTTTTGCTGCTTTACATGCCTAATCCAGTCTTTTTCAAATATACGGAACAGTGAATCTATCTCCTGGGTAGAGTGTAATTTATGAAATGTATAATTTTCAGATAAAAAGCTGAGTTGAAGTGTATGTCGAGGTATTTGTGCTGAGGCAGGACTATAACAAGATGCACTTAGCAGAATAACCTGTAAGAAACGAATATATTGTTGTTTGAAATGTATAAAATCGAATCGTATCTGAGTGAATAAATGTAGGGTTTCCTGGTAAAATAGCATGTTTATAACTTTGTGTTCTTTGTTTTTCGTTTGTGGTGCAATTATATGAGTTGCAGCTGTATTTCCAATGCAAAGGTAACTATGTTACCTTGCTCTTATGGAATTGCTGCAACTAGTATGTCTCTACTCTTATTGATCGGCGAAATCTGTTATCTAATTCATCTCTGAATCAAAACCATTTTTTCTATAAGCTACTATTTTTCCTGATTAGTTTGTTACTTTTGTATTCTGTTTCGTTTTTTATACTTGTATGAGCACCAAAAAAGAAGGGAATCAGTATGATAAGATATTCAAAGAAAATCTGGAGTCTGTTACCTTGGCTCTGATTGAAAAAGTACTTCACATTCAGGTGGCCTCTTACGAGAAAATGCCTCAGGAATTGCAGCGAACTCTGGAGAGGAAACCAGATCAGCTTTTAAAGATCACAGATAAGCAGGGAAACACTTTTTTACTGCAACTGGAATTCCAACTCGCCGATGAGGATAAGATGGTGGATAGGATGCTGGAGTATCGAGCCATTCTTAACCGGAAATATGATTTGGATATACGTCAGTATGTACTGTTCTTATCGGATCAGGTGCCTCAGATGAGTACCCGTATCGAAAAAGAAAATCTGAATTTTTCATTTTATCTGATTCAACTTTCACAGATTAATTATGAGTTGTTTCTCTCTTCTGACAAAGGAGATGAGATTGTATTTGCTGTATTGGGTAACTTTGGTAGTACCACTCCAGAAGAAGCTGCTGGTTTGATTGTACAACGATTAAACCAGACCTCACCTAACCAGATGGAACGGGACAGGCACTTGCAACAATTACGGGTATTGGCTAACTTGCGTAAACTAACACCCTTTGTAGAAATCATGATAGAATCTATTTCTCAGTATATCAAAGAAGAAGATGACTTCCTTTTTAAGAAAGGTCAGCAAAAAGGAAAAGAAGAAGGAATGCTAGAAGGAAAGGCAAAAGGAATACTCGAAGGTAAGTCAGAAGGTAAGCTCGAAGGTAAACTTGAAGGCAAAGTAGAAGCTATTGTGAAGTTTCTAAAAGATGGCATTCTCACTACTCAGCAGCTAGTCTCTTACTTTGATGTCACTGAGGAGTTTGTCGAAGACTTACGTAAAAGTTTGAATAAATAGCTTGTCTGAATCACGGATTCTGTCCGTCGTTGGTATTATCATCTGATAAATCCGTGATTCAGACAATTCTCATTCCTACATTTCCCGAATTACAGCCGTTTGCAGATCTACTCCCAATAGGTCGGCTGTGAAGGCTATCATTTCAGCATGCTGAGTGACAAAGGCTAGCTTGCGTTCATCGCATATGGGTGGAACAGAGCTGTTATTTTCTTCTGAATACGCTGGCATAATAGGCGTTTCGACAGGCTCAGATACTGGCTGAACAGGAATAGGCGTTACTGTATCCGTTACGGCAAACGACAGATCGGCCAGGTCGTCGCCAGTGGGTAAATTGAGGTCTGCTACCTGTATGCTGAATCCCTGACGTTGTAGCAGTGTGGCTTTGGTGGTCCATTCCTTCGTGCCTGCACCTCCATCGGGGATAAGTACCAGATTGCTGTCTTGGAGTGGTGCCAGCCGCTGAGCATTAAGCCAGCTGAGGGCTCCAATGGCCATCCAGCAAAACTCCGGGTATTCGATAGAGCACACCACTGCCGTCTTGGCCGACTCTACGATACATACAGTCTGGTGAGGTTGGCTGGTAAGTAAGTGTAAGCCAAAGGGATGCGGATACTTATCGGCTTGTTCTATGTAAGTGGTAAGCCAGGGCTCAGTAGTTTCTGACTGTTGAGCCAGTACACTATGAAGCCAGGTCGTAGCCCGTCCATGAGCAAAACGGATGGTTTTGCAGGTGGCAGGATGTACTTTAATAATTTGGGCGGAAGCATACCCTATGCCATCGTAAAGCGGAAATATTGTACTGCCTCCTTTATAGGCATTGGAGGTTCCCAGACGATAGCGGTCAAATACCTCATGGGCAGTTGCGGCCCCATACTTCGCTGAAAGATACTGCCAGAAGGTATTTTTGCTGCGAAAGCGGCTCTTCAAGGCTGGATAAATTACTTCCTCTGGCAAATAGATTTTTTGTTTATGAATAGAGTGTGGCTTCTCTGGCAAGGATTGCCTGGTTGGTGGCGTTGTCGCCAGATCCGGATTGTCCTGAAAGTAAGCCCGTGGCGGATAGTGATATCCACAGGTATCGAGCCGGTTACACTTGCCAACCTGTGGATTAAGTATCTCTCCTGTTTGATTATCCCAGTAAGGAGCCAGAGCCCGTTTAACCCCACACGAGGGACAGGTAAGTCTGTCGGCAGGCGTACGATAGGGTTTAAGCTGGTATCGGTAGTTTTGCATAGTATATCAAGGTTGAGTGTCGGACGTTTCTGACAGAACAGACCCCTGTAAAAAACATTTTTTAAAGGGGATAGAATATTGTAATCATTTAAGTATTTGATAGACAGTGTGTTATTTTTCGATAACGCCTGCATTGATTTTCGTATTTAGACTGGATACTCTATACCTGTAATTCTTAATTTGTAATTAATTGTTATTCAGATAGATAAAAGTACTCCAGCATTGCCCTCCTTTAAAAAATGTTTTTTACAGGGGTCTGTTCTGTCAGAAACGTCAGCAAAATATGGTTTAGATAAGTTTTTGGTGAAGGCCTGTAAAAGTGCGGACGGTGCCTTTCGTATTTCGGCCTCTAGAATACCCCAACCCTTCCATCCGTTCAGAAAACTTGCGTTTGCTCATTTTCTTATGGCCATTCTCTACTGTCCAACAGGTGTAGTCCTGGAACAGATCTGCTACAGAAATCCAGCCGTTTACGTCATTTTCCAGACGGCAGTCGTCTATACGTTCAGAGATAAAAACAGCTACCGGATTGCTTTCCAGACGGAAACGGGAAATCTGGCTTGCCATCTTCTCAGAAGGCGACAAACCCCGTTGCTGGGTAAGGCGTTGTAGTCCTTCAAGTATCCAGTTGAGCACTCCTGGCAATTCAGTGGCAATGATACGCTGTGGTAAATCCCGATCCTGCTTATGGTCAGGAATGGTGACTTCAAACGGAATGATGGCAAATCGGCGGAAGAATGCATGGGTAAACTCCGGTACATCCGGCAGACTGTTGGCATTGAAGATCAGCTTGGCATAGTTGCGGATAATCTGCGGCTCTTTGTACGGAAGCCGTGCCTCAATAGGCTCACCTGAAACGAGTTGCTTAAACAGCGAACTTTCCATTTCGCCCCCAATCTCAGAGGCATAGTTGAGAAGCTTGCCTGCCAGTAAAGCCCTGTAATATCCCGTATGGTCGGTAAGGGACGTAATGGAGAAGTTACTCACATTTTCAGTCCCCAGCAAAGCCGAGATCACTTCAAACACCACACTCTTGCCATTGCTGCCAGTACCATACAGAAACAGACATTTTTCCAGTTTGAGAGCTTGGGAAGGTACAAACACATAAGCCAGCATTTCGCTAAGCACCTTTTGCAGCGAAGCATCAGGAAGCACCTCGTTCAGAAACTTCTGCCATTGTGGTGCCTGCGCCTGTGGATCATACGAAAACGGCAACTGATACCGCAGAAAGTCGTCCGGGTTAAAATCACGTAGCTGAGCCTTGCCGTGTTCAATATGCAGTGTGCCATTGCGTAGGTTAATCCGGATATTGGAGTCTTCCTGAGGCAGTTCAGGCAAATAGCCTGTAGACGCAAATTGTTTGCGTAATACCTCCTGATAGCCGTATGTTCTGGCTTTCAGCACTTCAACTCCTGTTCGTTCGGCTGCCTTTCCCAGAAAATATTCCAGTTCGGGTTCGCTTATCTTTTGCCAGAAACATTTGTTGTATATCCAGTAAAATTCATCCCGATGCCCTATCTGCCAGCGATTTTTATGTGCCAGTTCAGCTACTTTTTCACATACCAGTACAGCTATGCGTTCATAGGGAACTTTCTCCAGGCCAGACACTTCGCTAAAATTGATAGGCGGCACCTGAGCGAGTAGTTCTTCAAATAATTCACGATGGGGTACTGGTTGCTTGAGTGAGCTGGCTGCTGCCTGTATCCGGTTCCGGACTTCTTCTTTGCTGTTTGGTTTTTGAGAACTTTTTATCATTAGTTTAGAAAAAATTTAAAGAGATAAGATTGATCAGATAGCATAGGTACAGGCTCCGGATTTGCTGCACTACACTTTTGTGGTGACTATTTATGCGAAAGTTTCTGCTAAGAGTATGGGGACAAAATTGGAGATTTATACAATGCGATTTTGAGCGTTGTTTTGATTATCAGAACTATGCTCAAAACGGGTAGTTTTCTTATGGATAGTTATTTTTTACTTACCGACGTAGGATTTAAGGAGGTATGTTTAGGAATATAGTAGGATGAGGAAGTAAATAGCTGGAAGATCAAAAAAGTGAAGGAGAAATTTATTGAGCATTAACAGCAGGTTGAAGAGTACCAATAAGAGCTAAGTAAAAAGAAGTATATGACTAAAAAGTTTATTGTAAAAAATATCTTTCCAAGATTAGAAAGTATGCTGGAGCCCTATGGGTTTAGCATCATGAACTCTGAAATAGCAGGAAATGGAAGTACATTCACTTTTCAAAGGCCGTTTGCTGATAAAGAGGGATTTCATTATTTTTTTCTGCAACTAACTTCTTCCGGAAAAATTATTTCGGGGCTTTCTCTTTCTCACAAATCTGTCACTTCTCTGAAACAAAAGTCAGGTTGGTTATCAACAGATGAAGAGGGTTGGCTTTTATCGTCAGTTGATTTAAAATACTATCTGTCTGCCCGGAATAATTTAAGTCTCTCAGTAAACAGTAGTTTGCTGGATGATATTTATCTAAGACCAGATGTTGAAAGCATTCAGCATAGCTTACAAGAATTTGTTCAACACTACTTAGAACCCAGCGTGTTCAAATATATAGCAGAAACAAATAGTTTAGTGGAGATAGATAAGCTTGTAAATTTGTTTGTGCCTGGTGAGTCAATCTATCCTTTTCCTGATCGCTGGTTAGTACATTTTTTAAGTATTCCTCAACAGATGGAGGCGAGCCTGCTAGTGGCTTCATTAACTGGTAACCCCAATAAAGAAATATTGAACAGCTCCTATATAAAGTATATTGAGAGAAAAACAAGAATGTACAGGATTCACACTGAGGCATTTCAAGAGTATTTACAGCTATCAAAATTTCTTAGTTCATGATCTGAGCTAAAATAGATCGTCTTCTTATGAAACTTATAGAACAACACCTGGACTTTACTCAGGAAGCTGGCGGGGCTGAACCTGTAGTTCTGTACCAGAATCACAACGTGACTCTTTTAGTGCATGCTGAGAATACACAAGGCGATTTGGGAACAGGTATATTCCGGTTTGCCAATGTACTGGAACTGAAAGTCGGCCCTCCCAATGACGAAGCTTTAAGGGGACATCGTTACTATCCGTTAGGCTTGCGGGCATATGCCTATTATCTGCTTGAAGACTCAGACCGGATAGAAGAACTTAAAGTAGCCAACAGAGTGCATCCATATCATAATGAAGCAAGATACAACGATTACATACATCATATTCTTACCTGTAAGGATGAAGTGATCGAATCCATTGCCCGGAAGGTAGAGTATGATTTTGTGGCTGGTTTAAGAGAAGAAGTTTTTAAAAGGATAACTGCCGAAATCAGATAGCCTTAATCCAAATATACAGCTAAGCCTGTTACTTTTGCAGATGTATATTAAACAGATTATAAAAAACTAATTCTTGCTAAATGAAAATACGGTACCCTGAACTGGATGCTTTACGAGGAATAGCTGCCATCTTTGTTGCAGTGTATCATTTTACATTGGGACAGACTCATCCCTTATTACAGTTTAGAGTGGGTGCTACAGGGGTTGAGTTGTTTTTTATCATATCTGGCTTTGTCATTTTTATGAGTATCAACCATGTAGCTACCGCCAGAGAGTTTATCATCCGCAGATTTACCCGATTGTATCCTACCTATTGGACATGCGTTACCATTACTTTTATAGTTACAGTGCTGGCCCAGCTATCGTATAAAGCAATAGACCTTTCTCTCTGGAAGACCTATGCACTTAATCTGACCATGCTTCAGCATTATTCCTGGGTAGATAATCTGGACGGAAGTTATTGGACACTAATTATTGAGTTGTTGTTTTACCTGGTGATTGTACTGCTGTTTATCTTAAAGCAGTTAAAACATATAGAAGTATGGGGAGGGATTAGTGTGTTTGTGGTTGGCATCTATAATTTTTTTGTACCAACGAGCCATCAGGGGGCATTTAGATCAGAACGTATAGACTTTCCCTTGGTTAATTATCTGCCCTTATTTTTTATGGGAATACTCTTCTTTACTATCATTCATGAAAAGAAAGACTATGTAAGGAGATATATATTGATAGGACTTTGCTGGCTGGTGCAGTTTAGTCTGTTTTATCAGAGTGTCCGATATGATTTATTTAAAACTCAATGGCTGTATGGGTTGGTTTTGCTGGGTTATGTAGGAGTATTTACACTTTTTGTAACCGGAAAGCTAAAGTGGATAGTAAATCCGGTCACTCTTTTCTTTGGAAAGATTTCCTATGCATTTTATCTGATACATCAATTTATAGGTGTCTATGTACTGATGCCCAAGATTATAGCCTATTTTGGAATAAGCCTGAGCCTGGCTAGCCTCATTGCATTTTCGAGTATGGTATTGCTTGCCAGCTTCATTACATTTTTCGTTGAGATCCCTGCACGAACAAAACTGAATGCCAGCTTATTATCCAATAAAAAATCTTCCCCTACCTATCTTGAATCACAGGTTTAAAGATAATTCTTAGTTAAACAGATCGCATCTTTAGTTACTTTTGCCGCCTGTTTCATTTTTTATACTTGTATGAGCACCAAAAAAGAAGGCAATCAATATGATAAAATATTCAAAGAAAACCTGGAATCTGTTACCCTGGCTCTGATTGAAAAAGTACTTCAGATTCAGGTGGCCTCTTACGAGAAGATAAATGCTGATCTGCAACGTACCCTAGAACGAAAACCAGATCAATTGCTCAAGGTTACCAATAAAGAGGGGAAAACCTTTTTGCTACAGTTAGAGTTTCAGCTGGTCAATGAGAAGGATATGGTTTACAGAATGCTCGAATACAAAGCCCTGCTGGCCCGCAAATACAAACTGGATGTGCTGCAATATGTGATCTTTCTTTCTGACGGCAAACCCAGGATGCGTACCCAGCTCGTTCTGACCGATCTTGTATTTTCATTCCAGTTGGTCCAATTTTCCACCATTGATTATGAACTGTTTCTCTCCTCAGAGAAAGGCGATGAAGTGGTCTTTGCTGTGTTAGGTAAGTTTGGTGATAGCAAGCCCGAACAAGCCGCCAGACGGATTTATGAACGATTACAGCAAACCTCAGCTAGCCCACTGGAACTGGACAAACACTTGCAACAATTACGGGTATTGGCTAACTTGCGTAAACTAACTGACTACATTGAGACGATGATAGACTCTATTTCTAAATACATCAAAGAAGAGGATGATATTCTTTTCAGAAGAGGAGAAAAGAAAGGACGACTGGAAGGTAAGCTGGAAGGATTTCAGGAGGGAGAGCAGAAAGGTAAGCAAGAAGGTAAATTGGAAGAGAAAACGGAGACAATTCGTAAATTTCTCAAAGATGGTATGCTGACCACTCAACAACTGGCCTCTTACTTTGATGTCACTGAGGAGTTTGTCGAAAATCTACGACTCAATCTGGAGAAGTAGTCTTGAATTACAGATTAAAAGGAATTTCACGGATAAAGGCTCTCTTTTAAATCCGTGAAATTCCTCTAAGCCGTGTCATGCGTGATTCAAGACCTGTCTTACAACCCTCTCAAAAACAATTCCGGGTCAATGTTCCAGCTTTGGATGACAGTCAGCACAGTTTTATAGTAATTCTGAATGGCAGGTAGTTTTCCTAGAAAAGGTTGGGCGGCCTGAATACATTCCTTTACATAGAAAAGAGATTTCTCACGTGATGGAATGTGGTTACGGTACATGATACACATATTCACGCACACCATAGCTACATAGGGCTGATATACCTGATTATTCTCAACAGCTAATTGTTTATACACTGCCAGCGATTGTTCATACGACTGCTCAGCTTCAGACAGTTTTTCATAGTCCAGTTGCAGACTCCCCAGGTTATTGAACAGCAATCCTACATCGGGCAGATATGTTTTGGGATTTTCCAGTGCCAGTTGCTGATACAGAGCCAGAGACTGCTGATACGACTGCTCTGCTTCCTGATGCCGTCCTGTGTCTTTCCGGATAATGCCCAGATTGTTTAGTATGCTGGCTACCTGTGAGATATATTTCTGTGGATGCTCCTGCTGCAACTGATGATAGATACTCAGTGCCTGTAAATATGACCGCTCTGCTTCAGCGTGCTGATGATAATCAGATTGCAGGCTACCCAGATGACATAAAGTCTGGGCTATGTGATGCAGATAAGCTGACTTGTCTTCCTCAGCCAGTTGCCGGTATACTTCCAGTGCTTTCTGATAGGCGGTACTTGCCTCCTTATACTGGCGCAATGCTTTCTGTGTATTGCCCAGATGATTCCAGGTCTGTGCCACGTCCGACAACCAGGTATAAGGGCTTTCCTTTGCCAGATGCAGACGAATCTGTAAGGCTCTCTGAAATGCTTGTTCGGCTTCCTTGTATTGTTTGTGATGCTTCTGTAACAGTCCCCGATGGTTGAGCAAAGACGCCATTTCCGGCAAATAGGCTTTAGGTGCAGTCTCTTCCAGTTGGGTGTAGAGTGCTAGTGCCTGTAAATACGATGCTTCTGCTGCCGGATACTGATGCGTCATTTTCTGTACATAGCCCAACAAATCCAGCAGATGTGCCATCTGGGCTGTATACATTTCAGTTGCTGTCAACTCCTGATAGATCTCCAGTGCTTCCTGAAAGTACGATTCAGCCTCAGTGTACTGATGTAGCGCTTTATGTAAGTGACCAATATAAGCCAGAATCTGAGCAGTTTCGGGCATGTAAGTTGCCTCATCTGTCTTTGCCAGCGACCAGGCTAGTTTCAGTGCCTCATCATACAGAGGCAATGCCTGACTATACTGATGTTGTGTATGCAATAACCGGGCACAGGAAAGGGTATTTTCCAGAAACCGGAAAGTAAGTAGCGATTGAGTAAAATAAGCCTGAGCACGTTGCACACGATCTCCCAGAGAGAAATCTACCAGTGTCAGACGAGCCAGCATCAGCCATTGTTCTGCCTGTTCCTTGCGTGCCTGAGGTGTATAGGCTACCTGTTCTTTCTCCGCCCGTTCTACCTCCATCTCCAGCACAAGACGGGCCGACGAATAATCACCTGATTTAAAATAGGCTGCTGCACGTTGCAGATAGTTCTGAGTATAGGCAATTCGTCCAAATGCCTGTTCGAGCAAGGTAAGTTCATGAGCAACCGTTTCCTGCTTTTCTTTGAGTTGTACCCGTTCCTTGTCTATTATCAGTACATCAATCCGAAACTGCTCATCCTGAGGATAGCGTTCACTATTTTGTAAGGCTCTGACAAACTGTTTATCCAGCTTGCTGGCTTCCTGCTGCAATGCCTGATAAAGGGCAGAAGATACATAAGCAGATGTCTGAGTATCTGAGACAGGGATAGTGTAAACGTTTTCCATGCAGGCTACTAATAAAGGTATAATCAGGATCGGTAAATAGTCAGATTCAGGTATCTGTTGATACTATACCTGATACTTGTCTGTATGGTGGTAGCGGGTCGTTCCGTATATATGCTCAACTGTTGAACGTGTGTTGTTGGTTACAACAGATTGATAGACAACTATATGGAAGATTATAGGGGAAAACTAGCTAAAAAAAAGCAGATCATCAACAGGGTCTCTGAGGGATATACGTACGTTTCAACTGAAAAATATATGCGTTTGAATGTGTAAACGGCTTTCAGACAATGTTTTAAGGTGTTTGTTGTCCGTAGATAATGAGTCAGACAGACGCAATGTTGACCTGCATTCTGTTCAAATTTTTTTCTAAGCATAATTCACAGCCATTTCTTTTTCTGCGTTGAGTTCCACTCAGCCTATCTTTCTGCGTCTGGTTCTATGCAAACTGAAAGAGGAAGAGTTACCTTGTGATGTCCGTGAGAAAATAATTTTTGCCACGAATAAACCGCAAAAAAGTTTTTGCATAGAATTCACCGCAACATGGGTGTTTGATCGGAATTCACCGCAAGTTTTGTGTTTGAGCACAATTCACCGCAGAGAAAGATCACACATCGTTTAGATGTTAAGTAGCAATGTAGGAGCAATTGATCAATCTTATCAACTTAAGAGAGTTTTTTCTTTTTTGTTCTTCTGAAAGAACCTGTTGACAAATAGAGTTGCATGTGGTTTCTGAGAGAAAAAAATACTCTCTAATTCCAGAGGCCGCTGGTTTTGCCACAAGTTCCTTTCAGGAGGACAGGTAGGTATTTTGAGTGACTTCCTTAAGTCGACAGCATTGGGTGATCTGCCAATCGTCCCTACAGGATATCAGAATTTCCCTGACAGGTCACGAAGAATGCATACGAGAATCACCCATATTCCTGACTCTAATCATTTACCCATCAGTAGCAGACTTCTATTTTTGACATGTATGCGATGTTATATCCAATTGCATTTCTTAGCTGTCTGCCATGCAAACAACCAATCATTTTCGGAGCCTGAGCCTCTTTTTTGTATTCGCTTATCTGATTACCTGGTGTATCTGGGCACCTTATTATCTACCTTCTTTATTTCCAGTCAGCTGGCATACAGATCCCGTGTTTCATTATGCAGGACTAGCAGGACCTTTGCTGGCATCTTTACTGGCTACCGCCATTCAGAATGGCAAAGCAGGTATACGACTGTTGGTACATCGGATAACTACCCTTGGTTCCTCACTTTGGGCAATACTGGCAGCCCTGGGAATTCCCTTTGTAGTAGTGCTATTCTCTCAGATTATCAGTGCGATAGTTGACCATGAGCCAATTTCCTTTCGGGGATTAAGTACTTCACGGGAGATGCCGGGGCTGTCATGGTTTACATTTGCAGCTATCAATATCTTTGTAGTGGGAATAGGCGAGGAAGCTGGATGGAGGGGATTTGTATTGCCTAGATTGCAAGGCTCTATGACTGCTATGAAGGCTAGTATTCTGCTCACTATCTTCTGGGCTATCTGGCACTGGCCTTTGTTCTTCTATCCGCTGAGTGGCTATTACCATATGGATATTTTTGGCATAGCTGGATGGTTATTCAGCTTATTACTGGGTAGTATCCTTTTTGCCTGGTTGTTTAATTCTTCTGGTGGAAGTGTACTTACCTGTGCAATCTTCCACGGCATGATGGATATTATGTTCATTTCTGCCTTTCCCAATACTCATCTGGCCAGTTACAATGGCATGCTGATAACCATTCTGGGTTTTGTGGTAATCAATCGGTTTAGCGCACAGAATCTGTCACGCAAAGAACGGATTACAACTACTGAATGAGTTCTGTTGTTACTTGCAAGGTGATACCAAAACAGCGGTAGCACTCAGCGTAGAAAATTCGGATGGGAGCTTATGGGTAAAGCTTTTGAAGTCCCTGATAAAATGCGACTGGTCACTATACCCAGCCTGATAGGCAATAGTGGTAAGAGAGTCTGCACCTTTGTGTAACAACATCAGACTTTGCTGAAAGCGGTGTATTTTCTGATATAACTTGGGCGATACTCCTACATGTTGCACAAAGAGTTTGTGTAAATACCGGGAAGAGATACCATACCGGGTAGCCAGATCTGCTACATCCAGCATGCCTTCCCGCTGCTGAATCTGTGATGAAGCAGCCGACAACAACTGTAACTTATCTGACACTTTCTCTCGTTTGGCTAACCTGTTCAGGAAAAACTGATCCAACAGTAGTAATCTTTCGCGTAGGGTAGGGGTATTGAGAAGCCTTTCATGAAGGTGGTTCACCGGATTGCCTATAACATCTGCCAGATTAGATATATGGTCGTTAAAAAGAGAAATCCCTTCTTCCAATAAAAACGAACTGGTATGTGCATGAAACCGGGCTCCCAGCATAGAACTCTTACCTGTTGTCCGAAAGGAAAGTGGCTGTATTACCTGTCCCCACAATTCGATGGGTGAGTGATCCACAAACTGATTATCAGAACGACTTTGCCATTTGTTGGTACTCATATTAAACATGACTTCCATACATCCCGTTGCAAAGGCTGTATCCTCATACAGGCCTTCTCCGTCAGTCTCAAACAGATAATAGGTCTTTATAAAAGGCTTTAAGGCTTCGCAAGGAGTGTATTCGGTATAGCGCATACATGCTAACAGGTTGAGGTATTGTGGTGCAATATACGGGAGTTAGGTTGTTCTGAAATTGTATGAATCGGAACAAAATATATAGATTTTATTTGATGAATCTTTATCTTTTTGATATATGCTTGTTCCTGCCTAAGGTTGTTTATTGTTTCTATACGTCACTCTTCCTGCCCCTACTTTTCTTTTGCTTGTCCAAAAGCAAAGTAGCAAAAGAAAAAGACACTTTTTCCCGATCCTTCTGCCCCCAAGGCCAAATGCTAACCTCGCGGAGAAAAGATTGCCTACGCACCTACACTGCCACTCACGATTGAAGTCTCCTTTTCTCTCTTTGTGACATGTGCTCAAAGTTGTCAATTTCGGAAAAAAGCATTCTGAGATCTTCTGAAAGAAATTTCCCTCTTTATTCTCATGAATCAAGACAAGCTCATACACTTACACCTGTTATAAAACTCAGAAATTATCCTGGAATGTATGGTCCGCCGGGTTCTCCCCAGCCCCAGCGTGGCATAGGTTCATCAGGAGCCATAGGGATTTCTTCCAGATTGGAGTTAATCACAGCGATACGTGTGCCCCACTCAATATAAGCGACAAAAGCTGAACGAAACTCCGGGTTATCGGGAAGTTGCAGGGTATCAGCGGTGGTGAGCAAAAGCTCAACCCAGCGTTTACGGTGTTGTTCGGTCAGATGCTTGGACAGGTGTTTTTGAATCATCTTAAAATGGCTTCCTTCCTCACTGCTATACAGTTTGGGGCCTCCCATGACTTCAGCAATAAAGTGTGCTACATGCCGCCTGTGATTGGGTGACATATGCCGGAATACAGGTTCAAGCAGTGGGTCCTGAAGTACCTGAGTGTAAAAAGCATCCATCAGTTTTTCAAATACTTCCATTCCTCCCGCCCATTCATAGAGTGTGGGAGTAGATTTTGTTTCAGGTACAGGCATAGCAGATCCGGGTGTGATGACAAAAAAGTAAGTAATTAATTGCTGGTAAACTTATCTATCTTTGTTCTAGCAGTCAATACCTTACCAAAAGGTAAGCCTGTATTTAATCAAACATTGATACAACATGATCACCTTGCACGATAAAGTATATACCTGTCCGGTTGATGTATCTCTCCGCTTCATCAGTGGCAAATGGAAGATTCTGATTCTATTTAATCTCTTTCATTTTGAGAAGAGAAGTTTTAGTGAGTTACGGGATAACCTGCCGGGAGTGGCTGAGAAAGTATTGACACAGCAACTAAAGGAATTAGAGAAAGACAATATGATAGGCCGACGTATTCTTTCTGAGAAGCCCTTACGAGTGGAATATTTTCTGACAGAACAAGGGATAAGTATGTCTCCTATGTATGAGTTTTTGAGCAAGTGGGGCATTGCTTATTTAGAGAAAAATGGCATTGATTATATACAGGACCAGCATTTGTATAAGTAATCAACAACCCCATTTGTCTGAATCACGGAAAAGGTAAGGGCGCACCCACGTGCCTTA
Organism: Xanthocytophaga flava; assembly: GCF_030068545.1. NCBI lineage: Bacteria > Pseudomonadati > Bacteroidota > Cytophagia > Cytophagales > Rhodocytophagaceae > Xanthocytophaga > Xanthocytophaga flava. The sequence goes on along the minus strand of NZ_JASJOR010000001.1, from coordinate 344,470 downwards.
TCTTGTTCCATAACTTTTCTAGAAATAAAGAAAATTTCTGGCACAAATGTCCATTTGTGCCCATTTTGAGAGCAGCGGACGTTCAATGCTGTCAACTTAAGGCAAAGACCCTTATTTCCGTCGTTGGTGTTATCACCAACGACCACTTTCCCTCAGTTCAAGTTGGTGCATAACACCAACTTGGGGAAGAAGCAGACCTACATTTTAAATGTGTTTTTTCTTACCTTGACAGCAGTGATAGGACGCTGCGTTGGTGGGTAAAACCTTGTTTGGGTACTATCACAAATCTGAACATGGCTCAATTTGCCCCAACGCAACGGACGTCGCTTTCAAATTAGGTCCGAACGGACGTTCGAACCAGCGTCTTTCTAATCGAACCTGCACTCTCCTTTTAAAACCTTCATTTCCAGATAAGATATGGGACAAAATAAGGCATGTGTGCGACCAGTTTCCCGCAAATCATGTTTGCTATAATCCGATATTTATAGGGAGGCCACATGTTTTATCTTATCCGATAATTCTTCGTTCTTCAATGTTTTAGACAACCTATTAGGAAAAAAGAGGATAAGTGTTTCTTTCAGAAGGATAGGAGGGTATTTTCTGAGTGATTTCCTTAAAATAACGCCCTTACCTGCCGAAAACTTTGTTGATTGCTTCGGTGCGGTTTTGTACATGCAGCTTTTCGTAGATATTATGGATGTGTTGGCGTACAGTTCCGGTACTGATGGAAAGTTTACTGGCTATCTCCTTGTACAAAAGTCCTTTGGCAAGATGATCCAGGATTTCTTTCTCACGTGCAGATAGTTTCTGGCTTTCCTCTAAGGGAGGTGTTTTCTGGAAGGAATTAACGATCTTACGGGCAATGGAGGCACTCATGGGCGATCCGCCCTCATGTAGTTCCTGTAAAGCCTCTATAATCTTATGAGGAGGTGTTTTCTTTAGCAGATACCCTGAAGCTCCGGCAGAGAGTGCCTCAAAAACCTGTTCGCCCTCTTCAAATACAGTAAACATCATAAACTGTATATGTGAAGTTACTGCTCTTACTTTTCGGATACAATCTATTCCACTCATTCCCGGAAGGTTGATGTCCATCACAACAATATCCGGACGTAGGGCTGGCAATGCCGCCGCCGCATCTTCTGCATTCTCATAGACAGAGACACATTCAAAACCGGGTGTCTGATTAATGACAAACCGAATACCTTCTCTGATCTCAGAAATATCTTCTACAACACTAATTCGAATGGTTTCCATACTAACAAATGTATTGGCTGATTGGTGATAAGACAATAGTACAAAAGTTATAGAAGAGGTTCATTTACCGACTGAATGGAATGGATAAAAGTATTTCAAGACAGACTCTGGTCCCTGTTTCTGCTTCGGTATCCCATGTAATACCACCTTCAATGTCTTTCATCCGTTGCTGCATATTTTTCATGCCATTTCCATACTTCCGGGTCTCACCTTTCACAAAACCTTTGCCATCATCCTGAATCGTAATTTTTAACGAGTCATCATAACGAAAATCCACCACTACCTGTGAAGCCTCTGCATGTTTAATGGCATTGTGTACCGCTTCTTTGATAACCAGATAAATATTCCGGCGCTGCACTCCATTCAACGAGATTTCAGGTAAAGATTCCTGTACATGAAACACATAGTTGACTTCTGCATTTTCCAGTAATTCACTTATATGACTTCTGGTATAAGCAATCAGGTCTTGCAGGGTATCATACTCCTTATTCATAGACCAGATAATATTGCTCATCTGATCTACCAGTCCGGAAGCCATAAGAGAAATTTTTTCTGTAAGCGCCGATTGCCCGTTCTGTACATTCTGATGCATAGCATTACTCAGAAATAAAATAGAGGTGAGTCCCGACCCGATGTCATCATGCATTTCAGATGCAATTCGTTTACGCTCCGCCTCTCTCGCTTCTACCGCCGCTTTGTATTTCTCAAATTCTTTCTGTGTCTGTTCTATTTTCAAAGCCTCCTGTGCTTCTGCTCTCTCAATCTCATCCCGTTTGTTTTTATACCCAAGTCCTAAGGCAAAACAGAGTAGCTCAATAGTAATACCTAATTGAAAGTAAAATAAAGGTGACCTGAATGGCATAGGCAGGTTTTCTATTGTACCCGGATAATACGACAATACCATTGCCAGCAATCCCCAGAAAGCCATTGCCAGACTACCTGTAAAGATATACCACATCAACCGATTGCGCAGTTGTACAATAATAAACAAGGCTACGACAGAAAGAATGATCAGTGATGCCCGGATGATATCCCATAAAAACCAGCGGAAGAAGTAGGTCTTTGGAAAAAGGAATAAAACAAAATCTATACAGATGTAGGCAATCAGAACAGCTGTAGCCCAACGTAGAATTTTATCCAGCCGAGGCAACACCTGAGAGACAGTTAGAAAGCGCCGGAAGAAGGCGAAATAAAAGCAGTTGGCGATAAACTGTGTGATACTTCCCCAGTAGTATACAAAGAATGGCATACGCTGCACAGGTGCAAGATTCAATGCATTGCCTCTATACAGAAAATAAAACAGGAAGAACAAAATATAACCTGAATAGTACAGATACTCTATGGAACGCACCTGAAGATATTTGAAAAAGATATACAGCAACATCATCAGAAGCATACCCCAGAAGATGGTGAATTGCAGCAGATCCGCAATTCCATATTTGTATTCGCCTAGAAAAAGTTCTGCGACATACTCTGGCCGGATCAGAGCTGGAGAAATAGCAGAATGCCGGGTCTTTAGTGGAATTATTTTAACTGTGTATGCCAGTGTCTGCTCTGGCAACAAAGTCAGTAAGAATGTTTGAGTGCCACTATATATGCGCCCTTTATAGTCTTCTACAGGCAATTCCCGTACGGTATGTGCAATCAGATCTTCTTCTTTTAGCCACACACTTTCCTGTGTATCTGCATAGAAATACAGCTTTACAGTGTCAGCCTCATCATTATGTAGAATAAATCGCAGGTAGTGATTGACAAATGCATTTTCGCTGGGAAGGAAATTTGCATAATAAGCAGAATCTTTGTGATAAACCGACAACGGAGGATTCCAGAAAAGAGGCTGATTGGATGTATCAATACAGAAACTGGTTTCAGTCCAGATATCCCGGAAAGTTTTTATTTTTGAGGTGTAAACAGTATCTCTCTGAAATGTCTCTACAGCCCATACATTCGATGTAGAAAAACAAATAAAAAAAATGCAGCTTGCGCGTATGAGTTGCATATACCACATAATTCTCCTACTTTAGTATGGCAAGGACATCCTGAATACTCTCAAGTATGACTGGCACATATTTTTTACAATAATTTTTCGACTAGAAAGATTAATTCTGTGTCAGTGAAATAACATGACAGTATGTATCTATAAAATAACAACAAAAAAGTAAACAAATCAGCACAGCTATGTATTTTTAGTGTACTTGTCTCCCTCATTCTTCTATTGTTTCAGACAAAACTTCAAGTTTTTCACCAATAAATGCCATGATGTGAGAAAAATACAAAAAAATATTTTTTTGTGTGTTTGTTGTTTTTGTAATTTTACGTTAACCGCAAGGGAAAAAACATTATCTGTCAAAAGATTAGTAGTACGCAGTATATAACTTTCTCAACCTTCCACCTTAAATTATTCTGAACATGAGTACAGATGCTTCCAAACTCGACAAAGCCCTAGACGCTGCATACGAGAAAATCTCCAAACTCAACAATCCTGAGTTTACTTCTATTACAGACAAAATTAAATATCTGATTCACAGCTATCGTGCAGATGGAAACCCTGTGGGTTTGTATGAAGTTGCAACTGAAACTGTAGACTTTCTGAAGTCCAATCAGGAGAAATATTCTAAACAAATCACTCAAAAGCTGATTGATGATATTTCGAAAGCAACACAAACAGAAACAGCTCCTGTAAAAAAAGCGGCAGCTCCTAAGAAAGAGGAAGCCCCAAAAAAGGCTGAAGCTCCGAAGAAAGCAGCAGCTCCTAAAAAAGCCGCAGTAGTACAGGATGCAGCAGCAACTGCTACAAAAGCAAAAAAAGAAACAGCTAAAAAACCTGCTGCACCTAAAGCACCAGGTAAAGGAAAAAAATAATATAAGAAAGTATATATAAAAAACGTCCCCGTTGTGAAACGCGGACGTTTTTTATTTGTGCTCATCTGTGAAAAAAAAGAAGCCCGACCACCAGAAGCAGCCAGGCTTTCACATCAAAAGTATTACAATGATTTATTAAAAAATAGCAGTAAGTCCTTTCATAACGGCTGTCAAACGAACAGCATCATAAATACGGGCTTGTGAACCACCTACTTTCAGAATAGATTCTTCGTGCGCATTTACACACATCTCACAACCATTCAACGCAGATACTCCCAAACTCATCAATTCAAAGAATTCTTTGCCCAGCACAGGATTCATCATGATAGACATTTTGATCCCTGCCGGTGTTTGTTCGTAATATTCTTTTTTGGTAAAGTGACGGAAACGGTAAAACACATTGTTTACGTTCAGCAAAGAAACACAAGCGATTGTTTCCGCTAGCTCAGCATCTGTAGCACCTTCTCCTTTAGCCAGTGCTTCGAATGTTGTTTTCAAAGCAGCATGTTTCTCATTGATAGCCACAGCCAATGCCAGCAAATAACTTTCTTTCTTGCTTAGATTGTCATACTTCAAGGCATTGGTTACATTGATACGCAGATCACGCAAATACCGGTGATCTACTTCTGCCAGTTTATCCACTTCAGCTGTTGGCTGATAATCGGCAACTTTTAATTCTTCCAGCAGACTACTTAAGGTTTCGTGTTGCAAAGTATCCATAATTATAACGAAAGGTCAATGTATAAAGTAAAGGATAAGAAATGAGGTCCGCAGTTAAGAACACTCAGAACTACGAACCCCAGGAATTTTGAGTAAGATTAAGCAGTCAACGTAGCTTCACCTTTTTGCCAGTTGCAAGGGCAAAGTTCATCTGTTTGCAATGCATCCAACACACGGATTACTTCACCTACGTTACGTCCTACAGAAAGGTCGTTAGCACTTACCCAACGTACGATTCCTTGAGGATCTACGATGTATGTTACACGATAAGCAATTTTCTCATTCGCTTCCAGGATACCTAGTTCTTCAGCCAGTGACTTAGAAGTATCAGCCAGCATAGGGAATTTCAAACCACGCAGATCATCGTGATTTTGTCTCCATGCCAAGTGCACAAATTCAGAGTCAGTAGAAGCACCAATCAGGATCGCATCACGATCTTTGAAGTCCTGGTTTTTCTTGTTGAATTCAGCAATCTCAGTAGGACATACGAATGTAAAATCTTTTGGCCACCAGAACATTACCAGCCATTTGCCAGCGTTGATATGATCCTGGCTTGTAATTTCATAGAATTCATTACCTTTTTCAAGAGAAACTACTGCTGTTTTTTTGAACTCAGGAAATTTCTCTCCGATAGATAACATACGGTTTTGCATGGTCGAAAAAATTATATAAAGGTTAAACAAGTATTATTTAAATCAGCGATTCAAAATTGGATAAAATTGACAGATAATAAAAATCGATTTTATTTATCATTTCATAGAAAAAAATGATGACAGCTATTATACAGGCTAGAACGTGTTTTTTTAGGCTGTTATCCTATTCTTTATTCGAGGCTAAAAATGGTGATTGTATTTTTCAAACGGAATGATTTCTGTCTCAAAGAAAAATGATTATAATCACTCTTTGCAAAATTATATTTATCATAATCCCAGTAATCAGTTAACAACACTTCAATACACTCTATAATAACTCGTTACTGTATAATTTTGACACACAAATAGTGTAGCTTCTTACATCTTAATCTTTATAGCAACACTATAGATATTATAATAGATACAATCAATATTATTTAACAACCAATAAGTATAATCTATATATTTGTAGTAGAGTTACTCTCGAAGTACCCTTCCATTGTCCTCCTGAAAGGATCTCTTGACAAGACCGGCGACCTTTCCGATTGGAGTATATTTTTTCTCTCCAAAAACGAACGCAACTCTATTTGTCACGAGATCCTTTCAGAAGGACAAAAGGAGAGATTCTTCCAAGAGGACAGAGTAGGAAGTGTTCTTTTCAGAGGATAGGGAAACATAGAAGGACTAAACACCTCATGAAAAGAAAGAATAGTAATCACAAAAGAATAATTATTGCAAAGAATACATGACAACCATACAGTTAGAATACATTGTAGCAGTAGACTCCTATCGACATTTTTCGTTAGCAGCAGAACATTGCTGTGTTACGCAGCCTACACTCAGTATGCAGATCCAGAAGTTGGAAGAAGAACTGAACGTAAAAATCTTTGACCGAAGCAAGCAACCTGTAGTACCTACAGAAGTAGGAATGGAAATTATCGAACAGGCACGTACAGTACTAAAGGAAGCGGAGAAGATCAAAGAAATTATACAGGACAAACGAAATGAAATTTCCGGAGAATTGCGTCTGGGAGTTATTCCTACACTTGCACCTTATCTGCTCCCTTTGTTTCTGCAAAAATTTGTAGAGCGATACCCGCAGGTAAAACTTAAGATCGCTGAGTTTACAACAGAGGTGTTAATTGAGAAACTGAAAAGCAATCAGATTGATGTAGGGCTACTGGTAACCCCTCTTCCTGACAACAATCTCTTCACCCAACATCTGTTTTATGAGGAATTTGTAGTATATCTGTCAAAATCGAACGAGTTAATGAAAAAAAATTACGTTCTGGCTCGGGATATTGATGTACGCCAACTCTGGCTACTGGAAGAAGGACACTGTATCCGTTCTCAGATTATGAATCTGTGTGAACTTAAACATCGCTACCAGGACAGCACTACTTTTGAATATGAGGTAGGTAGTATCGAAACACTCAAAAAGATGGTTGAACTCAACGATGGCATCACAATTTTGCCAGAACTTTCCCTACAAGACCTAAATCCGGATCAAATTGTGCGTGTAAGACGCTTTGAGAGCCCTGCACCTGTACGGGAAGTAAGTTTGGCAACTCATAGGAATTATGTAAAAAAACGCATGATTGATGCCCTAAAAACCGAAATTCTGGAAGCTATTCCAGTCGCAATGCAGGCACAAGGTGAACGGGAAGTTGTAAAAGTCTGATTAAGAAAAGATAAATTTCTTAAATAATCTGATTATCAATCACATGTATGTTTTCAACCTTTTTTCACACCCTTTGAATGGTATTTTTTAAGAACTTAGTATCCAGATACATAGACAAAACTGGCGCGATACTTGCTATAAAATATTCATAAAGGTTAGGTTTAAGGTTAAAATCAGAACTAAGCTCATATTCGCTGAATATGGGTTTTTTTATTGCCCATATCTTACCTATTAAAAAGACCTCTAGTTATTTTCATCTCACCGCCAGCGTTTTTATGACAAGCTTCGTCTGGGTATACATATATCCAAACTGAATTTTGTCTTATGAAAAATTCTTTCTTTATAGGTGGGGTAGCCATCCTCCTGATCATTTTTGTTATGGCCTGCAATAACTATGTGGCCATGGTATCTCCTACAGATCCATCTGTTCTACTACCTCCGGGCCAGGTATTTCTTCCTGATACTCCTTTACCTGTAGATAGTGCAAAATCAGATGTTTCAGAAACAGATACTGTTATCCTACCTGATGATGTAATACTTATTCTACCCAAGTTATGTGTTACCGGAAAAGGTTCTGACATACCCTGTAATTGTGTAGTAGATGCTCATGTAAAACTATTAACCAGCAAAAAGGAAATCCTACTATTTGGGAAATCTACTGTATCTACTACCGAATTACTTGAGACAGGCGGTCAGGTGATGCTTACGATTCTGTACAATGGAGACACACTTCAAATGATGGAAGGAAAAAACTTCACACTCAAGATTCCAACCAAACGTACCAAAACGGATCATACTAAAATGCGTTTTTACAAAGAAGACGCTCAAACTACTTGGGCAGAACTGGGGGCATTGGCAGGTTCCACACCAGAGTACTATACCATTACCAGTAATCAGCTGGACACCTGGCTGAGTCCAGCCTATGTCTACTCAGAGGCATCTTCTACTGTACAGATTTCCTTGCAGATTTCGGGTGAAGGGCCTGCTTTGTCACAGGTACGTCTCTTTGTGATTCCATCCAATATTCACTCAGTAGTTTCAACTACACAGATCAATGGTGTGTTCATCCCGGTCAGCCATCTACCACTGGATGAAGAAGCAACACTAATAGCCCTGGCTAAAACAGGAGAAACGCTTTGGCTTGGCAGACAAAACATTTCTCTTCAATCATCGTTACAGGTACCTATGGAGTTTACGTCTGTCACACAAAAAGAACTGGATGAAATTTTATCACAACTCTGATCATTGTCTTTATCAGTTTAGAGGAAACCAATTAGCAATGGATTATAGGGGTTTTTCATTGCTAAAAGAAGAGTGTTTCCATCAGACAAGGGGTAGGCTATTGCTTGCCTTTTGCCTTATAGTGTATTGTCTTTTACCTGCGTATAGCCAGACGGGTAGCCGAACTAAAGCTAAAACCCCTAATGAACACTCAAATTCATTTTTGAAACCCTATGCACATCCTTACCAGAATCGACTCTCTCTGGTGGCAGGAATAGGACTGGCAGGCTATGCTGGTGATATATGCAGACTAAAGGATAGTGACCTACAACATCATTATCTCAATATTGGCCTAAGTGCAGGACTGTCCTACCGGTTTACGAACTACATTTCTGTTCGCTGGGACAATAGCTATCAGTCATTACAAGCCAAGGCGAAGCCGGGGACATGGGGAGATTTAGCATTTCATTCTCATTTGTTTGGATCTGCTATCTCACTTCAGATTAATACCACATCAAAAACCGTAGGAGAACAATATAATCGTAGTCTGGATGCTTACTTCCTTGCCGGATTCGGCGTGTTGTATTATCGCACAAAAGTGAATGCAGATGCTTCAACTCAGGAGTGGCTCAAACCTATGCAGGCAACTGCCAGAAGTCCTATTGCTTTTGCATTCCCTATAGGTATTGGAGCAAGCTGGCGACTGACAGATCAGTCAAGTCTGGGCTTGGAGGCAGTTTACCATTTTACGACTACAGACCTGCTGGATGGCATCAGTCTTACCAATGATCCGGAACCACACTCAGATCACTATCTGACCTTACAAGTACGTTTTACCCAACAATTATTTCAGATGTTTCACTACAAAGAGTATCTACAGCGAAAAAAGTAACTAGTGCGATTCGGAGGGTAATGAGTAGCGTTGCCGTTTCAACTTATACCTCTTCAGTTTAGGCCAGCTTTTTTTCAAAAAACGGGTAAATTTTCGGTTGGTTGGATATGTTCGGTTGGCAGTCATATTATTAAAAATAAGCGCCACAACCAGAAGAATCAGACAGCCTGTAAGCACAGGAGAAATCACATACCAATACCCTAGTTGTTTTATTTTTTCCGATCCGATCACAGCAATCAGTCCGGTAGCACCTCCGGGTGGATGCAGTGTTTTGGTCACTTGCATCAATACAATAGACAAAGAAACTGCCAGTGGTGCTGTTAACCAAAGGATATCAGGCAATAGCTGATAGACAGAAACGCCCACTATAGCCGAAAGTACATGTCCCCCGATCAGGTTCCGGGGTTGTGCCAATGGACTTTGTATAGCACCGTAAATCAATACACTGGAAGCTCCAAAAGAGCCAATCAGAAAAACAGTATCTGTGTAGGGAAACATTTTACTTTGTAAGAAGGCAATACAGGAGATTCCTACAAATGCCCCGATAAACGACCATATATGTTCCCGATAATCTACTAGTGTTTCTTTATAAATAACATAGCGGGTAATGCGTAGTCCTCTTTTTATTCTTTTCTTAACCATTGGCAATTAAAAATCTGTCTACTTTAGTAGTGTATAGTTTGATTCTATTCTTTCTTATAGCAATTATCCTATTTTGCGCAAAAATATCTTTAATACAAAAATATCTGCTATCACATAATCTGAGAGATTTTTCAATATTCCAAAGAAAAATTTATTTCACAGAGTGAAAGTTCAGTATTTTCTTACTTTTTGTCTTTCGGTTACCAATTTTAGTAACTTTTTTGTTTTTATCATCGCAGCTTCTTTTTATTTATAGTTGTATAACTTTACACCGCAAAGTATCCTCTTATTTCTTTTGTACTATTTTTAAGTCAAGTAATTTTTAGAGAATATATTTGCCATAACCTTTGATCCAACTCACTTACTATGACTATTCAGGAATCACTTGCTTCTTATCAATGGATGAACGAACCTGCCGTATGGCACTTTCAGGATGATGGATTTTTTCTCGCCCCTGATGCAGGCTCAGACTTCTGGCAACGTACACACTATGGTTTCCGGAATGACAATGCCCACTTTTACTACACAGAAACAGAGAGAGATTTTGAGTTGTATACCCAGGTACGCCTCACTCCCAAACACCGGTTTGATCAGGCAGGCTTATGTATTCGTATAGATGAGGATAACTGGATCAAAACATCCTGTGAATACGAAACACCTGAGTTTTTACATTTGGGGGTGGTAGTGACTAACCTTGGCTACTCAGACTGGTCTACACAACGGGTAGCAGCAGGTATACAGGAAATAGAATACAAGATCATTCGTAAAGGACAGAATATAGAGGTCTATGCCTGCTATCAGGGTTCTGCATTTGAGCAAATCCGTATTGCCTATCTGCACAAGGCTGAGGCTATTGTAAAGGCTGGAATCTATGCTTGTAGTCCTACAGCTGGAGGTGGCACTGCTTTATTTACGAAGTACTCTTTAACACAGTAGAGTTACTCTTCTGATCTTCTTACAGAGATATGTCCAATGTATCTATTTCAATAGAACAAAATCAGTTTTTTCCCACTGATAAAACTCAGGTTTACACCAGTAATCCAAATATTTATGAAAAGTATTATCTATAAAAAGATTGGAATTGGCAATCAGTAGTTTGCTATCTGGTTGATAAGCATATCCATATCGGCCATCATTGGGATGTATATCAGTGAAAATCCTTCCTGTTTTTCTATCTACAATGAAGATATGTTCACACTCAGCGCCACACGAACGGTGGATGATTGTATAATGACCACTAAAGTTGATAGCATTTTTCTTACAGCTTTCTGAAATAAATTGTACATATGCTGTATCACTGGCGAAAGGATTGTTTCTAAAATCAGGATCTGCCAGCTTTCCTTTGTATAAATCGACTTTGAAGTCATTAAACTGGTAGGAATGATCCAACGTAAAAACACTGGCTTTTTCATTAGTAGTCAATGTACCAGCCCTACTATCTTTATTCTTATCTGTTGATGCAGATTGACATGCTAACAAAGTGAGAAAGATACCCAGTATAAAAGTAGAGTGTATATTAACAAGAATTGTACATTTCATTGCGAAGAAGTCGTATAACCTTTATCAATGTATTGATATTCATGCTGCTAAAAACAAAGTTAGGAAAAGAGCTTTTATGGAATGGTATTTTGTTAGGAATTGCTACAAGTATTGTTTTCGCTTCTTTTGATGTTCGTTTCTCACTAGACGAGGGAAATGTAATTGACATTCAGTTGCATGATACCTATTTTGTAATCGGTTACTTTCACTTCATTGTACTACTCTGGATAGTATTTGTTCTAGGCCGATATTGTCTGTTAGGTCTGGCTTATCTGAGCAAACGTAGTAAAATAGTGGCAGGGTTTTTACTTCTACTCACCGCCCTGCTGGCGTATCATACACTATATTTTTTCTTCATTCTCTGGCATACCCAAAGAGAAGATCAGGAGTTTACTTTTAATGTGCTATATAAGAGTTTGGCAATACCTATGGCTACTACTTTGGCAGCATTTGCAGGGCTTATCTACTGTGGCATCTGGCTAGGTAGACAGTTATTTTCCACCAGCAAGCAGAATAGGTAGACACAATATGCTTCTACTATCAAAAATCTGATACTCATCAGATATAACCTGAATACCAATATTTGTAAAAGATAACCGGAGTTTGAATACTATTCAAACATGACTGTAGTTTCAGTCACCAGAGTCAATGAACGGAATAACGGTCAAAGAAGAAATTGACCATTATTCGAATATTTTTTCAACATGATCGGTATTCCGGTCAAAAGCAAAAATGATCCGAATACAGATCATTTTTTATTTCCAATTGATAAACCTGTCTCAACTTTTGTTAGACATGTTTGAACAGAATTTGAATCTGTCTTTTAAGAAATCGATAGGACAGGAAAATAGTCTCTTACCCTGGCGTCCGATGCTGAACAATATTGTCCTAAAATGAACACCCACAAATTCACCAATCCTTCTGAAATATGAGCTGATTCGCTGGAAAAGCACTTTTTAAAAATTGGCAAAACATTTGATCAGCAAAAGTAGAACAAATATCAACCGACTGGCATCTATATACTACAAGCTAGTAACTCAACCGATTATACATCCATGCATAACTCTACCAAACCTAGTCCTTCACAATGGGCAGATAAATTACTTGAACAGTTTTGTGATCCGGATTTGCTGGAAGAAATACAAGGCGATCTGCAGGAGGAGTTTGCCTACCAGGTACAGACCAAAGGAAAGCGAAAGGCTCAATGGAACTACTGGCTGGATGTAATGGGATTTATTCATCCGTTTGCTTTCAAACGCTCAAGGCGTAAACATACACATCATTCCACACCTATATACTCTCCGGATATGCTACGCAACTACCTGAAAACTGCTTTTCGCCATCTGACACGGCACAGAACAAGCACTGCTATTAACCTGTTTGGTCTTACGCTGGGGCTTACAGCCTGTATGGTGATCTATCTAATCACACATTTTGAACTGAGTTATGATACCTTCCATCCGGATAAGGAACGGATATACCGGCTAATTGGTAAAGGACACTTTGGTCCTAATGCAGAAGATCAACCCTTTGGATTTCTGCCTAATGCCGTTCCAGCTGCTATGCGCAAAGAAATATCGGGTATAGAGACAATAGCTGCCTTTCACAATACAGAAACCGATGTGCTGATTCCTGATGGAAAAGAAGAACCCAAACGTTTGGAAAGACGCCAGTGGGGAGTGGATAAGGCTGAAATCATACTGACAGAGCCTTCTTACTTTGATATCTTTCACTATACCTGGCTGATTGGTAATCCGAAGACTGCCTTAAACGAACCTTTCAAAGTAGTTTTATCCGAACGAAAAGCTCACAAATATTTTGGTGATATTCCACTGGAAGCCATGATAGGTAGAGAGGTGATTTACCATGATTCTGTCCGAACCAATGTAGCAGGTATTGTAAAAGACTGGGACCAGCAGACTGATTTTACCTTCACGGATTTTATATCTCTGGCAACTATCAATGCCAGTAGGCTGAAAGGTAACATCAATCTTGAACAATGGGATGATATCTGGTCAGCCTCACAAGCGTTTGTAAAACTACCTCAGGGAACCACACCAGCCCAGTTGGAACCCCAGTTTCAACAATTTTCCAAAGCGCATTTTCAGAAAGACCTGAAGATAGTGCCAGGCTTACAACCCTTATCAGACCTGCACTTCAATGCAGAGTATGGCGATAACTATTCCCGAAAAGCTCACCTGCCTACCCTCTATGGCCTTATGGGAATCGCAGGGTTTATTCTGGTGATTGCCATGATCAACTTTATCAATATGGCTACCGCACAATCCGCACAATGGGCCAAGGAAGTAGGAATCCGGAAGGTGCTGGGAAGCAATCGTCGCAATCTGATCTTTCAGTTTTTAATGGAGTCTTTGCTGACTACACTGGTAGCTATTATTCTTGCATTGTTATTAACCAAACCTGTACTGATTGCATTTCAGAACTTTGTTCCAGATGAGGTGACATTTCAGATACTGGACTCACATACATTGCTATTCCTGTTACTTCTCACAGTAACAACCGCTTTACTAGCAGGATTTTACCCCTCCTGGGTACTGTCATCTTATCTACCCGCTCTAACATTGAAGGGACAAACCGCACTGAAAGGGGGGCAAAAGGGCTACTTACGTAAAGGGTTAATTGTATTTCAGTTTACGGTATCCCTGATATTTATTATTGGTACACTGATGGTAGAGCGGCAACTTAGCTTTATGCGAAACAAAGATATGGGATTTAAATCAGATGCAGTAATAACCCTTACCTCTCCCAGAGGTCCCCGTGGTAATAATCTGGAAGTTTTGTATAACAAGGTTCAGCAAGTGTCTGGTGTAAAAAAAGCCATACTCGAAGTACTGGAACCTATGGGAATCAACTATGGGCTAGACCGGGTAGTATACAAAGGCAAGACAGAAATACAGCTCGATGCAGCCTATAAGATGGGCAATGAAGAGTATATTCCCTTTTATGAAATGAAGCTGCTGGCTGGACGCAGCCATCTGAAAAGTGATACTGCCAGTGAGTTTGTTATCAATGCTACATTTGTGAAAGCACTAGGCTTTAAACATCCGATGGATGCAATTGGCAGGCAGTTAGTATGGCGTGATAAGTATTATCCTATTGTAGGCGTAGTGGCCGACTTTCATCAACAAAGTATGCACGAGAAGATTGCGCCTACATTTATCACTACCTCTCCCGGAGCCCGAAATATAGCCATTAAGCTAAAGAGCAAAGACCTGCAGGAAGTGAAAACGACCATTGACGAAATAGAAAAGGCATGGAAAGAAGTCTATCCTAGCAACAAATTTAGCTATGTTTTTCTGGATGATGCCATTGCACAGTTTTATGAAAAAGAGCAGAGAACCTCTCAACTGGTCAACACCGCAACAGCCATTACCATCCTGATTTCCTGTGTTGGCCTGCTTGGACTAGTTATGTTCACTACAGAGCAACGGATGAAAGAAATTGGTATACGGAAAATACTCGGAGCCAGTGTATATACTATTCTCCTTCTACTTTCCAGAGACTTCCTGCTACTGATCGGCATAGCGTTACTAGTAGCCTCTCCGATAGCCTGGTATGCTACCCATCAGTGGTTGCAGGATTTTGTGTACAAGGTTGATATAGCCTGGTGGATTTTTGGACTGGCGGGCATAGCATCCATTGTCATTACATTATTTACAATAAGCTTTCAAAGTCTCAAAGCTGCTCTTATGAACCCAACAAAAAGTTTACGGAGTGAATAGAGGAATGTCCTGAAGATTCGGACAATGTAGGAGCACACCTGCGTACCTTAATCCTATCCTATATCTTTTTAGAAATGATGTCTCTTATATAAAGAAAAAACATCCTCCTTGCCCACTGAAAAGATCTTTCCGCTATGCCTATCACGACCTGGTGTGGCGTAAGATCCTTTCAAGTGGGCAATAAAGGGGAAAAGATTCTTTCAGAAATGACCTTTATTTAATCCCGAATTTTGTATTAGTCTGCTTTTTATCAAAAGGTAACTACTAACACTATACCTAACTTTTATTCTATTGATCCGACTGTTGAATCCCGGTAAGTTTGCTTGGAAATAGTGCCTTACTGACAGAATCCTTCAACCCTTACTCTCAACGGATCAATGAAAACTATTCTTTCCCTTAGCCTGATGGTGTTGGTAGCCTGGAAAGCTACAGATACACTAAGTGACCTCAATCTTACTCAGACGCAAGTTGAAAAAGTGACCATGTACGGTGCCAAAACCGGATTCACACTGCCATCGTGGAGCGAATATTCTTTATATAATTTCGTAAAGAAAGCAAAATCACTTCCAGCAGGGTCTCAGGCTGCTGCTGTAAAATCTCTGGGTGCCATAGTAAAAACATACGTTCAGTCAGAGCAATTTAAAGGCGAATGGCAGGCCTATCTGAAAGAAAAAGGATTTTATGATCCCAAGGCTGCCGGGGATGTAGCTCGTCTGGAAGAGATGAAAAAACAGAGCGCAAAGCAGAAAGGAGATATGGCTGCCAGTACTAAGAAAATGAATGAAAGTCAGCAGCAGATGGCTAAGATATTAAAAGAACATCCGGAAATGATGGATATGATGAAAAACCAGATGAGTAAAGAAGACTGGGCAGAAATGCAGGAGTATCTGAAGAATCCGCAAAAAGCCACTGCGGCTGCACAGGGTAATACCAGTTCTGGTGATGACTACATCAAAAAAGAAGAAGCTCGTATTCAGAAGGCTCAGGAGGACTACGAAAATAATAAGTATACTAATATGGTTCGCCTGCGTCTGAAAAATGTAATCGAAACAGCTAACTCTGTAGATTTTGCAGCTGAAGTAAAAGCTAACAAGTACAATCAGAAGAAGTTTGTTAATCCTGTGTATGAAAAGAAAAGTGATTTGTGGAAGCTGTTTTATCGTGCAGGAAAAGAACCTACCATGGCTGCCCGCGATTTTGCTCAGCAATGGCTTGGAGAGTTGAAATAGCTAGCTTCTCTGATAGAATTAAACAGATTTATCCTGTTTTATTCCTGAGAACGTTTTTACACCCATTGCAGGCTCAGATTCATTGTACAGACGAGTATTTTTTTATCCAAACACTACATGAAAGCTCTCTTCTCTTCTATAGTCTTATTGCTTTGTTTGCTAATCAACAACTCTTGTAAAACCAATGAGTTAGGACCTGGTAACTATACAGGACAGGAGATTACTCCAGAGCAAAGAATGACTTTATTGGCAGAATGTACAGCAAAGTATACCTCCTTACAGAATGAGGATACTGCACAAGCCAGGCAACAACTGATGGCCTGGCTTAAAACCCGTCCGGAGTTTATTGCATCGGGTTATGATGATGAGTCACAGAATGCATGGGCTATCTTCACAGATGGTCGTTTTGTGATGTTTGTCGACAACAGGCCTCAAGCTCCTTTTGAAGACAGGAGTGGGCGGATTGCTTTTGAGAACGAACAAATTACAGCGCCTGCCAGTAGTGCCAGAGAAACGGAATTGCCTGATACAAAAAAGGTACTCCTTTTCAGTGGAATGGGATCTGCTTTTATTGATATTCCTCCTGAACTAGAACGGATATTTGCCATTCCCAAAACTGGATATCAGATCAAAAAGGAACGGGCTAGTATTGATAATCTGAAAGGTGTCGGAGCGGAAACAGCAGTGTTTTACCTAAGCACACATGGAGGGCGTATCAAGCCAAAAGATAAGCTTTCGATAGATGGAGAAGACTTTCCGGATGCATTGATTGGGTTTTGGACTACAGATTCCTGTACAGTAGCAAACGAAGCTAAATACAAGGATGATCTGGATAAAAAACGACTGGGATATATGGTCGCTAAATACAATGAGCCTACACGAGGAAATCCTATCAAAGAAGCACACTATGTAATTACTCAGGACTTTGTAAATACATACATGAGCTTTGGTAAAAATGCACTTATTTACCTCGATGCCTGTAACAGCTATATGTTGGACGAGGGTGGCGATGTGTGGGCTGGAGCATTTATAAATAAAGCACAGGAAAAAAAGGCTACCTATATTGGCTGGAGCAAACGGGTACTGGATAAAGATGCTTATCGGTCTGCCAAGTTTTTGTTTGATCGCTTGTTGGGAGCTGATTACACGAGTAATAACCCGAATCTCGGTATTCCAAAAGAAACCCCTTCTCAGCGTCCGTTTGATATAGACGCTGTGATGACTAATATGATACAAAAAGGGTTTGCTATCTCAACTGTTGAAGGGGAAACGGCTATATTACATCATGCCTCTACAGTTGGACCAGACACACATGCTAGTCTGAAGCCTAGTATTGCCTATATGGAAATAGACGAACTGGCAAGCAAGCTGACAATTTATGGCATTTTTGGTACTGACCCCGGAGATGCCAAACGGGAAGTTACAGTCAATGGAACAAAGGTGACTGTAAATGAGTGGAAGCCGGATAAGATTACCTGTACCATTCCTGTAAGTGGAAATGGGGCTGCCGGAGAGGTAATCGTGAAAGCATATGATCAGAAAAGCAACAGTGTACCTCTTACGGAATGGTATATTCCATTTACCTGGAGCGAAACCGGAAAGTATTATACCCGTACAGTGGATGTTGTGCTTCACCTTCGTGCGGATGTACACCGTTACCGAACTGCCCCTGGTGAAACCCCCAAGCCTATTGAGAGTCCAGATGTAATCCCTTCACATCCATTTGCCAAAGATTCGAAGGCAACCTATAAAGCGGGTGGGTCCTGTTCGTACACCTGCCCCTGTAACCCTGGACAATTTGGTGTTTCCAATAAGGTAATAGGAAGTCCGGAAATCAATATTCCATATAGCGTTGATGCCTCAAGTGCTACCAATAGATTCTTTGCTATATACGGTTGGGACAAAGACCGGAAAGTACTTACTGTGTTTGCATCCGGAAGTAATTTTGATGGCTATAAAAATCAGGAAGTGAGCGGTGGATGCACAGAAGGAGGTACTACTACCGAAAATACTCCTTTGCCTCTGGCATTTGTGATAAGTGAAAGCCTCAATGAAATCACATTGGAACTGCCATTTGCAAACACTGAAGCATTTGATTTTCGAATCAAAAAAGGTGAACGGTCTATGGAAACCATTGCATTAGAACATTGTGCCTGTCAGGATAAATCAGAAGCGCCTATCAAGCTAAGCTGGAAAGATACAGAAGCTCGTTTTGCCCCAACTGCTAAAACAGCAGCCCGCTTAGCTTCTGCCAACTAAGAGTGGGTGCATCACATACTTTACAAAAAGGTTTATTCAACCATCAGCCTGAGCAACTCTTATGAAATATATAGTATTCCTTTTGTGCATTTTTATTTCCGTATCTGCTTTTTCTCAGCAAGAAACGTTTGATCTGATTACCTATACACCTCCCAAAGGATGGAAGAAAGAATTCAAGGAGAATGTAATCGGCTATTCGAATGTCGATAATGCAAAGAAAACATGGTGCAGAATTTCTGTCTACCGAAGTACTGCCAGCAAGGGTGCTATCGATCAGGATTTTATAAGTGAATGGAATGAGTTGGTTGCCAAACCCTATCAGATCACCAAAGCCCCGCAAACGAGTACTACACAAGATGCTGCAGGATGGAAGATAAAAGGTGGGTCCGGGACATTTGTGTTTAATAATAGTGATGCAGCTGTATTGCTGACAACCATGAGTGATAACAGTCGTGTGGTAAGCATCACGGCTATGACAAACAGCCAGGATTACATGCCTGTTATCGAAAGATTTGTGGAGACAGTTAGTCTGAAAAAGAGCACTGCTTCCAATGCCGGTACCAAGCCAGCAGCATCTTCTACCACTACACCCAGAGCAACACCTGTAAAAAGTAGTTATAAATTCACTACTACCAACTTTGATGATGGCTGGGTAGCAACAGAGCAGGCTGACTGGGTGCAGGTGGCAAAAGGAAATCTAAAGGTGCTGTTACACTATCCTACCAACCGGATTGATGTCTCCAGTTCTGATGTTAAGATAATTGCCAACAATGCCTGGAATATTCTGGTGGCACCACGATATAGCAATCTGAAAAACTTTAAGCTTACTAACGGAAATCTGGATTATCTGCGTCCTATGTTTATGTCTGGCAATGTGTCAGATCCTGCAACCGGAAAAGTTGTATATGTAGTTCTTTTTAAACGTGGAGAAAGTGGATGGATAGAAGTGGTTGCACCTGATAAAAATACATTTGTTCAGGCGTTTGGAGTGGATAATGATATCATTGATAACACAGTCAGTATGTCTATATGGGAGCCCCTGCAAAAAATGGCAGGTTATAACCGGTTTGGGGTGGCAACATCTGACCTTATGGGTAAGTGGACAAACAATTTTTCGGGCATGACACAATATGTAAATGTCTATACAGGAGCTAGTGCTGGTATGGATACACATTCTTCTGCTCAGGTATTTGTTTTCTCTGGTAACTCCTACCAATGGCAGATTAGTTCTGCGAGTGGCTTCGTAGGAAGTATCAAGTTTCAGGGTGCAAAATCAAATGGGCAGTTTAAAGTTCCTACTAACTGGCAAATCTACTTCTCGGATCTTGAAGCAAAGCCCAGGACTTATGATGCGTATTTCTCCTGTATAAAAGGTGCTCGCATTTTATGGTTACAGGATCATGCTTATCCTAGTGGGTTTACTGCTTATGGCAAGAGTGAATAGATTACTTTACCACACTTCCTTAGCTATGAAAAAAGTAGTATCGTTATCAATTTGTTTCTTTTGGTTAGTATATACCTATGCTCAACAGGAAACGTTTGATCTGACTACCTATATACCTCCTCAGGGGTGGAAGAAGGAACAGAAAAAAGATGTAGTCACCTACACAATAACCGACCAGAAAGCAAAGACATGGTGTACATTGGCTTTATATGCTGGCATAGCTAGTAAAGGCAGTAGCAACCAGGATTTTTCCAGTGAATGGCAACAACTGATTGTCTCACAGTATAATTCTGTTGGAAGTCCTCAGATTAATCCTATCCGGAATGCAAATGGATGGCAGATGAAAAGCGGGGGAGCAGAGTTTGTTTTTAATAAAACTAACGCATTGGCTATGCTGACAACATTTACAGGATATGGCAAATGTATCAGCATTGTTGTATTGACTAATGGAGAACAATATCTGGCTACTATCCAGAACTTTATCAGTTCTGTAACTCTGCAAGGTGGTGATGGTAAGAGTACAGCTACACCTGTTTCTTCTTCTGGTACAAAACCCATTCCCACAGGACAAAAAGCAACGGTATGGATGAACGTTCAGATAAATCCTTTGGATGGAAGTGATCATGAAAATATCGCTACAGCTTCAGCAAATGTAAAGTTCTATGTAATTTATTCCGATGGAGATTATTACCCTGAAATGCCATCTGCTGGTTTGCAAAGCTTTGATAAGAACAGGAGCCAAACAGGTAAAGACAAAGAATCCTGGGGAAAATTTTCTCTTCAAAATGGAAAAGGAGCGTTCCGATCAAAATATGAAAACATACAGGTTGAACAGGTCAATCTTACCCAACTAAAGAAAGTGGGGTATGCCTATAATTTTTACAAATGTGCTTCTGTAGATGGACTGACCTTACAAGGTCGATGGAGTTACATTCCAAACTGGACCAAAGATCCCTATTATTCGCAGGCAGGATGTCGTCAGGTAATCTATTTTTCCAAAGATGGAACCTTTGATGACAGAGGTATCTGGGTGAGTGATTGTCGCAACCCTACAAAAAATCCACAGGATGCACCAGGAAAAGGAACGTACCGGATTCAGAATTTTACCATTATTCTAACCTATCTGGATGGCCGGATTATTCATAAGGCATTTACAGGTGTTGCAGATAAGAATCCGGCAACTTATCCGGATTTACTTTACATAGGTACTAATCCTTTCTACAGTAAGTAGAGAGATGAGTTTTAGTATGCTTCAAAATCTTTTTTATTCACTACACTATTTCCTGATCAGTTATGAAACGTGTTTTTTATGTATTGTTAATGAGTAGCTTGTTGTTATGGAATGCCTGTAAAACTAGTGACCCGGAACCGGTAGCTACTAAGACCGAAGTAGGAGAACCCACAGGAACCGCAACGACTGCCAGTATTGGTGCTGCCGGAGGATCAATTACGTCTGCTGATGGATTAGTAAAACTAGATATTCCGGCAGGTGCATTGGCTGCCAATACTACTATATCTGTACAACCTATTACAAACAATGCTCCTTTGGGTATTGGAGGGATTGCCTATCGGTTTACGCCCGATGGCCAACAGTTTAACCAGCCTGTAAAAGTGACATTTAAGTATACCAGCGACTTGCTTGCAGGTACAGATGCCAATGTATTATGGATTGTGACTCAGGCAGCCGATGGTTCATGGCAAGCTTTATTGAAAAGCAATGTAAATACAACTACTAAAACCATTATCGGAGATATCACACACTTTAGTGACTGGGGCTTAGGCAAGTTTATCGATGTATCCTTAGATCCTGCCTCTGCCTATATAAAGCCAAAAGGATCTGTACAACTGAAAGTATCCGGTTTTATCGCCAGCACGAATCCAGATGATGAACTGACTCCATTGGTGCCAATTAGCCCTAAGAGTAATGACGATGCATTGGAACTCTTAACACCTATCGAAAAACGAACTTCGCTATTCAAGCAGGTAAAATGGACGTTAGCCGGTGAGGGTACATTAACCCCTAACGGCTGGACCGCTACTTATACAGCGCCTTCTGAAACTCCATCCAAAAATCCGGTCGCTGTTTCGGTAGAGATGGAACGATACCAGGATGGACAACCTGCACAGCTATTCAGTAAGGTTTTGCTGGTGTCAAACATTACCATTGCTGAAGAGGGTGTTGTTGTGGTTAATTTCAATGGTACAGAATACAAATATAAACAATCAGGAGATGCTAATCAGGTGGCTTATGTGGTAGTTCAGAATGAGTATGTAGTATGGCAGGGTGCGTCTTCTACCGGGATTCCTAATTTTACTTTTTACCGGTCTCTGATAGGTACAGGATCACATTCACACAATTGCCAGGATGCAGCTGATATTGTTTCCTATACAGCTAGCCCTACACTAGTGTACCAACTGGAATGGTGTGACGATGAGGGAACCTGTCATTGTGCCCCTTTTACAAGTACCATCTCCGAGTTTGGAAATGGCGCAGGCAAAACGATTGCTGGTACTTTTTCCGGAAGCTTATATAATGCAGATGGGGAGTTGTTTCCTATATCAGGCTATTTTAATGTAAAGAGGATCAATTAAGAGAGTAGGGTATCGTGAGTTTGTGCAGGCAGAACAGAAATGTTCTGCTTTTTATTTGTAGGGAATTGTCACCATCGAACACAAAAGTATTTTCAGAAAAATTCTCTTTTTGTATTTTACCGGCACACTATAACCAATTCATTTATGAAGCAATTCTTTCTTGTTCCGGCATTGCTCTGTTGCCTGAGTGTGCTGGCACAAAACAAAGCAGACGATGTCAAAACGTTTACACTTACCAATGGAATGAAATTTCTGGTTGTTGAGGATAATTCTATTCCCAATGCCAATATGTACCTGCTCTATCGGGTGGGTGCCCGCAATGAGCATCCTGGTATTACAGGCTTATCCCATTTTTTTGAACATATGATGTTCAACGGTTCTAAAAAATATGGCCCAAAAGAGTTTGATCGCACCATGGAGTTTAATGGAGGGGCTAACAATGCCTATACTACCGAAAATGTAACTGTATATACAGATTGGTTTCCGTCTTCTGCCCTCGAAAAGATATTTGATCTGGAAGCAGATCGTATTGCCAGTCTCACCATCGATCCTAAAATGGTGGAGAGTGAACGCGGAGTAGTGTTGTCTGAACGTAGCACAGGTTTGGAAAACTCTCCATGGCGTATGTTGGGTGAAGCTGTGAATGCCACTGCTTTTCAGGAGCATCCGTATCACTGGCCTGTAATCGGATATGAAGAAGACATCAAAAACTGGACAAAAGAAGACCTGGAATATTATTTCAAAACCTATTATGCACCCAATAACTGTGTAGTGGTAATTTCCGGAAATGTAAAAACGGATGAAGTAAAACGATTGGCACAGAAATACATGGAACCTATTCCGGCTCAGAAAGCAGCAGATCCGGTCCATCTGGTAGAACCTCCTCAGACAGGGGAACGTCGGGTGACTGTACAAAAGCAAGTAGCGACTCCTTATATGCTCATTGGGTATCATACACCTGAAGCACGCCATAAAGACTTTTATGCACTTAGTATTTTGAGCTCTGTTCTTTCCAAAGGCAATTCTTCCCGATTATACAGCACCCTGGTAGATAAAAAACAGCTGGTATCCAATGTATTTACTGACTATAGTGAAAGCTTTGACCCGACGTTGTTTCAGATATATGTAGTGGCTGCAAAGGATGCAAAAGAAGCAGACATTGAAAGTACCATTTACGAAGAAATAGAAAAGATTAAAAAAGATGGTATTACAGAGAAAGAACTTCAGAAAATAAAGAATCAGAAACTAATGGAGTTCTATGGACAAATCGAAACTATCAATGGGAAGTCTAACAACCTGGGCACTTATGAATTGTTCTTTGGTGATTACAAAAAGATGTTTGAGGCTCCTGCTGAGTACAACAAGGTAACACTAGATGATATCAAACGGGTAGCCAATGAGTATTTCAAGAAATCCAATAGAACTGTAGGTGTTTTAAAAGCAAACGTAGAAGACTAATCCCATGAAAAGAACCACTTTATATATAGTATTTGCTCTTGCCTTTGTCTGTCAGTCATTCTGTAGTTTTGCCCAGACAAAAGCTGCCGAGTATAAATTACCTGGGTACGAGAAATTTGTTTTATCCAATGGGTTGACGGTGTACCTGATGGAACAACATGAAGTACCTGTCATTAATGTCGCCGCTATCGTTCCTGCTGGGGCTATCTATGATGGCTCACAAGCCGGACTTGCCTCTCTGACTGCCACAGCACTAAAACATGGAACAAAAAATTATACAAAGACTAAGCTGGAAGAAGAACTGGATTTTGTTGGGGCGACACTGGCTACACAGGCAACCAAAGAATATGCTTCTCTTTCTGCTGGATTCGCAGCCAAAGATCAGACAAAGGTTTTACCATTAATCAAAGAAGTACTGGTAAATCCAACGTTTGATGCGGCAGAGTTTGAAAAAGAGAAGAAACGAATGCTGACTAATCTGGAAAGAGCCAAGGAAAGTCCTCGTTCGGTGATGGGATCTTACTGGTCTGCATTCCTGTATAAAGATCATGTATATGCTAATCCGGTTACAGGCAAAGTATCCACAGTTGGTCAACTTCAGGTAGCAGATGTACAAAAATTCTACCAGGCCAATTATATTCCTAACGGATCTGCTATTGCCATAGTAGGAGATTTTAAGGCGAAGGATATGAAAGCTCAGATCTCCAAACTGTTTGCAGACTGGAAAAAAGGAACTTCTGCTCAGAAAAATCTGGCTGCCAGTGTCGTAACTGCACCAACCGGAAATAATGTTTTGCTCATTAACAAAGAGGATGCACGAGAGACGACATTTTATATTGGGGGCGTTGGTATAAAGAGAGATAACCCGGACTATGTGGCTATCGAAGTGGTAAATACCGTTTTTGGCGGACGATTTACCTCCTGGCTTAATGATGAATTACGTGTTAACTCCGGTTTGACCTATGGGGCAAGCAGTCGGTTTTTGCCTTTGAAAAATGCAGGTACTTTTTACATTTCAACCTTCACTGCTAATAAAACCACAGAGCCTGCTATTGATAAGGCGCTGGAAGTGCTTAATCGTCTGCATACTACAGGTATTGATGAAACTACCTTACAATCTGCCAAAAACTATGTGAAAGGGCAATATTTGCCTGATTACGAAACAGCAGGACAACTGGCCGGCTTGCTTACTGAAATGTTTTGGTACGGTTTCAACGAGTCTTTTATCAATAGCTTCCAGGCTAATGTAGATCAGTTGACAACTGCCAAAGCCAAAGAGATCGTGGCAAAGTATTTTCCAAAAGATAAGCTTCAGTTTGTGTTGGTTGGCAAAGCAGAAGAAATCAAAAAGATTGCTGAAAAGTATGGTCCTGTAACTGAAAAGCAGATTAAAGCGGATGGATTTTAAGAGGTAAAATATTCAGGATAAGACTCTACATGAAACATGAGTCATCCTAAATTTTGGATGAGAGTTTGTTTTACAAAATCAGAGCCTATGTTTTTGAAAAGAGTATAGGCTCTGATTAACTTTTAAGCAAAATCTTTAGTTGAGTTGGTTTATTGTCCCTCACATTATTCTACTTGCGGCTTCTTCATTTTTGGCTTGCCCAAAAAACAGGACACCAAATGAGAATTTGGTGAGCCAGATTTGTGCGTGTGCAAAAAAGGGCACTTTTCTCCGATCCTTCACCCCACAAGGCCAAAGGCCAACCTCGCGGAGAAAAGATTGCCAACGCACCTACACTACTACACACGATTGAAGTTAGCACAACGTCTTCCTGTAACTCCTTTGTTTCGCTTTTTCTAAATGATGCGATATCGTTCCTCAATATTCGGGATGACTCATGTTTCTCCTTTTCTGGAATATCCTGGTTCTTCAATAAAATGAAGCATGAATAGGATTTTTATTGAATGGAATAGTTAGGTCAATTACATGGGTAGAAAGATTGTATTATACCAGTAAAGTCGCTTATGGTGGTAAAATGCCTTTTGTCATAAAGTACTAGTGCTTTATTTGTCAGTAACTTACTTTTAGTCTGAAAACATCCCTAAACCTATGCGTACTTTTTTAAGATGGACATTGTCCCTGTTGATACTGGGGGCTATGCAGCCTGTATGGGCACAACTTACTACACCACCTGGCGGAGGAAATAAGAAAGCTTCCGTTTCTGAAAAAATTGGTATTACAGATGTCACCATTACCTATGATCGTCCAGGCGTAAAAGGCCGGGAAGGAAAGATCTGGGGAACCTCAGTTGCTCACTATGGCTTTCAGGATCTGGGATTTGGTACCAGCAAATCTGCTCCCTGGAGAGCCGGTGCCAATGAGAATACAACCATCTCATTTAGCACAGATGTAAAAGTAGAAGGCAAAAACCTGCCTGCCGGAACCTATGGATTATTTATGGCTTTGCAGGAAGGCGGAGCCACCGTTATTTTCTCCAAAAACTCAACTTCCTGGGGAAGCTACTTCTACGATCCTGCAGAAGATGCACTACGTGTGGACGTAAAAACAACAACCCTTAATGAAAGTGTGGAGCGGTTAAAATACGAGTTTATGGACCAGACAGACAACTCAGCTGTTATTGCTCTGCTTTGGGAAAAATTAAAGGTTCCATTTAAAGTTGAGGTTGATCTGGTAAATACTCAACTTACATCGTTCCGCAAAGAACTACGTTCAGATGTTGGTTTTAACTGGGAACCATGGGCACAGGCTGCTGCTTTCTGTGTGCAAAACAATACCAATCTGGAAGAAGCATTAAAGTGGGCTGATGTCGCTGTAAATGCTCCATTTCTGGGACAGAAAAATTTTACGACTTTAAGTACAAAAGCTCAGGTATTAGAAAAGCTAGGCAAAACAGCAGAAGCTACAGCGTTGATGAAAGAAGCCATGCCAATGGGCAATATGCAGGAATTGCATCAGTACGCCCGTCAGCTGGTAGCTATGAAACGTAGTAAAGAGGCACTGGAAGTATTTCAGCTGAATGCAAAAAAATACCCTACCGATTTTACCACCAGTGTTGGACTGATAAGAGGTTACTCTGCTGTAGGAGAATATAAAAATGCATTGAAACTAGCTAAAACTGCTTTACCCAAAGCACCTGACTCTAATAGCAAATCCAATGTAGAGAAGATGATTGCTACATTGGAACAAGGCAAAGATGTAAACTAAGAAAGTTATTTTTTAATCTGAATGCGAGTGAGATTGCCCATCCGAAAGGTTGGGCAGTTTTTTTGTGGCTCAAAAGATAGAGTTGCCCGGCTCCATAGTATCTCCTCTGATTTTTGAACTAAATTCAACATATTATAGTCTTGTGAGCATAGTTTATTGCATAAGTAAGGCTTGTGCATAATTCTATGCAAAGAGCAATAGGAAGAGTTGCTTTCTGATCTTCGTGAGAAAATAATTTTTGCCACGAATAAACCGCAAAAAAATTTTTGCATAGAATTCACCGCAACATTGGTGTTTGATCGGAATTCACCGCAAAATGTTTCATGCGTGTAATTCTGTTCAAAATGTTTTTATGCACACAATTATGCCTACTACAAAATTTTTTCAGAATAGAATCAAAAGCATCTTTATCATTCAGGTGACTATAGAGTATTTTAGGAAAAGCCTAGGAACGTCTGAAGTATTTGTGTACAATAATCGAAATAGGCAGCCCAATCATACACATCAGAACCAACATACCAATAGCTGCCTTTACAGGATTGAAAGGAAACTTTGGTGTATTACTAAGTGGGATGACAATCTGATTCATAACAATCCAGGCAAAAACACCATATAATAAACCTGCTACTATTTTGTGCTTTGCCAGGGTTTGTATTCTAGGATAGAGTAGAAAGTAAAAAAACGCAAAAGCCATAGCAATAAAGAAGTGAAGGAACAGCCCTAAAAGAGCCATAGGAATACCTCCTGAAAACGCTTCTTTACCAAATATTCCGCTGGCGATAAAAAGTAATAGCCGTACCGGAGTTGTTCCAGCTAACAAATAGTTGACAATCATTGCAGTTGTAAGATCGAGGATACCTGCTACCACACCTGCTTTCAGTATAGTTTGAGTACCTCTATGTAGAGAGGTAGGAACATTAGGCGAAACAGAAGAGTGTGCCATCTGAATAAATATCTAGTGTTATACAAAGATATTCTATTCTAGGTAACTTACTTGTAATCAGATATTTATTTTGTGGAAGTATATAAAACGAACACCTCTGCAGTGAAGTCTACAGAGGTGTTCGTTTTATGTGTTGTATGATACTTTCAGATCAGGCAACTTTCTCCTTCTTATACATTTCTGCCAGTGTCTGAACCGCAAAATCGATTTCCTGTTCGGTATTGAACTTGCTGAATGAAAAACGCACAGAAGCACGTTCCGGATTAGCGTGTATAGACCGTAGAACGTGTGATCCGATTTCGCTTCCGCTGGTGCAAGCACTACCACCAGACGCAGATATTTTATTGATATCCAGATTGAAAAGCAACATTTCGCCAACTTCTGCTATAGGCAAGCTTACATTCAGAACGGTATAGAGGCTTTTATCCGATTGGATAGGATCACCATTGAAAGCAATACCTTCAATTTCTGTTTGCAGTTTGGCAATCATGCGCGATTTCAGTCGTTGGATATGTTGCTGATGTTCATCCATATCCCGGTAGGCAATCTCCAGTGCTTTGGCAAGTCCTATGATACCATATACATTTTCGGTTCCACCCCGCATGTTACGTTCCTGAGAACCTCCATGTATAAAAGGTTGTATTCTATTCTGTGCATTAATATACAGAAAGCCAACACCTTTGGGTCCATGAAACTTATGAGCTGCACCAACAATAAAGTCCACCGGAAGCTTTTGCAAATCATGGCGGAAATGACCCATTGTCTGCACTGTATCCGAATGGAAGATAGCGCCATGCTGCCGACACAGTTCACCTGCCAGTTGTATATCTGTGACATTGCCGATTTCATTATTGGCATGCATCAGTGATACCAGTGATTTAGGATATTGTTTGAGCAATTCTTCCAGGTGATTCAGATTGATATAACCTTTCTTGTCTACTTCTACCATGTGTAACTGTATACGGCCAGCTTTGTGCAGACTTTCCAGCGTATGCAGTACCGCATGATGCTCTATGGGAGAGGAAATAGCATGCTTGATCCCCAGGGCTTCAATACTGCAGCGAATGGCTGTATTGTCAGCTTCAGTACCACCTGATGTAAAGACAATTTCAGCAGGAGAGGTATTAAGTAACTGAGCAATCGTTTTGCGCGATTTTTCAATGGCTGAGCGTACTTCTCTTCCGTGCGTATGAATAGAAGAAGGATTACCATAAAACTCAGTCATAAATGGCAACATAGTTTCCAGTACTTCTTTATCCAAAGGAGTAGTTGCCGCATTATCTAAATAAACTCTCATTGTCAATCTGAATTTGTATTATTTTCTTTGTATGGTTTTGCTCGTAGTTGAATTGACAGCAACTTAGGTTCTGATCTGCTGGCCTACCAGTTCCCGTATGTCACTAATAATCTTGTTGGCCAGGTAATCAGCTGTAGACTGAGAATCCGACTCTGAATAAATACGAATGATAGGTTCCGTATTGGATTTACGCAAATGTACCCATTCTTTACCAAATTCTATCTTCACACCATCTATTGTATTGATAGGATTTTTTGCATATTTCTGTTTGATCATCTCCAGGATCTCATCTACATCGATATCAGGAGTAAGTTCAATCTTATTTTTAGATATATGATAATCCGGATACGTAGAACGTAGCCTGGAAATAGAATACCCAAACTCTGCTAGATGGCTCAGAAACAGTGCAATACCTACCAGGCCATCCCGTCCATGATGCAAGGCCGGATAAATCACCCCTCCATTACCTTCTCCACCAATAATAGACTGACATTCTTTCATGGCAGTTACCACGTTTACCTCACCTACTGCAGCGGCAAAGTGTTGACCACCATATCGTTCTGTCACATCCCTAAGCGCACGGGTTGATGACAGGTTTGAAACCGTATTCCCTCCCGGATGATGTTTTAGTATATAGTCAGCTACAGCAACCAATGTATACTCCTCTCCAAACATGCTTCCGTCTTCACAGATAAGAGCCAGTCTGTCTACATCCGGATCTACCACTATACCTAAATCATAGCGACCTTTTTCAAGTTCGGCTGCAATCTGGATAAGGTGTTCGGGAAGAGGCTCCGGATTATGGGCAAATATTCCGGAAGGGTCACAATTGATTAGTGTGCGTTTCTTTACTCCTAATGCATCCAGTAACATGGGAACTGCAATACCGCCTGAAGAGTTCACAGCATCTATCACTACATTAAATCCACGTTGTGCTATAGCAGCACGGTTGACAAGTGGCAAGGCTAGAATCGCTTCAATATGTTTCTGCAGATATGTATTGTCTGTTGTATACTTTCCCAGTTTTTTTACCTCTGCATAGGTAAAGTCATTTTCTTCTGCAAGTTTTATAATTGTTTGTCCATCAGAAGCTGACAGGAACTCTCCCTGTTCATTTAACAATTTAAGGGCGTTCCATTGAATTGGATTATGACTGGCTGTAATAATAATGCCTCCATTTGCTTTCTCCATAACCACCGCCATCTCTACAGTAGGTGTTGTTGACAAGCCAACATCTACTATATCAATACCTAATCCCTGCAATGTGGATGATACAATACGGGAAATCATTTCGCCGGAAAGTCTGGCATCCCGTCCAATTACCACTTTAAAGGTATTGGAAGTGGATGCTTGTGTTTTGATCCAGGTTCCATAAGCAGCTGTGTATTTAAGCACATCTGATGGGGTTAGTGAGCCTCCACTCTTTCCTCCAATAGTTCCTCGGATTCCTGAAATCGAAGTAATTAATGTCACTTTATATACTGTTAAGGTGAGTATTGTGAATTTTGTATGGATTGATAGTGAGTGCAATCCGAAACAAGTGTACTAAAAAATGAAGGCAAAAATAACAAATAAAAGTGGAATGCGCGGGGCTTTATATCTGATTTTATTTTGCTTAGTTATGAGGGTGCCAGATAGTATATTTTCTTATCAATTAGAGGGTTATTTTTATTTTATTTTGATGATTATATTGAATTGCTTTATAGGGTGTGTTTTTGTTTTGTTACTGTGGTATATTTTATTAATCTTTTTTGATGAATAAATTCTGATGGACATAGTAGGGCTTGTATCTTTTTCTATACAGATACAAGCCCTATATTTGAATTGACATTGACAGTTATAGTAAAAGTGTGCCAATAAACATACCTTGATGTCTTTCCCTATATGTTGTCTCGGACTTATTGGTAATGCCCATGGAACCGTTCAAAGGCTGCTCGTTCAAGATTTTCCCTTTGACTTGGATGAGAAATCGCAATGAGTTCCTTGGCACGTTGTTTCAAGGTTTTTCCAAATAAATCAGCTACTCCGTATTCTGTTACAATAAAGCGGGCATGAGCACGAGTGGTAGTAACTGCTGCTCCCGATTTTAGTTCTGACACAATTTTGCTTTCTCCTTTACTGGTAGTGGAAGCAAGTGCAATAATGGGTTTACCTCCTTCTGATAGGGCTGCACCCCGCATAAAGTCCATCTGTCCACCTACTCCAGAGTATTGATATGTACCAATAGTATCGGCACAAATCTGGCCAGTTAGATCTACTTCTATGGCACTGTTGATGGCTGTCACCTTTGGGTTGCGTCTGATGGTACTGGTATCATTGGTATAGGAAGTTTCTTTCATGGCTACTGCCGGATTATTATCGATAAAGTCGTATAATCTGCGGGTTCCCATAGCAAAGCAGGATACAATCTTGCCTGGCATCACTTTCTTAAGTGAATTATCAATAGCTCCACTTTCAAACAGGTCTATGAGTCCATCTGAAAACATTTCTGTATGAATTCCCAGATGTTTGTGATGTTTTAATTCTGCCAGTACAGCATTGGGAATTCCTCCAATACCCATTTGTATTGTAGCTCCATCTTCTACCAGACCTGCTACGTTTCTGCCTATCGCAATCTCCAGGTCAGATAAGGGTTCGGGCTTTACCTCATAGATTGGATAGTTCACTTCTACTGCGGCATGGATCTGACTTACATGAATAAATCCATCACCATGTGTACGAGGCACAGACGGATTGATTTCTGCAATAACATACCGGGCTGTCCGAACTGCTGCCAGGCTCACATCTACAGAACATCCCAATGAACAATAACCATGCTCATCTGGGGGAGATACCATAATCATCGCTACATCCAAGGGGAGTATATTGCGGTAAAATAACAAATGGATGTCTGACAAAAAGATAGGGATATAGTCTCCGTACCCTTCTGCGAGGAATTTCCGGTGATTGGCTCCTACAAACATAGCATTGGAATGAAATACATTCTTTAAGTCCTGCTTCATGTAAGGCAATACACCTTCGGTATGAATGTGAAGCAATTCTACATTTTCCAGTCGTGATGCCTGCGCTGTCATGGCGTCAAGTAGGACATGGGGTGTAAGCGCAACACTGTGTACAAATACACGATTGCCAGACTGGATATATTTAACTGCTTCTTCGGCAGTTGTATACTGAAGTGATGTTTGCATGGCTCTGATTTTGAGTTGCAGATGTTGAGTACATCTGAAAAATACTAACTGTTGCTGATTTTCTGCAAGGTAGGAAAGAAGAAATGCAGGATGAATGATTTGTATCACCCGCAGATATGAGCAAACCCGTGATTTGTTTCACTGCGATTGATGATACAAAAGGACAAAAACAAGAGGTTTTGTTTACTGGAGTAGAAATAAGTTGGGAAAAATGAAAACCAGCACGAATGAAGTATGTTTTCCCATTCATGTTGGTTTTGTATTACTGACCTTTGATCATGTCCTAAATTTGTTGTTGGGTAAATGCTCCTTTGTCTACTTTTTTGTAATCACCAGGAGGAGGAAAAAGTCAAGTATCCAGTGTTTTCTTTTCTACTTTGATCAATTCCATGCTCATTGCCGATTTTGAGTCAGACTGCATTTTTACTATACATTCATCTGCATTGTTTTTCTTTAGCTCAGTAAATGCGTTTTTCATATCTCCCTGATTGTCAAAATAGGATTGATTTAGTAGTTCAGTATATCCATCAATAAATAGAAATAACTACATGGGATCTACATCAATTACAATAGAGGCTTGTTTAAATTGTTTGGTAGTCAGAATCTTTTGAATCTCCTCTCGGATCTGTTCTTTAATCAGACGCAGGTTTATATTATCCTTCTCAAGCTTGATCAGAATATCTTTCAGAAATTGATTTCGTATCCTGTTAACCAAAGGTGGTTCTGGTCCAAGTACACGACTGCCCATCTTCTCCCGTAATCCATTTGCCAACGCCTGAGCAGCTTCTTCTGCCATAATTTCATCTTCATGTTTGATAATCAGACGAATCAGACGAGTAAATGGAGGGTAGTTAAACTTTTGTCGTTCAGGTATTTCTTTTTCGTATAGTCCTTCATAGTCATTCTGCAGAATTTTCTCAATAACAAACAGTTCCGGATTCCCTGTTTGAATCAGTACACGGCCCTGCGTATTCCGGCGACCAGCACGACCTGCCACCTGAGTTAGAAGCTGAAATGCCCGTTCATGAGCACGGAAGTCTGGAAAATGAATGATGTGGTCGGCATCAAATATGCCTACAAAGCTAACTTTATCAAAGTCAAGTCCTTTACTGAGCATTTGTGTACCAATGAGGATATCTGTCTCGCCTGCTTCAAAAGCCTGTACAATATTCTGAATTGCATTTTTCTGACGTGTCGTATCCAGATCCATACGGGCAGTTCGAGCCTGAGGTATCAACAACTTTAGTTCATCCTCTATCTTTTCAGTACCATAACCCATTGTTTTAATACGGGTAGATCCACACACTGGACATTGATGAGACATTTGCTCTGTAAACCCACAATAGTGGCAACGCATCTCCTGAGTATGCTGATGATAAGTGAGACTGACATTGCATTGGTGGCAATGAGGTATCCATCCACAATCTTCACACATTACATAGGGGGCATATCCACGACGGTTCTGGAACAGGATGCTTTGTTCGCCTTTGGTAAGGTTATCTTTTAAAGATGTTAATAGTGTATCTGAAAAGTTGTGCTTCAGCTTTTTCTGCTTACGTTCTATTCGAATGTTGACCAGAGAGATTTCAGGAAGCTGAGCTTCCCGAAAACGCTGAGTAAGTTTTACATAGCCATATCTGCCTTGTTTGGCATTGTAAAACGATTCAAACGACGGAGTCGCTGAGCCCATTAACACTTTGGCCTGCTGAAGTCTGGCTACGACCAGAGCCAGATCCCGTGCATTGTATCTTGGAGCTGGGTCGTATTGTTTATAGGAGCTTTCATGTTCTTCGTCTACCACAATAAGTCCCAAATTATCAAATGGCAGGAATATCGCAGACCGAACTCCAATGACAAAATTAAATTTACCGGATAGTACTCCTCTCCATACTTCAACACGTTCATTGTCAGAGAATTTGGAATGGTAAATGCCCATCTGATCCCCAAATACTTTCCGCAAACGGGATACAATCTGAGTGGTTAAAGCAATTTCTGGTAAAAGGTATAAGACCTGAGAGCCTGACGCCAGCACTTTCTGAATCAGGTTAATATATACAGCTGTTTTTCCACTTCCTGTAATTCCATGCAGCAATACCGTATCTTTTGTCTTAAAGTACGACATGATTTTTTCTGTTGCTAGCTGCTGGGAGTCAGAAAGCTGGACATCATCTCCCGAATAGGGTACATCTGCAAAACGGGAAATGATTATCTCAAATTCTTCAAAAACATTTTTCTTTAACAATGTTTTTAGTGCAGATTCGGAGATGTCATCCTTGACAAGGACAGATTTTTCCAGTCCGTCTGCATTGGCTGTGCGATTTTGCATCACAGGTACACGGGCCAGATATTTCATCAATACACCAACCTGTTTGTACTGCTTGCGATCTTCCAGTTCATCAATCAGATCCTTTAAGGGTTCCCAATCTTCATAATCACGTGTCAAGCGGATCTTCTTAACGATTTTGGGAGTATACTTTTCCTTTACCTCTTCATATACCAGTACTGCTCCTTTTTTACTCAAGGATTTGATAATCGGATAGATATCTTTCTGACCCAGAAGCCGGGCTGCTTCATCTGTAGATAAAGAGTTCTTCTCCTGAACGGCTTCCAGCAACTTTCCTTCTGTTTCTGTAAGAGGTGTATTGATATCAAATTCCGGATTATATTGTAATTTGGATTCACTATTGATCTTTAATCCGGAAGGCAATGCCGCATTCATTACTTCTCCGATATGGCACATATAGTAATCTGCTACCCATCGGAATAACTCCAGCTGATAGGTAGTGACCATGGGAGCTTCATCCAGAAGTTCAAGCAAAGGCTTGGCAATATATTTCTTTGGAGGGTCCTGGTGCACACGTGCGACAATAGCTGTCAGGATACGGCGGGTGCCTAGTTGTACAATTACCCGTGCTCCAACCTGTATCATATCATTCATGATGGCCGGAACTCTATAGGTAAGCAGGTTGGGCAGTGGAAGTGGTACAATCACATCCACAAACAGGGTAACTACTTCAGGAAAAAGTCCTAAAGAAAGCGAAGCTGACTCGTTTATTTCGTTATCAGATGACGACACAAATTCTTTTAATCAATTGAGGTTCGGGGTTTGCTGCTATACTATTCTTTGAGATAATGACAGGCATTCGATAAACACAAAACCCATGAACATATATAAAACGGGAGGACGAAGGTACAAAAAAAAAAGAAGCGATAGGTCGCTTCCATTTTCTTTATACAATTAAAGTGCTTGACGCAAACAGACACTAATAAGTATATCTAAAACGTCATGTATATCTTTAAATTGTAGGGATTATAAAATATCTATATCAATACGCCGGGGAGCTTCATCTCTATCCTTAAATGGAAGAAGCACCTGCAACTGACCATGACTATATACAGCCTGAATGTGACTGCTATCTACGAAGTTTGGTATATCAAAGATTCGTTGAAACATAGGAACAGGCTCTTCTTCCTCTTCTTGTTCTTCAATAAATTTATCGAACATTTCCGGCAGGAAGGAGTGAATAGTCAATTTATCATTATTTACAAATATATGAAAAGACTCAGGGTCTACTCCAGGTGCAGATAAACTGATTACTAATTTCTCAGCATCATGCGCAACCTGAATAGCAGTCATGCTAACTCCTCCGGTAATTGTATTTAACCAGTTAATCTGGTTAACATACTCTTTCAAATCATTTTTCATAGTTGCCTGTTTTTATGTATGAAACAAAATACATTACAAGTTTTGTATAATAGGAGCTACAAATTATATACCGACCAGTTTTAATGGCTGTGAAATGTATACCATGAAGTATATCTATGTCAAATTGGCCACGTTGTGTGGAAAAATCGTACCTGAATATGTCAAAAAGTCGCTTTTGCTTTTCGGATATTCTATAGATCTGGTAAAAATGTAGTTGTTTTTACCCAGCTTTATTCACAGATTCTGCTAAATGCCAAGACTCATATCAGGATAATCCTTAGCAAACTTATTTGCAAATGCACTTGTCTGCCATTAATTTTGCCCGCTTGTTGAACTTACTAGTCTGGTATTTCATATTGCATTCGAATACGATCTTTTAAACCTAAACTCTTTGGATAATGGCTTCAACATTTGCGTGGGAAAAAATTAAGGATTACGAGGAAATCAAGTTTGAGTATTATAATGGCATTGGAAAGATAACCATTAACCGTCCCCACAAACGGAACGCATTTACACCGCTGACTGTAATCGAAATGATTGATGCGATGACGCATTCCCGTTACGATGATCGGATCGGAGTAATTATATTGACAGGAGAAGGACCGGATGCTTTCTGCAGTGGTGGTGATCAGAGTGTTCGCGGACATGGAGGTTATGTAGGCAAAGATGGTGTTGCCCGGTTAAATGTGCTGGATCTGCAAAAGCTAATTCGTTCTATTCCTAAGCCTGTCATTGCTATGGTTGCAGGATATGCTATTGGAGGTGGACATGTTCTACACGTAGTATGTGACTTGTCAATTGCTGCTGAAAATGCACGTTTTGGCCAGACTGGTCCTAAAGTAGGAAGCTTTGATGGTGGTTTTGGTGCTTCTTATCTGGCACGTATTGTCGGACAGAAAAAGGCACGCGAAATCTGGTTCCTGTGTGACCAGTACAATGCACAGGAAGCACTGGATATGGGTCTGGTAAATAAAGTAGTTCCTTTGGAAAAACTGGAAGAAACAACGGTTGAATGGTGTGAGAAGATTCTGGAAAAATCACCCATTGCATTGCGCATGTTAAAAGCTTCGTTCAATGCTGAACTGGATGGTCAGGCAGGTATTCAGGAACTGGCAGGCAATGCGACATTACTATATTATCTATCCGATGAGGCAAAGGAAGGAAAACAAGCTTTTCTGGAGAAACGTAAACCGGATTTCTCAAAATATCCAAAATTTCCTTAAGTCCAGTCGTAAAGTGCAGAAAGGGTATTGTATTGAAAATCAGTACTTTTTCTGAGTAATTGGTTTTAAATTGATGGCTCTGATACTAAAATTAGACTATATTTGATTAAAAGATTATCATTTTAGAACTATTTATTACAAAAAAAATAATATCTTGTAATTGAAAGACGGAGTAGAAATACAAGAACGGAGTAGAAATACAAGAGTAGTACAGGTTACGAATAGATAGTGAAGTATATTAATACCTGTCAATATAATATGTTCATC
Organism: Xanthocytophaga flava; assembly: GCF_030068545.1. Lineage (NCBI taxonomy): Bacteria > Pseudomonadati > Bacteroidota > Cytophagia > Cytophagales > Rhodocytophagaceae > Xanthocytophaga > Xanthocytophaga flava. Next base: position 306,506 of record NZ_JASJOR010000001.1, on the reverse strand, counting down.
CCTGGAATAATTGATGTATATGCTTACAGATACAAGTGTGCTTATCAAAGAGGTTACCCAAAGTGAGATATCAGATGTTTTATCTATAGCTAAAGCTACCTGGGAGCCTACTTATCGGGAAATACTTTCTAAAGCACAAATTGACTATATGTATGAAGAAATTTATACTGCCACAGCTGTAGAAAAACAGATACAGGATCAGGGACATATCTTTCTGATATTATATGTTGCCGATACAGCTGTTGGATATGCTTCCTATAGTTTACGAGAAGACAAAGAAAGTGTATATAAAGTGCATAAATTGCATATTCATCCGGACTTTCAAGGACAAAAATATGGCCGTGCATTAGTGGGGCATCTTGAGAAAGAAGTAAAAAACCGGGGAGCCCGTATGTTGGAAATGAATGTCAACCGTTATAATCCTGCCGTTCGTTTTTATGAACGATGTGGGTATCAACAGGCTAGGGAAGAAAATACTCCAATCGGAGATTTCTGGATGAACGATTTTGTTATGTACAAGGAACTTTGCTAAATGTTTCTATACCAAATAAAAGAGCCTGTGTATATTTATACACAGGCTCTTTTATTTATAAACTACTAATGGAACTAACATTATTTGAAGGGGTTTGTAATTAGAATGAATCCCTCTTACCTTCGTATGCATCAATCCAACCAGACTTTTGTGGTACAGCTACGTAAAAAACGAAGAAGCCGACAGATTATTCTGAGAGCGTTATTGCGACTTATCCGATTTCCTAATCTGATGATTGTTGCACTAACGCAATATTTGGTTCGTGTTTGTCTGGTAGGTCCAAAGGGCGAGTGGTGGAATCATCTTATGGATGTACACTTGTTGGGTCTAGCGTTCTCCACACTATGTATTGCCGCTGCCGGATACATTATCAATGATTATTATGATATAAAGATTGATACTATCAATAAACCCCGCAGAGTAGTGGTGGGTAGGATTATGAGTCGGCGACAGGCTATCTTTGCTCATTCGTTTTTGAACTTTCTGGGAATAGGGATTGGTACGCTGATTGGATTGCGTATTGGCTTGGTTAATTTTATTGCTGCTTTTTTATTATGGCTCTATTCTAATCAGTTAAAAAGACTGCCTTTTATTGGTAATTTTATAGTGGCTTTGTTGACTGCTGCCACATTATGGGTGGTTGTCCTTTATAATCCTCAAAACAGATTGTATGTATATACCTATTCTGTCTTTGCATTTTTTATCACACTAATTCGTGAGATTATTAAGGACATGGAAGATGTACGGGGAGATGCTACTTTTGGTTGTCGTACGTTACCTATTGTCTGGGGAATACGTCGTACCAAACTCTTTCTGTATTTTCTGATACTGACCTTTCTGATCACTTTATATTCTTTTGCTCCATTTCTACCTGATCGCCTGATCTGGTATTTCAGTCTGTTTATTCTTTTGCCTATGTTATGGTTCGTTTGGCAACTGGTACGGGCTGATACCAGAAGTGATTTTGGCTATTTGAGTCAGATTTGTAAACTTATCTCTGTGGTTGGTGTAGTGAGTATGGTATTTGTGTGAAACAAAAGCTATTGGTTATAATTAAATGTATTGATACCTTACCCAGACTGATAGCCAATTTTTGCACCAAGGCTATTGTATATTTACTACCTTTGCTGCCGTTTACTTAATTCTATTGCGAAACATTTTCTTTCATGTATTTACTGGAGTTATTTGCAAAGCTTCCTCTGTGGATTTTGTATGGTGTGGCAGATATAATCCGGTTTCTGGCTTATTATGTAATTCGATACCGGAGAGATGTGGTAGAGAAGAACCTACGTCTTTCTTTTCCTGATAAAACCGAGAAAGAACGAAAACAGATTGCTAAGGATTTTTATAGAAATCTGGCAGATATTGCTGTCGAATCCTTGAAGTTGCTCAGTATCTCAAAAAAGGAGTTGCAAAAAAGAATCCGGATAATCAATCAGGAGGTTGCTACCAATTATTTGAAGAAAGGGCAATCTATTGTGGTCATGACATCACATCTGGGTAATTGGGAATGGCTCCTGGCTGGTAATGGCGCAACGTTAGGTTTTGATGTGGATGCCATATACAAGGAACTTACTACTGCTTCTTTTGATCAGTTGATGTTGAAAATTCGTAGCCGGTTTGGGCCTTATCCGGTGGAGATGAAAAAGGTGGCAAGAGAACTGGTAAAGCGAAAAAATATCACTCGTATTATTGCGATGGTAGCAGACCAGACACCTTTTCCGGAACAAGCCTACTGGACTACATTTTTACATCAGGATACGCCTTTTTTTACTGGGGTAGCAGGAATTGCCAAACGAACCAATTATCCTGTACTATATACAGGGATGCGGCGCGTAAAAAGAGGATACTATGAAACATGGTTTGAAGTAATCTCGGAAGATTTGTCAGAGACCACACCTGAACAATTGATTGAAGACTATGTACGGAAAGTAGAAAGAGATATTCAGTTGTATTCGGATCAATGGTTATGGTCACATGCACGTTGGAAGCATAAACGTCCATCTTTGATAAAAAAAGAAAAAATTTAAAGAAATAAAAAAGTCTCCTGAGCTCAGGAGACTTTTTTATTAGTTAGCGTGTAAACTGATTTAGATAAAAACATTCCTGACGTGCCTTGCTATAAAACTGAGTAGTGGCATACTGTTGTTTGAGTTGTGTAAAGTATTTACGATCAGCAGGGGCATAGCTGGGAGGGAGCCCTTCATAATAGCTATCGTTTTTTGGTGCTTTAAGCAAATAATAATTATTCTGCTCACATTTAGCCGCCATAAATAAACTTTTAGCTGCAATTTCCTTATTACCAGCTTGTTTTGCCAATTCTGCTGCTTTGGTGTAGTATTCTAATGCCCGACTACAATCTGTATAGTCATCTGCTGAAACAGATGAAAATCCATAAGGACGGTAATAATCCATAGCCCTCCAGGCAAATCCAAAATAGGTTGTATTATAGTAAATAGCTCCCAGCTTATAGGTGGCATCCAGTGCTTTTGCCTTGTCTGTATCTGCCGCCTGTTTTTTTAAGGCTTTGATTTGTTGGATCAATTCCAATTTGGAAAAGTGTTCAGATGAACCTTCTACACATTCATGGCAATCTTTAAGCTGATCCTGAGTAGGAATGCCTTCAATATCTTCATACTTATAGGTGAGCTTGCTAAAGATTTGTTCGGCTTCATCCAGTTTGTCTGCTCTTAATAGAAAGGTAGCCTTCATTTCAAGCAATACATCTTTTGGGGTTGTCTTATCAATTTTTGCCAGCAATTCTTTTTCGTATGTTGTTTTACTTGCCTTATCTGTGAATGCTATCAACTGTTCAATCAACTGAGCATTGGGTGATGTGCGTAAGCTATAGATATCATTAGTTGAAAGAAATTCTTTAGCTGACTCTCCTTGTTTTTTATACAGTCTGGCAAATACACCAACCATAAGGCTTTGCAAAGGCTCAGACTTTGTTTTCTTGATAGCCTGATAGAGACGTTCTTCACTGGCTGCATCAATCTTTTGGAGCTCAGCTAACTGAATCATCAGTTCAAAAGTTTCTATCTGTTGTTTTACTTCTTTCGTCTGACTGCTGGCAGGGAGTTGTGCAAATGTTTTACGCGCTTCTGCCACATTACCTGCCAGATAATCTGTATAGCCCAGAGCCAGTGTCCATAGTGCTTTATTCTTGTTCTTGCCTTCGCTTACCACTTTAAAGATAAAGGCTTTTAATCCAGCAGACCCTTTCTCAAATGTATTCAGATCTTCACTCTTCATACTCTTCTTCACTTCATATTTATTGATTTCCCGCACCAGCAAAATATCCAGGTATTCAGATGTTGGGTCCAGAATGTAGATATTTTTCATCTCTTCGAGTTTTAGATTATCAGGCTGGATAGCACGCAGAAAATGCAGTGTAGCTTTCTCATGATTGCTTTTACACATAGACAATACTTTTTGCCAGTCTGCATCATTGGTAATAGAGAAGCTGTAGTAGGAGTTGATGCGTTTACTTTCTGATTTGTCAAATACAACGGAGAATAGATAGGCTGCCAGTGCATTATTCTGACCCGAACGGCGTATTGCACCCGCCTTATGTCCCAATGCCCAATATTTGATCGGACTCTCTGTGTTTAATGGTGCTACCAGTTTGTCATACAAACTGATGGCTTTGGCATACGAACGGACATAATGTGCCAACCGTATTCCCTGATAAGCATAACGTAGTTTCAGAAACGGGTTTTGTTCTGTCTGATAGGTTTGTTCGGCTTTAGAGATTAGTTTAATTATTTGGGGGTTTACCTGCTTGGTTTCCACTGTCCAGTCATCTCCTTCAAGGGCAAAGGGCTCACAGGTTTTGGCAAAAATGAGATAGTCTACTGTTGCTGCATCTTTCTTCTGAATAAGGTATTTCACCATTGAGTTGTTTTGAAGTGTAGCACTCAAAGGAGTAGCAGGATTTGATAAATAGGTTTTTATAGCCTGAATTTCTTTCCTGGAAGCTTTATATACCAGATTTTCAATATCATTTGTTTTGGCTTTGTTTTCTGTAAATGTAGTCCATTCAGCCAGGTTTTCGCTTCTGCGAAAAGCTGGACTTTCTTCCCATGAATCATCGTACAGACGATCAAAGGAGAAATACAAAGGTTCAAAGAATGGTTGATTGGTAAGTTCTGGGTTAAAGAATCGGGATAGCGTCCATCCATCCCAATCGCCATCTGCACAGCTTTCCAGGTCTTGATAGGGATACATACACAAAAATAGACTAACGAAAGTGATTGACCACTTTTTGAAGGTCTTCAGGCGCATAGCGGGTAAGGTTTTTTTCATCGAGATAATAAAATAATATGTGTGGTTCAGATTGATTGACAATGGGGTTTAACAGATCAGCTGACTCTTGCAACTGAGATAAAGAGATCTCTTCCAGACGTAATTCATCTCCGCGATAAAGATACAGGGAATGAAAATAATGGCTTTCTCTGACCCGGAATTTTTTTTGTGTAATCGGTTCAAAATGAAGTGTATCATGCAATGCCTCTACTGACACATTGGTGAGGAGGTTTATTACCTGACCTTCACGTTGCAAAACTACCCACTGGTAGATAGGTAAAGCTATATCCAGAGGTAAGGGATAATCTTTGAGTCTGCGCAGATACTGGCGAGCTATGGTCAGATCCAGAATGGAATTGTCTGTTCCTCTGCCATCCAGAGAACCCATGTTGTAAAACATCAATATACCCTTATCTACTGGTGGAATGCCTGCACGGCCTATGTACTTTAGTTGATGGAGTCGAATGGTAGCAGAGAGTTGTATGGATTGTCTGGAAATATTTTTCTTTACCAACGATGCCAGTAAAAAAAACTTCTCACGGGATTTCTCAGACCAATCACAGTCTAACTGAATCTCTTTTATGGAAAGATGATTGCTATCGGCTATAGAACGAATCTTTGTCGTAATCTTAGTGGCCAAGTCCGAAACCTGACTGACAGGAATCTGGACCATAGTGCGGTTGGTAATGAAAATAGTCGGAATAATAGATAATTCATTTGGAACTTGTTCTGTGAACCGGATCTCTGCTACAGGTAGAGCCTTGCCTGCTTCAAAATTCCAGTCCACATCAAAAAACTTTACATTGAGTTGCTTTACGCGAAGCTGGGATAGATAGCTGCTGTCTGTTTTAGATAGTCTGAAGGTGCTTTTCCAGTAATAAAATGAGGCATGGGGTTTATGCTCTGATGAGCAGGATTGTAACAGGAATAAGAGAATGGTTACTAGAACTATTGTATGGTACCGGCTTCGCATAGATTGACAAATGGATCGCCAGCAAAAATACTATCTTTTCTGAGAAAGATTAGGCTGATACAGCCAGACCTGTTCGAACCTTTTCTGGTGAATTACCATACCATTTTTTGAATGAATGAATAAAGGCAGCTGGTTCCGAATATCCTAAAACGTAAGATACATCTGCAACGGAAAAGCGATTATGCTGAAGCAACATATACGAAATTTGTTTTTTCAGATCGTCTATGATCTGTCTGAAGGTTGTTTGTTCAGTACTTAACCGACGTTGTAATGTTCTGGGAGTGAGATTGAACACATCGGCTATTTTTTCCAGAGCAGGTAATTCTGGTTTAGCCATATTCAGCGATGCAATTTTTACTTTGCTCGAAAAAGTCGGTTCCGGCTTCATTGTCTCAATCAGTTTCAGGTATTCAGGAATTAATGCATCCAGATGTAATCGGCTTATGTCCTGTAGTGAAGCTTTTAAAAGAGCAGCCTTAAATGAGATAGCAAAACTTTTACCCTGTTGCCATTCGGACGGATACTCAGGAGAACAGGCAGGTGAGAATAACAGAAAGTCCAGTGGCTGCGCTGTCATCATGTCTAGTTCGCGGGATATAATTGTCAGCAAGCTTTCCAGTACTATAGTACTAGCTTCAGATTTATCTACGTTTATAGACAAATTGATTATAACACGATCTTCTATAAACTGAATCTCTGGCTGCACAACCGGAATGGTGTTGCCAATATAGTTATTTAGATAAAACAGCGCCTCTTCAATGGTAGCGGTTTGCAGGGAGATCTGATAGATTAGCCCCAGAGAGTTCATATTCAGAAAGTTTCCTAAACGTATCCCTAACAGGTCATCTTTTAGACTGGTGCTAATAAAGTTGATCGCAGCAAAAAAATCCTCACTGCTTACTGTGGTTGCCTCCTGAAGAAAGTTATCTGGTGGAGTAGTCATTACAGAAAGTATCTCCCGTCTGGACACACCCCTAAGTTGGGCATATTCCATAAAACTGTGTAAGTGCAGAGCCAGTATTTTCATTTTGTCGCAAAATGTCAATTTGAAGTAATCCAACAAATCTACTTTTGTTCATCAACTTTAAACAGAAAAACATATGAAATTCTTAAAAAAAGTAATGCTCGTAAATGCTATAAGTTCTGGCGCTACAGGTCTGATCCTGCTTGTTTTTGCTCCTTTAGTAGCCGACTTATTCGGTACCTCTGCTATCATTGCAGTTGAAGGTACTGGTCTATTTCTGTTGTGTTTTGCAGCTCTAGTCTTGTTTGAAGCTTTAAAGAATCCAATGCGTCCGGCTTGGGTAAACCTCATCATTGTACTGGATATTTCCTGGGTTTTGATCAGTGTACTAGTGATAGTATTCCAGCTTTTTCATCTTAGTCTGCTAGGCTATGCATTGATTGGGGCTGTTGCGTTATGGGTTGCTGCCATGGCTTATCTGCAAAGTCAGGGTTTGAAACAGCTTTCTATGGCCTAAGTTCATTTATATATCTGCTTGATCACTATTTAATCATTATACACATATGAAACGAATCTATTTTGTCGCAGTACTTATTCTGTCAGGACTGCCTGTATGGGCTCAGCAAGGTACAGATACGAAAGAAGTACAAATTGTGAAAGAGTTTTTGCATGGTGTAAGTACCAAAAATCGTGAGATTACCCATCGGTTACTGGATGAAAATATCTCATGGGATCAGCCTGGTAACAATACATTATCGGGAAAGAAAAAGACAGCAGACGAAGTATTTACCATGTCTGGTCAAATGCATAAAATTTCGCAGGGTACTTTTCAATTGAAAGACTATAAAGTACTTGGAATAAATGGAAATCAGGTGATATGCCAGCTACACTTTACTGCTATACGGCCAGAAGGTGCCTGGCTGGATATACAGAATACAGATGTATATACAGTTGAAAATGGGAAAATTATTCAGGCACAGGTATTCTCTGCAGACCCTTCTCAGGAAGATTATTTCTGGGGAAGAAAATGAATAAGGGGAGGATCTGGTGTGATTAGTTAGTAGATAAAGCTGGTTATAAAGTGCCAGCTTTATATTTTACGAGGACTGATTTTCCTTTTCAATAGATAATACTATCAAGACAGTTAAATTTTAATCTGCTTTTAATTATTATGCCTGAAATTTAATCAGGTTTTAATGGATTTATAGCGATCTGTAACGTTAATATGGCATATTTAATCACTCTACTTAACGTTATAGAAATGAAAAAAGGACTCATATTGATTTCCATATTGTCAGTGGCAGCTCTGACTAGCTGTGTTACTATTCGCCAAGGTGAGGTTGGTGTAAAAAGAAAACTTGGAAAGCTGGATAATCAGGTAAAATATTCAGGAGTACATGGCTTTAACCCTTTTACCTCTACTATTATCAAAGTTCCTGTTCGTACTATCAATCTGCCTTTAGCTCTGGAGAATGTGCCTTCCAAAGAGGGACTTAATATTACAGCAGAAATGGCGGTATTATATCGTATACTTCCGGAAGCAGCTCCCAAAGTATTGACCACCATAGGCGAGAAATATGAAGATGTATTGCTCATAAGTGTTTTTAGATCTTCTGCAGCAGATGTATGTGCCAGGTTCTATGCAAAGGATATGTATACTGGCCAACGGGAAGAGATTGAGAAAGAAATAACTGCTGAGATGCACAAGATATTAGAGCCCAGAGGTATCATTATAGAGAATGTATTGCTAAAAAGTATTGTATTGCCTAGAGGGCTTGCTGAATCTATTGAACAGAAACTGGAAGCTGAGCAATCTGCCCAACAAATGGATTTTGTATTGCAAAAAGAAAAAAAGGAAGCTGAAAGAAAAGTAATCGAAGCAAAAGGTATTTCAGATGCTCAGAAAATTATTAATGAAGGACTGACTCCACAGTTGATTGAATATAAAAGTATAGAGGCTTTTAAACAATTATCTGCTTCACCTAATACCAAAGTTATTGTAACAGATGGCAAAACGCCACTGATGATTTCTCCTCAGTCAAAAGAATAACCAGTAACAGATCTGCATGAACGAGATGATTCATTCATGCAGATCTGTTACTGAAACTACCTCTAACTCATTATCTAATATATATTGTTTGGGTACTCCGGTTTGGATTTCTGTGTGAGCAATATTTTCAGGTGTGATATGTTGCAGATACATCATCAATGCCCGTAGACTATTTCCGTGGGCTACAATCAGTATAGTTTTATTTTCTGCTAACAGAGGGGCAATATGTCTTTGAAAGAAAGGGATTACCCGATTGGCTGTATCTTTAAGGCTTTCTCCATTGGGCGGGGCTATATCATAACTTCGCCGCCATTGATCTACTTTTTCTGCGCCAAATTTTTGCACCATTTCTGCTTTGTTTAAACCTTGCAGATCTCCATACATTCGCTCATTCAACGCTGCATCTTGTATAATTGGCAGATTTGTCTGTCCAGTCTCCTGCAAAATAATGTCCAGTGTTCGGATAGCACGTTTTAGGATAGAAGTAAAACAAGCATCAAAATACATACCTTTCAATACCCTGCCTGCTGTATGAGCTTCTTGCTCACCTAAAGCTGTCAGATCTATATCGACATCTCCTGTAAAGCGATTTTCCAGATTCCATTGTGACTGTCCATGCCGGACAATGACTAGTGTTGACATATCCTACAAAGTGGTTTGTCTCAATGTGCATAATTGCTATGAAATACCCAAAGAGTTAGATACAAGATTCAGATGATGTATACCTCTTTTTATCTTTTCAGTGTTTAAGTCTAAATCTGTCTTTGAAAAATCTATATTTGTGTAAACACTTTTTACCGCAATGGCAACAATCTATAAACCTGAAAATCATATTCGTATTGTTACAGCTGCTTCTCTGTTTGACGGACATGATGCTGCTATTAACATTATGCGTCGTATTCTGCAAAGTTCTGGCGCGGAGATTATCCATCTGGGGCATAACCGGAGTGTAGCGGAAATTGTAGAATGTGCTATTCAGGAAGATGTGCAGGGGATTGCTATTACCAGCTATCAGGGAGGACATATTGAGTTTTTTAAATATATGTATGATCTTTTGCAGGAGAAGGGTGCCGGACATATCCGGATCTTTGGCGGAGGAGGAGGTACTATTCTTCCTCTCGAAGCAATTGAACTACATCAATATGGAATTACCCGTATTTATTCTCCCGATGATGGCCGGACGATGGGGTTGCAGGGTATGATTAATGATTTGCTTGAGAAGTGTGATTTTGATGTGAGTGAAGCGGCATTAAAGGATCGAGTCAATGCTCATACTATCACTGCTTCACTGCTTAGTCGAATAAATATAAATGCACTTTTTCAAGACCATATATTGACTGGCTCTGATGATGTTATTGAGCCAGAAGTGATTGATGTTGTATCAAATCTGAGCAGGATTGCTATACCACGTTTAATTACTATAGCTGAAAACTATCCCGATTTTGAAGGATACATCAGAGCGCGACTACAGGAATCACTTGGAAAGGTGAGGAAAGTACCAGTACTAGGCATTACAGGTACAGGAGGAGCTGGTAAGTCATCTATGGTAGATGAACTGGTGAGACGATATCTGCTTGACTTTCCGGATAAGACTATTGCTATCATCTCCGTTGATCCATCCAAACGAAAAACCGGAGGCGCTTTGCTGGGAGATCGTATCCGCATGAATGCTATCTTTAATCCACGGGTCTATATGCGGTCGCTGGCGACCCGGCAATCCAATCTGGCATTAAGCCGATATGTACAGGATGCCATTGATATCTGCAAGATTGCAACATTTGATCTGATCATTGTAGAAACTTCCGGAATCGGACAGTCTGATACAGAGATTGTAGACCATTCAGATGTGTCCTTATACCTGATGACAAGTGATTATGGGGCTGCCACACAATTGGAAAAGATTGATATGCTGGACTTTGCAGATGTAATTGCTATCAACAAATTCGACAAGAGAGGATCTCTGGATGCTTTGCGGGAAGTGAGAAAACAATACAAACGTAACCGGAACACTTGGGATGCAGAAGATGACACACTGCCTATTTATGGTACTATTGCCTCACAGTTTAATGATAGCGGAACCCATACACTCTATCAGAAAATTATTTCTCTTTTGCATGAGAAGGCTGGAAGCTTTGAAGGTGGAAAGCTATCTGCACTGATGAGTTTACATCCTGAACGGATAAGCCAATCCCGAAGCAGCATTATTCCTCCCGAAAAGGTTCGGTATCTGGCTGAGATTGTAGAGAAGAGTTTGGAATATGATCAGTTTATTCAGGAACAAACCCATATTGCCCGCCAACTCTATCAACTGAAAGGGACTATCGATTTGCTAAGAGGAAAATCTTCAGTAAGAAAAGAATCAGAAGATAGTATGGTCGCTGCCTATCAGGAAGGAGAAGCAGAAGAACTAAAGTCACTCATAAACTGGTATCAGAAGTTGGATCAGCAACTGCATCATGAATGCAGACAATTACTCAACGGCTGGAAAGAGAGGGTCCAACAATATAAGGCTGACAAATACCAATACAAGGTGCGGGATAAAGTATTTGAACAGGATTTATATACAGAGACTTTGTCTCATCTGAGAATTCCTAAGATTAGTTTACCTCGTTATGAAGATTGGGGCGATCTGTTACGTTGGATGCTGACAGAAAATGTACCAGGAGAGTTTCCGTTTACAGCAGGTGTTTTTCCGTTGAAACGTGAAGGAGAAGATCCTACACGAATGTTTGCAGGAGAAGGTGGCCCTGAACGCACTAATCGGCGGTTCCACTACCTTTCCAAAGGCATGCCTGCCAAACGCCTTTCTACCGCCTTTGATTCTGTTACATTATATGGCGAAAATCCGGATCATCGTCCGGATATCTATGGTAAAGTAGGCATGTCCGGTGTGAGTGTGTGTACACTGGATGATGCCAAGAAACTGTATTCGGGTTTTAATCTTTGCGATCCGGCTACTTCCGTTTCGATGACAATTAATGGACCAGCACCGATGTTACTGGGATTTTTTCTGAATGCAGCCATTGACCAGCAATGTGAGTTATACATCCGAAAACATAATCTGGAGCAGGAAACCAACCAGAAGATTCTGACTATCATCGCCAGAAGATTCTTCAAATCACTGGAAGTGCAGACATTTCCGGATGATGAAGATTCTTTAGAGCAAGCTGCCGAAGCAGAAGAGATATCTTCTGAAGAATACCTAGAAAGGTTTGGTTTTGATACAACACTTGATCTTTCGTTTACTGCTGATGGAAAAGTTGGGATCGTTGTAGCTATGAACAAGGAAGATTATCGCGATGTATACATTCAACAACTCACAGAAGAAAGTCCGGCAGTACAACAGTTGTTGTATCCGGAGACATGGAAGGAGTGGAGAGGATTATGGATTCCCGAAGTATTGTATCAGTTTATGCCTGCTTACAATGGTAAATTGCCAGAAGGAAATGATGGATTAGGACTGATGTTGTTGGGAGTAACAGGTGACGAGGTGTTATCACAGGATATCTATGAAATAATCAAAGCCGATACACTGAAAAAAGTACGGGGAACTGTTCAGGCTGATATTCTTAAGGAAGATCAGGCACAGAATACCTGTATCTTCTCAACAGAGTTTGCTCTTCGAATGATGGGCGACATTCAACAGTACTTTATTGAAAAACAGATTCAGAATTTTTATTCAGTGTCTATATCTGGGTATCATATCGCAGAAGCAGGTGCCAATCCAATTTCTCAACTTGCCTTTACGCTGTCCAATGGGTTTACGTTTGTAGAATATTATCTGAGCAGAGGGATGCATATTGATGATTTTGCTCCTAATCTGTCTTTCTTCTTTTCCAATGGTATGGACCCTGAATATACAGTGCTGGGACGAGTAGCTCGCCGGATATGGGCAAAGGCTATGAAGTTTAAATACAAAGGAAATTCCCGTTCGCAACGACTCAAATATCATATTCAAACTTCCGGAAGAAGCTTGCATGCACAGGAAATCGCCTTTAACGATATTCGGACTACTCTGCAAGCATTGTGTGCCATTTATGACAACTGCAACTCTCTCCATACCAATGCCTATGATGAAGCTATTACTACCCCTACAGAAGAATCTGTACGTAGAGCCATGGCGATTCAGTTAATTATTAATAAAGAATGGGGACTGGCAAAAAACGAGAACCCATTGCAGGGATCTTTTATCATAGAAGAACTTACAGATTTGGTGGAGCAAGCAGTATATCAGGAATTTAATCGTATAAACGAACGGGGTGGAGTGCTGGGTGCTATGGAAACTATGTATCAGCGTTCTCAGATCCAGGAAGAATCGTTATACTATGAAACCCAAAAGCACAATGGAAAGCTACCCGTCATAGGTGTCAATACTTTTCTGGACCCTCAGGGTTCACCTACGCTGTTGCCTGCTGAGGTATTTCGTAGTTCTCAGGAAGAGAAGGACTTTGCTATTGATTCGAAATCAAGATTTGAGACAGCGCATCAGGAAAAATCGGAGCAAATGCTGATAGAATTACAGAAAGTAGCTGTCCAAAATAAGAATATATTTGAGTCATTGATGGAGGTATGTAAATTTTGTTCGTTGGGGCAGATAACACATGCTCTCTATGAAGTAGGAGGACAGTATCGGCGAAATATGTAATAGTATGTTATACTACTTAAAGTAGAAGACTGTATTTCTTACATGCGGAGATACGGTTTTCTATCTCTGTAAACTGCTTTTCTTTCTTTTCTTGAAACAGTTTCTTAGTATTATGGCAGAAATAATACTATTCCCTGTCTTACTCAATGGATGAAGTTTATAAACCCGTAAGTACCTCACGTACTACTCTCACAGAGTTAATGATTCCTTCCTACGCCAATTTTGGTGGAAAAATACATGGAGGTATTCTCTTATCACTGATGGATAAGGTAGCCTATGCCTGTGCTGCCAAACATGCAGGTAGGTATTGCGTTACAGTGTCTGTAGATGGTGTTGACTTTTTGCAACCTGTTGAAGTAGGCAATCTGGTGCATTTGCAGGCTTCGGTTAATCATGTGGGGCGAACTTCTCTTGTAGTTGGGATTCGGGTCACTGCTGAGAATATAAGTACCGGAGTAATACGGCATACCAACACTTCCTATTTCACAATGGTTGCCAAAAACGAAGATGGCTCCAATGCGGTAGTTCCTGGTTTGCAACTGGAAACCCGTGATGATGTTCGTCGGTTTCTGGAAGCTATTAAACGAAAGGAACTAAAGCAAACGTACCGTTCAGAGTTGGATAATGTAAAAACCCAACTGGAAATAGAAGTGGATTTGCCCAAACTAACAGACGAACGCTGTGAGATACTGGCAAACGCCCTCAACCGATAAGCTGATTTTCTGTACAATTTTTCTGTTGTTACCAATCTTAATATTGCAGTAACATTAGTATAATCAGATATATGGATATTTGCATTGACCGAACTCCGTGCCGATGCGACCGCTATTTATTTGTATATTCCTTTTACTAATTCAGGGAACCATCATTCAGGAAGGGTATGCCATTTCTCTTCCTGAAAATGATACGCTCTATATTGATTTTCTGAACACTACAGCTGAGAAATATCTGAATTCCAATCCGGATACCGCATTTGTTTACGCCAAGCAAGCCTTATTACTTTCAGAGAGAAAAGGCTTTGCCAAAGGTATTGCTGTCGCCAATGAAAATCTAGGTTTGTTCTTTTACAATCAGGGTGGGTTTCAGCAATCGGTTTCCTACTTGCTCAATGCCATTGCTTCTTACAAGAAAGTTGGTGATAAAATAGGTGTGGCGGAAAGCTATAATCATCTGGGGATGGCTTATTACTATGGTTTAAAAATAGATGTGGCTTTGCAATGTCATCAGGAAGCCTTGAAGATATATGAACAATTGTCAGATAAAAAAGGGAAGGCGGAAACATTTGGGTACATAGGTCATCTGTATGAAAAGCAGAAAGATTATCCACAAGCCTTGATTTATCAGGAGAAAGCTTTTAAGATTTATGAGGTGCTGAATGATAAGGCAGGACTAGGGAAGATTACAGAGAACTTGGGTAGTATATTCGAAGACATGGAAAACTACCCTAAAGCGTATGAATACTTCAATAAAGCTTTGACTTTTAATCGGGAGGTAAACGATCAGGTTACTATTATTAACAATCTCAATAACATAGGAGATACGTACCGAAAACAAGGTAACTATTCGGATGCATTAATATACACCTTGCAGGCGTACCAATTGGCTCGTAAGATGAATCAAAAAGATCGCCTGCGATCAGCTCTGAGAGATCTTTCCAAAACCTACGCATTTATAGGTGATTATAAGAAAGCACATGCTTATCTGGACTCTTCCTATACCTTGTATCAACGAATTTATGATGAGGAGTCTGTTCTGCAAATGGCACGAATGCAAACCTTGTATCAGACAGAGGCTAAAGAAAAGGCATTAGTTGTGAAAGACGCTACTATTCAGTTACTGGAAGGAGAGAGACGTATTGGACAATTATGGATTATGTTGCTGGTAACAGGAACAATATTGCTGCTTTCATTTGGAATTATCTTTTTTCGGTATCAGCGACTTAAAACCCGAAAAGACAGAGAACTCCTTGAACAGACACAACGTGTACTGGAAACTGAACGTGAGAATACTCAGCTGAATGAACAAAATCTGAAAACAGAGCTAGAGAATAAGCGACTGAAAGAACTTCAGTTACAACAGGAACTAGAAACCCGATCCCGTGAGCTGACTACGCACGCATTACAGATTGTTCAGAAAAACAAGTTTCTGGAAGAGCTAAAAGTAAAGCTGAACGAAATCCGAAGGAGCGAAAAGGATAAAACCCGACAAATCAAAGAACTGATAGCCTCAATTGATTATAGCTTTAAACTGGATCAGGATTGGGAAGACTTTAAACGTTTTTTTGAACAGGTACACCCTGATTTCTTTCAGAACCTACAATCTGTTTGTACTGATCTGAGTGCACATGATAAGAGATTGTGTGCATTGTTACGGCTAAATCTTAGTTCTACAGATATCTCTACTATACTGGGTATTTCTCAAGACAGTTTACGCATTGCCCGCTACCGCCTTCGTAAAAAGCTCAAACTGGAAGAAAGAGCCAACCTCACTGCCTTTCTGGTTAGTTTTTAATTTGTGATGGTAGACAGTGCTATAAGAAATCCTATGTGAACATGATTCGAATTGTGTTCATGCAAGAATAAAAAATCAACACAAGAGATGCTCTGATAAAAATTAGGTTTGACCATTACTCGAATCATTTTTGTGTTTGACCAGAATGCCGATCATTCTGAAAAAATATTCGAATAATGGTCACTTTCTTTGTTGACCTGAATTTAGTTCATTTTGGCTGATGATTGGAGTTTAGGTCATAATTGAGAAATAGTCGGATTCTAATCAGGAATATTGCCAATAAAAAAGCACCACAGGGATCTGTGGTGCTTTCTGATCAATATATCATCTATGAATGTTTTAGTTTTTGACTAAACACCTTCTTGAATTTTTCTATTTTCGGACGGATTACCATTCTGCAATAAGGCTGTTCACCATTCTGATTGTAATAATTCTGATGATAATCCTCTGCTTTATAAAACTTAGAGAATGGAGTAATCTCAGTTA
Organism: Xanthocytophaga flava; assembly: GCF_030068545.1. NCBI lineage: Bacteria > Pseudomonadati > Bacteroidota > Cytophagia > Cytophagales > Rhodocytophagaceae > Xanthocytophaga > Xanthocytophaga flava. The sequence goes on along the minus strand of NZ_JASJOR010000001.1, from coordinate 290,037 downwards.
CAATTGGATCGTCAAACGCTTTAGAGGCATCCAATTCTTTTTTATATTTCTCAGCAAGCTGTTTTTGTTCAGCGTTGTGATAGAAAATCGCAGATCGGTATTGTGTACCTACATCGGCTCCCTGTCTGTTAAGAGTGGTTGGGTCATGAGTACTCCAGAAAACTTCCAGTAATTCCGGATAAGAAACCTTTGCAGGGTCATAAGTAACCTGAATTACCTCAGCATGACCAGTGGAACCTGTACATACTTGTTTATAGGTTGGGTTCTCTACTTGTCCTCCGGAATATCCGGAAGCTACAGAAAGAACACCATCTACTTGTTGAAAAATGGCTTCGGTACACCAGAAACATCCGGTACCAAAGGTGACTGTATCTGTTTTAGCTACGTTGGTTGTCATTTGAACAGGTTTAGATTGCATTTGAGGAACTTTCTTCTGCTGACTCTGTGCACAGGACAGCAGGCAAATCCCTGCGAAAAGGGTGAATATCAAAGGTCTTTGCATAAGAAAAGATGTTGTTATCATCATATTCAATAACACATATTTTATAAGAAGTGTTCGCTCATATATACGATACCTGGAATAGACCGGATTTCTCAAAAAAGAAAATCCCATGTACTGTGCATGGGACTAATTAGTTTGTAGTGAGTTCGTTAAGTAATTATTTGTCCAGAACAGTAGCTCCATTAATGAGATAGTTGCCTTTATCTGTTACCAGGTTATATACTTTGGTTGCAGTTTCTTCAGAATGTGTAAAAGGTGTATATACTTTAAACGTAATAAATTCACCAGTTGCAGAGTCAAATACATAGATACTATCACCTGATTGGATCTCATTCATGGCTTTGCGACCATCCTGAGTCAATACAGGATGATTTGGAGTTGCCTGAATTTTAGTAATCTGAGAAACCTGTTGTTGAGTCGACGCTGTAACAATTTCATTGGCTGCAAACAACGTCTGAACCGGATAACCTTTTCCTTCATGGATCTGAATCTCCTGTACAATGGCAGTCTCCAGTTTGTTAGCCTCTTTATTATAGGAAGCGATAGCCTCACCTACTTTTATCTCAGAGATTTGTTTGGTTTGGCCATTGGCTAACGTTACCAGTGCATTGGCAGGGAAACAAACATCATAGTCTGTCTTATTACCAGTTGTAGATGCACCACTGCTACCTGTTGCCAGTGTGCTCATTTCGCGTGACATAACATAAGCAAACGCTGATCCGAATGCTGATTCTGCTTTGTTATACTCTTTTAAATCATCAATATAAAGAGCCCATACATTTTTATCTGATTCTGGGGACGGTATGCAGATATTGAATTTTTTACCATTTCCAGGTGTGTAATAGATGGCTACCATACCAAGTGATTGTTTGGATTTATTATCCAGCAGGCGGTAGAGGTATACACGGCGTTCAATGCCATCACTGTATTTAAATACATAGGGGGGCTTCATCTCAAACCGATCCAGCACATAGGCATTCTCAAACTTTACATAGGTATCGCTTTCGAGGTCCTTTATCTCAAAGGTTTTAGCCTTCTTGTATTCATCCAGTGTCAATGCACGTGATTTCTCACTTTGTGCAGTTGCTGAAAGAAGCGTTAGGAAAAAGAAAAGGCAGAGAATAGACCTTACAGATGTGTAAAGGAAATGTTTCATCATAGGTTTTGAATGGTTTTGGTTGGGGAGAAACCTAAAGATAGAAAAATACCCTTTACACTCCAAGGCTCAGTGGGTCTTTCTATGCTGCACTATTGTCCACTGGTATCTTTTCTGACTGAAAACCAGGTACGGATAACCGCAAAGGTGGTAATAGCAAGAAAGAAAATAATGATGTAGTGAACATAATTGATGATTTGAGGGAATGACTGACCCAGAAAGTATCCTGCCAGTGGAAGGGTTGTTCCCCACACAGTACCACCAATGATGTTATAAAGTGAAAAAGACTGAATCGGCATTTGAATCGTACCTGCAATAATAGGGGAGAAGGTACGAAGAACAGGCATGAAACGGGCTATTATAAGGGCTCTGCCACCATGTCTGGCAAAGAATTGCCTGGACTTATCCAGATTTTTACGTTTGAAGAAAAGAGAATCTGGCCGGGTTTCCAATCCTTTGCCTAAGGCTCTTCCAAAAAAGAAGCCGACATAACTACCTATTATGGCTGCGATGACAATACATATAACCACAATATAGATAGGAAAATCAATGGCTTTCGTAGAACAGAAAAGGCCTGTCAGAAATAAGAGATAATCGCCAGGCAGAAAAAAGGCGAAGAAAAGGCCATTTTCAGCAAAGATGATCAATGTAACCAGTACAAGACCTCCATAATTAATAATTTCTTTTGAATCGAGTAGTACCTGGAAAAAATCCCAAATTGAATTCATAGTAGTCGGATGGTTTCGGTTTACCATCTAGTGGGGACAAGACAGTAAACGCTGAACGCAAATTAAATGCGCAAAAGTTCGATGCAAGTAAATCATTTTTGTGCAAAGCCGAGCCAATGTTTAGTGTATTCTTCTCGAAGAAGTCAAAAAAAGATTTGGGCATTACTTTGCGTCCATTTGTAGACGCTGATTGGAGAGAAGGTAACTCAGCAAAATAATTCGATAAAAATAAGTCTATGTAAGTTTTTACGTTGTTTTTACTATTTATGTAAAGTCTTTTAGTTGTATGTTTGTAATCATACTCAGGAGCAGAAAAGAGATACTATGCATTTTTGTTATAAAATTTACCCAAAAAGCGCTTACAATTCTCTTACGAAGTGAATAAATGATTGTACCCAATAAATCATTACTTATTTTATACATTGTAAGATATTAAGAGCTTTGAATACAAGATCAAAGTGAGGCAAGGGTGAAATAAGTTAGTTTTCTATTGAACACTCAATTTCCATACAACCTTTAAATGCTCTTGGAGAAGCAACTCCTTCGCTATGAAAAAAATTTTATTGGCCTTTGGCTTTATTCTTTACACCTCTATCCTTTCATTTGGCCAGTCATCCGTTACCATGCAGAAGATACTGCAGTATCCGAAATATACTTTTTCAGATACTGTACGAATGACAAATGTTCCTCAGGAAGAATTGTATGCACGCGCCTGGAACTGGTTTAATGAGCAAACTAAAACAGACATTAATTTCTTTGAAGAAGCCAATAAACGATATGGACGCTTCACCGGAACCTCAAAAATACCTTTTCAGAGTAAAATTGCTGCAGGCAATGATTATGTAAAAGGTAAGATTTATTTTATGGTTCGCATTTTCGTGCATGAAGGATATTATATCTATGAGTTCACAGACTTCGTGCATCAAGGGCGTCTTACTTTCAACACAATAACTACAGCTCCTAAATATCCTTATCGTCCTATGGCTGATAAAGACTGGCATAATATGGTGTGGGAAGAAATGAAAGTAGCTGTAAAAGACCATATATATCCAATGGTAGGTAGTCTTCGGGCCAGTATGCAAAAAGAATCAGACCAGTTTGGACAAATTGTATCTCAACGGGATGCTGAAATTCCTTTGGAAGAACTTCATAATGCCGATATTAAAACATTAGTACCATCCAAAGCCGAAGATCCTTTGAAAAATAAGCCTAAAACAGTTTCTTCTACCAAGAAGAAAGCTGGTAGCAAAACCAAAAAATAATATTTTAGTTAGGTAATCGGCTTGCTAAAAATTCACTAAAAGCATTTCTTCTAGGTAGAAATGCTTTTATTTTTTTGTGTATTGTGTAATGAATTACTCTATATATAATCCGGCATTCCGTTTATCATTGATTTAAACCATTGGTAATACCATTCTACCACTGTTCGATAGAAATACGCTTATTTTGTAGTTCTATTCACTGTTTTTAATAAATAATTGCATCTTGACAAACAGTTGAATGTCTGCTTCTTGGCCAGCCAAACCACTTTTAAAATTTATATTTCTCTAATTTCCGCATTTGTTTATTAACGCATTATGAAATTTTGGATTCCTGTTACACTTGTTGTGTTAGCATTGGGGGGTGTTATATACTATAATAAGATATTTACAAAATCTCATGCTGTTGCAGGGAATACTTCTGGTCAGCCTCAGGAAATTGCCATACAGGGATTTGTTGCTAAATCTAAAAGCCTTACCAATAATCTGGTAGCCAGTGGTACATTGATGCCTGCTGAACAAATCGAAATACACCCGGAAGTCTCAGGAAGAATTATTTCCCTAAATATTAATGAAGGTCGGGAAGTAGCAGCTGGTACGCTGCTGGTAAAACTGTATGATGCTGATTTAAAAGCACAACTGAGAAAGCTTCAGGTACAGAAAGAAAATCAGGAAAAGATTGTAGAACGCAGTAAAAAGTTGTTAAATGCTGATAATATCAGTCAGCAGGACTATGATTTAACAACTACTACATTAAATACCATTTTGTCAGATATAGACCTGATAAAGGCTCAAATTGAAAAGACAGAAGTCCGGGCTCCATTTCGTGGAGTTATTGGTTTGAGAAATGTTAGTTTGGGTGCCTATATTACTCCTTCGACTTTAATCACTAAGCTACAGCAGATTAATCCATTAAAAATAGATTTCTTTGTTCCTGAAAAATATGCTGTTTCTATTGCAGAAGGGGATAAGGTTGCTTTTGCTGTAGATGGGTTTGGTGAAAACTTTTCCGGAAAAATTTATGCGATAGAACCAGATATTGATCAGGCTACACGCAGCCTAAAAATCAGGGCGTTAGTGAGTAATCCCTCTGCCAAGCTACATCCGGGGGCTTTTGCAAAAGTTAATCTGGATGTAGAGAATATAACCGCTGTAGTGATTCCTACACAGGCAATCATTCCTCAGACTCGTGGCAAAAAAGTAGTTATCTCTAAAAATGGCAAAGCTGTTTTTCAAGATGTAGTGACTGGATTGCGGGACGAGAGTAATGTACAGGTGACTCAGGGTCTAACTGCTGGCGATACAGTGATTACAACGGGTTTGTTGTTTGTGAAACCTGAGCAGAACCTTAAATTTACAAAGATTGAAGAGTAATTGAGCCGTCTTGGACTGCAAACGCTGAGATACTGGTACAAATGCCTTTGGGTATGTGTTGACTCACTGAAAAATTTTATTAAGGTACTTTCCGCATTCTTTAATTTAGTAGTAGACTATGAGTTTACCCTCACTTAGTTTAAAACGTCCAGTACTGGCAGTCGTTATGTCGGTGCTCATCATAGTTTTTGGGGGCATTGGCTATACCTATCTGGGTATTCGTGAATATCCTGCCATTGACCCACCTGTTATTACTGTAAGTACATCCTATACAGGTGCTAATCCAGACATTATAGAGTCTCAGATTACAGAGCCTCTCGAAAAGTCTATTAATGGTATTCAGGGTATTCGAAATATTTCATCTACGAGTTCATTGGGGTCGAGCCAGATTACAGTTGAATTTACCCTGGATGTTGATCTGGAACAAGCAGCCAATGATGTGCGTGATAAAGTATCTCAGGCTACACGAAACCTTCCTCAGGATATTGATGCACCTCCAGTGGTTGCCAAGGCTGATGCCAATGGTGATCCAATCATGTTTATTCCTGTTCAAAGTACAACCCGAAATGTAAATCAGCTTTCTGATTATGTAGAGAACATTCTTCAGGAACGACTTCAAACAGTAAAAGGTGTAAGTCAGGTAAATGCGTTCGGACTAAAAAGATATTCCATGCGGCTCTGGATAAATCCGGTAAAGTTGGCTGCTTATCGATTAACAATACAGGATGTACAAGCTGCTTTAAATCGGGAAAATGTGGAATTACCTGGTGGAAAAGTATACGGAAACCAAACAGAATTAACTGTAAAAAGTTATGGACGTCTTACTACTGAGGATGAATTTAATAATCTGATTATACAACAGACTGCCAATCAGGTAATTCGCTTTAAAGATATTGGAACTGCAGAATTAGGATCTGAGAATGAAGAAACAGGAGCGATGCGGAATAATGCTACCAATATATCCATGGTTGTGATTCCACAACCGGGAGCTAATTATATTGAAATTGCTGGTGAGATTTATAAGCGTCTGGATGAGATAAAGAAAGAATTGCCTCCTGATATGATTATTGATATAGGAGTTGATAAGTCACGATTTGTTCAGAAAGCAATTGAAGAAGTAGAAGAAACGCTGATCATTTCTTTTGTGCTGGTGGTGATTGTCATTTACTTTTTCTTCAGAGACTGGCTTATTGCGATCCGACCATTGATTGATATTCCTGTTTCGCTGATAGGAACATTCTTCATTATGTATATTTTCGGCTTTTCTATCAACGTGTTAACCTTGTTGGGAATTGTCCTGGCGACGGGTTTAGTAGTGGACGATGGGATTGTAGTGACTGAAAATATCTTTAAAAAACTGGAACAGGGAAAAAATCGGTATCAGGCAGCTAAAGAAGGATCTGAAGAAATATTTTTTGCTGTTATTTCTACCAGTATAACGTTGGCTGTAGTGTTCTTACCTATCATATTCCTTCAAGGGTTTGTAGGGAGTTTATTCCGTGAGTTTGGTATCGTGGTAGCTGCAGCTGTTTTGATTTCTGCCTTTGTTTCTTTGTCACTTACACCTGTATTGAGTGTGCGTCTGGCAAGCGACCATAGCAAACCTACCTGGTTTTATCGTAAAACAGAGCCTTTCTTTCAGTGGATGGATCAATCTTACCGTGCTTCACTGGAAAAGTTTATGCAGGTTCGCTGGTGGGCTTTCATTATTATTGGTATTTGTCTTGTCGCTATTTATTTCATTGGATCTAACCTTCAATCAGAATTAGCTCCTCTTGAGGACAGAAGCTTAACCCGGATTTCTGTTACCTTGCCCGAAGGTGCAAGTTATGAAAGTACAGAACGCTTTATTACCGATATATCTCAATTTGTGATGGACTCTATTCCGGAAGAGAAGATGGTCTTTGGGATTACCGCACCTAGTCGTGGCTCAAGTGCTCCGGTTAATAATGGCTTTGTAACAGTATTGTTAAAAGATCCACAGGATCGAGGTCCTAATGGACGTACACAGCAGGAAGTTGTTGATTACCTCAATCAAAATATGCGACGGTTTAATCAGGCAAGGGCATTCCCAACACAAGAGCAAACCATACAAATAGGATTTGGAGGAACCTCTTTGCCTGTTCAGTTTGTAATCCAGAACCTGAACTTTGAAAAAATGAAGGAACGGTTGCCTAAATTTATGGAGGAAGTACAGAAAGATCCTACATTTCAGATTTCGGATGCAAACCTTAAATTCAACCGTCCGGAGTTATATGTTACTATTGATCGGTTGAAAGCAACAGAGCTGGGTGTATCTGTATTAGATGTATCCAATACGTTACAACTGGCGCTTAGTAACAGGAGATTTGGGTATTTTCTGATGAATGGTAAACAATATCAGGTAATCGGACAGGTAGAACGAGCTGATCGGGATGCCCCATTGGATTTGAAGTCATTTTATGTGCGGAGTAATCGGGGTGATCTGATTCAACTGGATAACCTGGTGCAGATGGAAGAAACTTCTAATCCTCCACAGATATTTCACTTTAATCGGTTTAAATCTGCTACTGTTTCTGCGTCTCTAGCTCCTGGTAAAACACTGGGAGATGGTATTAAAGCAATGCAGGCTATTGCCGAGAGAACCTTGGATGATAGTTTTAGCACAGATTTATCAGGGCCTTCACGGGATTTTGCAGAAAGTACATCTAATACCAGTTTTGCCTTGATCCTGGCTTTAATATTGATCTATCTAATTCTGGCTGCTCAGTTTGAAAGCTTTACAGATCCTTTTATTATCATGGTGACCGTTCCTCTAGCTTTTGCAGGAGCATTACTATCACTCTGGATCTTTAATCAGACACTGAATATATTTTCACAGATCGGTATTATCATGTTGATAGGTCTGGTAACCAAAAACGGTATCTTGATTGTAGAATTTGCAAATGAAAAAAGAAAAGAAGGTTTGCCGAGAATGGAAGCAGCGGTAGAGGCTGCGGCGATGCGGTTACGGCCGATTCTGATGACGAGTCTGGTAACTGCATTTGGTGCATTACCCATTGCATTGTCATTAGGAGCTGCTTCGAAAAGTCGTATTCCTTTGGGAATTGTAATTGTGGGCGGTATAATGTTTTCATTAATGTTAACATTGTATGTAATTCCTGCTATTTATTCTTATTTTTCACGTAAGCAAACAGTACATTCAGAAGAGGAAGAACACGAACACGTTGTGCCTGCTGAGTGATGAGGAAGGAAATATGCCTCTATAAGATAAATAGAAGATGCCCCCTTTCCATTCAAACTATACAATTTTTGACTCATTTTAGTGTTATTTCAAAAGTGAAGAATTCTCTTGGTTTATATATCATCCTGGCGATATGTGTTTTTCCTTCATTAGCTATTGCACAGGACGCATTGACATTGCAACAAGCTGTAGACATTGCTTTGCAAAATAATTATTCCATCAAAGTAATACGAAATCAGCAACGAATTGCTGAGAATGATTACACTATTGGAAATGCTGGTTATTTGCCTGTTGTAAATGGAACTTTGCAGACTAGTAATACTTATAATGGTTTCTATAAACAAGAACAATACCGGACTGCACAGACAGCCAGAGGGGATAGTGCCTATACTGTTATTCAGGAATTCAGTGGATTAAACAACCTGGGATTAACAGGTGGAATCAATGTAAACTGGACAATCTTGGGAGGCGCGTTGGCTACTACATACAAACGTTTGGAAGAGTTAAGAGAAGCAGGACGTGAGAATACAGAGATAACCATCGAAAATACTGTAGCGTCAGTAACCAATGCTTACTTCAATATTATTCAGCAGGAACAACGTCGGGTTGTTCTGGAAGATGCTCTTAAAATTTCCCAGGAAAGATTACGTTTGGCTAAGAATCGTTATGAAGTAGGAAGCGGTTCCCGACAAGAGTACTTATCCGCACAGGTTGACTACAATACAGATCAATCTGCATTGATTACACAGGAGCAATTGGTTGCGAATGCGAAGATAACCTTAAATCAACTATTAGTTCGTCCGGCAGATGTTACTATTGTGGCTACAGACACAATGCTGGTTAATACGAATTTGAATATTGTTGAATTACGTTCAGCTGTAGAAAGACAGAATCCAAGTCTTCTGCTGGCACAACGTAACAAAAATATAGCTTATCTGGATGCAAAGCTTGTCAGAGCTCAACGCTTACCTTTAGTCAATGTATTTACAGGTATAACTGGAAATTACCAGAACAGTAGGGCATCCGTAGTGCCCAACCTAACCAGAAGCATGTATGTGAATTATGGAGCTACAGCTACTATTCCTATTTTTAATGGAAATAATTTAAATCGTCAAGCCCAGAATGCCAGAATTACTCAGCAAAATGCAGAATTTCAATATGAAGATCTTAAAACACAAGTCCTGGCAGATTTACAGGTAGCTTATGTTAATTATTCCAATAGTTTACGTTTGATTGAATTAGAGCGGCAAAACGTGGAAGTAGCAAAACAAAACGTCACTATTGCACTGGAGCGATACAAAACAGGGGTAACTACTTCACTTGAAGTTCGGGATGTACAACGTAATGCCGTAGCTGCAGGTAGCCGACTGATTGACGCTATTTATAATGCTAAGCTTGGCGAGATAGAATTAATGAGATTGAGCAGCCAGATTGTACAATAATACAGGATATCTTTGTTAGAAGTGAAGTTATAAAAAAAGCCTTAACTGAAACAGTTAAGGCTTTTTATTTCCAAACACTACACTCAAACTATAGGGAATTTATCAACTATGAAAATATTTCTTATTGGTTAACTACTTCTTTTCTATTTTCTTCCTTCTGTTTCTCTTCTTCCTGCCATTGACCACACCTGCGTGCATAGGCTTGTCTGAGTTTTTCCTTTTCTTCTGGTGTCATGGACGACAAATGTTTTTCCATTTTACGGCGCCAGTATCCTCTTTTGTTCGATTTACCCTTCCATAAAGGACGCACTCCACATAATAACAAACGAGAGATAACAAAAATTCCTAATGCCTGACTGAAAGTGATCATTGGGCCAGAAAAAAGTGAAGGAACTGTCAGATTCCACAATTTCATGATAACCCATCCAAATAGAAAGAAACCTACTGAAATGAAAAAGGCCACCTTTAGAGCATACAAGATCCAGTGTCTTCTCATGATTATAAAATTAAAATATTATCAATCCGCAAGTCACCTTTTACTGAACAAGACAGGTGAGTCTGATCTGAATTGTATTATGTTTAATTTCCTACTATTTCGTCATACAACGTTTCCAGACGCTTACGTAAATGCAAAACTGCATATCTCTTTCTGGAAAGAAGTGTATTGACTGTAACACCTGTTGTTTCTGAAATTTCTTTAAAGCTCTTGCCTTCCAGTTCATGCCATACAAAAACTTCTTTTTGCTCATCTGGAAGCTCTTCCAGCGCTTCTGCCAGTGTGTCCCACATGCGGGTACGGGTGTAGGTATTTTCAGGACCATCCTGAGGATCAAAAAGAAGCTTTGAGAGATTCCAGCTTTCTTCATCCTCTCCATGGTTCAGGTATTGTTCCAGTGATTCTGGTTTTTTCTTTCTGTACCGATCAATTATTTTATTACGGGCTACCCGAAATAACCAGGCACTGATTTGTTCTATTGGCTCCAGCACATTAAACGTTTCTGCCAACTGATAAAATACATCCTGCAAAATATCTTCCGCATCTGTTTTTTCCGGAACACGCTTGCGAATAAATGCCAACAATCTTTGTTTTTCGTGCTGGAATGCTAGTTTAAGCGTCTGGTTTTTTATGTCTTGTGTTGCGGGCAACAATGACAGACTATCGTTCATCTCTATGTTCAGTAAAGTACTTCCTTGTTTACTAGGAAGACGTTGTGATGTATGGTCATATTTTATCAGAATAACATTTTTTATTTTTAAAACGTGCCATTTTATCTAATTTTCCTCCTCTATGCTTGTGACAGGAGTAGGTAAGTGTATAAAAATCACTGAATCGTATCTGAAAGTACCTGCTATACAGCAATGATATACTATGAATTTACCCATTTTTGTGTATTTAGATAGCTTTTCCTTTACCTATAATTAGTTTTATTCATTTATGCAGTGGTTATATCTTTTTTTTGCTCTTATGGCTGGAGTAGGAGTTTCTACTCAATTAGGTGTTAATTCTCAGTTACGTAATACTGTGACCAATCCTATTTTTTCAGCACTTATTTCTTTTTCGGTTGGTACCATTGTTCTGGCTATCTATCTGGTGGCTAATTCCCGTAATTCTATACCCTCTTTTGACGTGTTGAGAAATATAGTCTGGTGGAAATGGATGGGAGGGGTACTAGGTGCTTTGTATGTGACTGCTGCTATTATGATTGCTCCACGGATTGGAGCTGCAAATTTTGTGAGCCTTGTCATTGCGGGTCAACTACTGGCCACGTTATGGTTTGATCATTTTGGTTATCTGGGTTTTACTATTCATCCTGTCAACATTTACCGACTGCTTGGTGCTATGCTAATTGTTTTAGGTGTATACCTTATTCAGAAGTATTGATATAAGTCTCATTTTTCTGAATATGGAAAAAGATAGAAAAAATATATTCTTTTTAAGGTTGATTTTTGTCATTATCCTTATGGCTACAGATTATTTTTGTAATTTCGTGTTCCTACCTAACTACCGAAATATTTTATGAGAGCCATTTTAAAAACTGGCAGTATTGTATCTGTTGTTCTGTTACTAATGTTAGTATGTAGCTGTAAGAAGACAACATCAGCCGATAATCAGAAAAAGATTCTTGCTCCAGACCCATTGAACAATGCAGTTAGCAAGCTGACTCAGGTCATCACCCATGATATATTCTCCCCAACAGTTGCCAGTCGTATTTATATGTATTCCAGCGTAGCCGCTTATGAGGCTTTGGTACCCCTTAACTCGGAGTATCAGTCACTAGCTGGTCAATTAAAAGGCTTTACTGCAGGACCAAAGCCAGAAGCTGCACAAATCTATTGTTTTCCGCTGGCATCTGTACATGCATTTATGAAGGTGGCCCGTACGCTTACATTTTCTGTAGAGATGTATGACGAGTTTGAAAATAAATTGTATGAAGACTACAAAGACATGGGAATCTCTGATGATGTCTTTGACAGATCTATTGCTTTTGGTGATAGTGTAGCTGCGCATGTGATACGTTACTCCTCAAAAGACAATTATAAGCAAACACGCGGATTTCGTCATACCATTACCAATCAGCCTGGTACCTGGGTCCCTACTCCTCCGGGATACATGGATGGTGTAGAACCTCAGTGGTTTAAGATACGGACATTGACACTCGATTCTGCCTCTCAGTTTAAACCTGTGCCACCTCCTGCATACAACACAGATAAAAACAGCGCCTTTTTTAAAGAAGCCCAGGATGTGTATGATGTAACCACACATATGACAGAAGAGCAGAAATGGATTGCGAATTTCTGGGATTGCAATCCCTTTAAACTCAATGTAGCCGGACACGTAAATTTTGCAACCAAAAAAATGTCTCCAGGAGGGCATTGGATGAGTATCTCCAATATTATTTCGCGTCAGTACAAAGCGGATATTATGAAAACAGCTGAGACTTACGCATTAGTATCTATTGCGTTGTTTGATGGCTTTATAAGTTGCTGGGATGAAAAATACCGTAGCGTGAGAGTGCGTCCTGAAACAGCTATCAATCAGTTGATTGATAAAGATTGGACTCCTTTTCTGCAAACGCCTCCATTTCCTGAATATACCAGCGGACATAGTGTGATTTCGACTGCTTCTGCTACAGTACTTACTCATCTATATGGAGATAATATCTCTTATGTAGATTCTACAGAAGTTCAATATGGGATTCCCCCTCGTTCGTTTAAATCGTTTCGTCAGGCTTGTGAGGAAGCTGCTATCAGCCGTTTATATGGTGGTATCCATTATCGGTCTGCCATTGAAGTGGGACTAGTACAGGGAGGTCAGGTAGGTGAATGGGTGTTGGGCCATATACAAACACATAAAGTAATAGCTACAAAGTCGGAACCAACGAAACAGTCAAACTAGAATCACCTATTTAGTATATTTGCCATGTCAGACAGAAAAGCTTCGTGTGCCTCTGTCTGACATTTGTGTTTTACTGAATACATGGAAAATATGAAAGTTATAGCTCAGATACCCAAAGAAGATTGCCATGTTACGCTTTTTAGCTGGAATGGAAAGTATATTGTGAAAATAGAGCAGGGATTGCTTGAACAAACCTATAAAATTAATGCAATGGATATTACAGGAGAGAGCGAGGTATACAACCTGATTGAAAACGAAGCCTTTATGCAGTCAGTACGGACGAGGTTTGAGGCTATGAATGAGTCACTGCAAATGGCTATGGATATTTTCTAATATACTGTCTCCACACTCTTTTATTTGGAAGGTAGGATATATTTTGTAAGATCAGTAGTATGTGTTCGAGTTTAGTTTGTAGTATGAGTGGAGCATGCGTTTCGTTATATGCAAACTGCTATGTAAAGAATGACGCTACGTTGGTCAGGTTAGAAAATTTTTTACCTGGAATAAACCGCAAAATTGCCGATGCGTTGAGTTAACCGCACGAATTTATTTTGAGCGAAACAAACCGTAAGTTTTTTGTTTGAGTGGAATTCACCGCAAAAAGATTCTATGCATAGAAGTTGTTTAGGATAATCTTCAAAGGCAGATTAAATACAAGTTGTATAAGAACTAAAAATACATGTGCTGCGCCTTCTTCCCATCGTTCAGGTTAGTGATAACACCAACCTGGGGATTGAAATTAAGGCATGCTACAAAATCTGCTCGTTGTGCTGGTTTAAAACTTATCCTAAACAACTTCATAGTTATCGAAAGTCTTTGATTTGCCTGTCCGGTGAAAATAAAAAGATTTTAGCTGACCACTAACTGCTAAAAAAGAAGTCGTCAAAGATTCACAACTTAAATGTCCAACCTTTGACGACTTTGGTATTTAAAATAGGATTAAGCAGATACTGTGTCAGATGCTTTAGACGCCGAGAGATTTAGTGATTGCAGACATTCGGCATAAAGTACCTCTGCTAATCTATCATCCGGAATTACATAGCGGGCACTGACATATTTTATGGGCTTGCCATTGTCGTCAAGTATAGGGGAGATGGTGGCATCGACCCAGTAATGAGTGCCATCTTTTGCTCTATTTTTGATAATGCCTCTGAATATCTTCCCTTGTTTAATTGTCTGCCACATAATTTTGAATAATTCTTTCGGCATATCTGGATGACGGAAGATATTATGAGGTTTTCCTATTAATTCCTCTCGACTATATTTGGAGACTTTACACAATTTATCATTGACAAGAAGAATAGTTCCATGTTGATCTGATTCAGATAAAACAGTTGTATGACCAAACACTTGTTCCCGATTTTGTAATTCCTCTTTTAAGATATCACTTTCATGCAACTGGCGAGTCAGTTCTTCCTGTGTGGCCGAAAGCTCTTCCATGTTCTGTCGCATCTCCTCTTCCTGTGACCGTAATGTTTCGGCTTGTTGTTGTGCCAGTTCCAGTAGATGCTTGGTTGTGCTGTTAATTTTTAATGTAGAGAATGTAGAGGCAATACTTTCTCCCAACTTCTCAATAAAGCTGATCTGATAAGGCTCAAATACATGAAAAGAAGCTAGTTCCAATACACCATATACCTTTTCATTAACCTTAAGAGGTACCAACAACAAACAGGTTGGATTGGCTTTCCCTAATCCGGAAGTAATATTTACATAATCCTCTGGAATATCAGTCAGAAGAATACTATCTGCTTCAATATAACACTGGCCTACCAGACCTTCGCCTACTTCTATTTTTTTATCAAGGTATTTTTTACGATCATAGGCATAACAGGACAACATTTCGAGAAAGATCTCCTGTGGATTTTCCTCATTAGTTACAAATAAACCACCCTGATTAGCACCAATGTATCTGACCAGTTCTTTGATTAACAGACTAAAAATCTGTTCAAGATCAGTAGAATGTGAATGAAGTATTTCCGCAAATCGGGTATGTCCTTCATTGGCCCAGCTACGTTGACGGTCCTCTTCTGCAATCCGTTTCATTTGTTCCTGCATTTCCAGCAATGAGGAGATCAATGGATTGTTTATATCTGATATCTGAGTCGTATCCAGTTTCCCCTGGCCAATATTTTGAATCAAAAGCGTGGCATCTTGAGTTGCTGCTCTTAGTTCTTTGGCTTCTTCCCGAAATTTTTGATATTCTTTTAATTTTCGTCCACTAATGATATTAAATAGAAATGGCATATAGTATAAGCTGAATGACAAGAGAGTAATTACATTTTAACTTAGGCAATTGTAATGAGCTTTGCTATACCCTATATTGACTCAAAGGAACAATGCCTGATAGCTTCTTATACTTGTAAAATAAGGGAAATTGCCCGAGAAAACTCAATTTGTAAACAAGTAGCCTGGCCTAAAAAGCGTAAGTAATAGCCATGTCTTTACCTTTTTAGAACATGTACCCTGGGTTTTTCTGAGGATAAGCACTTTGAAAAGTATCGGATACCTTTTGCCTATGTAAAAGGTTATACAAAGAAACACTTCATACTTTGACTATTCCTAGTGTAATTATAACATGCAGAAAACGAAGAAAATAATCAATCAAAGCTATATGTTGGGTATAGTCTTCTGAAAAACTTTATATAGATATGTAGATGAGTTCGGGAATAACACATGGTAAGTATCTATATCACTTAAACAGTATAGGGGCGTTTGCTATTTGATGTATACTTATCTGATAAAACTTTCAATGTAAGACCTGTAAGAGTTTTTGTGTAAAAGTTTGATTAAGAAAAATATACAATTAGTATAGTATAGTTTGTTAATGAAGATATTTCTACAATGATATATCCACTTCTTAATAATATACTATTGTAGAAATACCTTGACTATTCACTTTAATGCATTATAAACGTATTGGTTGCCATCTCAGATAGGTTGCAGAACGCCATATCCATTCCAGTGGTCCATACTTGAATCGGGATAGCCACCATTTGCTAAACTGCATCTGTAGTAGAAAGATAGGTGCCGATAGTAAAAAGCAGATCCAGGGAGGAATTATTCCAACCAAACCCAATCCACAATATCCGTAAAAAAGCAAAAGGCCTATGACTGTTTGAGAAACATAACTGGTAAGTGCCATTTTACCTACTGGCGCAAAATGTAGAAGCCTGGAATTCCAGACTGGCTTTGCAAATAAAAGAGTAATGCCTGCAATATAAAATAGGGTTAGTAATGCATTGAAAGAATCATAAATGGTCATAAAGATAAATAGAATAGCTGGAGGAGGTTGTGGGTTATTATTGTACATAACACCCAGACAGATACCTGCTATCAACAAGCCCAATGCTATAAACCCGCTGTATTGCAAGATCTTCTTGAAAAATAGTTTGTTTACAGGAAATTGTTCAAATATTTTTTTTCTACCTGCATATAACCCCAACAGAAAAAATCCAAATGTAATATAGATGCGGCCACTTTCAATCTGGAAGTTTTTCTTCATTTCTAATGCTTTGAAATTGGCTTTTAGGTTGTCTACATAACTGCCATGCATCATAATCTGGTAGTATTGTTCTGTGTCCTTCTCAGATTGCTTATTTTGTTGTTCCTGTTGTGCTTTAGAGAGTTGAGGCAAATATTGCTGGTAAATAGCTGTAAGGCGTGTAGGTATATTGATAACTAGCAAAATGGCAATGGTGAGTATGATTTTGTCAGGTAGTTTTCTGAAAAGGAGCAATAAAAATCCCAGCGGTGCATAAATACTCAGAATGTCTCCTCTCCAATGTAAGCTGTGCGCCAGACCAATCAGGCCAAGGATAACTAGTCTCCAGGCATAGCGTCCTAAAAAGTTACCTGATTTCTTCTCAAAACTGAATAACTGGAGTGCAAAGCTTAAGCCAAACAGAAAAGAGAAGAAGGAAAAGAATTTTCCCCTGACCAATACTTCACTGATAAATTGAGTAATGCCATTTAGGATTTGTTGCCAGACTGGAATATTTTCAAATGCCTTCTGATAGATAGATCCAGGCAAAGGGCCTCCATCAAACCAGCTAACAATATGTGCAATTAAAATACCTAGTAGTGCAAATCCTCTCAAGGAATCTACCACCTGAAGCCGGTTTGCAGCCGACTCAACGGTGAGCGTTTGGGGAAGGGTTTCAGTAGTTGTAGTCATAGTGAGTAGTTTTGGTATAATATCCGAAAACTACTCAAGTAATAGGAGAGAATTGTGATGTGTGGAGAGTAAATGGGTTGATAGTGAGTATTTTATATTTGTATTGTTAGCGGTTGAAGCGTAAAGATATAGGAGATTGTGCTTCCTGACTAATCACTTGATAGATGGCTTGAATGGTATCATACCCCTGTTGTCCTTCCCATAAGATACAAACACTATTCTCTGTGTTACTATGTGTTAGGCGAGCCCCAAAAACGCCCTTCCCCAAATGTTGCTGTACCCATTGTATCAATCTGTCTGCAATGGAGTTGCTTAGCCCTAAGGCCGCATAACTTGTATGAGATTGAAACATCCAGTTACCTAATTGTTGTAACGACTTTTGTCTTCGTTCTACATCGTCAGCTTCTGGCATATGTTGTAAGAGGAGAGAAAAATATTGAGCTCGTATGTTTTCGTAAATAGGATGTACTGTAGCCTGAAACACAGGATAGGAAATGTCTGGAAAGACAGATAAAGCTGAATCAACCAGGATACCTGACTTCTCCAGGAATGTGCTGCCATATACGTGCTTGGGTAGCCATTTATAACGATTGTCAAACTCAGTGGGGGTAATATTTGCCAGATAGCCATTGTATAGCAGATTTTCTCGATTGCCAGTCTTTCTGGCTGTATCTAATTCGTGTGGATAGGTCCCATCATAGAGCGAGATCATGGTATAGCCTATAGATGCGGCAGTATAGACCTGCTCTTGCAAAGTCAATTGTTTGTTTGATTTAGGGCCCAGATTGATAGCTGCAAAGCCAAGACCTTCTGGAATAATGAAAGTAGAAGATACATGGTCAGGCTGACATAATATTGGCAAAATGTGTCCTGGTTTTATATAGTAGCTGGCTAGTGTGTTAACCAATGGCAAATGATGGAGACTAAGCAACTGCAATGCATTGTGAGCAAGTATTGGAAGTTCATTCTCCATAATTACAACTTGATTAGCCTCTGCCAGTGCTTTCAATATACTTATGGCAAGACCCTCCTTAGGTTCCGTTTCTGTTTGATCTGAAGGAGATTGTATATATACATCCAATCCTGTCAGAGCCATATTCTGTTTAATAGAAAACAGTACTATACAGGCTGATACTATACCTGTTGTATAGTGACTAGCAGTAATTTCGTGAAGAATAGATTGATTGATCGTACGATCTTGGTGTAGTAATGCAGATATATCAATCTGAAAGTCAGGAAATGTTGTTGTTGATTGCTTATAAAGGCGAATCGTTGTATCATTGCGCAATGCAAGTATGATAGAAATACACGTTTGTACTGGCGTGAATAATACCAGTGATCCGGCATATTCTGCTGTTCCTCCCATTACATCCAGGCACCCAAAAGTAGATTGTGTAAAACGCGGATTTGTATTATTTACAAAGAAGTCATCTGAGTTCATAGTGCGAAAGTAGTATTTTTTTGCAGGAAACCTGCCTGCGTTCTTATGTCGTTTTTAGGAACTGATCAGATCCGACAACATACTACTAACGTTTACATTTCTATCTATCTGGCTACTAATCAGACACAAACCATATACCATAACTCTATGAATAAATGTTTTACCGCCTCAGTATTCGTTGTATTATTTCTGCTGAATAGTTTCCGGCTATCTGCAGAAGTTCATCTGCCTAAATTGGTGGGTGATAATATGATTATTCAGAGAGATACCAGGGTAAATATATTTGGTACTGCATTACGGGTAGAGCGGGTGACGGTTGTATTCATGAATCGTATCTATGCAGCATTGCCGGATGAAAACAGCGAATGGGTGATTTCATTACCTCCGTTGCCTGCTGGTGGTCCCTACGAAATGGAGATCTTTGGGAAGAATACACTTAAGATCCGTAATATAATGATTGGGGATGTCTGGCTGGCATCCGGACAATCAAACATGGAGTGGAAACTAGAAGATAAAGTAACAAATCACCAGATTGAAATTGCGAATGCCAACTATCCCGATATTCGTTTTGTAGATGTAAAAAACACTATCTCTGCACAGGCAGAGACGGATTTTGAATCAGAAGGATGGCGTGCCTGTTCTCCAAAAACAGCAGGTAAATTTTCAGCGGCAGCTTATTTTTTTGCCCGGGATGTATTTAAAACCTATAATGTCCCTGTTGGAATTATTCAGGCAGAGTGGAGCGGAACCCCTGCTGAAGCATGGGTGAGTACAACCACACTGAAACAGTTTCCTGAGTTTAAAGACGCTGCAGAAAAACTTGATAAGTGTACTGTCAACCTGACCGAATTGTCTACTGCCTATACTACCCGTCTGGAAGCATGGAAGAAAACTGTACCTAAAATAGATAGAGGGTATACAGGTAAAAGACCCTGGTATGAGAAAAAGATAAAAGATGAAGAAACATGGAAGCCTATGAAGCTTCCATGTTATTGGGAAACGGCTGGTTTGGGTGGATATGATGGTGTAACCTGGTTCCGGAAAGAAATAGAAATTCCCCGATCAGAAGCTGGAAATACGTTGACGTTATGTCTGGGGAAAATAGATAATGAAGATATCACCTGGTTTAATGGAGAAAAAATTGGGGAGACGAAAGAAGCCAATCAGGTTAGAAAATACACGATACCTGGCAAGTTGGTTAAAGCAGGCCGAAATGTAATTGTCGTTCGGGTGAATGATACACATGGTAATGGAGGTATATGGGGTAATTCGGCTGATTTGAAGATATTGTCACCTTATTATTCAGTTTCTCTGGCTGGAGAATGGAAATATAAGACTGCAGTAGATGTAAGTCGTATGCCCAAATATCCAACCGAATTGCGGGATCAGAACTCACCAGGAGTGCTATTTAATGGAATGATTGAGCCTGTCATTCCTTATACTATCAAAGGTGTAATTTGGTATCAGGGTGAATCCAATGCAACACGAGCGTATCAGTATAGAAATCTTTTTCCTGCATTGATACGGGACTGGCGTGCTGCCTGGAAGCAAAAAGATGACTTTGCCTTCTTATTTGTACAACTAGCCAATTATAAGGCTGCTGCTCCTCAGCCTGGTGAAAGTGACTGGGCAGAACTGCGAGAAGCACAAACCTTTGCATTAAACGAACCCAACACTGGTATGGTGGTGAGCATTGATATAGGGGATGCAAACGATATTCATCCCCGAAATAAGCTGGATGTAGGAAAGCGTTTGTTTCTTGCAGCTCGTAAGGTAGCCTACAAAGATTCGACGGTAGTAAATGCATTTGGGCCTTTGTATAAGTCCATGACTATCGAAAACAATAAAATTCATATTCTTTTTGACAATGCCTCAGGTGGACTTAAATCCAAGAATGGTACACTGAAAGGATTTGCCATAGCTGGATATGATAAAAAGTTTTATTGGGCAAATGCACGAATTGATAGCAATACTGTAGTTGTATGGTCTGAAATGGTTCCTAAGCCGACAGCAGTACGCTATGCATGGGCTGATAATCCGGAAGGATGTAATCTCTACAATGCAGAAGGGTTACCTGCTTCTCCGTTTCGCACAGATCAATGGCAGGGACTCACATTTAATGCAAAATAAGGATTAAGAGAAAAATACATACTACAATTGCTATGAAAACCAGATCAAACGTTTGGGTTCTTTTTACATTGGGAGGAGTGTTAGTTATTGCTACTACATTGCTTCTATGTAGTGCTATCCCTGCTAAAAGTTTTAAAACTACTCAACTTGAGTTTGAGCGGGTAAAAGATGCCTATGAGGAAAAAGAAATAGTGACACAGAAATTGTTTTCAGATAAAGGATTGACAATAAATCAATCGGAGATTTTTCTGAGAGTCTTTAAAAAAGAAAAGCAACTGGAGTTATGGGCTAAAGAAAAGGGAGTAAATAAAACTTTTCAGCTACTCAAAACTTATAAAATATGCTCTGCGTCTGGTGAACTGGGACCTAAACGCAAACTGGGAGATTATCAGGTGCCCGAAGGATTTTATGTTATCAATAGATGGAATCCTGTGAGCAATTTTCATTTGTCACTAGGAATTAACTACCCTAATGCTTCAGATCGAATCTTATCAGACAAAAAACATCCGGGTGATGATATTTTTATTCATGGTAACTGTGTCAGCATTGGATGTATGGCAATGACCGATCCTATGATTAAAGAGATCTATATTGCGTTTGTAGAAGCTAAAAATGCTGGACAGGGACTAGTACCTGTGCATATCTTTCCTTCAAAACTCGATGATTCATCCTGGGATTCTCTTCAGGCTGCTGCTCTGGATGACCCTTCCTTACTGGCATTCTGGAAAAATCTGAAACCTGGTTATGAATGGTTTGAGAACAAGAAAACATTGCCCAAAGTGAATGTAGATACCAAAGGGAGATACTCCTTCCAGTGAGTTTTGTCTTAATGGGAATTTTGTTCGGATAAAAGGACCTTGTTATACCTAAAGATTTTCAGAAAACGATTTCTTATCTTTTGTTAACGATTTTTCTGAAACGAGTCTGTTAGCTTTGTCATATCAATAATCAGTCAACTAACAGATACTCATCATGAAACTTACTATCAAACTTGAAGAAATCGCTATGTTTATAGCTGCTGTCTATTTCCTTTCAATCTATAATCTTGGTTTGTCTGCCTGGGTTTGGTTTCTATTGTTTTTCGCTCCTGATCTTGGAATGTTGGGGTATATAATCAATACACGTATTGGTGCATTGACTTACAATTTGTTTCATCACAAAGGCATTGCAATCAGTTTGAGTTTGGTAGGTTATTTTTTACATAATGATATACTGATTGCATCTGGAGCATTACTTGTAGCGCACGCAGCATTTGATCGTATGCTAGGTTTTGGCCTTAAATACGATGACAATTTTAAACATACTCACTTGAGTGATGTTGCTTATGAGTTATAAGCAACACACCTGTAGAGAATAAATATTGCTCACATATGAATTAGAATACAAATAACGCTGGTTTAATCTAATCCACAGATTGATTCTTGTTAAGAAGGAAATCCAGAAGATGATGTAGTTTGTCTCTTAAATCAACCAACTCCTGCAGATTTAATTCTTCAGAGCTTAAACAGGCAATCAGTCTTCCAGGAATAGTGCTAGCTTGTTGTTGTAGGGCTTTGCCTTTTTCTGTAAGTGCAACAATTACTTTCCTTTCATCTTCCTCTGAGCGTGTGCGTTGTATCAATTCCATGCCTTCCATACGTTGCAAAAGAGGAGTCACTGTATTGGTATTTAGAATCAGCTTTTGCCGGATTTCATTAACTGTAATTTTATCATTCTCCCATAAAACCAGCAGAACCAGGTATT
This sequence comes from Xanthocytophaga flava, assembly GCF_030068545.1. Lineage (NCBI taxonomy): Bacteria > Pseudomonadati > Bacteroidota > Cytophagia > Cytophagales > Rhodocytophagaceae > Xanthocytophaga > Xanthocytophaga flava. Next base: position 267,468 of record NZ_JASJOR010000001.1, on the reverse strand, counting down.
GAGGATATGTTATTCCTAGTTCATCCAGAAATGGTTGATACTCTCTTGTAATCAGCCGTGAAGCTGCATATACAGGAAAGCAGAGTTGATTTTCAAGTTTTAAGTGCTCTTCTATCATACTTTTAGCAAATATTAGATATCTGACCAGCTCTCTGTGATTAGAGAGCTGGGTTCCAAATACAGACAAATTTACTGAAAAATCTTTTCCAGGTATTTTTCAATAGCTTCAGGTTTGGTAATAGGGGCAAATCGTTTGACTGGCTTCCCATTTTTATCTATTAAAAACTTGGTGAAGTTCCATTTAATACGTCCTCCCAAAAGTCCAGGAAGTTCTTTTTTCAGGTATTTAAAGACTGGATGAGCATCTGTTCCATTTACCTCTATTTTATGAAACATCTGAAATGTGACACCATAGTTGATAACACAACCCTCTGCAATCGACTTCTCATCTCCAGGTTCCTGATTGCCAAATTGATTACATGGAAAACCCAGAATGACAAGACCCCGGTCTTTGTATTTCTCGTATAGTTTTTCAAGTCCTTCAAACTGTGGCGTAAGACCACATTGACTGGCTGTATTTACTACCAGGACAGTTTTTCCTTTATAGGTATCCATGGATATGTCCTTACCCTGTAAACTGCGGGCAGACAACTGATAGAATGACGTATTGCTCATATAATTTTTTAGTTAGTGGATTGGTTGCTTTTTCTCCAACTGCTCCATGCACCTGTAGACCACAACGCCCAGATTACCAGAATTGGCTGGAAGAACAGGCGTATTAGTCGGGCTTTGTCCGAATTCAATCCAAAAGCATCTATTTTATTTACATATTGAGATATATTTCCCGGAAATACAAGAACAAAAAATAAAGCAACTATCCAACCTACTAGCGTACGGTATTTACCCAGAAAGATCAATGCAAGACCTAATGCAACCTCTACAATTCCTGACAAAATCACTACTAAATCTCCATTCATTGGCAGCCAGGTTGGTACTTGAGCCAGAAATTCAACCCGTGCCCAGGTAAGGTGTCCAATTCCTGCGAATGCGAGATTAAGTCCTAGCAATATTCGAAATACCGTCTGTACAGTGCTGGTTTGATAGTCTAAGGTTGGGTGTGGATAGGCTTTCATAGCTTGTTTATTTTAGTGTTACAGAAACATTCACATTATGATGGATAGCTCTTGAGTAAGGACAGGTAGCATGTGCTTTTTCCAATAATTGTTGTGCTACTTCTCTGTCTACACCCTGAATATCTGCTTCCAATGCTGCTACAAGAGTTATGCCTTCTGTCTCAGATGACTGAAGGCCCACGGTAGCTGTCACCTGACTTTCAATCCGTAATTTCTGGCTACGAGCAACAAATTGTAACGCACTATCGAAACAGGCAGCATAGCCGGCCGCAAATAATTGTTCTGGATTGGTATAGTTGCCTCCATTACCTCCCATCGAATTAGGCATCCGCACTTCCAGATTTAGTATTCCGTCTTCTGTTGAAACTTTCCCGTTTCTACCACCTGTAGCAGTGGCTTTGGTTTCATAAATTGTTTTCATGACTTTGTATATCGTTTGATTTTATATCGTTCACGATACAAAGTAAAGTAATTTTTATGTCGTGTACGATGTTTTTCTTGTTTTTTTTGATTGTTTTAGGGTAATCATTTGATTATGAATTTGTTAATAATTTATGAGTGTAAGTAAATATCTCAGAGCTTGCCTTTTATTCTAAAAATATCCTGCCATTGATAATCACAAGGCTTACAAGGTTGAGATAGATCTTGTTCGGTAAATTGTATAATACCAAGTATCTTTTTTCTTTCTGTTTACTACATATACACCCAACATACTAAGATTCAGATGTTTAAATTATAAAATTGAATCTTTGTTACTAGACTATGGAAAACTACAAAAACAACCTCTGGAAAAAAGCAGGTGCATTACTCCTGTGTTGGATGGTAATCTTTGTTGCGCAGGGAGCAACTATTTATGTGAAATCTACCGCTGTTGGAGCTAACAATGGTAGCAGTTGGGCAAATGCCTACACCAGCCTCCAAAGTGCACTTGCCACTGCTGTGAGTGGAGATGAAATCTGGGTAGCAGCAGGCGTATATAAACCATCTGTACAAATAGACTTTGATGCCAGTGGTGGAAGTAATATACGGGAAGTTACATTTTCATTGCCTAACGGAGTGAAGTTATATGGCGGTTTTATTGGAACTGAAGTATCTCTTGTTGAACGTAACTGGACACTAAACCGGACTATTCTTAGTGGAGATATTGATAACAATGATATAAATCTGGATGCGAATGCTATTGCAGAAAGTTGGACAGATATTGTTGGCAATAATGCATATCATGTGGTATATACTGCCAATGTAGCAGCAACTACATTACTGGATGGGTTTATCATTACTGCGGGACAAGCTTATATAGCATCACCTCCCAATGCCAATTCCCCTAATCTGGATGGGGCAGGGTGGTATAATAAAATCAGCGCACCACAAAATGCCAGCAGTCCTACTATTTTTCATTGTACATTTCAGGGGAACTATGCAGAATCTGAAGGTGCAGGCTTTTATACAACACCCGGCACTGTCTTCGTGACTATGGAATCTCAGATACGGGAATGTAAATTTGTACAAAACAAAGCAAACTTTGCTGGTGGGGCTATCTTTCTGGGTTCGTTTCAGAAAGGAAAGTATTGGGCAGTAATCAGTCAGTGTGAGTTTACCGGGAATCAGGCATATCGAAGAGGAGGCGCATTGGCACTTACTGGTGACAGTACACGGATAGATACCTGTAAGTTTGTTAACAATCAAGCCATTGTAATTTCTGAAGATGGGACAACCCGGCCAGGTTCCGGAGGTGCTGTCAATATGGCTACTACAAAGGCTGGTTTTCGACGTTGTATATTTATTGGAAATTCTGCTACTGGTAATCCTACCGGAGCGTATGAAGGAGGCGGTGGTGGTGCTGTATATATGTCTACCAATGATCCTCAGACAACCACATTGGGAGCTTCTAAGCCGGTATTTATTGCTTGTGGTTTTTATAATAATGTTGCGCAAGGCAATGCAATGGCGTGGGGAGGTGCTGCAGTACATTTGAATGATGCAGGGATTTTGAGAGTAAAATATATTAATTGTGTATTTGCTGGCAATCACGCTCAGAACGATGGTGGGGCTGTGGCTAACTTTACACGGGTAATCAGTCCACCTTCAGGGTTTTCTCCAGAAATACGTACAGAGTTTACCAATGCTACTTTTTATGGAAATTCAGCGAATAGAGGAGGGGCTTTATCTAACGACGGATATATTTCTTCAGGTATAGAGATTCTGACTTCCCGAATTGAGAATTCAATTTTATATGGTAATACTGCCGTTTCCAGTGGGCAGCAGGTATATAATGATGGAAATGTAAATACTGTATCATATAGTCTGGTACAAGGTTCCGGAGGTAGCGGAGGCGGATGGATTGCCAGTGTAGGTACAGATGGTGGCAATAATAAAGATGCATCTCCTTCATTTATCAATGCAGCAGATGTAGATGGTGCCGATAATATTCCTGGTACTACAGATGATGGATTGCGGGTAAACAACGGATCTCCTGTTATCAATGCAGGTACTAATGCAGTGCCTAATCTGGCAGGTATTACTACTGATTTTGCCGGTGATGCCCGCATCCAGAATAGTAAGGTGGATATGGGTGCTTATGAACGATACTCATTAATTGTTCTGCCTGTGAAATTTTACTGGCTCTATCCATGGAAGATTGTTCGTCCGGGTTGTTTAAGCTGTCCGTGGGCCATTCACTTTGACAGAGGTATCAATGAAAATCCACTGGGTTTTGTTTGGGAATCGCCGGCTCAGTTAACAGATCATGGTGATTATGCAGAAGTAGTAGGTAGGTACTATTGTTAGCCAGGAAGATCGTTCCGTACAGTTTGATGTATACCTGAAATTAGTCAAACCACAAGACTGGTCAGAGTGGTCTTCTTCACAGCGAACCTATAAAACAAATACACCGGAGGCTCGAAAGGTGGCAGAACGTACACATATTGACTGGACATACTGGACACTATCAGCTCGTGAAAGTTATTTGAAAGGAAAAGGAAGCATTGAAGGGACATTACAGGTATCTCATGCGCCAAAAGATCTGAGTACAGGATTTCAGTTGGGCATTGGAGCTAATGCTCAGGATGCCGATTCCGGATTGAGTGGAGAGTTTTATTATCAGGGAACAATTACCACAAAGGCTCGTCTGAGACAGAATGCAACAGAATGGAAGGGTATTGGAAGTTTAAATGTGGATGCTACAGAATGTACAGAAGATTGTGATACTAAATCTGCCCGTATAGGTAATGAATCAAATCTAAATACAGAAACTGAAAGCCGTACTTTCACAGTCTATCCTAATCCGGCTCGTGAAAGTGTTTCTATATCTCTACGATCTGGTATAACGACCAGCTATTCTGTTGAGATGTATACGTTTCAGGGACAAAAACTCTCTGTGCCATTGTCTGAAGCAGGAGAGGGAACAAAAATGATAAATATAAAAGGCTTGGCTGCAGGTTTGTATTACTTGAAAGTTACCCAGGAAGGAGGAACTGTACAACATTATAAAGTAGTTGTACAGGAATAATCAATAACTGAAATAATCAATAGAAGTATTATATGGGATGAACCTGTTCTTTGTATAGTTATCAACGAACAGGTTCATAATTCCTTACTAAAATTCTTCCAGTGTTTATAAATATTTGACCTTCATTTCCACTCCAGTATTTGTGGAAGAGAGGTTTACTTTGAATTCATCAAAAGCAGGCTTTTTCATTTTTGTCAGAAAGAAGTTCGAAAAGCCAAATCCTTCCTGAGGTATTCCTACAAAATTTTTATCAATCTCTCCATTGTTGTTTTCATCATCCACCATCGCCATTCCATAAACGCCAGATTCAAGTGGCACAGAGACCATCATCGATCCATTGGTCAGTTCTTTTTTATCAAATACAAGGCGCTTAAATGGTTTCTCTGATTCATACGATTCTGCATTCTTAAAGATACTTACAATGATCTTTCCTTTCTCAGAGCGGACACCTGATACTTTAATTTGTCTATTCTGTGCCTGCAAGTTAAAGGAGAATGTTACGAAAATCAGTCCGATAACTGACATACAAAAAACAATTTTCTTTCTCATAAACCGGATAGAATGTTTGATAGCTTGTCTTAACTACTCTAACTGCTTTTCAACAGTTAGAGTAGTTAAGCTATGTTATATAAACTTTCGTACCAGTAGTATAAAGAAGAGGATTGATGCCTTTTAGGTAAACCATGTAGGGAGTTTAATTATCCCTTTTTAAATTTTTTCCAGACTGTCTCATTTAGTTTCCTATCAGTTTCAATCTCTAGTAGCTTGGCTGTTCCATCCATTGCAAAAAAATCTGATACTATCTCTTTCAGCTCGTTCATAGTATGACAACGGAAATAAGGGATTCCAAAGTCTTTGGCTGTATTTTCAGCAGTCTGATGCTGATGGGTTTCAAAGTAATCTTCAAGTTCAGGCTGTGTAGATGGACCATCAATGAGGCGGAAAATGCCTCCACCGTGATTGTTCAATACAATAATGCGCAGATTGGGTGGAATACGATTGTGCCACAAACTATTACGATCATATAAAAATGCCATGTCACCTATAATGAGAGTAACAAGCTGATGAGTGACCCAGGCAGAGCCAAGAGCCGTTCCTGTACAACCATCAATACCACTGGTACCTCTGTTTGCAAAGAACTCTATCGACTGCCAGTGATTAATTCCGACAAAGTTTGCATATCGGATGGGCATACTGTTAGCTACATGCAGCAGACTACTTTCCGGCAATGCACTCATGATCTCATATACAGCTTCAAACTCTGAGAATGGAGCATCTGTAAAGGTATTTTTCAGGCGTAGCCTGGCTTGTTGTTCCTGTTGTTGCCATAACTGAAAGTAGTCGTCATTGTTCTCTACCTCATCTTCATTGAGGAAAGATTGATAATCAATATCTTCAAATAATTTCCTAAAGAAGTGGAGTGGCTGTGTAGCAATAGTATCTGTAAGAGTTTGAAACGGATCTGCTACTTTTCCTGCAGGCTGGATATGCCAGTGTACCCGAGGATTGGCCTGACGCAGAAATAATTTCAGGTTCTTAGAAATAACAGAATTGCCAAAAGTGATTAACAGGTCTGGGGCTAATTCCTTACGCAATGGTTCATCTTTCTGCATCAGGATCGCATCTGCCAGCCGAATGGTTTCCGGGATTTCATGCAGATTAGATAGGATATCACCTACAACAGGTATTTGCAGCTCCTGCTGGATCTGTTTCAGTACATGAATCAGTTCAGGTTGATAAAGAGATTGACCTGCTACTATCAGCTTGCGTGGACTATCTTCCCATATCTCTCGTATTTCTACCCATTGTTCTGGTGATAATACTTGAGTTGTATTCCAGGATCGAACTATCTTCACCTGCTCCGGAAATGTAATCTGCTCATCTGCTTTGGGATAAAATGGCTCCCGAATAGGCACATTGATATGTACAGGTCCTTGTGGATACGATTGACTTAGATTGATAGCTTCATTGACAGTACGTTCGATAAACCATGTAGCATCCGGATGCGAAAAGTCTGCAGGAAGTTCGTAGCTGGCTTTTACATGTTTGCCAAATACTTCCCGCTGGTTCAGCGTTTGTCCATCCTGTTGCTCCAGCCACTCCGAAGGACGATCTGCTGTAAGTATGAGCAGTGGTACCTGTTGGTAATAGGCCTCTGCGATAGCAGGCCCATAGTTTAGTACGGCTGTTCCCGAAGTGCATACCAGTCCTACAGTCTGGCGGCTTTTCAAGGCCATACCAAGTGCCAGAAAGGCGGCTGATCGTTCATCAGGAACGACACGTGTCTGCATATCCGGATGGCGGGCCAATGATATAGTTAATGGAGCTGATCGGGAACCAGGCGAAATAATAAATTCTGTAACTGCTTTCCGGGCGCAGATCTGAACCAAACGAGTGATAGACTCCAGTACAGGCAAAATGATATCTCTTTAAGGTGAAAAACTTAACTGTCGCAAAAATACTCGCTTTTATGGAAAACTGCTTTTTATCCTGTAATTTTGAAAAGCGTTCAGGATACTTCCGCTTCTGTCGTCTGGTCGTTTGTGTTCAGTGCCAGTATTATTTTGTTCATTCTACTTTTACATACCATGACTAATCGTATTATACAGCTATTTGAGCAGAAGAAAAATGACATCCTGAATGTCTATTTTACAGCAGGCTTTCCACAACTGGAAGATACTCGTTTGATTCTTCAGACACTTGCTGATGCAGGAGCTGATATCATTGAAATCGGAATGCCTTACTCTGATCCTGTAGCGGATGGCCCTACGATTCAGGCTAGTAATGATAAGTCACTGGAGAATGGCATGTCATTGAAAAAATTGTTTGAGCAACTGGAAGGTATTCGTCAGTATACACAAGTGCCTATTTTACTGATGGGATATCTGAATCCTGTCGTACAATATGGGGTGGAGAGATTTTGTGAAAAGTGTAAGGAAATAGGTGTAGACGGCCTTATCCTGCCAGATCTGCCTATGTATGAATATCTGGATTCCTATAAAAGTGTATTTGAGAAAAATAATCTTCTGAATATATTTCTCATTACGCCCCAGACGTCTGAAAGTCGTATCCGTCAGATTGATGAAGTATCCAAAGGCTTTATTTATATGGTGTCATCGGCCAGCATTACCGGGGCCAAGTCGGGTATTGCAGAAGAACAGGAAGTTTATTTTAAACGGGTGCAACAAATGAAGTTAGCTAATCCTACTCTGATCGGATTTGGTATTTCCAATCACAGTTCCTTTACAAAAGCCTGTCAGTATGCGAATGGGGCTATCATTGGAAGTGCATTTATCAAAGTGCTGGAACAAAGCAATGATTTGAAAACGGATATTACAGATTTTGTGCAGGGCATCAAAGGTATACCTATCACTGCCTGAGGCAAAAATTTTAAGCTCAGATTTGTTGGAAGATACCAAACGATTCTATTACCTTTGTCATTATGATTCGTACAAGCAACCAATATTATTATTACTACGGCTACCGGGAAGACCTTTTTCGGAGAGTAGGGTTGTTTGTGTAAAACTTGACGATTTTCACACAAATATACAGAAGCCTGATCCGGAAAAGGGGTCAGGCTTTTTTATTTTCATGCTAGCTGGAAATGTGTGAAAAAATTCTATTATTTCTGTGAATATTTTTATTCCGGAAAACGTATTAATAGTACCGGGCTGTTATACGTTATAAACGCAGAAGCTGGAAGTACTCGTCTGAATCAAAAATTAGTAGAATGAATGAGTAATCTATGGCATTGAGTGCCTGGATAAGAGCGAACCGTACCTATCTGTGAAAAATGGTCAGCATCGACAAACAATTAAATTCTATCAACGATGAAACAGGAATATGAAAAGTATACCTCCGAAGATTTTGGAGTTTGGCGTATATTATTTGAGCGACAGATTGCTCAATTACCCGGTATGGCAACAGACGAATACCTGGAAGGTATCAAACGTATTGGCTTTACAGCTAATCAGATACCTGAATTTGAACAGGTAAATACAGTATTATCCAGTTATACAGGCTGGAAATTGCATGTAGTCACAGGTCTGATTCCCAATAAAGAGTTTTTTGAGTTACTGGAAAACCAACGTTTTCCTTCCAGTACCTGGCTACGGCGTATGGATCAACTGGATTATTTGGAAGAGCCAGATATGTTTCATGATGTATTCGGGCATGTTCCATTATTAACCAATCCCCATTTGTGCAATTTTCTGGCTGATCTGAGTCGAATAGCTCTTCGGTTTATAGATAATTCGTATGCTATCGAACTTATTTCCCGGTTGTATTGGTATACGGTAGAATTTGGGCTGATTCGGGAAAATGGTGAGCTACGGATTTATGGGGCTGGTATTTTATCATCTAAAGGGGAGACTCATTATTCTCTGAATGATACTACTCCCCAGAGAATTCCTTATGATGTGAAAACAATCCTTCAAACACCTTATATTAAAGAACGTTTTCAGGATCAGTATTTTGTAATAGAGTCGTATGAGCAACTGTATAACTCAGTGAGTGAGGTTGAACGATTGCTTATTGAAGCGATTGCTGAAGAAAATCTGATGCATCAATAATACGCTCTGGCAGAAAATCATTTGTTCGCCTGCAGGAATGATGCTATTTTTGTGTATTGTTCATCAGGCAACAGTGTATGGCTTGCCTAATTATTGATTTTATGGAAGTAGCTATTATTAAATATAACGCAGGAAACGTCCAGTCTGTCATTTATGCTTTGCGCCGCTTAGGGGTTGAGCCTATCTATACAGATAATGAAGAAACACTGCGAAAAGTTGACAAGGTTATCTTTCCAGGAGTAGGAGAGGCTAGTTCTACTATGACTTATTTAAAAGCCAAGGGATTAGATAAAGTTATTCCTTCACTTACTCAACCTGTATTGGGAACCTGTGTGGGAATGCAACTGATGTGCCGGTACTCAGAAGAAAATGATACAGAATGTTTGGGTATCTTTGATGTCGACGTAAAACGTTTTCCTCCCGTAAATGGCATTAAAGTACCACAAACTGGCTGGAATGACATTTATCAGTTTCAAAATCCACTTTGTACTGGATTAAAGGAGCATTCCTATGTATATTATAACCATAGCTACTATGCTCCTTTATGTGAGTATACAGTTGCTAAAACAGACTATGGCCTTGAATATTCTGCTATGTTGCATAAAGACAACTTCTATGCTGCACAGTTTCATGCAGAGATTAGTAGTAAGGTAGGCGCCAGTATGCTGGAAAACTTTCTGAAGTTATAATATAGGTGAACACATATATCCCAAACAAAAAGCCGCCGACCAAGCGGCTTTTTGTTTGGGATATATTTTAAGGTATCTACCTACTATATTTTACGTATAAAGACTACATCTTGAATTGTTAATTATATTTTTATTTTTAATAATAATTTTTATTTAAAATAGTTATTAAAATATTTGTTTGTTGGATATTTGTAGCTACTTTTGAACTGCCAATATGAACAGGACTACTACTTATTTTTGCCAGTAAGGTATTAGTTAGCTTTCAGAATTAGTTATTTCCCTTATTCACAAACACTTATATTCAAATTATATTTTACCTAATCTTCATTTTTATGTCTTATCAGAAAATTACTCCCGAGCAGTTTCTTGAACAGATGGAACAGTATTCCAAATGGTACAGTGACCTTCCGCAACTAGCTCAGGAGATTCTGGATTATGTGAGTGGTGGCACTTCTACTATGCCACAGCTAAACAATCACCATGCATGGTATTTCTCAAGTGCAGTGAACCTGCTCAATTTGCCTGACGCCTGGACAGAGATGGATAAAAATATTATCAAGCTTATTGTGCAGCATGATCAAAACTGGCAAAAAGGCAAGCCTAACCCTGATTACTATTTCGGACGTCGTTTCATGGATTGGGTAGAGGAGGTGATCAGAGAATATCCACAAAGAAACTATTTTCCATTGATTGTTAATGAGCTTAAGCAGAATGGATTGAACGATCTGTGTATTTTAGAAGATACAATTAGTGAGTTAAAATATGTATTGATGGACAGAGAAGGTGAGCTTACCGGTGTAGGAGAGTATGTATTGTCCTTTTTACCTGAGAAAGAGAGTCAGATCCTGGGATGGGTTAAATCAAATAATGATAGCAGTCTGAATACTTTGTTGGGATTCCTTCTAAAACATCGTGAGCAAACAGTTGAGGATCGGATAGAGAATTTTCTGGAAGTATATAATGGATACTATTCACAGACATATATCAGTGTAAGTAATATTGAGCTATTACTACAACACAATGCTCAAAAGTATGAGCCTGCTATCAAAAAAGCATTACATGCAGGGGGAATTGGGGCTGCTTCTACCTATGAAGCATTTGAAGCTCTAGCTAAACATTTACCTGATGAATATGAGCCAAAACGTCTGGAGGCTGGTTTTACTTATCTGATTACCCAGAAGAAGGAGGCCAATCCTGATCCTATACCTACAGGTTACTGGTATTATAGTGAAGGTAGTAAGCGTATACCTCCTGCTAATCCCAATGAATACTGGAAGTACATTCCGTATAGTGTCTATATCATAGACTATCTGCTGGAAAAAGATCCAGTAAATGCCAAGACTGCTGCTGTAGAATACTTAAAAGATAATACCAGTGTCAAAAGTGAGTTTCTAACAACGCTTGAAAAACATCTGCAGGGTGATGCTGTAGATATTTTGATAGAAGGTATTTACGCTGATCCAGGAAAGGTAGACAGTGATTATTTCCGAACCCTTCTGGGAATACTGTCTAAATATGACTATAAACGTCATGAGGAAAAAGTATGGGCTTTGACCAGACACAAATCCAAGCGACTGCGTGAGATTGTAGCTGTGACTTTGAGTAAATTGGGAGATTCTTCTATTGCGAAAGCAGAACAATTGCTGGCTGATAAAAAAGGGGATGTACGTCAGGCGGGAGCGTTGATTTTGTCTCTAATTGGAACTGATACGGCTAAATCTATATTGAGTAATGCCCTGAATGCTGAAAAAAATGATGATGCTCGGGATGTGATGTTGCAGGCATTAGGCGAGAAGCTATTTGAAGGTGCTTCAGAAGAAACAATAAAAGAGATGGTTGCTGCAACCAAAAAACGGGGTAAGATTGAGAAACCTGTTGAAGACTGGTTGCTGGAAAAAGATCTGCCTGCCTTGTATTACAAATCAGGTGACCAGCTAGATGAAAACACGATACGTTTTCTGTTATATCGTATGGGGCGTTCGAAAGATATTCGTCCTGACATAGAAGCTAAACCTTTGCTATTACAACTAGATCGTGAAAAAAGTGGTGACTTTGCAAAAAAACTATATGAATTATTTATCCAGAAAGGGTCTGACTCAAAGCAAAAATATTTACTGGCGTTAGCTGGATTACTAGGAAACGATGATCTGGTAGATAAGTTGAAAGCACAGGTAAATCAACTGGTTGAGGCAAACAGAGGAAAGATGGGAGAGTATACTGTGCAGGCTCTGGCATTGATTGGCTCCAACAAAGCACTTCGGGCTGTAGAGTTTCTGTCACGTAAGTACAAGAGCAAAAACCGGAATGTAGGTGCTGCTGCTATGGATGCCTTTAAGATTGCAGCAGAGGAGTTGAATATTAGCTTTTATGAATTGGCAGATAGTATCATTCCTGATTTTGGATTTGAAGGCTTGTTTAAATCTTTTGTGGCAAAAGACCAGGAATATCGGGCCTTTATTGATACGGATTTCAAACTGGCTTTCTTTGATGAAGACAATCGTAAGTTCAAATCACTACCTAAGGGAACTGCTAAAGAGATACAAGACGAATTTAAGGAGATCAGTAAGGAGGTTCGTGACATTGTCAAATCGCAATCTGGCCGGATGGAGCAATACCTGGTGATTCAGCGAAAGTGGGATGTGGAAACCTGGCAGGGATTTTTCACTGGAAATCCGATTATGTTTGTCTATGCAGTTCGATTATTGTGGGGCGCGTATGATGCTCAAGGGAATCTATTGTATCCATTTATGGTAATGGAAGATACCTCTCTGATCAATCTGGATGATGAAGAGGTGATGCTTGAAGACGGAGTACAGCTAGGGATGGTGCATCCATTATCGCTTTCAGAGGATGATCTGCAAGCATGGAAAACCAAATTGTTTGACTATGGTATGGAACCTATCTTCCCGCAACTTGATCGGGCGATTGTACGGGTAGAAGACAAAGATCAGAATGTGAAAATCTCAAATGAGTTTGACAAGAAGAAGATTTCCAGCTATGCTTTTGGAGGTCAAATGGAGAAGCTGGGTTGGGCAAGAGGTTCTGTTGTAGATGGAGGCTATGTATCTGGATATTATAAAGCCTTCCCTGAATCTGCTATTGAGGTGTTTATAGAAACTGATGGCATTTACGTAGGTGGATATTATGAAGATTCTGCCTATTTAAGTCGACTGTATTTTGTGAAAATGGGTGCTGTTGCGATAGGTAATTATACATACGACGAGCCAAGCAATGAGAAAGACGAACGTCTTATCGCTTTTGGTGATGTCCCGGCTATTATCTACTCTGAAGTTATGAGTGATTTGAAACAGGTGATTATCCCAGAAGAAAAACAACAGGAAGAGCTTCAGGAGGCTTGAGCTGAATGCTAAACATTGAGTTATATTGTAAAAAGCCTGACATAGATAGTCAGGCTTTTTAGTTAATGAAACAGATCTTCCTCGAAATGTATATCAATTCATGTAGTGGGGTACTATTTCAGGTATAAGTATTTGTAGTAAAATGTTTTATTTCTCTGTGTGATATACTTTCCGGGAAATAAGAATACGTGGGCAGAGTTATGCAGAATTTTTGTATTAAATGTAGTTTGGTTCAAAACTTTCTGCTGAGCATAATTATGCACACGATGTCGATTTATGGAGCGGTTGACATACTGGTGTCAAAATAATTTTTCACTTAGAGTTTACCGCAAATTTGCCAATGCGTTGAATAAACCGCAACAATTTATTTTGAGCGAAACAAACCGCAAGTTTTTTGTTTGAGTGGAATTCACCACATAAAAAATAGTTGAACCGAATTCAACATAAATTATTTATGTTGAATTCGGTTCAAACTTTCAGATTGCATCTACTTATGCATACAACAGTATTATTTATAAAAAATCTTGCAACCTATACTATTACAAGCATGGATTTATCGTAGAAGAATCCTCCATATATATTCTAGTGGCCCTGATTTAAAATAGGACAGATAAAGTTTACTCCCCCACACCTGAAGCAGGAACAACCCTAGTGTCAGAGGAATGCAATACGTTGGACCTACTGTTCCCCACAAACCTAAACCAATTCCATAAAAGATGAGTATTCCAAACATAGACTGCATAATATAGTTTGTCAGTGTCATACGTCCTGCATAGGCTAACACAGACAGTTGTTTTTGCAGAAAAGGGATTTGTAAAAGAACATATACACCCACAATATGTGACAGTACAATGAATGGCGTTTTGCTATGGAATAGAATAACTCTGAAAAGTCCATCCTGAGCAAAAAGCGACTTGATAGATACACCCGAATATACTAATGCTCCTACAGTGATAATACCTGCTATAATTGTAGCACTGAATAGAACAATTGCTAGCTTAAAAATTTCCTTCTTATGTTCCAGGTATTGTTTTTTCCACTGACCAGGGATAAACAACTGTAATCGGCCTACCCATACTCCTAACAAAAAGTAACCTGTAATGACTAATACATGACATAAATTAGCCACAAAGTTCATCCATTCTGCATTAACAATGATAAAGTTGGCTTTGAGCATTTCCCAATAGGAATGTGTGCTTGTTAAGGTATATACAGCCAATGCCTCATCTGGTTTGGCGGATGTTGTATGAACAGACAATTGATGATATAAATCTTCTGCAATATTAGGAACTACTACCAGAACGGCTCCCACAAAGAAGAGAGCACGTGTAGGTAGTTTATAGAGCGGAATCAGAATTAATCCGGCAAAGGCATACCAACGCAATATATCGCCTGACCAGAGCAGATACGTATGTGCTAACCCAAACAGAAAGAGTACACCCAGACGTTTTAGGAAATTCTGCGTAAAGGAGAGACCTTTTTGTTCAAAATTTTGTAACTGAAGGTAGAAGCTTAAGCCAAACAACAGGGAGAATAAGGCTCTGAATTTTCCAATGGCAAAGAATGCAACCAGTTGATGCAGTAGCATATCAGTATGTGCTGTCGGTAGGGTAGAGGCCTTACCTGTAGTCCAGCCTGAGTATACTTCAACCATTCTGACAAGAAAGATACCAAATAGGGCATATCCTCTCAGGATGTCTATTAAGGGAATACGTGTAGAAGATATGGAAGAAATATCCGCCTGTACAGGAGAGGGAGGCTGGTTTGGGGAAGCAAGAATTTTTGTATGCATAAATAAGAGTTTGGGTAAACTATAATAGAATGGGAATAAATACTGGCTATAATCCAAATGGTATAGCCAGTATCTTATTTTTTCAGACTAACATTCCCTGAGGTGCATGGGTTAAAACAGACTTATCTAGTTCAGACTGGACAATAGTTCCTATCTGTATAAGGGTGTTTTCATTTTTGAACAGAGAAAAATGATTGCCGTCAATCTCATAAATACTAAGATTTGAAGTAACATGTTTTTTCCAGCCAAAGTCTGAATTGGAGAGATACCTGGCCACGTTGTTCTTGGCACGTATAAATACTACATTGCCATCATATTCTTCATGTTGGTAATTTCTTCCTGCTTGCCATGAAGCCCGGAGTACTTCTTCCCGTATTAGGTATTCGTCTCCAATATTTTCATCAAGTTCTTGTTTGGGAGTACGGGCTGGCAGATTGAAATGGACTGCCACCATATTCAGAAAATCCAGATGCATCTGACGCACGTCTTTTACAACACTCCATTTCTGTTTGAATGGAATATGAGGTGAAAACAACTGGTTTTTCCAGCTTTTGAATATATACTTCAACCCTACGTGTTTGTATTTTGATATTCGTTGCTTGCGAGCGGGATATGTATCAAACAGAATCAATGTTGGTACTTCTTTACCCATTTTGCGTAGTCTAACCGCTATTTCATAAGCTATCAGGCCACCAATAGAATATCCTGCCAATTGATAAGGTCCTTCTGGCTGTTGCTCCAGTATTAACTTCAGGTAATGGTCTGCCATCTCATACGCACATTCTAAAGGCACATCTGTTCCATTCATTCCTATAGCCTGAATGCCAAATACAGGCTGATCTGCATCCAGGTGTGCGGCAAGCTTATTCACATATTCAACACCTCCGGTTACAGGGTGAATACAATACAATGGAGTTTTAGAACCAGTGGGTTGTATGGCAACTAAGGGATTCCATACCGATTCATTGGATTTTTCTTCCAGGAAGCGGGCAAAGGAAGCGATTGTAGGATTGGAAAATAATAGGGACAATGGAACAGTGCGCCCCGTCTTTTGACTTAATTGGGATATAAATTGGACACCAAGTAAGGAATGTCCACCGATCTCGAAGAAATTGTCATAAATGCTAACACGGGATCGTTGTAAAATCTTTTTCCATAACTCTTCTACCAAATACTCGGCAGGAGAGCGAGGCGCAACATATTCGCCCTGTGTATCTTCCTGTTCCGAAGGGGCAGGTAGTGCTTTGCGATCTATTTTGCCACTTGGGTTTAGAGGCATCGCATCCAGAAATACAAACAGGGAAGGTACCATATATTCTGGCAACTTATCCTTTAGGAATCCTCTGAGGTCTGCGGACGTAGTTCCCTGAGCCGATTTGAGAACTATGTATGCTATTAAGCGTTTATTACCAGAAGCATCTGGTTGAGCAATTGTCAAAATTTCCTGTATGTTGGGGTGATCCGTGAGAACTGCTTCAATTTCACCTAACTCAATCCGATAGCCACGTATCTTAACCTGATGATCTTTTCGTCCCAGAAACTCGATATTGCCATCTGGCATATAACGTGCTAAGTCACCTGTTTTGTAAAGCCGGGCATTAGGATCATTACTGAATGGGTCCTGAATAAATTTTTCCTGATTTAGTTCGGGACGTTTAAAATAGCCATCTGCCAGACACTGTCCCCCAATGTAAAGTTCTTCTGCTACTCCTGAAGGTACAGGTTGTAAATTTGAATCGAGAATGTGATACTTGGCATTCTGTATGGGATAGCCATACGGAATACTTACCCATTGTTCATCCAGCTGACGGGGAATTAAGAAATAGTTGGACCATACGGTTGCTTCTGTAGCTCCTCCCAGACTTACTACCTGTGTATCGGTAAAATGTTGTGTGATCCAGCCAGGCATAGCCAGTGGTATCCAGTCACCACTTAGAAAGGCTAACCGTAATGAGGTTGTTGCTGGTTGTTGCACTATGTTACTGAATGGCAGCAACTGGCTTAGCGTAGCAGGAGCAGAGTTCCAGAGTGTAATGGGCTCCTGATAAAGGATTTCCAATAGTTGTTGTGGATTTTGTAATTCGGTCTTGGACGCAATACGAACCGAACCTCCTGCTGCCAGCATGCCAAAAATATCGTATACGGATAAGTCAAAACCAAGAGAGTTAACAAACAGGACTCTATCGGTTGCTCCCATCTGAAAAGTATTGTTTACCCATTCAATCAGGTTAATAGCAGGCCGGTGCCGCACCATTACCCCTTTGGGAATACCTGTAGATCCAGATGTATAAATAATGTAAGCCAGATTATCAGGTGTAACAAAGCTAGTAGGATTGCTGGTACGTTGTTGCTTTAATTTGGCTCCTTCTCCATCTACCGCGATAGTAGTAAATTCATACGAATCAAACTTAGATTTTAGTGCTTCCTGTGTGATGAGTAAGGTTAACTGTAAGTCATTTAGTACAATTCCTAATCTGTCTTTGGGAGCACTAGGTTCCAGTGGCACGTAGGCAGCACCAGCCTTCTGAATGCCTAATACTCCAATAACCATTTCCAATGATTTTTCCATGCAGATACCTACCAGGACTTCTGGAGCTGCCCCATGTAGTAAAAGTAAATGAGCTAGCTGATTTGCTTTCTCATTTAACTGAGCATAGGTCAGATGCGTATCTTCAAAAAGAACAGCAATTGCATTTGGTGTAAGTGCAGCTTGTTTTTCCACAAGCTGATGCATACAAATATCAGTCTGATACCCTTTGGCTGTATTATTCCATTCAACCAGAATTCGGTGACGTTCGGGAACAGATAAAAGAGCATGCTTATGGACAGGTTCGTGTAGATTTCTGATTAATTCCTGAAGGAAAGTTGCAAGCTGATTGCCCATTTGCTCCATAGTTGGAGTGTCTAATCTAAACGGATTGCCAAGCAGATGAATGGAGTTATCTTCTTCTACAATCCATATGGTTAGATCTCTTCCCAGTTGTGTATAGTGTGTAGGGTGTTTTTGTGATTTTACAAGAACAATCGGAAACAATGGATTCTCTTTGACCTCGTTTTTGTTGCGTAATACTGGATAACGGGCTGTAATGTCCCGATTGTATGTTTCTGCTTTTTGTACCTGTTTTAATTCTTTTTCAATGACAGTATATACTGCTTCGAAATCTTTCTGTAGATCAATATCTACTTGTAAAGGAACATTTGTTGCAAAAAAATCAGGTAGTTCATGTAGTTTCTCCTGCAAGTGTGAAGTCACAAAACCAATTTGAAGATGTGTCGTTCCTGTTACACGAGCCAGATATACCAGATAAGTCGATATAAGAAAATTAATACTCTGAGAGTTCTCCTTATAGGTATAGAGAAATTCTTTTGTGAAATCAGATAATGGAACGGTGATATGGGGAGGTGTATCCGATTGGGGGCTCAATGGAAGCCTTGAAACAAATGGTAAGATAGTGGGTTGTAAAACAGATAGTTTTTTTACCCAATAATTCTGATAACGGGCAATTCGGGAGTCAATCTCCTGAATTCGTTGAATGTTTTTTGGAGATGCTTCTGAAAGTAAATTATTTTCCTTCAGATTATATTGTTCTTTTAGTTGTGAAATAGTGAGCGGTAAACCATCAATAGTAGAAAACTGTGATAGTGTAATATTGTTGGTGGTAGTGGCAAACGTCAGGCTATCATCAGAAATGGCAATGATGGTACCAGGTGTATTGATTGATTTCGTTTCTTCACTATGGCCTCTGCGAACAAGAACCATTGTATTCCCTATAAGTATTTTGGGTAATCCCAGTGGGTTGGTATAAAATCCGAAATCAGATGCCTGACACAGGGTTTCGATCTGAACTGCTGTTTGTTGCCACGAAATTACACCACTATGTAGCGGACGCTGACTGGTCCCGTAATAGGATCTTTGTTGTGGATCTTGTTTAATAAAGGTAAGTTGATTGTATACAATATCACTTACCAACTCTGAAAAAGCCTGAAATGCTCCTTCAAAACATTTGATATTCAATGTAAAGGAAGTGTCATCCGGATTAATTTCAACGATGTGCTGCTTCAATATATCACCTGTATCAATACCAGGTTCTATTACATGCCAGGTGATACCATGTCTTTTCTCACCATTTACCAATGCCCAATAGGTTGCATTTAAACCAGCATAGCTGGGGAGCGGACCATCATGATAATTGATCGACAGTTTTTTTACTTGAGATAATATGCGTTCGGGTATGATGTGGTGATTGATAATACTGAATAGATAATCTACCGAATTGTTTTCCATATATTCAGCTAAATTGTGGATTGTAGCTAAAACAGGAATATTGAGGTCTTTGGCAAAATTATGGACTTGCTTATCTTCCGTAATAATCTGAAGAATACAGAATTCATTTTCTACAAGTAGCCGTGCGCATTGAGCAAGTAAAGCTCCTTCGCCGATGAGTATACAAGTCGGGTGGGATGATTTTCCGTTAGCAACTGTAGGTTGATCTGGTGTGTGCACAGAATGAGTACGAGCAATGATATCATTGCTTTTAACGGCTGGTATGTCTTGCATATAAAAATAGGATTTTGGTTATATTCTCTTGATAGTGTGAATAGTAACCAGAGAGTGTGAATAAAAATAGATATCTTTATCGGATAAGCCACTTTCCAGAACTTTGGAAGTAAAAATGGCTTGTAGAGCTAAGTAAAGGCAAGTATAGATGGGGAAATTTAGAGAAAAGTAAACAGGTGGATAATAAATAATTTATATACAGAATGATGTAATAGAATACTAGTATATTTAGTATATATATGTTTATATAATATTTCTTATAGAAGGAAAATGTTTTCTTTTGATAATCAATGTTTTAACGAATTGTCGGTTTTCATATTTGTGTAAAGAAAAAATACATTTGATATGAATTAATGTAGAATATATATGACTTCCGTTTTTTATGCAAGGTGTCTTTTCCCCACTATATCAGAGGATATCTTCTTTTACTGGTTACCCTATTTGTCTGAAGCTATGCAGATACAGATAAAAAATTATCGAAAGAAGGAAGATGCTTGCTTGTCACTTGCAGGTAAAGTATTATTATACAAAATATTAAGAAAACGAGGGATGTCTGAGTCTATACTTTCACAAATCAGGTATACTGATTTTCGCAGACCTTTTATACCAGATTCAGATATAGATTTTAATATTGCTCATTCAGAAGGGTTTGTTGTCATTGCCTATACCCAGTCAGGAAGAGTAGGCATTGATCTGGAACGAATGATTGCAGTAAGGCCTGAGGATTTCAAAAGCCAGATGAGTGTGATTGAGTGGCAGGAAATAGAAAATGCAGAAGATCCACAAACTGCATTTTATACATATTGGACACAAAAAGAAGCAGTATTGAAAGCCAATGGCAAAGGAATGTATATTCCTCTACAAAGCTTTCAGATTCAAAGCGATCGCACTTATCTGGAAGGAGAGGAGTGGCTTCTGCAGGAGATTCAGATAGCAGATGGGTATAAATGCCATCTGGCAATGAATCAGGAACAGCCTGTGGAAATCTATGATCTGACCAGAGAAATATGGAATATAGACTAATCAGATCAAGTGAACTACAACTGAATTTTCTATGAGTTAACGGTTTTGATATTGTAATTGCGAATCACTCTTGATAGTAACAGTGGAAAAAATCGCTTCATATAGATCCCAAAGATTTCTTTGCCTCCTATATAGACCTCTTCCTTATTCTTTTTGACAGCCTTTAGGATATGCCTGGCACAGACAGCTGGCTGCATACCTTTCTCCTGGTTTGTATCCATTTTGTTGTATTGCTCCCCTTTTTCATCAATCGCATGTAGGGAGATTGCCGTTTTAATATATCCAGGACATACAATAGTAACTTTGATCTTGTCTTTCCAGTGTTCAGCTCGTAGAGAATCAAAGAAGCCATGCAAAGCATGTTTGGAGGCTGCATAGGAAGAGCGCATAGGTGTTCCTATATACCCTACTACACTACTTGTAACAATGAACTGACCACTTTGCTGTTTGACAAATGTTGGTAATACGGTTTTGGCAAGTCCTACTATACCAAAATAGTTAATTTCCATAATACGCCTGTCTACTGCTAAAGGGGTGTCCTTTATAAAGGAACGTTGGCTGATACCTGCATTGAGTATCAGTACATCAATTCTTCCGAATGTTTGAATAACAGTCTGTGTAGCTTTATCAAAGGTGTCACTTTGTTCTACATCCAATGGCAGTATAAGAATATCTGCTGCTGGTAACTGAGTTTGTTGAGCTACACGATCCAATTCAGTTTTTCGACGGGCAGATAATATCAGTCTGGCCCCTTCCTGAGCCAGTGCATAGGCTAATGCTTCTCCTATTCCAGAGGAAGCTCCTGTAATCCAGACAACTTTGTTTGCGAAGGTATTGATAAGACAAGAATGTTTTATTCAGTAAAATCCTGATCGAAGATAAGTAGAGGAAGGAAATTGGCAAAGGAGGGAATACAAAATAAAAACGCATTCCGAATAGTAGTCAGAATGCGTTTTTATATAGCTGATAAGTTTCTTCTACTTAAAACACAAGGCCGCAGCACCTAAAATACCTGCATTATTGCGTAATACAGCCAGCCTGATATCCAGTTTATCAAGATAGTAAGGAGTTAGAAATTTTTGCATGGACTTCAATACATGCTCCTGCATGAATGGATAGCCTTTGGCTACACCCCCCCCAATAATGAAGGTTTTGACATCCAGAATATACGCTGCAGTAGCCAATGCTTCTCCTACATATTTTCCATAATAGGCAAATGCTTTTAGGGCAACAGGATCATCATCACGGGCTGCTTCCAGCAAGATATCATCATCTATCTTGGCTACATCGCGCAGCACTGATTTGCCTTTATGTTCTTTAAGCAGTTCAGCTGCCTTGGCATAAAATCCAACTTTACCAATATTCTGCTCTATACTTTTTCCATTCCCTGCTACAATATGACCAAGCTCCAGTCCATTACCATCCGCACCTTTGAATATCTTATGATCTATGATCAGCCCGCTACCTACTCCTGTGCCAAGAGTAACCAGCAGGAAGTTTTCGGGAAGTTGCTGGCCTGAAAAATAATACTCACCCAGTGCGGCTGCGTTGGCATCATTTTCCAGATAGAATGCAATACCAGGATTCGCTTTTTCCAGTAGTTCAACAATAGGAAGGCCATTTAATTCAGGCATATTGGCCAGTTCTACCAGGCTACGCCGATCCCGGGAAATCATTCCGGGGACGCCAATGCCTATTTCTTTGACCTGAGGATGATCTTTGATCCACTCTTGGATCGATGCTAATATATTTTCAGACAGAACACCTGAAGCACGTAATTCTTTAACTGGTACTTTCTTTTTCTCTAATAATTTTCCATCACTTTCTACCAATCCAAATTTAACACTACTTCCGCCGATGTCTATGCCCGTGAATATTTCCATGAGACTAACTAATTAAGTGGTTAATTGTTGCTTTGTTGTAAGTTGATAGCAAGTCCTGATATTTCTTTACACAAATATAAAGATCCATGTTGGAATGGAAAATGATATCAGACTTGCTGGGTAATTGAATTATAGGTTGGTAACTCTTACTCTTCAATCAGAGTGCCTGCAATGGTTGCTGTCATCATGGTTGTTAATGTGCCACCCAATAGTGCAGTCATTCCTAATTTGGAAAGATTTCCTTGTTGATTAGGAGCCATATTGCCAATTCCACCTACCTGGATAGCGATAGAACTGAAGTTGGCAAACGAACACAATGCATAGGTAGAAATCGTTACAGAACGGCGTGAGATTACTCCTGTACGTTGCATTTCTGCCAGATTAAGATAGGCTACAAATTCGTTGATTACCGTTTTCTGTCCAAGCAAACTGCCTACCAGTAAGGTATCCTTCCATTCTATACCCATCACAAAGGCAAAAAGCCGGAAGACCTGACCAAAAATATATTCCAGCGAAAACTCTTTGAATGTACCTTCCGTTGAAGCTTTCACCCAAGCATTCAGACCTGTAATATCGCCTATACTGGATAAGCCAGCATTGACCATGTAGACAACTGCAATGAAGGCTATTAGCATGCCACCTACATTGAGTGCAAGTTTTAGTCCATCCGCGGCTCCAATAGACATGGCATCAATAATATTAACACCCAATTGCTCTTTGTGTACAACAAGCTTTTGATCTATGCTTTCAGTTTCTGGAAGCAATATTTTAGAGATTAAAATACCAGCAGGTGCACTCATAATAGAAGCACTCAGGAGATGGGCCGCAAATTCTGCTTTGGATTCGGGGCTATCTCCTCCCAGAAAGTTAACATAGGCTCCCATGACACTCCCTGCAATATTGGCCATTCCGCCTATCATCAGACAGAGTAGTTCTGAACGTGTCATAGTAGGAACAAAAGGACGTACCAGCAAAGGAGCTTCTGTTTGACCCAGAAATATGTTGCCGGCAGCAGAGAAACTTTCAGCTCCGGAAAGACGCATAGTGCGCGACATGACCCAGGCAATTCCATATACTACCTTTTGTAATATACCCAGATAATATAAGCCAGAAGTGACAGCTGAGAAGAAAATGATAGTGGGCAATGCCCTGAATGCGAATAAATAGCCTAAATGGTGAGTGGCTTTAGGATCATTGGCCGCAAAGTCTTTAGTCAGATCTCCAAACAGGAACTTGGCTCCTTCTGCAGAGAAGTCCAGAAAGCGAACGAATCCCCGGCTAATCCAGTCAAATCCATCTGCCACAACATCTACTTTTATGACCAGTAATCCAAAAATCAATTGTAGTAAAATACCAGTTCCGACTAGTTTCCAGTCAATGGCCTTGCGATTGGATGAAAACATATACGCAACGGCAATCAAAAAAGCTAGTCCAAAGACTCCTCTAAGATAAATCATTTACGAAGAATGTGACTAATAAGGGAAAGATAAGGATAAATTAAAGGGTGTTTAACACATGAAAGGCTGGTGCCTAAAAATAGTGTATTTCTATGAATGAAACAGGTTAATTCGACAAAAGATGACGCGGACCTGTAGGGGAGGATGGATAGACTTCTTCATATTTTATTGGTTAGGTTTGTTTTCTCAAACTTACTAAATCCTTCTTTGCTACCCAAACCCTGGTGAAGTGTTATTTATGGAAGTGTTACCTTATGGGTACTATTGAAGCCTATAATTTGGAATATAGTCCCTAGTTTTGCAATTTGGGAAAAGAATCCAGGCATCTTTTTCTTTAGAAAACACATTTCCGGCAAAAAAGCCTTCGATTAACTTGCATTCAATTAGTTAGAAAAACATCCTTCATCTTACCAAACATATGTCTGAAAAACCACAGAAATCACTTACTCTACTTGATTCGGTTATGCTCATTATGGGCTCTATGATCGGGTCAGGAATCTTTATTGTTGCAGCAGATATGACTCGCGATTTACAATCGCCTGGTTTGCTGATACTTGCCTGGATCGTTACCGGATTTATGACATTTGCTGGTGCACTTAGTTATGGCGAGCTGGCTGGTATGATGCCTCAGGCTGGAGGGCAGTATGTGTATCTGAAAGAAGCCTTTAATCCATTGGTTGCTTTTATGTATGGGTGGACTTTTTTTGCAGTCATTCAGACTGGAACCATTGCGGCTGTAGCAGTAGCTTTTGCCAAGTTTACAGGTGTATTCTTGCCGATGATATCGGCAGAAAATTATATCGTTGACTCTGCTTTTTTGAAAATATCAACACAACAGGTATTGGCTATTTTTTGTATAGTTCTGCTGACATTCTCAAATTTTAGAAGTATTAAAACAGGGGCCTTGATACAGAATCTGTTTACGTTTGCCAAGATAGGATCACTGGTAGCTATCATTTTGTTGGGTATATACATTGCCTTTACCAAGTCCGAAGTAACACAGAGCATATGGGATTTTAACAGAGCGGATGGACAAAGTCTACCTATGCTGGCTTTGGTGGGAATCTTTTTTTCTGCTATGGTAGGTTCTTTGTTTTCATCAGATGCCTGGAATAATATAACCTTTACTGCCGGGGAAGTAAAAAATCCGCAACGTAATGTTCCTCTGGCTTTGGCCATTGGCACGGCTTCAGTGAGTCTGATTTACATTTTTATCAATATTACGTATGTGAGTAGTCTTTCGCTGACTGAAATACAAAATGCCCCTGCAGATCGTGTTGCTACTGTATTAATGGAAAAGATTGTAGGTGAGAAAGGTGTATTCTTTATTGCTGCTATGGTCATGGTTTCCACCTTTGGTTGTATCAATGGATTGATTCTGGCTGGAGGACGTGTGTATTATGCTATGGCTATTGATAAGCTTTTCTTCAAACAGGCTGCTCGTCTCAACCGCAATGGTGTACCTGCCAATGCATTGGTTTTTCAGGGAATATGGGCTTGTGCACTCACACTGAGTGGAAGTTATAACAGCCTGCTGGATTATGTTATGTTTGCTACCGTACTCTTTTATATTCTCACTATTTTGGGAGTTTTTATACTACGTGCCAAACAACCTAATGCATTACGTCCATATAAAGCATGGGGATATCCTGTATTGCCTGCTCTGTATATCTTACTAGCGGGTGGTTTTTGTATCAGCGCATTGTATTATAACTACCAATACACCTTGATAGGGTTGGGTATTGTATTGGTTGGTATCCCTATCTATTACCTTATCAAGACAGGCTTTAATCAGAAACAAGCGGAGAAAATAGCATAACTACTGTTAACCATAAAAGAGAAAAGCTCTATTCTAATCCGGAATAGAGCTTTTCTCTTTTACTGCCTTGTCTGTTTATATCAGATAATGCCTTTTCGTCAAGCGTATTTTATATGTGATGCCTGTAAAGATATATCTGCTTGACAGGCATTATTTTTTATGATATAACTTGTTGAATGGGTATTACACCATATAGTATAGCCAATTTATTTATATAACAGCATAAGTATGTATTCAAACTTGTTACAATCCCGAAAACTGATTTCTGGCTTTCTACTTGTAATTGTCTATTTTGTGAGTAGCTGCAAAAAAGAAGAAACAGATCCTTTTACTCAGAATGTGAGTTCGTTGATTAACTCTCTGGACTATGATCCGGCTAAATTGCTCAATGTTCAGAATATAGGAAATGAGCCTGATAAACGTGTGGAAACAGGTTCTGAAAATGGGTCATCCAGCCAATCTGGGGGATATATTACTACATGTGGAAAGACTATTTACACTTTGCAGACTAATAAAGAAGCTATCACCATACTTCGGCCTCTACATGGAAATATCTGGCCTGGGGCATTGGTCAAAGGAAATGCTTCTCTACTAGATGGCGATCCGGATACAATAAAAATTGCCCGGAATCCTGTGAATATCAAGATAGATCTGCCAGGCATAGGGGACAATGGCTCTGTAACAGTGGAGAATCCTTCAGATACAGCTATACAAAACGCTGTCACGAATGCCTTGAACTGGTGGAATGCAAATGCCTATCAGGAAGGATATGTAAATCCAAACTATACTTCGTATAAGACAGCACCTTCCTATTCTGCTCAGCAAGTAGCAATGGATCTGAATATGAATACAACCTGGGCAAACAGTACGATTGCTTCACAATTTAATTATCCATCATCTTCAGCAAAAAAAGTTGCCATGATGGTGGTAAAACAAGGCTTTTATACCGCTTCAATGCCAGAACCCAATTCGCCTGCGGTTGTATTTGGTCAGGATAGTGACATTGCAACTATTGATGAAACTGTTTCTAAAATCAAAGCAGTAGTTAGTAATGAGGCTCCCCCTGCCTATATTCAGACCGTGACATATGGACGTATAATTCTGTTTCGTATGGAAACATCATTGTCTGTTACTCCCGAAGATGTAGAGGTTGCCTTACAATATGCAACTGGTGTAACGAGTGTAAGTGGGGATACAGAGACCAAAGTGAAAAATATTCTAGCCAATGCTACCATTATACTGACAAGTGTGGGGAAAAATGCTGCTATAAATTCAAGATCTGTGAGTGCACGAAGTTATGGTGAACTGGCAGGATATATAAATGATAAAAATAGCTTATATACGATTCAGAATCCAGGTGTTCCAATCCAGTACACGGTACGCTTCCTGAAAGACAATCAGGTAGCCCGTATGGGATATACAACACAATATACTATAGAAGCATGTACCCGTACTCTGGTCCCCGAAGCTGTTGTGTCACTAACAAATAATACAGGAACTCAGGGAGGTATAGGCTGGGATGTGCAGTATACTGTATCTTTTAAGGATAAAGATAATGCGGATCAGAAACTGGAGAGTGGAGGTATCGGAACCGGAAGTAACAAATCAGTTACAGTGCCTGCCGGTAGTTATAAAATTACTATGGAAGCAGAGTACAAAGATGTAAACAAGTGGAAGAAACTTGGAAAGCAAAGCTGGGAAGTACCTACAAAGGGATGTTTTGAGGCTTATGGCAACTGGGAACTTTTTGGAAAGAAAGAGCCAGAATTTCGCTCTATCACCTGTCAGTAAAGGTTGTAAGTGAGCTATAAAAATAAAAACCCTCTTCTCAGGAAAAGGGTTTTTATTTTTATATTAGTTTCTTTTATTCAATTCATCACGGATTTTGGCTGCACGTTCATAATCTTCTTTTTCCAGTGCCTCATCCAGCATAGTTTTGAGTTGATCGCTGGAAATATCTTTCAGTTGTTCAGAGGTACCCGATTTTTTTACAGGATTCTTTTTTGTCTCCTCATCCTTACTTACCAATGTTTCATCTTCTTCCGGCTCTGTAAGTACAATGCCTGCTTCCGATAAAATGGGTTCAAAAGTATAGATAGGCACTCCAAATCTTAGCCCAATAGCAATGGCATCTGATGGCCGAGCATCAATATCTATCATCTTCACTCCATCTGTACACACAATCTTTGCATAGAATACTCCTTCGCGCAAGTCAGATATCACAATCTCCAGAATAGAAAATTTAAAGGATTGTGCAAATGACTTAAACAAATCATGCGTCATAGGCCGGTTGGGAACAATTTTCTCAATTTCAATAGCAATAGCCTGAGCCTCAAACATGCCAATAATAATTGGTAAGCGACGGTTGCCACGTTCTTCACCTAACACCAATGCAAAAGATCCTGACTGTGATTGACTGGAAGATAGTCCTAATATTTCTAATTTAATTTTATCCACGTTCGTACGTTAATTTATAGCAATAGTCAGATATCGGATTTCCGGTTGCAATTTTATAATATTTTATGGATAACAAAAATTAATCACCAGATCATTCCCATAATTTTATGTGTTGAATCAGAAATGTATAGCTCTTTTCTGAAATAAAAAAACCTCTGACAAGTTTACTCTCATTCCATGAATGAGCAAAATGTCAGAGGTTTACTAAATAAAAGCAGATTTATTTGGCTGCCTGCACTGCCTTAGTCAGGCGGGGAAGGACATCAAATGCATCCCCCACAATGCCATAATCCGCAGCTTTGAAGAATGGTGCTTCCGGATCTTTGTTAATTACCACAATCACTTTAGAGGAATTGACACCTGCCAGGTGCTGAATAGCTCCGGAAATACCTACAGCGATATACAGATTCGGGCTTACCTTGATCCCAGTTTGTCCTACGTGTTCGTGGTGCGGTCTCCATCCTAAATCTGATACAGGTTTAGAACATCCGGTTGCTGCATGTAATGCATGAGCCAGCTCTTCAATGATCCCCCAGTTTTCCGGACCCTTCAGACCACGACCTCCGGATACAACGATATCAGCTTCAGTCAGAGATATTTCTCCTGAAGCTTTCTCTTCGCCTGTGACTTTAATAGCAAACTCTGCTTCAGATAAAGTAGGGGTAAATGCTTCAATAGGAGCTACACTACCTGTTTCTTCTGGGGTAAACACATTTTTCTTAATGGTCAGAATCTTTTTGGCAGATTTCATTTCGGTTACTGCAAAAGCCTTTCCGGTGTAAATGCTGCGTTTCACTTTAAACCCATTGCTTAGGTCTGGTAGTTCTGTAACGTTAGATGCAAGACCTGCCTTTAACTTAGCTGCCAGTCTTGCTCCAATAGCATCTGTTAAGGCTGATTTAGCCAGAACTACAACTTCCGCATTTTCTTTCTCAGCGGCCTGTGCTATAGTAGTAGCATATGACTGACTGCTTGGGACATTCAGGCGATCATCTGTAGCATGCAGAATTTTATTGGCACCTGACTTTCCTACACTATCCAGTTCACCTGCATCGATTGCTCCAATGACAATAGCAGTGGTAGTGGTACCTGTTTTTTTTGCTATTTCTGCCGCATATCCTGTGGCTTCCAAGGCTGATTTTTTAACTGCGCCTTCAGCAGTTTCTATAAAAACAAGAACAGACATATCAGAATTTTAATAATAGATTCAACTTGAGAATGCCAGAATAGCTTTTGTGCTACCTGGCGTTTAATAGAATTGTAACATTCTTGTTTTGAAATCTTGTTTTACTTCTTCGGCCTTCTCATCAGATAACGCGTAATGAAGATCCCTTTTCCGGAATCATCTGTCGCTCCGGTAGATACCTGCGCCACTTCCCATCCCTGATCTGCTAACTCATTGATCTTGTCTGTGATAACTTTGTCATTGTTTCGAACATTCGAAAAATTGATACCACCCAGGCTAAAGAAATTTTCTAATGGAAGTTCCTGTAGTTTTCCATTTGGATCTGTGGAAATCATCCGTGAACGACCCATACCTCCGGCAACCAGTGACTCAATCGTTGTTACCTGCATGTATTCATATTTCGGAACAACAGGAGCCTGAGAAAATGATTGCTGAGTAAAAGCAAGAATAACAAATGATGCAAGAATGATTAACTTTTTCATAGTGTAGTTTAGATAAAATTTACGTGTTAATTTAAAATTATTTGCATAGTTGGGGTAAAGCAAAAGTCGGGCCTTATATCACTTTCGCTTCATTTTTTAGTAAAGAAATTAGTTGTTCTGCATTTTCTGCAGGGATCATTTTAACCGCACCTTTAGGGGCAGGCAACTGAAACTCGGCAACTTGAGTAAGTGTATCTTTAGAGGATGGCTCTATCACCTGAAGAGGTTTTGTGCGGGCCGACATAATACCACGCATATTAGGTATTTTCCATTCCGCAATAGGCTCCTGGCAGCCAGCTACCAGTGGGAGAGATACCTCCACATATTCTTTTCCACCTTCAATCTCACGTGCCATCTTGGCTGTTGTACCTTCAATATCCAGTTTCATAACAGGTGAAACAGATGGAATACCCAGCATCTCGCCCACAATACCATGAACCTGACCACCATTGAAGTCGATGGATTCTCTACCCATCAGAATCAGATCGTAGCTATTTTGACGGGCGATATTGGCAATCTGTTCTGCAACAAAATAAGCATCTGTTGGCTCTGCATTGATGCGGATAGCGTCATCAGCTCCTACTGCCAGTGCCTTGCGAATGGTCGGTTCTGTATCCGCTTCTCCAACATTCAGAACTGTTACAGTTCCTCCTTGAGCTTCCTTCAATTCAATGGCACGGGATAATGCATAATCATCATAGGGACCTGTAATAAACTGCACTCCAGCCTTATTTAATTTGGTATTATTATCAGTAAAGGCAATTTTAGTTGTCGTGTCGGGAACATGAGTAATACAGACTAAGATTTTCATAAGCAATAAAAATGGTTATTTAGTAAAAATTGAAATACCTACAGAACGATTCCTGAATACCATTCATTGTTCTGTAACGTAACAGTGCAAATATAAAAGAATCTTCATGTGAAGAGTCATAAAGATCAACCGAAAAATACAAAAATGTGTTACAGAGTGTGATATTTGTATGTTGAATTGGAAAGTAGTTGGTTGTGAGTGGAATACAAACTGAAGCAGGAATTTGTTTTGCCATTCAAAGAAGCTTTACCTTTGAGACAGAAGAGCAAGCAGAAGATTAATTTTATTTATACAATGAACAGACTTGAGCAACTATTTGATTTTTTGAAGGAAGATCCCAATGATCCTTTTACTTTATATGCCATAGCAACTGAATACCTGAAATCTGATGTGCAGAAGGCTCTGACGTATTATGAAAAGCTCCTGACAGAGCATCCGGATTATGTAGGCACCTACTACCATGCCGCTAAATTATATGCAGATCTGGGACGCAATGAAGAGGCTGAGAACACCTTTAAGAAAGGAATCGAAGTAAGTGAAGCTGCTGGCAACCGAAATGCAAACAGAGAATTAAAAGGAGCTTACCAGCAATTTCTGGATGATCTGGAATGAAATAACCCTAATAGCAGAAAGCTGATTCAGCCCAAATTTTAGAAAAAGCAGTATTAATAACTCAAGCCACAAAGAGAGGGTAGATTCCTTTGATCGCGAAAGGTAGTGTAGGTGCGTTGGCAATCTTTTCTCCGCGAGGTTGGCCTTTGGCCTTGTGGGGGAAGGATCGGAGAAAAGAGTCTTTTTTTGCCTACTTTTTTGGACAAGCAAAAAAGTAGGATGCCACAAGTAGAGTGATGAAAAGGAATCTGAGTAAACTCAGGAAGAGAGATTTCTGAAAAACTAATCAGCGCTTATACTTTTCGGAAGCATAACCGCTGATTTTATAAAACAGATTCCCATCCAAAATTTGGAATGACTTATGTAAATATAAAAGCAGTTTAAACCAGTTCTTTATTTAAGCGAAACAAATCCGCCATCTATGGAATAATCTGCACCTGTTACAAATCCAGCTTCATCTGAACAGAGATACAATGCCAGAGTTGCCATCTCTTCTGGTGTACCCATCCGTCCTATAGGTTGAGTCTTTGCCAGTTTTTCGAACATCTCCTTTTCCTGCCCTGCATAGTTCTTTTTCAGGAAGTCATCCACAAACGGTGTGTGTACTCGCCCTGGTGAAATGCAGTTACAACGTATCTTCTGATCAATATAATCTCTTGCTACAGAGAGAGTCATTGTTAATACAGCTCCTTTACTCATTGAATAGGCAAACCGATCCGGTATACCTACTGAAGAAGCAACTGATGCCAGGTTTAGAATAACGCCGCCTCCCTGTTTTTTCATTTTTTCAACAGCTACAGACATACAATTATAGACGCCCTTTACATTTACCCTGAAAATGCGGTCAAAATCTGCTTCAGAAGTGTTTTCAAGCTTTCCGACATGAGAGACGCCGGCACTGTTAACCAGAATATCTACTTTGGATGCCAGATCAAGCACTTTCTTTACTTCAGACTGATCTGATACATCACAACGGTAAAATACAGCTTTGCCACCTTCTCTGAGAATATCAGTTACAGTTTGGCTGGCACCTGTTTCATTCAGATCCAGAATAATAACTTCGGCACCTTGTTTAGCAAATAAGCGGGCTATTGCCTGCCCAATGCCACTGCCTCCGCCTGTGATGACAGCTGTTTTATGAGTAAGAGAAAACATGAAACGAATAAAAACAGAATGAGTAATAGGTTGTATTAATTATAAAAGAGTGTCAATTTTTTACGTTTACAGACTTACCCCACGTTTCCATGGAATGAAGTCATCTTGTCCCAGTTCAACAGATTTAATCTTTTCCAGACCGCTGGCTGCACGAATACAATATTCCAGAATCTCTTCCCCTTTTTGTTCAATGGTCGTTTGTCCTGTAATAATATCGCCAGTATCAATATCAATAATATCAGCCATACGACGAGCCAGATCACTGTTTGTGGCTACCTTAATAACAGGACATACCGGATTACCTGTTGGTGTACCCAGACCTGTCGTAAATAAAATCAGGGTAGAGCCTGATGCCGTTTTTCCTGTAGTTGCTTCTACATCATTACCAGGAGTGCATACCAGATTCAGACCCTGCTTGGTAGCTGGTTCTGTATAGTCGAGCACATCTACAATAGGAGCAGTGCCTCCTTTTTTTGCTGCGCCTGCTGACTTGATAGCATCTGTAATCAGTCCATCCCGAATGTTGCCAGGTGAAGGGTTGGCATGGAAGCCAGAGCCTACAGATTCAGCCTGTGCATTATAGGATTTCATCAGGTGAACAAACTTAGCCGCAATCTCATTGTTGATGCATCTGTCGGCAAGCTCCTGCTCTACACCACAGAGCTCTGGAAACTCAGCCAGTAATACAGTGCCACCCAAACCTACCAGCAAGTCAGCTGCATAACCAACTGCGGGGTTGGCTGATATACCCGAAAAACCATCAGAACCACCACATTTTACACCCAATACCATTTTGCTTAAAGGAGCCGGCTGGCGTTGTTGTGTATTGGCTTTAACCAAGTGTACAAAAGTTTGCTTGATCGCTTCTGAAATCAGACTTTCTTCCGATTGGCTCTTTTGTTGTTCAAACATTAACAGAGGTTTATCAAATTTGGAGTTACGCTGAAATATTTCCTGTTTGAAGTCATCCATCTGCAAGTGCTGACAACCCAGACTTAATACTGTAACTCCCGCTACATTTGGATGATCTGCATAAGAAGCCAATAACTTACTCAATACAGCCGAATCCTGTCGTGTACCTCCACAGCCACCCTGGTGTGTCAGAAATTTGATGCCGTCGATATTTGGAAACAGGCGTTTGGTATGAAACATTTCTTCCTGCAAAGACAAGTCAGCTGATAACATAGTATCTGGCGACTGTCCTGATTCATACATGGATATTAGTTGACGGGTGTAATTCTTGTATTTTTCACTCTGACCATAACCCAACTCCTTATTCAACGCCTCTTTTATTACTTCCAGGTTCCGGTTTTCACAGAATACAGTAGGCACAAATAACCAGTAATTAGCAGTGCCTACCCGTCCATCTGAACGAAGATATCCCATAAATGTTCTGTCCTTCCATTTGGAAACATCCGGAGGAGTCCATGTATAGTCTTTCTGCTTTCCAGAGTAATCTGCAGCAGCATGTTTGAGGTTTTGTGTATGGATTAACCCTCCTTTTGGAATCGGATGCATGGCTTTGCCTACCAATACACCATACATAATGACAGGATCTCCGGTATTCAGATCCTCAGTGACAAACTTGTGCTTTTGCTGTATGTTATCTTGCAAGATGTAGGTCTCGCCTTCGTATGTCAGCGTTTGCCCTTTGGATAAGTCAGTCAGTGCTACAATGACATTGTCCGATGGATGAACTTTCAGGAGGTGTCGCATATATTTTCAGAATAAGATAACTGTCTTTGTCTAAAGGAATACTTATGAATTAATACCCCAAAGAAAGTAAAAACCTTAGGTATAAACCAACAGTCAACAAGAGTAAATCAGAGATTTATATAATTAAAACTTACAGACAGATGGAATAGTTCTGGATGCTGTAACCTGATTGTTTCTCCCAAACTCCTCCAGGATAGGTATCAATAACTCATGTCTTTCTTTGGACTGATGAAATTTTTCATAGGATAAATATAGTATTTTTGGTTTATTGGGTTGAATTTAATCAGGATTTACTACCCGTTCATTCATGAATATCTATCTACGTTACACTATTTCTCTGTTTTTTCTATCAATAGTATTTGTTTTTTTCGGTCATTCGTCTTCTCTGAAAGCACAAACCATACAATCTCCTGCCTATACAGAATTACCTCTTGGAGCTGTCAAACCCAAAGGGTGGCTTCTGCATCAGCTTCAGATTATGCGGGATGGAACAACCGGACATCTGGATGAAGTATATGGAAAGATCAAAGATGACAATGGTTGGCTGGGAGGAAAAGGAGATGGCTGGGAAGAAACTCCTTACTGGCTGGATGGGGCAGTGCCACTTGCCTATCTACTCAATGATCCGGTTTTAAAGAATAAAGTGAACCGATACATTGAATGGACGCTAACTCATCAACGCCCTTCCGGATATTTTGGTCCTATCACGAAAGCAGAGCGGGAGAAAGGAGCTGCCATAACTGTTGACTCCTGTCAGTTAGGGGAAGACTGGTGGCCTAAAATGGTGATGCTGAAAGTATTGAAACAGTATTATACTGCTACACAGGACAAACGGGTGATTCCGTTTATGAGTCGTTTCTTTAACTACCAGTTGCAGTCACTCAAAAAATGCCCTATTGGAAAATGGACTGACTGGTCTGCTTCCCGAGGCATTGACAATGCCATGATTGCCCAATGGCTGTATGGTATTACGAAAGAAGCCTCGCTACTGGAGTTGGCTGCACTGATTGAGTCGCAGTCATTTGAGTGGAATACCTGGCTGACAAACCGGGATTGGGTCATCCGCGCTGCTGCTTATCAGGATAATGAAAACTGGATGAGTCGTCATGGTGTCAATGTGGGAATGGCCATAAAGTCGCCCGCTATAACTTACCAGCGTACCGGCGATAAAAAATATCTGTCAGGTTTAAGCACAGGTTTTCATGACCTGATGACCTTACATGGTTTACCTATGGGTATTTTTTCGGCTGATGAAGATTTACATGGAAATGATCCGGTCCAGGGAACAGAACTTTGTGCTATTGTAGAATCAATGTTTTCACTGGAAGAGATTATCGGAATTACGGGAGATATCCACTATATGGATGCATTGGAACGGATGACATTCAATGCGCTGCCTACTCAGACAACGGATGACTACAATGCCAAGCAATACTTTCAGATTGCCAATCAGGTACAGGTAAAACGTGGAGTATTTAACTTTTCCTTACCCTTTGATCGGGAAATGAACAATGTCTACGGTATGCGTAGTGGTTATACCTGTTGTCTGGCAAATATGCATCAGGGGTGGACAAAGTTTGTTGCCCATATGTGGTATGGTACTCCTGATAAAGGGTTGGCTGCATTGGAATATGGTCCTAATCAGATTGTCGCTAAAGTAGGGAAGACTCAACAGGAAGTTACCATTACTGAAACAACAACCTTTCCTTTTGAAGAGTCTATTCAATTTGCATTCTCTACAAAGAAAGAAGTTAGCTTTCCTTTGCAACTACGCATTCCTTCCTGGTGTAAGGAAGCAACTATCTTGTTGAATGGACAAAAACTACGTACAGAAAAAGGAGGACAGGTAATAACTATTAACCATACATGGAAAGACAAGGATAAACTAACCCTGGAGTTACCTATGCAGGCTCAGTTCTCAACCTGGGGACGTAACACGCGGGCTTTGGAACATGGACCATTGGTCTATGCATTAAAGCTGGGTGAACGATGGGAGAAAGAAAGTCAGAAAGAAGAAGGCGATTATTTTAATGTCTTTCCTGTAGGTGACTGGAACTATGGAATAGTGGCAAAGACTGTTGCCGAACCTTTTCAGTCTGTATCAATAAAAAAGGTGAAGCCTGTATCGGATCAGTTTATCTGGAATCTGACTAATGCACCTATTGAAATTACTGTAGATGCCAAAAAGATTCCAGACTGGAAGATTGTCAATGATGTAGCCCCTTCGCCTGTAACGGAACGGTCTGGGATTTACAAAGGAAAAGTAGAAAACCAGACAGAAAAGATTACATTGATTCCTTATGGATGTACCAAAGTACGTATCGTTGCCTTTCCTGTAGTGCCTTGATAATGAATAAGTACACCTAATCTCAATTATACGTTTTCCCTCTATTCAGTTTTATGAAAAAGATAGTATTACTTTTTTTGCTGTGTTTGAATGCATCCGTTTTTGTTGGGGTAGCACAAACAAAGTCACCCAGGCAACCCCGGACCAGTCAACCCGTACAAGCAGGTCGCTGGACTATTGAGAAAGCCAATGCTTGGTATGCTAAACAGCCATTTTTAGTTGGAGCCAATTTTATTCCATCTACAGCGGTTAATGAACTGGAGATGTGGCAGGCTGATACCTTTGATCCACAGACAATTGATAGGGAACTTGCCTTGGCAGAAAGTTTAGGCATGAATATCATGAGGGTATTTTTACATAACATCCCCTATGATACAGATAAAGAAGGTTTTCTGAAACGCATCAATGAGTTTCTGACGATTGCAGATAAGCATCATATCAAAATTATGTTTGTCTTGTTTGACTCCTGCTGGAATGACAACCCAAAAGCTGGCAAACAACCTGAACCTAAAACCGGCGTTCACAATTCCGGATGGTTGCGTTGCCCTGGCACACAAATGTTGTTTGACTCTCGCACCTGGGGTAAACTGGAAGATTACACAAAAGGAATTATAGGCGCATTTGCCAATGATTCACGTGTGTTGGTATGGGATTTGTTTAATGAACCCTCCAATTCTGGTTATCTGGATGCGGTAGTGCCATTGTTGAAAAAATCATTTGAATGGGCCAGAGCTGTCAATCCTTCTCAACCACTGACAGCAGGCTGGTGGCATGATCATCCGATGAGTAATGAAATAATGCTGAATAGCTCGGATATTATTACTTTCCATAATTATGTGACGCCTGAAAAACTTGAGGCGCAAATCAAAGACTTACAAGCTACCTACAAAAGACCGTTGATTTGTACAGAATACATGGCTCGTAAACATAAAAGCACTTTCGAAGGATGTCTGCCTATATTTGACAAATACAAGGTAGGGGCTATTAACTGGGGACTGGTAAAAGGAAAAACGAATACTATCTATGCATGGGATGAACCATTACCTAGTGGGGAAGAGCCAAAACTATGGTTTCATGATATATTCCGTCCGGATGGCACACCCTATCAGCAACAGGAGGTAGAAACAATCCGGAAGTTTACCAAAGCAGGAAAATGATTTACAGATTATAGATTTATCATATCTTCAAAAAGGTAAATTTATCTTGTTATCAAAGAAGTAACAAAACCTGCACTTCCTAAAGAGTGTAGGCTTTGTTTTTAGAAGGCATCTTACTTCCTTACAGCAACGTTTCTACGACCAGGTCATTTATCAATGAGGTAAACTACCTGTTCTATAAATTAAAGGTGAAAACATGATAAAACAACGTATAGCTATATTGATATACATGTGTCAATGCAGAGAAGAAGGCAGTTACTTGTCATCTTGTTAATTTACCCTGATACGTTTTTTAGTTCATGTGTTCCCTCCCTATAGGGAGGGAACACATGAACTAAAAAACAAAAAAAACTAAAAAAAGCTAAAAAGATCCAAAAAGTAAGCTAAAAACTAAGTAGGGTGTCTTGGGGTAAGTTTTTGTTTTATAAGCTGTTATGTTGTTTGTTGAAAATGGGTAAATAAAAGGTTAGCTAAAAAATGAGCTAAAAAACCGGCTTTTTTTTAGCTCATTTTTTAGTTTAGTAAAATAAGGAAAAAGCTAAAAAACAAAGCGTGTACTATAAAGAAAATACAATTTTTGCCTCAGAATACGTCTTAGGCTCTGGTATTATCTGTTCTGATTTCCCTGTTCAACATTATTGACCTGTGCATTATCTACTGCAGCCTAATGATAGTGCGGTGAACTATACGCAATAGCCAACATGATCAAAGTTCTGGTCAAAAATAAAATCTGCTGTCAGTTATACGTAAATTAAAAAATGATTGGAGTTATTCTTACGCGCAAAACTGCTATGTTCAACAGGCAATCTGTCCACGGATCAGTGAATTTGTTTTGACTTTACAAAAAATAGTATGCAACAAACTATGCACATGCAATACGACTTCTCCAAAGAAAATCATTGCCTTATATTCGGGTTGATTCATGCTGATTGTTAGTGAAAGAACAGATACCCCAGAAATATACCGGCAATGACACCCACAATATCTGCGATAATACCAGCTACAATTGCATAGCGTACTTTTTTGATACCTACAGACCCAAAATACAAGGCAATAATATAAAACGTGGTATCTGCTGAGCCGTTGAAGATACAGGCTACCCGTCCAGGAAAAGAGTCTGCTCCGTAGGTTTTCATCACATCTATCATCAGGCCGCGTGCGCCACTGCCACTAAAGGGTTTCATAATAGCAACAGGTAAGGCAGGTACAAAGTCTGTATTGACACCCGTCATCGCAAGCAAATGGCCTATACCATCAACAACGTATGCCAGCGAGCCGGAATTGCGGAATATGCTGATTGCTACCAACATACCTATAAGATAAGGTAGGATCTTTAAGGAATCTTCAAATCCGTTTTTGGCTCCTTCGATAAAGGCATCGAATACATTTATCTTTTTACGTATGCCACCCAGAATAAAGGCCACCATAATCACAAACAGGAGCAATGGACCTGCTACCTGTGAAAACACCTCCAGTTGGGTTTTATCCAAACCTGACAGATACCAGAGTAATAGTGCTATAATTCCTGTAAATCCAACTATCCATGCCAGCATCACAGGATGTAACAGATTGATCTTTTGCCAGAGAGCAACTACAATCATACCTATAAGTGTGGTGATATAGGTACCAATCAGACAGGGAATAAAAACATCGGAAGGGTTGGCCGCACCTAATAATGTACGTTGAGCCATAATACTGAGAGGGATCAGTACCGGACCTGCCGTATGTAGTACCAGAAACATAATCTGAGCATTGGAGGCTACTTCTTTTTCTGGATTTAGTTCCTGAAGGCTTTTCATCGAACGTAATCCAAAGGGAGTCGCAGCGTTATCCAGTCCCAGCATATTAGCTGAGAAATTGATCATCATGTGTCCGCTGGCTGGATGATCTTTGGGTACTTCCGGAAAAAGACGATTAAAGAAAGGCCCAATAATACGTGATAGAAACTGAATGGCTCCCGCTTTCTCACCTATATTCAGAATTCCCAAAAAAAACGTCATAATGCCAGCCAAAGGGAGTGCAATATCCATAATGGCAATTTTGGCTGTATCAAATGTGCCATCAATGATAAGCTTAAAGATCTGGGTATCGCCCAGAAAAATAAGCTTAAAGAGTGCAACAAGAAATGCAATAAGAAAAAAGGCGATCCAGACGTAATTTAATGCCATTTTCTAAACTATTGAATAAAAGAATGAATAATAATCCTGAGTGTAGCTTCAATACTGGAAGTCAGGGCTCAACTTTATGTAAAAATCCATTAACGACTGCATAACGAATCTTTCCGTTTTCTGTTAGGAAAAAGTTTGCTTCTTTGCCTTCTCCTATTTTGGAGTTAAAATCCTCTTTAGCAGAAATAATATGTATAGGCAATGTATGTGTAGTCCGTTGTTCAGGTGTAATCTGATCAACTTGTACTGCCAGATACCCTTGCTGTAATAATTCAGCTATAGGCAATCTGGCTACATCGTCTATCACTGATAGTTTTTGAGGATACAGTTTTCCTTCCTTTACCTGAAGCTTTTGCCCATTTAACTCTTCATACCCATAAAATACAGACAGATCTCCCCAATCATAAATTTGACCGCTATAATAAAATGAAGAACCTACTGTAGTTTCATTATGAATAATACCAATGTCTACTACACTATCCTTTACCTTCACATTCTTGATTAATAGGTCGAATAGCCTTTTTTCATTGGGAGGAATACTTGCATATGGCTCCAGTTTCTCATTCTGATAGCTTTGAGTGGCTATCTGATAAAATGCATCCAGTAATACTATAAAGTTTAGTTTACGAATAAACTGTTTTTCAGGATCATTCGGGTAGCCTCCTGATTCTACTAAAATAGTGCTGGTTCCCCATTTTTGCATATTCTCACCAAATGCACGAGGCTCATATTCATCTGACCAGCGCCCTACCTGATTAGGAATAAAGGTTTGTATATGCTGATTCAGCTGAACAATTAATTGAATGGCTCTTTTACGAACATCATTTATTGTATTTTGAGCATCTATAGGCGGTGCTAAGAATGTAATGGTTGCTGGATTACGGGTGGCACCTGCTGTATAATGCGTATTCTGATCATGCAGATTGAAACCAAAATCCGGTTTGAGATCGTGTTGGAGTTGCTTCAGTAGTTTGGCTTCGGGAGTTTGCAATTGCAAAGCATCTCTGTTCATATCAATGCATTGCGCTGTACGACGTTCAAATGGTTCAGCCCCATCGGGATTTAACATAGGAACAAAGTATACTGTAGTTTCTGACAAAATTTTTTCCCGGAAGGTATTCAATTCGTCATTGGCTGTCAGGAAATTAAATATGTCCAGCAAGGCCATAGTGGCTGTTGCTTCATCGCCATGCATCTGCGACCAGAGCAGTATCTTGGTCTTTCCAGTACCAGCTTTAAGAAGGTAAATATCCCGTTTTTGATAGGATTTCCCTGTAATACTATTACTTAAGATGTTATTTTTTTTAAACTTGTCAAGTAATACAACCAGATCCTGATGTTTGAAGCGTCGATATTTGACCCTTGATTCATAATACCTGGAATAATTGTCAAATAATTGCTGATGAAAATTTGATAATTGCATGCTTTTTTGTAGACTGTAAATAGATTCATCCTTACCAATCCATAGTAAAAATGCCACTGAGAACATTAGATAAGGCTTTTTGGCAATCATGCTGGCAAGTTAAGATTTCTTAGGAAAGATGTGTGGTTTACTGAAAATTATAATTTTTCATTCTGACGAAAGGGGCTTGTTACACGCGTAATTTTTTAGTCGAAGAATTTATATTTTTTGTCGAAAAAATACTAAATTTGATATATCAAGTTGCTATCTTTCGTAACCACTGTTTTGAAAGTCTATACATTCTCTAAACTTTAACATAACTCCCTATGAAAGAGTTATATTCTCACTGGCTTCGTATTCAATGTGAAGCATGGATGAAAGAAAATCTTCCTGATTTATTTCAGGTATCTTACGAACGTGTCAAAAAAATGTTTGAAGAGGTAGTAGAGGAAGCACCCGTTGCGCAGGATGAATTTTTGATATCACAGATCGATATGTCTGTCGGACCCTGGAAGAGTGTTATCTTCCATTTTAAAGAACCTGGAGAGATTATATTTCCATTAGAGAAATGTAAGTTAACCTACCTGCGGGAGAGAAATAATCTTGTATTAATAATTCGTTGTCTGGAAGACTTTCAGACCCTGATGCAGACATATTTTTATATGCATATGCGTACAGGCAGAACTATGTATTCTATCAAATCAGCTTAGATTTACTGGTTCTATATAAAGGGAGATCCTTTCTGTAGTAAGAAGCTACAGAAAGGATCTGACCACGTCACCCGATTGCCTGTTGTAAATCAGCAATAAGGTCCTCTATATCTTCAATTCCAACACTTAACCGGATAAGCGTATCTTTTAATCCGGATTGCAGGCGTTCTTCTTTGGGAATGCTGGCATGTGTCATAGAAGCAGGATGGGTAACAAGGCTTTCTACACCTCCTAATGACTCGCCTAATGAGAACACATGGAAGCTGGACATAACCCGTAAAGCTTCATCCCAATCATCTCCTTTTAATGTAAAAGAAACCATTCCCCCAAAATCACGCATCTGGTTCTTAGCAGGATGGGTAGAAAATCCAGGATAGTTAACTGTATCTACCTTCGTATGTTTGGCAAGATATTCAGCTATAGCCCGTCCGTTTTCACAATGACGTTGCATCCGTACATGTAGCGTTTTTAATCCACGTAATACCAGAAAACAATCC
The DNA here is from genome assembly GCF_030068545.1 of Xanthocytophaga flava. Classification (NCBI taxonomy): domain Bacteria; kingdom Pseudomonadati; phylum Bacteroidota; class Cytophagia; order Cytophagales; family Rhodocytophagaceae; genus Xanthocytophaga; species Xanthocytophaga flava. Next base: position 224,976 of record NZ_JASJOR010000001.1, on the reverse strand, counting down.
TGAGGACCTGGTACTGCTCCGCTCGCGTTCTGGATAAAGGCTAGTCGCTGAGCCAGTTCATCATCATTGACAATCAACGCTCCCATTACCGTATCAGAGTGCCCACCCAGGTATTTGGTTACTGAGTGCATCACAATATCAGCTCCCATTTCCAATGGCAGTTGAAGATAAGGAGTGGCAAAAGTATTGTCAACAGCTAACAGGACATTGTGTTTCTTTGCCAAGGTACCAGCTGCCTGTATGTCAATAAGACGCATGAGCGGATTGGTAGGAGTTTCCAGCCAGAGCATCTTGGTATTTGCGTTGATGTATTTTTCAACAGAGGCCATGTCCTGCATAGGCACAAAATGAAACTTCAGGCCAAAGTTGCTGTAAATCTTTGTAAAGATTCTGTAAGTGCCTCCATATAAGTCATTAGTGGCAATGATTTCATCACCTGGCTTAAAAAGCTTTAAGATGGCATCTATGGATGCCAGGCCGGAGGCGTAACATAATCCGTGTTTGCCATTTTCCAGTGCTGCCAGTGCTGCCTGTAACGCATTACGGGTAGGATTCTGTGTGCGGGCATATTCATAACCTTTGTGTTTGCCAGGTGCTTCCTGCACATAGGTGGATGTCTGATAAATAGGAGTCATGATAGCGCCTGTGGTTGGATCGGGCTCCACCCCAGCGTGAATAGCTTTGGTTGCGAATTTCATGATATGGTAAGAAAATGAAGTACAAAAAAGTTATTGATACTGACAAAGCTAGAGTTATTCTTATCAAAACAAAAGCCCGTAGGTAGAACCAGCGGGCTTTTGCACGTAACCAATAAACTCCTCTTCACTTTACATTGGAAGATTCTTATAGAATGAACAATGTTTTCTCTTATTGAGTGATTGCAAAACGTAATGGCAATGAGTAACGTACTGTTACATTGCGACCATTCTGACGGCCAGGCTTCCAGTTTGGCATTTTCTCTACTACACGTACTGCTTCTTTATCACAAGCTTCATCAATGCCTTTCAATACTTTAATATCTGACACAGCGCCCGTATTACTCACTACAAAGCTTATGTACACAACCCCTGAAACTCCTTTTTGTTGTGCAGAAGCTGGGAAGCGAAGGTTTTTAGAAAGAAATTTGTTCATTTCTTCTCTTCCACCTGGAAACTCAGGCATTTGTTCAACTGCTGTAAAAATTTTGTTATCAGGATTATCTATCAATTCTCCAACACCAGTATTCGTATTCTCATTGGGATCAACAAGCATAAGATCTGTAGAGATTGGACCTTCATGATTTTCATTAGAAATTTCCTTTTCCCCAATATCCTCTATGTGTGTTATATTCTCATTTGGTGTCGCATCTTCTGGTGATGTTACCTTCATCTCCCGCAAATCCACTGTTGCAACTTGTTGCTGAGTTGATGGGGGAGGAGGTATTTCTATTGGTACTTCAATAGGTGGAGGTTCTACTATTGTAGTAAGTGTTACCGGTGCAGTCAATTTAGGGTCAATAAAATCTTCATTAGACTGTTTAAACATGTTCCATAAAATTGCCAGTACAATTGAGAAGGCTACTACTCCAAGAAACGTAGCACGTTGCAGATAGCGTTCATAAATAGAACGTAACTGATAGGCACCATAACTTTTGTTACGGTTCTCAAATATGATATCATTGAGTGAAAGGGCAATAGTGTTTGCTTTTTCCATGATCAATGGATGGTTAAAGTGAATGAACAAACTATTGCAACGCGCTGCTGATCTATAGGTGTAGGCAGTAGCCTTTTTCCATAAAAAAAATTGACTTTTTTTTGAGATAAGTGCTAATGATGAGCTAAGATGTTGTTTATTAGTTAGTTAACTTGATATTTTTTTGAAAAAAATGGAGGCAGAATATGCTTTGTGTGGTTTTGTGGCGTAATAGCTGTAAATAGTTTTGAACTCAGTACAGGAAATTTTGTGTGCTGAGTTCAAAACAGGTTGGTTGAAAAGAAAAGGTTCACTCGACTTTTATGTAAAAACTTTTTACGTTGAAGGATGTGTCCATTTGGGCTTGAACTTAATTCCATTCAACTTTTTCTTTCTTCCTATTTTAGCACAAGAGCTTTAATTGAACTGTATATAGAGTAAATAATCACAGCATATACAATTTCATAGTAAAGAATCCTGATGATTATATGAAATACTTTATTTGATAGGATAACTAAAGGTATCAATATCTGCTCTTAAGATAATCTCTTATTCTTTAAACCAATCCTTATACATAACATAGTTATTGGCTGTACGAAGGAAAACCTCTGCCTGTTCCGGACTTACTTTTTTAATAAACTTCGCTGGATTTCCACCATAAATACAACCTTCTTCAATCACTGTATTTTGTAATACAATAGCTCCTGCAGCTACGATGGCATTTTTCTTGATAATGGCTCCATCCATCACAACGGCTCCCATACCAACCAGTACTTCATCTTCAATAGTACAGCCATGAACAATAGCATTGTGTGCGATAGAAACATAGTTACCAATAACAGTTTTATGTTTCTGGTAGGTACAATGGATCACAGCCCCATCCTGAATGTTGGTATGATGTCCAATGGTAATAGAGTTAACATCCCCTCTTACAACAGCGTTAAACCAGATGCTGCAATAGTCTCTCATAGTTACTTCTCCAACAACTGTCGCATTGGGCGCTATGAAACATTCTTGTCCAAATTGAGGCATAATACCCCGTACAGGTAAAATAAATGACATATATGAAAATAGATTGAGATTCTAATTGTGTGGTGAAAATTACATATTCTCCCATAATAGCCAATGGATATCTGTTTTTTTAGCTGAATTCGCCCTTTTAGAAAAACTGATTTATATCATGTAATTTATTACTGATTTTTGTTTGGATTAAGTCTAAATAAGACATAACTTTACAGCACTTAATCATTAATGAGTCGAATGTGTAAAAAAGTTGCCCCCGCCATTACTGAATCTTATCAGGAAGTTTTTCGTACAAAGTCAGGTTGTATTTATCAGTCAGATGTTGAAAAGTCTTTGTTGGTTGAGTTTGCAAACAAGATTGCTCGTTTTGATATACGCTGTCTGCAACGGTTAAAAAACGCTGTTTTTAGCATTAACTTGGCTGAAATGGCTACAGATACCTCCCGGACCACCGATGTAGAAATCATATCCTTATGTGCGTGTGAACATTGTTATGTATTGACGTTGAGAGAGATTATCAACTTCCGTGAGTTGCTTGCCGGGGCATTTGTTATGTTTGAATTGAATAGTATCATTCAGGAAAGAATATATAGTATTCCTGTATATGCTTAAGGCATTCTATTTCTGAGTAGTTATATAAACTTTTTTAAAAACGCATTCTGTGTAACAGGGTGCGTTTTTTGTTTCTATTCAGATTATTTATAAATTTCTCAAAAAAGCACCTCATTATTTGGAGGTTCGCATAGAACGACGGAACTTTGGGATATCGAAAAAAAATATTTCGAATCGACTAAAAAATAGACATATATGAAAGACTTAATGCGTTTAAGAAGTTTGCTTGGCACGGAAGTAGAAGCGTTGCTAAACAATCAGATCAAAATGGAAGCTTACAACTCTTCTGTATATTTGGCGATGGCTTCCTGGTGTGATCGGAATGGTTTCGACTACAGTGCAGACCATTTCTACAAACAGGCTGAAGATGAGCGTGAGCATATGTTGCGTTTCTTCAAATATGTGAGTGATATGGGCGGAACAGCCGTATCTCCAAGTGTAGATGGTATTCCTCAGGAATTTGAATCTTTTAGAGAAGTATTCGAATCTGCATTGGAATTGGAAGTAAAAACCACTCAGGCTATCAATAATATTGCAGATAAATGTTATAAAGAGAAAGATCATGTGACTGTGGAGTTCCTAAACTGGTTCCATAAGGAGCAACGTGAAGAGGAATATGTAGCTCGCCGTTGTCTTGAACTGTTTGAGGTAATTGGTGAAGAAGGTACAGGACGTTGGGAAATAGATAAAGCCATTCCTTCTGTTTCTTACGGAAACGAATAAAAATAAAGCTCGATTAAAAGTAGAAGGCTGGAGATACTCTCCAGCCTTTTTGTTTTATAGGGTGTCTTATAGTGAATCGGTCTATGTAAGATTTTAAGTAATTAATAAATTTATGTATTGGCTTTAATCTGCTATTAGTCAGCCTGTAAAATTGTTTTTCTACTGGAAAATCGCCAACTTTCAGCCTGAAACGTATGTAAAAAAAGACATCATTTCGTTTACAAATCCTCGGTGAAGCTGATTAATAAAAGAAATACGGAGTTTGGTATCTAAATTGATAGGTTCTTTCTACCTATTGCAACTTTATCTTTAGTTTTCTGGTAAAACACCCGAAAGGTGATACCATAAGGGTTGGTATTTAAATCTTATATGCAGAATCTTTATCCAAACCAAATGAACTTAAATATGTTTACCACTTTGCGCAAATACAGTCTTGTATTTGCAAGTTTGCTTGTATCTGTATTGCCAACTGTGGCTCAGGATATTGTTTACCAGAATAATGGAAAGAAGGTGGATTGCAAAATCATTGAGATTAATCCCCAGAAAATAAAATATAAGATTCCTCAAAATCCTGGTCCTGCCTATTCTATGGATGCTGGAGATGTTCTAATGGCATTCAGTAGTACTGGCAATTATGTAGTATATCCATTGAATGGAGATAATGCACAAGCTGCCGGATTTATGCATACGCCTGCCAATAAACAGAATGATTTGATTATTACGCTAGACAATCAGGTTATTGCTGTAATTGAACTGTCACTGAATGACAAAGAGGTGAAATTTAAGAAAGCAGATGATAAGAAACCGAAAGAACAAAAATTAGCTAAAAGCAAAATTGCTGTTATTTTGTACAAAGATGGACGTCATGAGCTGATAGCAGATCCTGCTGCTGCTGCTGCAAGCCTGAAAGCTACTAAAACGCAGACTGACCAGATCACAGGAGTTGATAATACATTAAAAACAGATGCCAATGCCAATACGGGTAATACAAATACTTCCAATACGTCAGACGATGCTGTAGCTTTTCCTGGTGGACCTGAAGAATTTGAGAAATTCCGGAATAAGGCACTTATCAAAGTAGATGAACTAGGTACTTATCTGGCAACTATCGTTGATCCAAAGACTCCTGCAGAAAAGGCTAACTCTACCATTGGACTTGCGGTAACTTTATTTGTAAATGAGGATGCCAGAGTAGAAGTATCCAACGTGAATACAGGTATCAAGAATAAATATAAAATCAGAGATTACCTGCGTCGTTTGAAACTGGTAGGTGCAGATTATCAGGAAGTAGAAGTCTCCTATGCTGATATCAGCTATGCGACCGATTTTCGCAAAGGACCTGATGGAAACTACTACGGAGTTGTATCATTTGTGCAGACATTTAAAGGGTTAGTAGATGGGAAAGTGGTATACGGTGATGTGACACAACGAAATGTGACTGTGATCTTGAAATTATATGAAAAGGCTGTAGATGGAGAAACAAAGAAATTATGGGATGTGTTTCTGGCAGATGTAGGTATAGAAGAAACACGTAAACTGTAAAAGTTGATGCACAGGTTAGTGTACAGATGTCAAAACCTTTACACTAACTACCTGTATACTAAGTTTATTACAAACTAATTGAAAAATGCGATTACTTCTCACCTTTAATTTACACTAATTAATATGAAGCAAATCTACATCATCATTACACTATAATCATAGTAGTAAATTAATATTTCTTTCAATGAAAGTTATCGTTTGGTTGCTGGCCTTTTTTGCTTTTCATCCTGTTTTCTCGCAAATATTTCAAGACGAAGTCACTGCTAATTTTGCCTATCAGGTTAAACAAATAGATGAATTTATAGAACGTTTTAACAACAAGGAAAATACCTTGATTAAGCAATATGTCAAAAAGAAGGACACCACTGCACAGTTTAAGCGTGAACAAATGATTAAAGGTCTTTTCAATGCTTCCGATACAAGTTGGAAGAAAGCGGAGATCCTTCAATTTATTGGCCAGGTAAGTAATACAGAGGACCCTGTCTATTTGAATTTCTTTGACGCCAATTGGTATGCTGAAGTAAACTGTGCGGCTTCTTATAAGGGAAAGCCAAGTACGATTACACTGATTCTGAAAATTCAGCGTGAGAAGAATGGGATGTCAAAATGGATTGTAGTAAGTGCCATTGCAGATTTTCTGCGGCTTCCTATCCGGAAAGATACTACTACCGGACTGAATCCCCTGAGTCATGCAACTGACTTTATGAATATAGATTTGCTGACTACAGATAAGAAAAACATCCGAAATTATCTGCCAAATCACTATCAGGATGAAGTACTTTCGGTGTTCTTATATGAGGCTCAACATAATCAGCTTGCTATCAAACAAGTAAATAAAATTACCTATCATTTCTTACAGATAGATGGGTGGATATTTACTGTTAATCGCTTTAGCAGGCAAACACGTAACTCCGGATGGTTATTTAGTAGATTGCTACCTGTTACTATAGACGCCAAACAAAAATATGCACATGAAAAGTTGAATTTACCAGATGAGATGTGCCAGTTCCAAACCTCATATCGGTAGATTTTAGAGATGATTTTATGAGCTTACACACATTCCCAACCTGAAAAGTCATGTACAAAATACGCCAGTTTCTCTTATCATACAGTATCCTTTCCCTTTTGGGTATAGCTGGGTTCGCTCAGGAACTTACCGTAAAGGAAGGTGCAGAGATTAGTTACCAGGCAAAGAACGCCATTGTGGAATTACAGGATTTGTTAAACTTTGTGACATTTGCAGATCTTCCCCCTAATGAGTTAAAAGATGTAATTGCAAATAGTTATTCCTCTTCCAAGAATCAAATATTCTATAATAAAGATGTAGTCCTTGAAGATGATATAGACCCTGCTCATAAATTAGGTAATACGAAGGATTTAAGTGCGGAGAAGTATCTGAATACACTGGATGTTTTTTACGAAAAAACCATAGATGCATCTATCACATTTTCAGATATTAAAGTTTCCAATGTGAAGAAGAAGGACTTTATTTATGTAAAAGTCTATTTTGAAAGTCATTTTGGCAGCAAATATAAAAAGTCAGGAGTTGGTTATTCTCCTACCAAAAGGATAGCTCAGATTCGTGCAGAGAAAGTAGGTACCCGATGGAAAGCAAAAATTGTGGGAATCAGCTTTTATGATCCCAATTCTCCTTTGGAAGGGCATGAAAATGATGTAGCCTTGTTAGCCGGACCTTCTGAAGAAACCGGAGCTAGTGGGAATACTGGTGGGGTAGCTTCTCAGAAGGACATAGAAGAGGCCGTTTCCAAATACATGCGTGAACGAGAAGAAGCTGATAAGAAAGAACGGGAAAGTGAGTACCTTCAGGCAATCCAACGGGCCGATCTGGCTTTCTCAACAGAAGATTACCTGGCAGCTAAAGATGCCTATCTGGCCGCAGCAGAAGTATATCCTTTTCGAACTTATCCCAAGATTCGTATAAATGAAGTAAACCGGATTATTGCTACTTATTTCTCATACGATGAGTTAAAAAAGAAAGGTGACATTGCAAAAAATTTCCGGGATTATGAATCCTCTATAGAATATTACCGAAAGGCTCTGAATGCAAAGCCCGAAATGTTAAGCACACTAGATCCGGAGATTAAACGGTTATCCAATTTTGTACAGGAAATATCTGGATTAAAGACTCAGTTTGATGCAAAGAAATACAAAGATGTAATAGAACAGACAGACGATCTGATAAAACAGAAGAAGAAACAAAAAGCAATCAATAACTATCCGGAGTTATATTTATTAAGAGGCAAGAGCTATTTACAGGCAAATGAGAAGAAGGCTGCGGAAAAAGCTATCGAAGATTTTAATGAAGCTATTGCCCTTGATCAGAATTATCTGGAGGCTCGTCTGGCTCGGGCTGATTTGAATGAAACACGTCGCAATGATGTAGTATCGGCTATTGCTGATTATGATATTATTACCAAAGCTATTGACCCTCTCAATCCTGCTTACCATGCCAAAAAAGCAGAATTAAAAGAGAAGGTTAATAATATTAAAGGTGCTCTCGAAGATTATGACAAAGCTATTGCATTAGCACCTAAAAGAGGTTTATATCCTTATCAGAAAGCATTGGTATTGATTAAAATAAAAGATTTTACAGCAGCAAAAGAAAATCTTGAGAAATCAATTCGGGTAGAGCCTGAATTTGCAAAGGCATATTATCAGAGGGGAATGTTATGGATGGAAGTGAGCAAGCTTAAAGAAGCTGCAGCTGATTTTAATAAAGCAGAAGCTCTGGGTTTGGAATCCGCATTGGTTGTAAATATTCAGGCTAAGGCTATCAAGTTTTATGATGAGGGTATCCTTGCCATGAAACAAAATGACTGGTTAAAAGCACAGAAGTCATTAGGTAATGCAGTAGCTATCCGACCTAAATATGCTGCTGCATGGTTTATGCAGGGACAGCTATGGGAAAAGCAAGGGAACTATAAAAAGGCAATTGAGCAGTATACTCAGGCTTTACAGGTGAATGAACGCTACAAAGAAGCCTATTATGCCCGTGGTATGGCGCGTATTCAACTAGGTAACTCTGCAGATGCACTAGAAGACTTTAGTACAGCAGTTGAACTGGAACCCACCTATATAGATGGACTAAAGGGAAGAGGCTTTGCTTACACTCATAGTAGAAAATACACAGAGGCAAAAGCAGATTTAACAAAAGCCATTAATTTGACCCTACCTTTGTTATCTCAAGCCCAGAAAGACAAAAAGAATGAAGCTAAAGCAAACGTGTTATCATTTAAAACACAATTGGCAGAATTATATAGTATGCTGGGTTATGTTCGGTATCTGTCAGGTGAAAGCAACGCAGGACTGGAAGATGTGAAAAAAGGACTGGATTATGCAGATAATTATGCAGATGCTTATCGTTATCGCGGGTTGATCTATCAACAGCAGGGGGATCATAAAAAAGCAATCAGTGATTTTGAGGATGCCATTAAACGGAATAGTAAAAATTATCTGGCTTATAGAGATAGAGCCGTTTCGTACCTGGCTATGGACAAGATGAATGAAGCGTTGTCTGATCTGAATACTGTAATTAAAGCAGACACTCAGGCTGTAGCGAAAGATGCTATCTTTACAAGAGGAATCGTATATGCTCATCAGAATAAATACAATGAAGCATTACAGGATATGCAGGCTTTTATGAAAAAATATCCTGAATCAGCAGACGCACATTTTTATTCTGAGCTGGGTTTTGTGTATCTTAATCTGAGTAATGCTACAGAAGCCTTAAAGCAATTTGAAAATGCGTTGAAAATAGAGAATCCCTATGCCCAGGCACAATATGGTATGGCTTGTACCTATGCAAAGCAGAATCAATGGGAAAATGCACTGGCTTGGTTAGAGACTTCCTTTAAGACTGGTAAAATGAATAAAGATCAGGTAAAGCAGGATGAGGAACGATATTTAAAAAATTTGCGGGATAATAAAGATTACCGTAAAAAATATGAATCACTGAAAAAGAATTATTTAAAGTAGTATCTTTCTGTATTACAGAGCAAATTTGTACTGATTAACATACATTCATTATACCAAACAAACACTCTAAAATCAATAAACTCGATTTTCACCTGAATTCATTTTTGGATGCATTTTGTGAAATGGTATGGAATTTGATTTTAGCCTACAAACAAAACAATTCAAAAATGAAAAACCTTCTTTTTGTTTTATTACTATTTATCAGTCATTGGGCTATTGCACAGAAGGCTCCGGATAAAATTCAGAAAAAAGATAAATCAGTAATTGATGCTCTTGTAGTGGAGATCTCTAAAAATGAGATTCAATACAAAAAGTTTTCCTCACCTAATGGGGCTACCTTTTCTATACCTACCAGTGAAGTATCAAGTATTGTATATTCCAGTGGATACATTGATGTGATGGATGCAGATGAATCTGTTGCTGCCCCTGTTGTAAAAAACACAACAATGGACCCTAAAAGTACAACTGTAGAACCTGTAACAAAACCAGAAACAGGAAAAGAAGGGCCTGCAGAGCCAATAGCAACTACAGAGCCTGAAAAAAAAGAGAAAAAGGAAAAGAAACCAAAGAAAGAACCTGAAACTAAATCCAACGATACAAGGGAGGCCTCTGTATCCGGGGATGAATCAAAAACAACTGTTACAAAATTAGATGGAAAGCAGGAAACAATAGTATTGCCCTCTTCTGATTTTACCGGACTGGATATTGATAAGTTGCCAAAATCCGGTCTTGAAAAAGATGAAAGATTACCAGCTGAATATGCAGGAGAGTATCAGTGGAAGACTTCAGAGAGAGGTGGGCGGGAAACTGCATGGTTGTTTGAATGGGATAATATTACATTGATAGCTAAAGAATGGATGGGATATGGATGGCGTGTGCAATCAAATAATCCTAAAGACATTAAGCTGGATGGCAATAAATTAGTAGTAAAGAAAAAAGTCATAGGCTATTTTGTGAAGTTTAGCAGAGGGGGGCAGGAAATCAGAGGTTTTCAACCTGTTGTAGATAAAAAGGCAAAGAAAGATGGCAAGCAGGATCTTTTCCTGATAAAAGTCAGTTAAAAATATTGTCACACTATAAACTTATGAGATAACAACTCTTTTTAAAAGGGTTGTTATTTTTTTATGTATGAATGTTAATTACATGCAATTTTCCAGATCACATCATCCAAAAATAAAAATTACCCTGTTTGGTTCAGAATCCACAGGAAAGACAACACTCGCTGAACAGCTAGCTTCACATTTTCATACGGTATGGACTCCCGAATACGCACGGATCTATCAGGAAAGACATAATCGTTTACTCACATATCGTGATGTAACGCCTATAGCCAAAGGACAAATTAAACTCGAACAATATTATCTATCTCAAACACAAGAGCTTTTAATCTGTGATACAGATATATTGGAAACCAAAGTATATAGTGAGGCATATTATAGCAAATGTCCTGAATGGATAGTACAAACTATTCCTGGTTGTTATGCAGACTTGTATCTGTTTATGGATATTGATCTGCCTTGGATTCCTGATGGGATAAGAGATCGTCCAAATGATAGAGAAGAGATGCATGCTCGCTTCCGAGAAGAATTACAATCTCGTAGATTGCCTTTCGTTCTACTGTCAGGAAATATGGAAGACCGCTTCATACATGCATTGAAGTATATAGAAGAGTTAGTACTAAAGTGAAGAGATTGAGACTTTTTTATAAAGAGTTGTATGAAGCAGATGTTGCTTCAAACCTGTAAATTGAATCATTACATACGCTTAAAAAAGAATGTATTATTGAGGTGAATAAATAATCTGAGGCTTATAAACTATATTTTACAGGCGGTAAGGAGATTACTTGTGGGAAATAACATTTTTGATATTTTTGATATATCATCATTACCCACAACTAATTTACGAATAACCTATGTTCACGAACAAATTTCTGACAGCAAATACAGAGAAACTAACCCGGTTAGCACGTTGTTTTCCTCACTATGTATATGAAGAGATTGTGGAGCCTATCCATCAGATAGAGCAGGAAAGCTGGAAAAATATCGATGCAGAGAATACAATGCTGGATTTTGTATTTGCAAGAGCCATGAAACAGTTCACCAAAGATAACGCGGAGAAATATGAACATATCTATACTAAAAAGTTTGAAATACCACAGATTCAATTATTTGAGCTTCTGATTAAAAAGTTCCCAATGATTAGCATGACCCAACAGCTAGCAAACACTCTTATCTGCGAGCGACTTAGGGGCTGGAAAGAGGCTGTGTTGGTTGATATTGGCGCGGGAACAGGGTATCAAGCCAGGGAAATCGTGCGGCGATTGGGACATGAACCTCTACGCCAGCTGCAGAAAGTAACTATTGTTGCCATAGAACCCTTTGCCGAAGCATTGGAAGCCGCAAAACAAAACTTTGAAGAAATTGCGAAAGAAGTCCCTTTTGAAGTTAATTATATTCTGAAAAATGAATTTTCTGAGAATATGTCTTTACAGGACTGGTCTGTGTTATTATCCGGATTAGGGGATAATATTGTTGTGAATGCATCTTTTGCTTTGCATCATATTAAATCCAATAGGGATAGAATTAAGGTATTTCAAAATTTAAGGGATATATCTGTACGAGCTATTGTGTTGTCAGAGCCTAATGTAGATCATTATGAACCCAACTACTATCAGCGATTTAAAAATTGTCTCCATTTATTTAGCTTAATATTTGAGGCAATTGATGAATTACAACTGACCGACGAGGAAAAGAATGCATTGAAACTATTTTTTAGTAGAGAAGTTGATGATATACTGGGTGTTCATGAAAGTGATCGGGTCGAAAAACATTATGCTGTTGGTCAATGGTTAGCCTTATTGCAGGAGGTTGGCTTTATTGCTACTAAAAAAGATTTAAATCTGTACTTTGATAACTATTGTAGCATAGAAATACATGACAGTTATTATGATTTTTGGAGTATCCGGTATAAGAATGAAGATGTTATTTCTGTGATTATGGCAGAGCCTCTGGAAGTTGTTTTAACAGATCTTTTTGAAAAGAAGGCAAATAAGTACCTGGTTTCTATCTCTAATTCTGATTTTTTTAATAAATAAATAGTCGATTCATCAATAAATTGCGCAATAATTAGTTAATTATTGCGCAATTTTTGTTTCCGGCAAGGTCATATTTTCTATATAGGTAAAACCTTAGAGAAATAAAAATAGTTAAAACATAAAAAGGCTTTCATTGTAAGGAAATTTAGAAAATTCCTTTGAAGAAAGAACGTCGCTTTTTCATTTTTGTATTTTAGCCTGTAACTATTTATTATTAAAACTGCATAAGTAAATATGAAAATTCTGGAAGAGAAATTTGTGAATATTGATTATGATGCTGCCAGTGCGACGCTTATACAAACATGGTTAGGGTTTATAAGTAGTGAGAATTTTAGAAGTGCTATTGACAAAACTGTTGACATATCCAGAGAGAAAAATGTAAGAGCAATTATTTCAGATACATCGCAGCTTTCTATTGTACGCCGGGAAGATACTGAATATGCTGCCTCTGTTATGCCTGAGTTAATACAGAATGGGTTAAAAAAAATGGCCTTTGTATTGTCTGAGAACGCATTTGCTCAGATGTCAGTAAAAAATTTCTCAACTCAAACAAGAGAAAAGGTAGAAGAGAATGAATTGGTAAAACATTTTACCAGTATGGAATTGGCTACAAAATGGATAAATTCTGTAAGTTAACTATAGATAAAGTAAATGTAGTACCTTGCGACTCATAATCCTCAAGGTATTGCATCTATAAAGTTTCAGGAGATTGTTGTATTAAATCCACAATAAATTTGATTCAGTAGAATAAATCTGAAAGCAAGCAAGTTCTTCCTTTCAGATAAATGCAGTACAAACTATGTGAAAATGAAACAGATATCTTTTAAACAAAGATAGTTATTATGGATACATATCTGTAAAATGTGTATATAGTAATAAATCCCTCTGTATAGTTTTGGCATTTGTGTAAGAAAAGAGTAACTTTAGAAAAAATGGAATAGTTTATTCTTGAATCAAATCTCAATGTTTTCTAGATCCTACTTGCACATAGGGTGCACTCCTCGGAAATTACAGTGTTCAGATACTTATTTATTTGCTGAAAGATTATCTACACTAAATCTGATAATCATCTGAACGATTAATTATTATTTACCTCTTAATTTGTTGAAAACAAATCAAAATACATCAATCCAAATCCTTTTAACTTCCAGCTAGCACACAATTCCCTTTGGCTATAGATTTTAGTACGACCTATCCAACCTACAACAGTAAATCCGCTAATTAATATTAATAATTGTCTTTTTCTTATAAGGCCTCTTAGCTATCTACGTGAGTAAGAATACGTTATTTGTAAATTTAATATAACTTTTATGTATATATTAAAAATATGTATCTTTTTTTATGAAAAATATATTTTATACTATTCTTTTTTAGTATATTATGAAAAAAATATACATATTGTGGTATGCAATTGTTAGAGCAAAACATAAAAGTGTTTTTGTATTGTTTTTATTTTTTAATTGTATTTTAATAAACGCCTAAGTATTTGTGTATCATATACTATTGGATGAGAACGGTTTATGCTAAGTAGATAATCTTTAGAAAAGTGATTCTAATGCACTGTTAGTCTTAATATCCTTGATTATAACCACACCCAATTAATCATAAACCCAATTAATCATTACTTATTTCTGATTATCTCCACATTATGTTTGAGTCTAAAAACAGTTTGCAATTATCTGACTATGCACAATTACAGCTATCTCAGGAAGAGATGCGCAGATTTGGGTATAAGGTTATTGATACCATTATCGAACATTCTGTAGTTCTTAAAGACAAACCTGTTGTAAACATGGTAGGCCGTCAGCAAATGGAGGCCTTATTGCGGGAACCTGCACCTCAAAAAGGAGCAAAGTGGGAAGATGTATTCGAACAAGCGATATGGGATATTTTTAGCCATATTATGCATATGAACCATCCACGCCTTTTTGGATGGGTACCAGGTCCCAGCAATTTTGTAAGTGTTATGGCTGATTTGTTGACTACAGGATTCAATATTACCACTGGGGCATGGATGCTGTCTTCAGGGCCCACTCAAATAGAAATCATTGTAATTGATTGGCTTAAGGAGATAATTGGCTTTCCCGAGAGAGCAGGAGGTATTATGGTAGGAGGAGGATCTATCGCAAATCTTAGTGGACTTACTGTTGCCAGAAAAATTAAACTGAATGATAAGATTGAGAATGCCGTACTATATTTCTCAAATCAGGCGCATTGGTCTAATGAACGGGCTGCCTATATCCTGGGATTTTCGGCTGATCAGATTCGAAAGATTCCGGTTGGAGCGGATTATTGTATGGATGTAGAATATCTGAGACAACAGATAGAAACAGATAAAGCAGCCGGACTACATCCATTCTGTATCATTGCCAATGCTGGCACAACCAATACCGGAGCAATAGATTCATTAATGGAAATATATGCTATCTGTGAGCAGGAAGATATGTGGTTGCATGTTGATGGTGCCTACGGCGCTGCAGCTTCTTTAAGTAAAGAAGCAAAAGAAATGCTGAATGGTATACAGTATGCTCACTCACTTACTGTAGACCCTCACAAATGGTTTTTCCAGCCTTATGAAGTGGGTTGTTTGTTAGTAAAAGAAGATAGATGGCTGGCAGAAACTTTTGATATGACTGCCGATTATATGCGAAATCTGGAAGAATCCATGAATGATGTTAATTTTTATGGAAAAGGCCTTCAGCTTACCCGATGTGACAGAGCACTCAAACTATGGATGTCTATCAAAATATTTGGTCTGGAAAACTTTAGCTCTGCTATTGATCGTGGTATCAAACTGGCGAAGTATGTTCAGAATTTATGGGAAGAACGAGACGGATGGCAGGTTATGAGTGATGCCAGGCTTGGTATTGTGACTTTTCGATATGCCCCTGCTTCTCTTGATGAGAAAATGATTGAAGAACTAAATGAGGCTATAGCTCTGGCTGTTGCAGATGATAAGTTTGCCTTAACCCCAACTACAAGACTTAATGGAAAGCTGGTGATGCGTATGTGTACCATTAATCCTCGTACATCTGAAGAAGATATACTTGAAACAGTTACCCGTATTCAGATGATAGCGAAGGAAGTGTATAACACATTAATGGTAAGGCAAGTAGTAGCAGAAGATACTACTGCTGCGAGGGTAAATATCGAGTATAAATACATGCAAAAGCAAAATAATTAAACCTAGTTATAATTCATCCTATCATCTCAAAACCCTTTTTTAATTTATGCTAAACGCTGTTTATTCATCTGCAACTGCACAGGAAACAATTACTTACAGTGTACTCACTAAAGATGATGTGGAGGGGGCTGTGGACTGCATCTCTTCTACTTTTACTTATGGTGAACCTATGACCAAATTACTTGGTATTTCCAAAAAGGAATTTGATCATTTTGCAAAGTTATTTGTAAATAAAGCTGTAACAGATGGTTTGTCTATTGTGGCAAAGGATAGTATATCTGGAGAAGTTATTGGGTGTTTGGTGTGTGAAGATTTTATTACTGAACTTCCAGAAGGGATTGAGACAATCTCAGAAAAGTTCTTCCCGATTTTTGGACTACTGGAAGAGCTGACTAATAAATTTAAAAGCCAGAATGTTGTAGCGCAGGGAGAATTATACCATTTGTTTATGGGTGGAGTACGGAAAGAGTTTGCTGGAAAGGGAATTATTGATGAACTTACTCTGGAAGCTGAAAAGCTTGCACAGTCAAAAAACTTTAAAGGTGCAATTGGAGAAGCAACAGGACCAATCTCTCAACATGTGTATGTGAATCGCTTTGGTTATCAACCACTTGATGTTGTTGAATACAAAGAGTTTTTGTTTGAAGACGCACCTGTATTTGCTGACATTCAGGACTGTGAGAAATGTCAGTTGATTATCAAATATTTCAATAACTAAGTTAAAAAGAATCCCACTGTTTATGTGTAGTGGGATTCTCTCTTTTATTTGCTTTTAAACCATTGATATGCTTGCTCAAAAGATGCTGCGAATTTTTCTACAGTATGTAGAGAAACAAATTTTTCTCCCAATGCTTTCTTATTCGTGATCTCTCCAAAGATGCTTTCAGGCAGGTTTAATGCGATCTTCTGTAAACCAGCTTTCTTAAGATCTTCACTCCAAATGTCGTTGACATACTGAGCTGTTTCAGGTAGACCACCTTTAAACTCGATCAGATCAGCTATCAGAAAAGGCGCTTTGTATTTAATGATCGCTTCTGTTATTTTTTGCATACCTTCTTTGGCTTTTGCATCGTTAACGAAACCTATCCATTTATACTCAACAGTTTGATGTGTTGGATTGTACACCACTTCTACGTGGGGAGCCTTGTAATAAGATATCTTTTCCATGATCTTTAAGAAGGAATTTTTATATGTAGTATAACTAATTTATAAATGATCAAACAAAAATAATGTCTTTATTGACTATTTAATAATCATAGAGGGCAGATAATGAACAATGTAATAGATTCTTTTTAAAGAAACGATATATAGATAGAGGTAAGAATAGAATAAAAAAAGACAACGAGATGTTAAAATTAGTAGTTGCTGTATTTGTGAAGAAGTGATAGAAAATAGTGCAAATTTTAGAGTTACAATTATTGCTATTTTTCATTTATGTATTTGAAAATCATTTTTATGTTTTTAAGTATAAATGTTTGTGCATTAGCATAATGAGGAGTGTTTACTACCCAGAGAATAAGGTTTGCAGAGTAATTCTATCCCATTTTTTGAAATCTGTGTGTTTTGTATGATTTTGATTATCAGTTTGTTGTATATGTATTATAGATAGTTTGGAATTAATCTGTACACTAACATCAACTAGGCTACAGGTAAGTTTTTTGTTAGATTAGTCAAACACATATATAAATTTTATATCTTTGCAGTGTTCTCTTTATCTTTTAGAGAACTTATTATACTAAGAGGATACAATTATAATGTAAGAAAATAATTGGTCTTAGGGGTGCCTTAACATTACGGGCTGAGATCATACCCTTGAACCTGATTCGGTTAGTACCGGCGAAGGAAAAGACAAAAGAAGGCTTGTCAGCCCCTGGCATACCTTATGTTTTATTCTGCAAAAAATCATTCATGAAGAAATTTACTCTTCTTTTCATGGCAATGATGTTATCATCTTTGTCGTGGGCACAATACACCATTTCTGGTAGAATAACCTCCGGAGGACAACCATTGTCAGGAGCTACAGTAAGTCTGCAAAATACTTTTAAAGGGTCTCTTTCAATGGCTGATGGCAGATATTATTTACGGAATCTCCCTTCTGGAAAGTATGTGGTAATCGTCAGTTTTATTGGATATGAAAAATTAAGCAGAGAAATCGACTTAACATCAGATCTGGCACTAGATATCGATTTGAAAAAGATGGAATATGTAGCAGACGAAATTGTAGTAGCTGCAACAAGAGCTTCGCAGAAATCAGGCACTACCTTTACCTCTGTCGACAAAGAGACGCTTGCCAAACAGAATCTTGGACAAGACCTTCCATTTCTATTAAACCAGACACCTTCTGTTGTTGTTAGTTCTGATGCAGGGGCAGGTGTAGGATATACAGGTATTCGCATTCGGGGAAGTGATCCTACACGTATTAATGTCACTGTCAATGGTATTCCTATGAATGATGCAGAATCACATGGAGTGTATTGGGTAAATATGCCCGATTTTGCGTCGTCTGTTGACAATATTCAGATTCAACGGGGTGTTGGTACATCCACAAATGGTGCTGCTTCTTTTGGGGCAACTGTTAATGTGCAGACTAATCAACTGAACCAGAAACCTTATGCCGAAATCAACAATGCCTATGGATCTTTTAATACCTGGAAACATACTGCCCGGGTAGGTACAGGCTTGATAAATGGAAAATGGGCTTTTGATGGACGCTTATCAAAAATTAGTTCTGATGGCTATGTAGACAGAGCGTCCAGCAATCTGAAATCGTTCTTTTTATCTGGCGGGTATTATGCAGGAAGCACTATGATTAAGTTTAATGTCTTTTCTGGTAAAGAAGTGACCTATCAGGCATGGAATGGTGTACCAGAATACCTTCTGAATACGGATCGTACATACAATGCTTATACATATGATAATCAGACCGATAATTACCAACAAGATCATTATCAGCTATTCCTGACACATGAGTTTAATCGTAAATGGAATGCTAACCTGGCACTACATTATACACATGGAGAAGGCTACTATGAAGAATATAAACCAGGTGAGAGTTTGAGTTCGTATAATCTTCCTTCTATTACTATTGGAGATTCTGTAATTACAGCAACGGATTTAATTCGGCGACGTTGGTTGGATAATGATTTTTATGGTTTGGTGTGGTCTGTAAGTTATAATTCATTAAAACGATTCTCGGCAACCTTAGGTGGGGGAGCTAATAATTATAAAGGCAAACATTATGGTGAAGTAATATGGGCAAGATTTGCCAGTACGAGTGAAATCAGACAACGATATTATAACGATGATGCCAGTAAAGGAGATATCAATTTTTATGCAAAGGGGAATTACGATTTCTCAGACAAGTTGAATGCCTTTCTGGATTTACAAAATCGGTATATCACTTACTCATTTCTTGGACTTGATCAAAATTTACGTAATATAGAACAATTTGCTTTTTATAGCTTCTTCAATCCCAAAATAGGTATTACCTATCATCCATCTGACGAAAACAGTGCTTATGCTTCCTATAGTATCGGACATCGGGAACCTACCCGGGATGATTTTGTCCAGTCTACGTCTAAAAGTCGACCAAAGCTTGAACGCTTACGGAATCTGGAGGTAGGATTTCGAAAACAAAATAAAAGATATCTTCTCTCTGTCAATTATTACCTGATGTATTATAAAAATCAGCTGGTACTTACCGGGCAAATTAACGATGTAGGAGCATATACCCGAACCAATATTGCCCGAAGTTATCGTATGGGTATAGAAGTAGAAGGCAATGTGAAACTTTCGTCAAAGTGGACTTTAGGTGCTAATACGACGTTTAGTAAAAACAAAATTCGTAACTACCATGAGTATATTGATAATTACGATACACAGATACAGGAGATAAAGGAGTATAAAGAAACAGACATTTCATTCTCACCAAATATTATTGCTGCTGGGACTTTATCCTATAAACCTCTGGCTGGTTTGGAAGTAAGTTGGTTGTCGAAATACGTAGGAAAGCAGTATCTGGATAATACTTCAAATAACAATCGTAAACTAAATAGCTTTTTTGTAAATGATATTCGGGTCAACTATACAATTAAGCCAAAGTTTGTAAAAGAAATTGGTGTCAATCTCTTGGCCAATAATCTTTTCAATTACCTGTATGAATCCAATGGATATACATTCAGCTATATATCAGAAGGTAAATTTACTACCGAAAATTATTATTATCCACAAGCAGGGACCAATTTCCTGCTTTCTGTAAATCTTAAGTTTTAAGAAAATATAAGACTCATAAACTAAGAAGCAGCTTTACAAATGATGTGTTTGTAAAGCTGCTTCTTAGTTTATAAGCTATTAGTGATTACAAAATTTTGTAAGTTGTGACTTGTACTCTGTTACCCAATTTACATGCGTTCTTATTTGTACGTTATCTCTAAGATTTATATTCCATTACTGCTTTTTGCCGGGTCTATACTGTCAGGTGTAGTTGGATATGTGGTGATAGAAAATTATTCATGGTTAGATGCTCTTTATATGACATCTATTACCGTGTCAACAGTTGGATTTACAGAGGTACATCCCTTATCATCTACAGGAAGGGTCTTTACTATTTTTCTGATATTGTTTAACATCAGCATTTTTACCTATTTTATCACAGTAGTGAGTCGTTTTGTATTTGATGGTGAGTTTATTCAGTCTTACAAAGCCTTTAAAATGAAAGAAGCTATTAATGAAATTAAAGATCATGTAATTGTCTGTGGATTTGGACGTAATGGAAGAGAGGCTGCTTCTGTTTTATACAGAAATAAAATTCCATTTGTAGTTATAGAGATGAATGCAGAGAAATTCGAGAATGCAGATTATCCTTTAACACACAGAATGATAGCAGATGCTACCAAAGATGAAATATTGCTGGAAGCTGGGATAGATCGTGCCCGTTCGTTGATTTGTGCTATGCCTAATGATGCAGATAACGTATTTGTGGTATTGACCGCACGTGATCTTAATAAAAAGATTACCATTATTAGTCGTGCTTCAGATTATACGAGTGTTCGCAAACTGAAGATTGCAGGTGCTAACAATGTAATTATGCCTGACACAATAGGAGGGGCTCATATGGCTATGCTTACCCTAATGCCAGATGTGAAAGAATTTATCGATTTACTAAGCACGCAGATGAGTGATAGCTTTCAGATTGCTGAACTGATGGTGGATAAAAATGTCAGTTTAGTTGAGTTGGATGCCTGGCGTACTACAGGTGCTACCGTATTGGGAGTAAAAACAACAGCTGGAGATTACATACTTAATCCTGCTCCGACTGCTCAGCTACATAGTGGTGATCGTTTGATTTTAATGGGAGCGCTTGAGCAAATCAGAAATGTCAATAAGAAGATAGGAGTTTTATGATAAGTTCCGGATTGGTATAAAACGAGAGTATATCGATCCGGAACCTGTTATAGTAAATTATTTCAACTCTTTGTATAGCTCCTGCGCTTGTTGATGATAAGGATGTGCAGGTGTTTGTGTAATGCTTGTTACTATTTCCTTTGCTTTGTTCGTTTCCTTATTCTGGAAGTAGGCTAATGCAAGATACCACTGTGCTTCATCATAAAATGTAGATGCAGAAGAGATCTGTTTTAGAGTTGTAATGGCCTCGGCGGGCTGTTCCAGCTGCATATGTACATTAGCTTTGTAAAATAAGGCTGAGTCAGATGCATTTCCTTTATCTTCTAATGTTTCCAGTATACCTAATGCCTGCGCATAGTTTTTGGCACGATATAGCTGTAGCGCATGGTTTAAAGGGTCTTGGTTGGCAGATTGCGTTGCCGTATTTTCATATGGAGTGAAATAACGTGCAAAAAGTGCATCATGAGATACATTAGCTTTTAACAGCAGGTAGACAGGTATTAATAACACAATAGCTGCTGCTGCTGCCCAGTAAAAACGTTGACGTGTACGCTCATCAAATCGGATGACTTGGGTAGGAGGATGATACGCTGACATGTTGCTTTCAACTTCTTCCAGTTTGGATAACATTCGTCCACGTCCTACAGCTCGTAAACCTTCGCGTATTGTTCTTTGTAAAGCAACCTCTTCTGAAAAGGAAGTTTCCTGAGCTACCCGAGTTTCGAATTCCTTTCTCTCGTGAGGACTTAGCTTGCCTTCAAAGTACCGTTCGATTAATTCTGTATTTTCCATAATGTATAGTGTTTGCAATTTTTATTCCAAAATGTTTGGACTACTCGGATAGCTGAGAAAAATAGTTTATTTTAAATAACTTCTTTAAGAGGTGTATTCTAAATCTATATAGTAGGTAAAGCGTTACTTGTATGCATTCTGAGATCCTATGTATTTTTAATGCCAGGAACAGACTCCTGAAAGATTTTCTTTAATCGGGTTAAACACTTGTACTTTTGTGTCTTGGCAGAATCTGTACTTTTGTAATCCATTTTAGTGGCAAGCTCCTCAATACTTAAATCCTGATAGTAATACATCTCCAATACAGAACGACACGGCTCTCCCAATTCTACTAAAGCTTTTTCCAGCATTTTGTACATTCCTTCTTTCTCTTCTGACGTCTCGCCTTCCATATTCTCTAACTGAAAACCATCTTTTATTTTATCTTGTTCAAACTGCTGAATTTTCAAGTCCCGTTCTCTGGCTACCTGATTCTCATGCAATTTGTTTTTTCCAATAGCGAAAAGATAGGTTTTAACAGAGCTGCTCAGCTTGGAAAGTTTGCCCGACATAATGTTCTCATAAAAGATAGTTATCGCAACCTGAAAAACATCTTTGGCAATTTCTTCATTACAGGAGAAATGGCGCATTGCCCAAAAAATGAAATCGTTTCGGTATGCTCGATAAATAGCCATCAATTTTGATTCATCACCTTGCCGGATGCGTGCAATTATATTTTCGTCTGACATAGTTCAATGGTTAATGGCATAGAGGGGATTTGGTAACCCCGATTTTACAAAAATAGAGGAAGAATTTATGGCAGACAAAAAACGTTCCCCTTTTTCCACCCTTCATGTATTACTATTCCAGATTTCTGTAGCATAATGCTGTTTGAGTGGTCTTCTTTCTTAAGAAGCATTGTTGATGTTGCTTTATAGGATTATGGAACTTTTGTGAGTAGAATAAAAGTTTGATTGGGACAATGTAGTTATAACAAGAAATATGCAACAGGTGATTTTTCAACAGGATATTGATCATGCCATGTCGTATGAACAATACAAAGATCTCATTGATACATTGTTATCGGAGCATAAAACAACTGGTTCCAATCAATCAGAAGGATTGGTAAAATATACAGAATTAAACCGACAACGGATGCGTAAGTGGGATAAGACAATTGTTTTAAAGCCTGAACTTGTAGCTAAGTTGCAAAATTATACAACACCTATGATCTGGGTTGTTTTAACTGAAGCATGGTGTGGGGATGCTGCGCAAAATATTCCTGCTATTGCAAAGATGGCTTCCATAAACCCCAATATTTCCTTACGAATCGTACTTCGGGATCAAAACCCCCTTATTATGGATGCTTATCTGACCGGAACAAGTCGTTCAATTCCTAAACTTATTGCTTTGAAAAAAGATACGCTGGAAGAGCTAGGTACTTGGGGACCGCGTCCGGTAGAAGTCCAAAAGTTTGTTATGGATTTTAAATATAACCCAGACACTATGACTCAGGAGCAAATGTATGAGAAAGTACATGCGTGGTACGCTAATGACAAGACACAGTTAATCCAACAAGAATTTATAAATTTACTCAACCTCTGGCAGGCATAGATATTTTAAATAGTATTTACAACAAGAGCAGATAGAGAAGTTGGTTAAGTGTAAGTAAATAACTTAAGTAAATAATCAAAAGACCATGCGTCAGAACTACAAATTTTCGATAGTGTGTGTTACTGTATATCTTATTTTATATACGGTAAGTCCATATATGGATATTCCTTCATGGGTGATAGGGACTGCCTATCTGCTATCTCCTTTTTTAGTGGTATGGATGGTCATAAGTATCCTGAAAGGAGAAGCATATTCAGGAAAAACGTTTGATGAGGGATATTTTTATGCAGATAGAAATGCTCCTAAGTCGATAGATGCAGATAAATAAATACAATAGGTCTGGATTTTATACTTGTTATATAAAATCCAGACCTATTGTATAATTATAAGTTAATTAAGAGGAATAGGGACTGTCTTGCTGTCTTTCATCACAGAAAGAACAATCATAGATTCTAGGCTGCCAATTTCTTCCAGCTTGCTCATTTCTCCCATTACCAGATCCTGGAATGAATGTAAGTCTTTCGTTACAATCTTTAACAAGAAGTTAGAGGATCCTGTAATATTATGACATTCTATTACTTCATCCAATTCATCAATTTTCTGTAAGAACGAATCCATAGACTTACGACTATTATTCGTTAGAGAGATCTGCACAAAAAAAGTGGCTCCTAAACCCGCTTTCGGTCCATCAATTTGTGCATAGTAATTTTTAATATAGCCATCGTTTTCCAACCGTTTTACTCTTTCAAAGATAGCAGCCTGTGATAATCCAATTTGTTGAGACAAATAGGCATTCGTAACTTTTGCGTTGTTTTGTAATAGATTAAGTAGTCTGTAGTCAATCTTATCTAGTTTAGTTAAGTTTTCCATAAGCAAAGTTGGAATTAAAAAAGTTTTTGGGATAATTTGCTTTTAGGTTTTGGCTTTCAGTTTGTTAGGATCTAAAGTCTTCCCCATATTTTTATTTATACAGTTGATTGCTTATATAAAGAATAACTGTCAATGCGTTTAAATTAGTATCTATATATAGTAAAAAACTCTTCCAATTAATCATTGGAAGAGTTTTGTGGAAATTATTCTACCTGTACACTACGTGCACTAACTGTCTGTAAAGCAACCTCTTTTACGATATACTGATTGCCATTTGATATTTCAAAACGGTAAGCCCCGTCACTCAGGTTATCCAGATCAAACTTGCGTATATAATTCTTTCCGGAAACCACTTCTGAATATACCAACTGATTTTGAGCATCACGTAGCTGTACAGTGACCTTTCTGCCAGAATTGTTAAGGAAATGTACTTTGAATTTGGTTGTCTCTGGAATTTGATACACTACAGCTTCAAGTGCTTTGGGTGCAACAAGTGTTTCTGATTTATTTCCACTTGCCATAGTTTGAGCGTAACCACTTACTGTAATTACAGTTGTCAGCGTTAAGCCAACGAGGATACCTTTTCCTCTTTTTAGAAAGGTTTTCATAGTTTTCATTGTTAGTTGTAGATAAATGTTATAGTTGTAGTGCACACTTATTATTATCTAATAAGTGATGTATTGCTCGCAAAATAAGTATTAATGACTATAAGATGCATGAGCGAGACAAAAGTTGCATCATTTTTTTTGATTTACAGGAATGTGAAAGTCTTTTATATAAACGGCTCTAAATATAGGTTGAGTGGCTTATAAATTAACTTGTCTTTTCCTGGAAAGTTTTTCTGAATTTCTTCTGATGAAAAAGGTTTCTATATTCGTGCCATAAAATAATTTAAGATTTATCTGATTGATTTTCAATGTATTGTCTGTTGGGAATTTTGTGGCTTTTTTTGATTACGTCCGATTTTGAGACCACTTTGTTCAGTTTCGGACAAAACATGCATTTGATCGCCCATAAATCATATATTATATATGTAGTAAATATACAAATGAGTAAAAAGCCTGTGTTTTAGATTTTTTAGGTATATAAGTAAATTTCTACTTTCAAATTTGTGGATTTCGCAATTAGCCATTTGGTGTGTAGTTTTGTTGTTTGTTTAAACTGAAACTTTAAGAGTCGGAGTGAAAAGATATTTTCTGGAAGTAGCTTATAATGGGACAAATTACCATGGCTGGCAGGTACAGGCAAATGCCAATACGGTACAGTCCGAGTTAAACAAAGCTTTAAGTATTTTGTTGAAGGAACCTGTAGAAACCTTGGGAAGCGGTCGAACTGATGCAGGTGTGCATGCAACACAGCAACTTGTACATATAGACTCTAAAGCAGATCTTCTGAAAGGCTCTATTGTTCATTCTTTGAATGCATTGCTACCAGCTGATATCTCTGTTATAGATATTTATCAGGTTGAACCAACTGCCCATGCACGTTTTGATGCTTTTAGTAGAAGTTATGAATATAGGATTTCTCACCAAAAGAACCCTTTTCTACCAAAAATGTGTTACCGCTACAGAGGTACTCCTGATATAGCCCAAATGAATGAAGCGGCACAGCTTTTACTGCACTATACAGATTTTGAATGTTTCAGTAAAGTCAAGACAGATGTAAATAACTTTCGCTGTACTATTACAAAGGCATTCTGGATATACGAAAATGATTGCCTGGTATTTCATATATCTGCTAATCGTTTTTTAAGAGGTATGGTTCGGGCTATTGTTGGAACATTGCTGGAAGTGGGTGAAGGAAAGATGAACATAGATGATTTTGAAAAAGTTATACAAGGGCAGGATCGTCAAAAGGCTGGGCGGGCGGTTCCTCCAGAAGGCCTTTTTCTGACAAGAGTAGAGTATCCTTTTGAATTGAAAAAAAACAGAATATAGATTAATCGGTTAGAGTAAACATATGTGTTTGATCAATACTAATATTTTTTACTAATGCAGCTAGAAGAGAAAAGCGGTAAAATTTTTGACATGGTGATTCTGCGTCGTTTATATGGCTTTATGAAGCCATATATGGGATACTTTGTCATACTGGTTATTTTAATTATGTTATTGGCTGTTATAGGCCCTGTCATGCCCCTTTTAATTCAATATACAATAGACCATTATATATTACGAATGGATTATCAGGGACTCACTAAAATGGTATTGATTATGGTTGCTATACTATTTAGCCAGGCCATTATTCAATATTGTAATACGTATCTTTCGGGTTGGCTGGGGCAGAATATTATCCGGGATATACGTATTAAGTTATATCGGCATCTATTGGATCTACGACTTAAATTCTACGATAACACACCTATCGGTAGATTGGTAACCCGTACTATATCTGACATAGAAACATTGGCAGATGTTTTCAGTGAGGGTATTGCCGCTATTGCTGGAGACTTACTACAGATAGTGGGTATTCTGGCTATTATGTTTTATACCGAATGGCGTTTGACTCTGGTAAGTTTGTCTATATTGCCTTTTATGTTTCTGGGAACCTATGTGTTCAAGGAAAAAATCAAAGAATCGTTTAATGAAGTGCGTACAGCTGTAGCCAATCTCAATTCATTTGTTCAGGAACATATTACAGGGATGAGTATTGTGCAGATCTTTAACAGCGAAGCAACTGAGTATAAGAAGTTTGAAGAAATAAACAGGGAGCACCGTCGGGCAAACCTTAAATCGGTATTGTATTATTCTGTTTATTTTCCTGTTGCAGAGGTAATTGCTGCCGGCTGTACCGGATTATTGGTATGGTATGGTGCGAAAGGTGTGTTGGCTGAACATATAACATTGGGTACATTGATTGCTTTCATCATGTATATCTCAATGTTTTTTCGCCCTTTACGTATGATCGCAGATCGATTCAATACATTACAGATGGGTATTGTGAGTACAGAGCGTATTGTGAAATTATTGGATAGCGAAGAATACATTCCTAATCTGGGTAAGATTACTCCAGATTCCATTCAGGGAAATGTAGCATTTGATAATGTCTGGTTTGCCTACAATGAGGAGAATTATGTGCTGAAAGGTATTTCATTTGAGGTAAAGAAAGGACAAACGGTTGCATTGGTAGGTGCTACTGGGGCTGGAAAATCATCAGTAATTAACCTTTTGAGCCGATTTTATGATATCAATAGTGGCAGAATACTGGTAGATGAAATAGATCTTAAAGAATATGAATTAAATGCATTACGCAGTCAGATTAGTGTGGTGCTTCAGGATGTATTTTTATTTTCAGATTCCATTCTGAATAATATCACCTTGGGAAACCCTGCTATTTCGTTGGAGCAGGTTATGAATGCTGCAAAACTGGTGGGTGCTCATTCTTTTATCGAGAAACTACCTGGAGGATATCAATATAATGTAATGGAACGAGGTGCTACTCTTTCTGTAGGGCAGCGTCAGTTAATCTCTTTTGTAAGAGCATTGGTATATGATCCTAAAATTATTGTTTTGGATGAAGCAACCTCTTCTGTAGATAGTGAGACTGAGGAGATGATAGGAGATGCCATTCAGACACTGATGCAGGGTCGTACCTCTATTGTAATTGCACACAGATTGAGTACCATTCAGAATGCCGATAAGATTATTGTATTAGATAGAGGTGAGATAAAAGAGCAGGGGACGCATGAAGAATTGTTGTTGCTGGATGGCTACTATGCTCAGCTTTACCGGATGCAATACAAAAGTATAGTACAGCATGAAAAAACACATCATGCAGAACGGGAGAGTAAAATATAAATTATTGATTGACTGACCCAATAATCTATTGGGTCAGTGTAAATACTTGCTTTTGACCTGAAGCATAAGCAAACACAATGCGTTGAGGAATAGAAAGTTCTCCATCCTGAGTATATTCTTCAAATTGGGCAGACACTTTCTTTCCGTCTAATTTGAATTCATAATTGTCAGGTTTGTTTTTTGTTGCTCCAATAAAATCAAGGTTGCGTTGTGCTCCTTCCTTATTCTCAAAATAGTAGTGTTTCTCTTTTTCCTGCCCCATAATTGTGTAAATAAATACATCCGACGTGCCTGTTGACTCATAGTGGTATTCCTTATAAAAAGCCCCTTCTTGTTCCTCTTCCGGATGCGTGGCGGCTTCTGTAACGTTATTCGCAGATGTATTGGTAATAAGTTTTATCAAACCATTGTCTACGACCTGAAATTTTTTCTCAGTTTGTTCATCTGAAATAATAGTTGAGTCTGTTTCAGATGCCATACTTTTTACTCGTTCATTAATACTAATGGCATATTTCTGATCTATAATGGCGGAAAAAGTACCCATTGTGAGAATACCTACTACCTTGTCCTGAATCAGAGCAATATCACTTAATAAACTATCTGAAAGCGAATAAGTAGCCAGACGTAGCTCTGAAGCATCAATATCGTGATATGTGTATAATAACCCATACCACTTTGGATTATCTATCTTGCCGATGATTTTCCATTCCGGATCTGAGCCAGCTGTATCAGGTTGCAAATGGAAATGACTAACCAGGGCAGAATCTGCTACCATTCCCGTATCAGGGACCTGCTTCCAGGTTTGTGGCAATTGTATAGTAGCGAAATCTGGTTTAGGTTCTGCAGTGGTAGTATGTTTTGTTGATGTATTGTCTGTACAACTATACATGATCATCCCCATGTAAATGAGAAAAAAATAAAGCTTGTTTGCCATATCAACTGTTGAATATACGCTTTTATATAAGTGTTTGGGAAAAGGTAAAAGATGAAAAATCAGATCACTAATTGCAGACAATAGGAAAGAACCAGTGAAGAGTATTTTTTAACGTGAATATGGAATGAAATGTTATCTCCAAAAAAGTATACTAGAAGGAGGATAAATACGAATTGTAATTTGCTGGTTGGGGACAGATCGGAATTAAAAGTATAAAATTGAACTTATAAATACTCCATTTTGGGAGAGAAACTTTAACAAATTGTTCATTGTGTATCTCATTAATATAAAACGAATGATAATCTGTTCAATGCCGTTATTCAAATCTAATATCACAACCGGATAACCATGAGTTAATCTTTTCTTTCTCTGAATCTGTGATAGGGTTATCCAGTAAACTTAATAATTCCAGGTTTTTCAGTCTACTGATTTCGTCTGGCAATTCTTGTAAAAGATTATAGTTTAGATCCAATCGTTTAAGATTCATGAGGTTACCTATTTCAGAAGGAAGTGTCTTTAACTGGGCCAGTTGTATACCTAGGTCTTGTAGTTCTAAGAGGCTTCCAATTGTTTCAGGGAGTTGTTGTAGTTTTGTTTCCTCTATTTGTAATGCACTTAGATTTTTTAGCTCCCCAATCTCATTTGGAAGAGATTTTAATGGATTTCGACTGATATTGAGACTATCCAGGTTTGTAAGATTCCCAATCGTGGATGGTATGCCGCTAATACGATTAGAAGATAAAGACAAATATTCCAATTGTATACAGTTTCCAATTTCCAACGGGATGGATTTGAGTCGGTTATTATCAAGAGATAAGTGTTGCAACTGAATCAACTCTCCAATTTCAGGAGGAATAAACCTCAATCGGTTTGCTGCTAAGTTTAATCCCTGCAATTGAATCAAATTATTGATTTGTGAAGGCCAGGATGTTAGTTTGTTACTCTCTAAATGTAATCTTCTTAAATTGGCTAGATTTGAAATTTCTATAGGAAGTGAATCTATTTGGTTATAGCTCAGACTTATATCAATCAGTTGAGTCATCTTGCAGATTTCGGGAGGGAAGGTGGTTAACTCATTATTATCCAGATACAGTTCAATAAGGTTTTTTAATGAGGTAATTTCAATAGGTAAGGCAGTAATGTGGTTGTTAAATATTTTTAGTGTTTCCAGCTTTGTCATATACTTAATCTGCACTGGAATAAAGGTGAGGTCACACTTGTCCAGATAAACTTCTGTTGCGGTAGTAACTTTGTGAAGTTTTTCTGTGAAAGAGAAGTCTCTTGGAGGCATAAACCTTCTTTCTGGCGCAAGCCACTCAAATAGAAGCTCAATGGCATTTTTAAATTCTTCAATATCAATTAGAAGCGATTCTGCTAGAGTCAGTCCTAGTTCAATATTTTCCAGTTGTCCCGATTGTAGTAATCGCATCACATTCGTTCTTTCATTGCTTGCTTCTGACATATACGTTTAGTGAATTGTTTTCAACCATTGTAAAATTCAAAAGTTTACACAAAGTTGCTACCCTTTTACCAAAATAAAAGCAGGCATGTTACAAGGTAACATGCCTGCCGCTAAAATTACAAAGTGATCGTGAGGGAATGCAGACAAACTGCATGGCAGTATGTTTGCGTCAGCTTATATGATGATAGATAAGGTTTTAAATTTAAGCAAAGAGAGGGGAATGAGAAACACAGGAAATAAGTCTTAACAGAGATATAACAGATGCGAACTTTAAGATAACAGTTCAATAATAAGGCAGGCATGCTACAGAGTAACATGCCTGCCTGGGGTAACAAAGAATTTTTTCCAAACATTTAATTAATAAGTAGTAAAAATACAAAAACGATGCCTGAGCTTTATTGCTTGTTTGCCTTCACATGAAGATTGACTCAAAGTTGCCTGGTTTATGAGGTTAAACCTGGTTCATTTTGAGATACGTATGGTATGAATCGAGTCCGATAGAAAAGTATTGCATGTATAATTATTACTACACGCCAATCTGAGTAGTATGAGACTAGTCTTATAAAATTTTGGGGAAATTTTTCTACTGCTGCCTATATTAAAACTACACGGTTATACTTTACTTACTGAACTATAATCAGCTTCAGATACTAATACTAATGGCTATTACCAAGATACTTTTATATCTACATTTGTATGAAGTAGCTTGCAGATTCGTGAGGTACAATTATTGTAGAATGACCTTGCACAAATCGGTCCCATTCCGATCCTCCAGCTAGCTATCAACTATATTGATCCAACTACCAAATGGTATTTTCTCTAATGCCAGATTAGTCTACCTATTCTGGCAAGGGTGCTATTTGTAGTTGACCAGTTCAGTATTTACAAGCCACAAGCAGTTTTGGAAAATTATTCAACAAACTGAAGTCATGGAAACAGAAAAGATCATTTATGAAAAGATATGCCAACAAACATCTCTATCTTATCAGTTTATAGTAGCTCCTGACAGGAAAACAGAAGGAATTCAATGTTTGGTATGTGGTCTGATTAGTTATGATCTATCAGATGTGAAATTCAGGTTTTGTTCAGGTTGTGATAAATTTCACCACTAATATTTTATTCTTTAATAGAATGGCGGCATCAACTTTCATTATCATGCATTATCCAACCTATTTATATAGGCTGAAGATAAAAATTTTCTTCTTCTAACCTGTGTGTCTCAAGTTCTTCTTTTGTTAAGTGGAGATATAGGTTTTGAAGCACATGAATTTCTCCAACATCAAATGTGTTATTCATAAATGTTTGTGCATCCCATCCACCAAACAGGTCTTTGTATCGGTTATTAGTCATTACAGAGACGGGTTCTTTTAATGATACATATCTTGATGGATAGTGTGTCCCATCTAATGTAAATTCTATTTTAAAAATTGTGACAAGGCTGTTTTGAGACGTGGATAGTTTGTCCCAAACTTCACTGATAATACCAAATCCCTGACACTCTTCCCTCAGGCTGTTTACATAGTTCTCATTTAAAATCTTAAAATTTGTTGACTCCAGAATTTGCCTGTTCAAAGGTATTCCCTGTATTTCCTGTTTATTCCGCCAGATATGTTTTTTCTCTTCATGCTCAGAATAAGTTTCCAGTTGATAATCAGGTAGCGTTTCTATCTGACTTGGTTTCGAGGAAATTACTTTCGCATAGGGTTTAAAGTTACTATCACTAATACCGGATTCAACAAAATTTCCGGTTCGTAAGCCTGCATACAGAGTATTGGAAATAAAGTCCATAACAAATAATAAAATGACTAGAATGAAACATAGGACAAAAACAATAAATGCTGAGTTCTTTATTTAGTAACTTGTTTGTTGTTTATGGCTTGATTTTAATTGAAATAATTTTTTTGTTTTTAGAATAATTTCGTGCAAAATAAGCCAGGTTTTGCAGATAGATGGATTCTATTAGGTAGTTCTTCAAGATCAATATTTGTACACTCTACAATAATAATACCTGTCACAAGTGGATTGTTGTATTTCTCCATTGTAAGTTTCCTTTTGATCTAACGAATTAGATATTGAATAGCAAAATTAGATTCTACCTTATTTCTCCACAGTATTCATAGAAGAATCTATTCGAGTAGAGGTATGATAGGTAGTCAATAGGAAAATATAAACAGACGTAGCTATTAAAAGTGGGATTGCAGATGTTTCAAAGGAAAATAAATTACGAGATAACTTCATTGGTAGATTTTTTCTTACATAATGAGCCCTCAATGGCTGTGTTACAGTCACAACGTTTATAGTATATACAGATAATTCTACAAAACTACTATAAACTCAAACACTATGTTTCAAAATATTTTCTCATTTGAAGGTCGTATCAGAAGGCTTGAGTATGGACTTACTCGAATTTTATTCTTGCTTGGTTGTGCACTTATTGGAGGTTTTAGTGAAGCTGTAGGTGGAATAGTTTTAATTCTGCTTATTCCTGCCATTTGGATACTCCTTGCTCAATCTGTTAAAAGATGTCACGATCTGGGCAACTCAGGTTTTTTCATACTTATACCTTTCTATGGCTTATTTCTTTTATTTGCCGATGGTACATATGGTACTAATGAATATGGTGCAAATCCAAAAGGTGTAGGTGAGTTTAATCCCAATGTCGATTATACAGCATAAATACTTACTTTATAACCAAATATTGAGCCACCATAATCCGGTGGCTTTTCTTTTGGCTTAACAGGTATTATACAAATTCATTGTTTTGCTGGAGGTATTATTCAAATATAATTTCGCAATTCGGCAATGCAGATCGGATTTTCTATCAAATTCAAAATTGTAAGGTTAACACAATTCGTGATTTTAGGAGGTAGTCGAGCTAGTTAATTGTCTGATAAATCCAGGGATTGCATATCTATCATGTATTGAATCTGAGAAGGTATAGATGTCAAGTTTTGACCCGACAAGTTTACATTTTTTACTTTATGTATAGCGTGTAGCTTTCTCTATATGGAAGACTGCATTTGATGTATGAACCAATTTAAGGCTATATCAATATCTTGCTTAATCTCCCTATCAAGTTGCAAAGCTTCTGCAATAACTAATCCCAATTGTATGCTTTCTTACTGTCCTGAAAGACGCAGTCTCATTACATTCTCTTTTTCGCTATTTATTTCTGACATGGTATTTACTAAAAATTAATCTCACGATGGGGTAGCCAAGACTTGATCTTTTCTCTTTCGGTGTCTGAAATTGGATTCTTTCTTAAGCCTAATGAAGTGAGATAGCCTAGCTTACTAATTTCTGGAGATAATGAAGTTAATTGATTACCTCCAAGATCCAGAACATCTAAACCACGCAAATTGAAAAACTCTACTGGTAGTTTATCTAGTTGTGTCTCTGCTAAGTATAACTTCATAAGTCCTGTTAGTTCCCCAATCTCTGGAGATAAAGAACCCAGAGGATTTCCTTCTGCCGATAAATAATACAAGTTCTTTAACTTGTTAATTCCTATTGGCAAAGAACTAAGTTTGTTGTCTGCTAAATTTAGATGAAATAATTGTATGCAATCTCCTATTGTGGCTGGAATAGATTGCAGCTGATTTTTACCAAGATTTAAAGTTTCTAATTGAGTCAGGTTACCAACTGTTACAGGTAATGTATGCAAGTGGTTTCCTTCTAAATGTAATTCGTCCAGATTGTAGCAATTTCCGATTGTGTCGGGAAGAGCTTCTATTAAATTATAATCCAGATATAACTCTCGCAGATTGGTAAGGAAGCCAATTTCAGCAGGTAGTTCCACAATCTGGTTATAGGAAAGATTTATAGAGGTCAGATTGGTCATATACTTAATTCCTTTAGGCATATGAGATATTTTTACAAAGTTTGTGAAAACATGCTCACCCGAATGAGATAGAAATATTTCAGATAAGAGCTTATCTATTTTTTCGATTGTAGGGAGTGGAGTCCTATTCCATGTATTAATCCTGGCAATCCAATCATATATTTCATCAATCTCCTTTGCGAACTCTGTTATATCAATCTGTAGTGAATCAGCCAGTGCTAATCCTAATTCAATACTCTCCATTTGGCCGGATTGTAGCAACCGCATTACATTCTCTTTTTCGCTTTTTACTTCTGACATAGTATTTACTCAAAAATAATCTTACAATTAGGTAGCCAGGATTTAATCTTTTCTTTCTCCGAATCTGGGATTGGGTTATTCTTCAATGATAATAGGTTTAACCTAGTCAGCTTTGCAATTTCAGGTGGGAGAGAAGTAAGATTGTTTCCTGCTAATTGTAGCTCTTGCAACTTTTCAAAATTTTCTATTTCAGGCTGGATGAAACTCAGTTGATTGTTATTTATATGGAACCTGTATAATTCTGTACATTGGAAGAGCTCTATGGGAAGCTCTTGTAATTGGTTATCTGAAATATAAAGGTGTGCCAGATAACGAAGATTACCAATTTGACCAGGAATAGAACTAAGCTGATTTGAATCTAAGAATAATACCTCAAGTAGTTTCAACTCGCCAATTTCATCAGGAATAAAGCGTAACAGATTTTCATCTAGACTTAATCTTACTAATTGAGTCAATTTGCTGATTTTTCCAGAAATGGAAGCAAGCTGATTGGCATCTAGGGAGAGTGTATGTAATTGGGTAAGGTTATAAAGTTCTTCAGGAATTGTTGTTAAACGATTATTCTGGAAATTTAATACTTCTAGGCCTGTAATTTTAGCTATCTCTAGTGGGAATAAATGAAATAGGTTTTCGCCTAAAGATAGAATTTCTAGCTTAGATAAATGGGACAATTTATCAGGAAGCGAGCATAATTGATTGTTGTCTAATTTTAGCTCTGTCAAGTTAACACATTTAGAAATCTGGTCAGGAATGAATGTGAGCTGATTATTTGTTACATTAAGATAACTCAAGTTTATAAGGTTTTCGATTTCAAATGGAAGAGACTTTAATTGATTGTTTGGGGCATACAGATAGTCTAATTTGACCAAAGACCCAATTTCAGTTGAAAAGCGAGTTAATGTATTGTTCGCTATATATAATGTAGTAAGGTCTGTAAAATATTTGATCTGAGATGGAAGATCGGTTAAGTTTCGTTTTGATAAATCTACTTCCTTACTTTCTTGTATCTTCCATATTTTCTCACTGATCGGAATATTTTGACTTTCAGAAATTAAACCAAATGCAATCTCAATATCATTCTTGAATTCTGTTATATCAATCTGTAGCGAATTAGCCAGTGCTAAGCCTAATTCAATACTCTCCATTTGGCCGGATTGTAGCAACCGCATTACATTCTCTTTTTCGCTTTTTACTTCTGACATGGTACTTACTAAAATTTAATCTCACAGTTAGGTAACCAGGATTTGATCTTCTCCATTTCGGAATCTGAGATAGGGTTATTGATTAATACTAACGATTCTAATTTTTCTAAGTTTGTTATTTCAAAAGGTAATGACTTAATTTTATTTCTCGTTAATACCAGTAATTGTAGGTTAGAAAGTTTAGTAATCTCTACAGGAAATAATTCTAGTTGATTGTTGCCTAAAGAAATGATTTCCAGTTTAGCCAACATTGTTATTTCAAATGATAGTCTTGTAAGGTTGTTATTTGATAAGTCGAACTTAGTTACGTTTTTGAAATACTGAATTTGAGATGGAATAGTTGTTAGGTTTTTATGGGGGAGATATACCAGATCTTTGCTGTATATTTCTACTGCTTTCTCCTGAAATGATAAGTCTTTGCTTTTTAGGGATATATCTGATGACCATTCGTGCAAAAACTCAATATCGTTTTTGAACTCTGTTATATCAACTTGTAGAGAATCGGCCAGCGTTAAGCCCAGTTCAATATTCTCTAACTGGCCGGAGAGTAACAGCCGCATTACATTCTCTTTTTCGCTTTTTACTTCTGACATAATAAAACTTGTATGAGATAAACCTATAAAGAAAGGCTACCTGGATAAGGTAGCCTTTCACTTTATCAATCAAGAGAAAACTCTTCTACCTTGTCTTTTTCCCTTCGGTATGAGCTATTAGTAAGAGCTTTCCGGATGTGAGCATATACAGAATCCGGATTGCGTTCTACAGTAATGGGTTGGAGTTTGTTTTTTGATTTACGGTTTTTGACTTTCATAAGAGTTGTATGGTATTTATTGGTATGCCAAAGACAAGCAAGTGGGCTTTTTATTATGAGGATACTTGTTTAAGTGCGTTATTTGACAATCAAGGTTGAAGACACCCTAATATTCGATTTTTCATCAGTGAGTTGTGTTTCCACTCCATTCTTCCAGTATTTGGCTACTTGTTTAGGACCACTATATTCTACTCCAGCTACATATACATCTTCTCCCTCAATAAATAGCGAGGAGGCGCTAGAGGAAGATTTAACATCTGTAATTGTAACGGGTTTGCCATTTTTCCAGTATTTAGCAATTCCACTTTCTTGCCCACAAACATAGACATCTTTGTTGTGTACCAGTATTGAGAGCCCTATAGCGTCATAAGTGCCATCTGTAAGATTAACAGCCTGTCCATTTTTCCAGTATTTGGCCACTTGTTTCTTTCCTTGAGTAGCATAACCTGTTGTATAGATATCTCCATGTGATACATAAATATCAATGATCATAGACTCACAGGTATCATTCGTAGAGATACTTGTTGCTTTGCTATTTTTCCAATATTTACCTATTGCTACAGATTTCTTCTCTTTAAATGTGTTGGCTTCATGACCTCCTGCATATATATCTTTTCCTTCTACATAGAGACACATTCCTGAAGCATCTTCCATACTGTTTGTAAGGTTAATACTTTTCCCATTCTTCCAATATTTAGCTACGTTATTGTTTCCGTTCCACTCAGATCCAACTACATAGACATCTTTTCCAGAGACAAATATATCACGAGCAATAGCCATCGTTTGCCCATCAGAAAGAGCTACTTCCTGTCCATTTTTCCAATATTTTGCAGTCCCGTAACCTGTAATATTCCATGTGGCTCCGGTTACATAAACATCTTTTCCTGCAACATAGATATTAGTGGGTATTGCATCAACTGATACTGTTGCTAAGATTGTTTTTATTCCGTTTTTCCAATACACAGCACTACTTCCCTCTCTGCCAACCACATACACATCAGGCTCCGTTTTGGATTTGAAGGAGGTAAAGCTTAAGATAATGCAGCTAATGGCTAGGTATAGAACCAATGGTTTGGTGGGAGGGTGAAAAGTCATAGTATCTTATATAAAAAGGTGTGAAGCCTTACTTTAATGCCTTGGCTTCTGCTTGTTGCAGCATTGAATAAAATATAAATCGTTGTTGTCCCCTGTAGAGGATGGGATAGAACTTCGATTCGGGATCATAGCCTTGCACTTCAATGGTTTCACCAGGCTGTATCCATATGTTATCTTCGGTCAGGTGCGGGAATTTTTTGATGGCAATTCTATTGTTTACAACTACTACACGGGCACTATCTTTAATAATAGCAAGGACTGGTGTTTCTCGGTTATGTGTTTCTCTGTGATCTATTTTATCTAGTCCGAAGAACCTCATACATGTAACTGGTATAAGCAGACATAAGAACATGTAGAAAATAAACTTGAGGATATTCTTTATGTGTTTCATTCTAAGTACAAATAGTTTACTCACGAGTGCTTTTTATTGATTGCTCTCGATAATGGTTTACTCTAATAGAGGTGTTTATAGGTTGAGTATAATGGAGCGTCTTCCACTTTTGGAATAGATGATTGTTAGGAATAGGTAGCTTACAATGTGTAGAATCCATCCCAGAATGTATCCGGATCACAGGTGAACTTGTCGATACTGGACTCTTTTAATAGCTCAAATCTCCATCTCAACAGGTCGTTAGAATCATATAATCTGATTTTCAAATAATCCTTCATCAATTTAATGGCGAATAGCTTATTATCATTGGCAAAAATCATCGAGTCAATTTGTGTTTGAAGCTCAGTAGGCAACTGCTTAAACCAGTAGGGAAACTTGCAGGTATCACACAAAGAGTCAGCTTCATGCTCTCTCAACATACTGGCGCATTTTTTGCAAATTCTTATTTCTGTCATAAATGATTATTGCAGGATGGTGTGCTGTCATTAAGGAATAGACTATTTGAGAATCCACCCCAATAAGATATCAAGGTTGATTAATTAATTGACATGGTTTTGTTTCATCATTTCTATCATACTCGAGCAGATATTTCTTTATTACTTTACCTTTTTTCATATCAATAGTGAACCATATGAAGTTAGTAGTTCCTGTTGCATTTCGTATGTTCCAAGTTGCTATCTGATAGATTTCAACAGTTTCTACTTCTCTGGCTATTGGTTTAAAAGAAAAATGGAAGCTCCTGGTTTGTTTTGCTTCAAATGGTACCAGATGTCCTTGAGAATATTTCCATTTCCATGATTCTTTTCCTTGAGAGTCTAAAACCTTTGAGCTAGGAAAGTAAGGTATGCCTAGTCGATCATAGTGAGGTATCCCACCATAAACGGAAGTAAAATCATTAATAGCGCAGGAGGTTATTCCGTATACTTCAGCTACTGTAACATCATATGCTTTATCATAAGGATTAGAAATACTGAAGTAAACAGTAAGCTTATTTCCAATCAAGGTATCAGGAACCATTTCGGCTTTTGATCTATGCCAAAATTGCGCCTTTACTGTATCTATTACAATCTTATCAATACTCAAATCAAATAGTATACTATCCTGAATGGTGAATTTGGATTGATTGGGAGTATTGATAACTATTTGGGGTTTATTAGACTTCTCTAGATAAAGTAGTATTAAAATGAGTAATCCAATAAAAACGCCTAAAGCCCAAAATAGAATCTTTAAAGGAATTTTCATTGTGGAGCGTTTTTTATAAGCCAATTTTTAGGCTAATTACCAGTGATTTAATACCTGTCTACTAAGTTTGTACTTACTTCCTGATGTATCAAATAATATTCTCTTATGAACTGGATGTTTATCTTTCAGTTTATTTTTACTCTACTTTTTTTATTTTTATTCTTTAGGTTGGTAATAGTATAGTTTATACTGCAAATATATTCTTTTTGATTGAAATATTTTATTTGAAAGTAATCTTATAGTGGATTTGACTTAAAGAATAGAGTCTTTAAACCATGTCAAGCTTTTTACTTAACTTGAGTACATATACTTGTGTAAAGTATGGTGGGATTACAAAAAGCGCCGCTACAATGATCAGGTGAATTTTGTGTATGACTAGTCCTTTAAATTGTCAGGTAATTCATTGGTGAGAATGTCATTCATTTCTTTAACAATCAGATCCAGTTTACCAGTTACTTCTATTATTTTATTTAAGTAAAGTTCTTCTTCTTCTGTTTCATTGTCGGGCATACTGAGTAACTGTCCTAGTCCTAATATCTGGACAACAGGTGTGCGTAGGTTATGAGCAGTG
Source organism: Xanthocytophaga flava (assembly GCF_030068545.1). NCBI lineage: Bacteria > Pseudomonadati > Bacteroidota > Cytophagia > Cytophagales > Rhodocytophagaceae > Xanthocytophaga > Xanthocytophaga flava. The sequence goes on along the minus strand of NZ_JASJOR010000001.1, from coordinate 184,830 downwards.
ATAAACGCAAAATCTTTAAGTTGTCGGTTGTTTTCTTGTAGTTTTTGAGTCCGGATTCGGATTTGTTCTTCCAGATTTTGATTCTTCTGTTGAATCTCTTTGTTCTGACAAGAGATAATCTGTTGACTTTCCTGTAACTGTTTATTTTGTAAAGACAACAAATCGCGTTGTTGCTCAATTTGTTGTTGTTGTATTTCCAAAAGATTTGTTTTCTCTTGTAGCGTTTCTTTCTGTGAGGTTAACAGCTTGTTGATTTTTACCTTTTGCCTAACCCGCAAAAGAGTAATCAATATAATTACCACTAAAATCAATACGATGAATATAAATATAGTAATCTGTTTGTTGCGTTGTTGCGTATCAAGAAGCTTATTTACTTGTTGTTGTTTCTTCTGCAGATCAAAGGATGACTGAGCTTTTGCTATTTCGATTTGCTGGTTTTGTTGAGACACCCATTCGCTAATCCTGTTATATAATTCAAGGTAAATAAAGGCACTATCTGGCTGATTATTTTCTTTATAAGTATAAGCGAGATTATAATACAGATCTCTCAAAACCTGATTATTTCCTGTTTTTTTTGCAAATTCTATTCCCTGATGATAGTAAAACCGGGCCAGTAATAGATTCTGTTTCTTTCTGTAAGTGTTTCCCAACTCAGTATACGATCGGGTAGTAGAGGGTTGATCGTCATATTTTTTACTAATTCTCAATGCATTTTGCAAATAAGGTAAGGCTTCATCGGGTTTATTCAGGATTACCAGACATTGGCCTATGCTTCCTTGTGTTATACCAATCCAGGCAGAATCTTTAGCGTACATTGCAATCTTTAATGCCTTTCTATAAAAAGAAATAGCTTCATTGTATTGTTTATCCCTGGATTTTAATAACCCCAATGTGTTATTTCCACTGGCTTGATAAACATGGAAGAGCGAATCTTTTCCAATCTGTAAAGCTCGTTTAATATAATCAGCACAGCCTTGTGTTTCATTTAAATTATAACAGGTAGAACCCATGTCATAGAGTATGGTGGATGCTCGCTGTTGCCATCCTTCCTGCAGAAATAACCTGACAGATTGCTCTAAATAGTGAACTGCTTCCGGGTATTTATACAATTCTGTATAAAGGTATCCAAGCTCATAGAATGTTTCTGCCTCCCAGATAGGTAAATTTTGTTGTCGGGTATAGATCAGATTTTGCTGAAGCAGACTGTCTGCGAGGATATATTTTTTATGTTTTGTGTAGGTACGATATAAAGAGATATTAAAGAAGTATTCCAGGAGAAGGGATTGCTTATGAGGAGGAGTTTTCTTTACTAAAGAAATAGTAGAAAGCGCCTTGTTTAATGGAAGTTCAGATACTTGCTTGTCAAAGTTACTGAAATATTCTTTGTACTCCTGGGATTTGATAGTTGGAAAAATCCTTATCAGACTGTCTATTGCAGGTGTTTGTCCCAGACAGGTAATTAAGGGTATGCTTGCCAAAAACACTAGATAGAACCTTCTCATGTCTCCTGATTTTCAATATGGCCTTTTCTTTGAAAAGTACCATGTATTTGTAATGAACTAAATACTGCATTGGGAAATAGGGCAAGCTATTGTTGGCTAAGTTCAAATTTAAGAGATAATTGTAATATTTCTATTCTTTTCGAGAAAAGAATAGGCTAAGTTGATAAAACAGGATGCTAAAGTAAACTGATCAAGTCTGTCCTAAAATTTACTATAAAAAGGAAGAGTAAAATAGCATTGATCCTAGCCGTGCACTATAATTAAAGCTAGCTTATTTGTACTATACCTTTGGAGTGTTAATAAAATATGTTTCATGACACGATATTGCAGATCTTTGCTGTAAAAAGTAGTAGCACAAAATAATTATAGATGGCTCGATGATGACAAACCCTTCCACTTGAACATCATAGGAGCCTCAAGGACAATCCTATGGCCAGCTATCATATCATTTAGCGATAAGAGTGGGGAGGAACATATTAAAGTAGTTTTCATCATGGTAGATATGAAGAATCGTAAAAGCTTAAAAAGATACAGATTGATGTTGGTTTATAACGAAAAAGCCCAACTGTTATGTTGGGCTTTTATAATACGGTTAGGTACAGAAGGCAGGGCTTGAACCTGCATGAGAGACTGTTTGTTTTGCTCTCACCTCCTCCAGGAGGGCGTCTTCCAATTCCGCCACTTCTGAGTCCTTGTCACAAATGTAGTAAGAAAATAACGTTCTTTAAAGCCCTCTCTCCTGAATCCTTTAAGTATATCAAATCTCCAGTAAAGTACATCAGTAGAGTCAGGTAGGATGATGTCTAAAGAATTCTTTATTATTTTCACAGCCTCTAACCTTCTTCCATTGAAGACCATTGAATCAAATTTTGCTTGTTGTTTAACAGATAATTTTTCAAACAAGTGTTCCATATTAAAATTTGAATTAAGCAGTGTGGTGAGGCAAGACCGGTTGACGTTAGTGAGTCGTGTTAAGCAACGTCTTTAATAGTTCTTCTCTTTTACCACTTTCTGCTTTTGCCATAGCAACAATGAACTCCATTAGTCTTAATTCATCAACTTTTATGAATCTTAGCCTAATAGGTAACTCTTGCAAACCCATCTCTTTTGTATTGTTTTTCAAATCTTTATACGGCTTCCCGGTTCTGGGGGAATAGGTAAAGGGTTCATCCAATACTAAACGAATATTTGTTTGACCTTGAATATTGGTTAGATATGCATCCTTAATTCTTATCCAGCTAATAAGGCCCTTTTTGTTAGTTTGGTCACAAATGCCTTCCGCATTAATAATGATTTGGGGTCTTCTATCCAATAAATGAAATGATCCAGCCAAACACCCTATGCCGAAAAAACAAACAGACAACCAACCTGGCCAAGTAGGGCCATCCGTAAAAGTAATAAGGCAAATCCCAAAAAGAACAATACTTAAGCATGGTAAAACAAGCTTAAATACTTTTAGAGGAGATTTGTATAGTTTAATCTCTTTCATCCTTGATGTTGCTTAACGTAGCGAGACAGCCTCCGTGAAAAAGTCTAGGCTCATAATCGGGGTCATATTTGTGGTTCGTTTTTGTGCCTGTTTTTTTAACAGGATTCAAACTTATCGCAAATGTTTGAAAAATGCAATAATTATGGAAATAAGGGGGATTTAAGGAGTACTATTCTTTTCTAAAGTCTGTAGGAATGTTTCTTTCTGTGTTTCAGTGAAGTAACAAATAAAATAGTGATATATATGATTTTCTCTTTGTTTTTGCCAGGAATAAGACCTACTATTGCGCCCCTTTTCAAAATGGGTAGATGTGCCCTTATATAACTATCTTCATTTTTTTTTAGGCTCATTGTCAATGTTTTGATGCATGTCGCCTTTGTTTTCGCCTACTTGTTGGTGGATTAGATAATCTGCTTTAACTACTTGGATTTTTACTTTTACTTTACTCTTTAAGCTGGCAGTAGTATAGTTTATACTGCAAATCTACTCTTTTTGATTGGAATATTTTATTAAAATAAAATACTGCAGTTTGGTAGCCAAGAGCGGATCTTCTCTTGTTCTTCTATGGGCAAGGGATTAAATTTTACCCTTAATTGACGTAACTTCTTACAGTTTTTGATTTCTTCAGGTAGTGAAACTAGATGATTGTGATCTAAAGAGAGAAATTCAAGTTCTGTGAGTTTTCCAATTTGAGGTAACAAGTATGTGATTTTGTTATTGTGTAGACTTAATTTCCTTAATTCAGATAAATTTTCTATGGAGGAAGGTAAAAAAGTTAATGAGTTATACTCTAAATCTAAAGAAGTAAGAGATCTCAAGTTTGTAACTGGTGTAGATAAGTCTTCTAGCTTATTATGTGATAGGTCTAAATAAGACAATTTGGTAAGTCGTTGAATCTCCTGGGGGAGAGTTTTAATTTCATTATTATTTAGATCTAATTGTTTTAACTCTGTTAGATTACCTATTTCTGGAGGTAATGTGGATAACTGATTGTTTTCGAGATTTAAACCGCCAAGTGTAGTTAAGCTTCCAATTTCTGCTGGTAAAATAGTAAGTTTATTTTCTCCTAGACCTAGAAATACAATATTATGCAGACTGCTTAGATTTGGTGGAAGGACTTGAATATTATTACCCTCTAATTGTACTATCTCTAAATTTGTAATATGTTTAAGTTGGTTAGGTATTGTACCTAGATTTTTACCTGATAAGTCAAGATTTGTTAATGTGTTAATTTTTAATAGTTTTCCGGCCAAATTTGTTTCGTCCTTTGCTACCAAATTATAAAGCAGTTCAATGTCATTCTTGAACTCTGTTATATCAATCTGTAGTGAATCGGCCAGTGCTAATCCTAATTCGACACTCTCCATTTGGCTGGAGTAAAGCAGCCGCATTACATTCTCTTTTTCGCTTTTTATTGCTGACATACTTTGTTGCTTTAATAGAAATCTCCTATGTTATTAGAACCCCACTCATTGATCCATTTATATTCTTCCTTAGAAAAGGGATTACCATTTACTGAAAGCAGTTCTAACTTGGTCAAGCTAGTTATTTGAGAGGGTAAAGATTGTAGTTGGTTATTCTTCAGGAGAAGTTCTTCAAGCATGGTCAGATTGCCAATTTTTTCGGAGATAGATTCCAGTTGATTGTCGTTTAAATAGAGAGTTTGCAGTTTGGTAAGGTCAAAGAGGTGATCTGGAACAGATTTGAGTTGGTTATGACTTAAATCCAGATGATGAATGTCTTTATTCGATACCAAAAGTTCGGTTGGCAATGATTGAAATTGATTTCTTGACAATGCTACATAAGTAAGTTTGGTTAATTTTTCTATTTCAGTAGGTAAAGATGTGAGATTGATAGAAGTGAGTTGTAATACTTCAAGCTCCGTGAAATTTCCAATTTCAGCAGGTATACTTTGTAGTGGATTTTCACTTAAATCTATTGCTTGAAGCAGAGTCATTGTATTGATCTGAGATGGCCAGTTAGTTAACTTATTATTGCGTAGATATAAGCCTTTCAAACTAGTGAGGTTGGCAATCTCTGTTGGTATTGACTTTATTTGGTTATTATTGAGATCTAAAGACACCAAATTGGTCATATTAGCAATTTCCGCTGGTATTGAGTCTATTTGGTTATACCCCAGATTTAACTCAGTAAGCTGAATCATTTTGCAGATTTCAGCAGGAAATACTGAAAAATGATTCCTGTATAGGCGTAATTTTCTAAGATTGTGTAGTGTTGTGATCTCAATAGGTAGTTCTGTGAGTTGATTGTTATGTAGGTCCATCGCTTCCAGATTTACCAGATACTTAATTTGGGCAGGAATAGATGCTAGATTACGTTTTTTTAAGTAAATTTCTTTTGTTAGGGTTACTGTCCTAAGTTTCTTATGAAAAGGAAACTCACTTTTAGAGGTATATCTATCCGCCCAGGAAATAGTAGGGTCAAACTTGTCAATAAAACGATCTCCGATATTAAACCAGTCAAAGATAATGTCAATATCGTTTTTGAACTCTGTTATATCAATCTGTAGTGAATCTGCCAGTGCTAATCCTAGTTCGATGCTCTCCAACTGACCGGAGAGTAACAACCGCATTACATTCTCTTTTTCACTATTTATTTCTGACATGGTGTTTACTCAAAATTAATCTCACAATTGGGTAACCAGGATTTGATCTTCTTTCTTTCTTCAGCTATGATTCTGTTATTCTTTATATACAAGTGTCTAAGATTTGTAAGATTGCTAATTTCTGAAGGTAAGTGTGTAAGTTGATTGCTCTCTAAAGATAGAACTCCAAGTTTTTTCATTTTTCCAATTTGTGAAGGAAGTGAGGTTAACTCACTATTTCGCAGAACTAAACCTATTAGTTTGGTCAGATTGCTGATCTCAGGAGGTAGTTCACCTATTGGATTATGATCAATAGAAAATTCAATAAGATTAGTCAGATTGAATATTTCTATAGGTATAGATTTTATTTGATTAGTTCCTAAATGTAGATTAGCTAAGTTGGTCAGTTTGCCAATTTCAGGAGGTATTGATTGAAGCTCATTAACAGTCAGATCCAGGAAGTCAAGTTGAGTGAGGTTTCCGATTTGATGGGGGATATGAGTGAATTTATTGGTACTGAGATAAAGTTCAGTAAGTTGTGTCAAATTACCAATCTCTGGTGGTAATATTTCTAAGTAATTATCCTCAAGAGTTAAACGAATGAGGTTATGCAGATTTCCAATTGCTGGATCAATGGAAGTCAAATGATTACTACCTAAGTTGAGATCATTCAGTTTGGTGAGTGTATATAGTTCCTGAGGCAGGGATGCAATACTATTGGTATTCAAATTTAATGTTTCCAAATTGGTCAGGTACTTGATCTGAGATGGAACATCCGTTAATCTGTTATTCGAGGCGTCAATATTTTTGATTGTAAGGGACTTGAAAAGCTTTTCTTTAAAAGAAATATTCTTGTACTTCCCAATCCACTTAAACAAGATTTCCATATCCTGTTTAACATCGCTCAAATTAATCTTTAGTGACTTGCTGATTTGTAATCCTAATTCAATACTCTCTATTTGGCCGGATTGTAGCAGCCGCATTACATTCTCTCTTTCGCTATTAGCTTCTGACATAGTATTTTACTAAAATTTAATCTCACAGTTAGGCAGCCAGGATTCGATATTATCTCTCTCTTTAAATGAGATTTGATTATTCTCTAATGATAAAGTTGACAAACAACTTAGTTTGGCAATTTCAGGTGGAAGTGAGCGAAGTTTGTTATTGTCTAAATATAGATAGTTCAGGTCAAAAAGATTGCCAATTTCAGCGGGTAATTCCGTCAATTGGGTATTGACTAAATGTAATTGTATCAGACTGGTAAGATTCCCAATTTCACAAGGTAGTTTTGTCAACTGGTTATTTGAGATATCAAGTCTTTCGAGTTTAGAAAGACTTGATATTTGCATAGGAAATTCTGTTAACTGGTTATTTGATATATTAAGACCTTCTAGTTGAGATAGACTTAGTAGCTCCACAGGAAATATAGTGAATCTATTTCCTGATAAACTGAGGCAACGTAATTCAGAAAGACTACTGATTTCATACGATAACTCACTGAATTGATTATTGTCTAAAAATAAGTCGTTTAGTTTAGTAAGATTGCTAATCCCGATGGGCAACCTTGTCAATTGATTACGGGATAAATTCAATGTTAATAGTTCTGAAAGCTTATTAATAGCAGTTGATATTTCAGTGAATTGATTCTGTTCCAAATCTAAGGTCATCAATTTTGTGAGCTTACCAATTTCTACAGGTAATTCTGTCAATAAATTATATGGTAAACGTAGGTGATAGAGGTTGGGTAGGTTTCCAATTTCTGGGGGTACTGAAATCAATTGGGCATTACATAATTCTAAAGATTTCAGGGCAGAAATACTACTAATCTCTTTTGGGAATTGATTTAGTTGAACATCCATGAAGTGTATATATTCTGCATTTACCAGGTATTGAATTTGGGATGGAGGCTTACCAATTGAACGACTTATTATTCCTGTTATAGAGGCGGTTGCCAGTATTTTTTCACTAAAAGAGAGGTCCTTATACATTGAATACCAATCAAACAAGATGTCCATATCTTGCCTCAAATCTGTAAGATCAACTTGCAGCGAGTCAACTAGTGTCAATCCCAGTTCAATATTCTTCTCCTGACCGGAGAGTAACAACCGCATTACATTCTCTTTTTCGCTATTTACTTCTGACATAATAAAACTTGTATGAGATAAGCCTATAAAGAAAGGCTACCTGGATTCAGTATTCGTACGTGAAGTTTTTATCAGTAAGCAGTTTTTTGTCTTTTAGTTTGGCTAAAATATATTCTGCCTCTGCTTCATGAATATTCTCTGCAAACTTGACTGTTTCCATTCCATAATCAAAGCGGATCATACCTGCATTATATGCCTCAAAAGGATTTTGCAACCTTCCCAATTTGTTATCAGGTTCTGTATCAGGATGCAGAACCTGGAAATGTTTGGCTTCATTAAGATAATAAGCTTTAGCTTTAGCCAATAATAGTCCTTTCCTACGAATGGTGATTACTCCTTGTTCTAAGGTTATGATCTCTTTGCCTATACCCATCCATACCAGTGTTCTTATTGCAGATAAGCCCCCAATAGTCCACCCTGCTAGCCAGCAAAGACTGAATACTAGTGTCAGATCACGTTCACCATTGATAACCCATGCAACTGCAGCAAGCTCTGCACTTACCCATATTCCCAGCCAGACTATCAGGAATAGTATGGTAAACCAGTTTTTCTTGTATGGAATGATAATTTCTACTTTGCCAAAAGATTCCTGGAAAATGGTTCTTCCGTTATCAATACTTTGCATCTTTCACTACTACAAATGTGAATTATAAGTTTAAGCCACAGTTTGCTAAAGCTTATTTATTGGGGAATTTATCTTCCTATAAGCCCAGTGGCCATTGATAAATTACAATGAAGAGAATATCAATCAAGAGAAAACTCTTCTACCTTGTCTTTTTCCCTTCGGTATGAGCTATTAGTAAGAGCTTTCCGGATGTGAGCATATACAGAGTCTGGATTGCGTTCTACTGTGATGGGTTGGGGTTTGTTTTTTGATTTACGGTTTCTGACTTTCATAAGAATTGTATGGTATTTATTGGTATGTAAAAGACAATTAAGTAGCTTCTTTATTTAAAGGACACTTGTTTAATTAGTTACAAAAATGGAGCGAGCACTAGAATTCTTAGGCACAGAAGATAAAATAATTTCTTTCTTGTTATTCCAGTAAGCAGCTCTTTCAATACCATCTATTATAATACCACAAGTATATACTTCTCCTTTATAGACAAAAATAGAGGTAACTGTATTTGACGTTTTATTCTCAGAAACATCAATTCGATTTCCGTTCTTCCAATAACAACCAAACCCTCGCCATTTATTAAAATCATAATAAAACCCACCTACATAAACGTCATTGTTAGATACAAATATACAATTGGTCTCATCCATAGAGCCAATGTCATTTAGTTCAGTTGCAACTCCATTTTTCCAGTATCGAAGCGCCTTTGTTTCGCCCTGGTATTCTATTGTAGACCCTGCCACATAGGCATCGTTACCTACTACAAATATAGTCCGTCCCCCGGAACGGCTCTCTTGTCCCCGCTGTAAGGTCACAGCCTGTCCATTCTTCCAATATTTTGGAACAGCACCCAATGAGGTATATTCTACTCCAGATACATATACATCATTGCCTGAAACATAAATTGAACTAGCAATCCCCTGAATCTCTTTATCTTTATATAAAGTCATACGTTGGCCATTTTTCCAATAGACAGGAAAAGTACTTTCATTCCCTGCTACATAGACATCCTTACCAGAAACATAGATAGAACTGGCTATGGCATTTTTTTCAGAAAGAATAACTTCCTGTCCATTTTTCCAGTAAACAGCCATATTACCCTCTTTAGTAAATTTACGTCCGGCTACATAAATATCTTTGCCAGAGACAAAAATAGAATTGGCTTCAGAACCATAGTCTTGAGATGATGTATCTGATAAAAATGTACCTACTCCATTTTTCCAGTATTTGGCAAAACCTCCCTTATTTGTGGCTTCTACACCTGCCACATATACATCTGGTTCTTTGTGCGCTTCTGGATCATCCTTTTTACAGGAGATGATACTGAAAAGAGTAATCAGAAATAAAGCTTTAAAACAAGCTTTGTAAAAAGTTTTCATAAATAGATTTGTGCGGTGGTATAGTTAAATAGTATTACAAAGATGTTACTTAAAGATTGATGCTGTATTGGTTATTTTTTGCTCAGTAAACAGTTAAGCATTTCCATATATTTTGTTCCGTCTAATCCCTTTTTGATGGGTATGACAGATCCGTATTGGGTTAGTGAAAAACCTGTTATACCATTCGCTTTCAATTTTGCTATATCACTAGCGTTCAATCTTATTAAAGCGTTTGAATAAGTTTTACCTGATGGAGTACTAATAAATACTTCTACATTAGACTTTACAATAGATTTATTCTGGGTAAGTAGTAAAATTATCCCTGTTTGTCCAGCTGTATATGCTTCTTCAACGTCGTGCATTCTCAAATACAAACGATAAAGAGTTTCTTCCTTTTTTATATGCTTATGAAATACTACGGGTTCCTGAATGGGAGTGCAATGTAGTGCTTCCCCAGAAGCATCTTTGATTACTTCGATTTTAGAGCAATCAAAAGCAGCTTTATTTTCTTGAGAAAAGCCATAACAACAAAATGATAAGAAAAATAAGATTTGTAATACTGTTTTCATTTTGAGTAAAGGCTTTCAGATAAATGCGTATATCTATGGTGTATGAAAAGTGTAAAACCTTACTTTAATGCCTTGGCTTCTGCCTGTTGTAGCATTGAATAAAATATAAATCGTTGTTGTCCCCTGTAGAGGATGGGATAGAACTTCGATTCGGGATCATAGCCTTGCACTTCAATGGTTTCACCAGGCTGTATCCATATGTTATCTTCGGTCAGGTGTGGGAATTTTTTGATGGCAATTCTATTGCTTATAACTACTACACGGGCACTATCTTTAATAATAGCAAGGACTGGTGTTTCTCGGTTATGTGTTTCTCGGTTATGTGTTTCTCGGTGATCTATTTTATCTAATCCGAAGAACCTCGCACATGTAACTGGTATGAGCAGACATAAGAACATGTAGAAAATAAACTTGAGGATATTCTTTATGTGTTTCATTCTAAGTACAAATAGTTTACTCACGAGTGCTTTTTATTGATTGCACTCGATAATTGTTTACTAGAGGTGTTTATAGGTTTAGTGTAATGGAGCGTCTTCCACTTTTGGAATAGATGATTGTTGGAGGACAGTATCAACCCTCAAAGTATGGATCAAATGAGGTTCCCTTAAAGTAGGTATCCAAATCAACTTTAAATTTGTCTCTGCTTGATTCTGCCAACTTTGAAACTCTCCACTCGAAAAGATATGCGGAATCGCGCAATCCAATTTGTAAAGTGTCTTTTAGAAATCTAACGGCTTTCAATAGCTGTCTGGTGAAGATTAGTGAGTCAACTTCGGCTTGTTGCTCACTGGATAATTGCTCAAACCAGGTTGGAAATTTACATGCATAGCATAATGAGCCTTCCTCAAATTCTGACAACTCAATGGTGCATTTCTCGCAAACTCTTATTTCTGACATAGATAATTGCTAGGAATAGTTAGATTACAATGAATAGAATCCATCCCAAAAGGTAGCAGGATTACAAGTAAACTTGTCTCTACTTGATTCTTTCAATGTGTTAAATCTCCATCTAAGGAGGTCGGCAGAATTATGTAGCCCAATTTGTAAAGAGTCTTTCATCAATTTAATGGCAAGTAGCTTATTATCGTTGGCAAAGATCATTGAATCAACTTGTGTTTGAAGCTCAATTGGTAATTGTTCAAACCACGAGGAGAATGTACATGGATCGCAGAATGGGCCTTCCTCAGATTCTGACAACTCAATGGTGCATTTTCCGCAAACTTTCATCTTTGTACTGTGGAATTAGACTTAAAGTAGGCTTACTACTTCCGTTCACGTAATAGGGATATTACTCTCTCTGTATACTGATCTGTCTGAAAGAACCTAGTTTAATGAACAAAAGAAAATGTTATAAAAAAAGCACTAATCCGCAGAGAATCAGTGCTTTTTGTGCCGAAGACGAGAGTCGAACTCGTACAAGGTTACCCTCGCACGCCCCTGAAACGTGTGCGTCTACCAATTCCGCCACTTCGGCTCAAGTGGAGTGCAAAAGTAAAGAAAAAAATATATTAGCAAAATTAACCTATCAATCTTTTTTGATTTATTTCATTTCTGCTCTCAAAATTATATTCATACTACAGAAAATAGTGTTTTGAGACAGTAAAATACAACATCTTTAGTAGCTTTGCCTGTCTTTGTTCAGATTCATACTTTTACCTATGATTTTTTTATCACTATCTTTTCTAAATGACTGAGCGAATTATTACTATTCAGGCTTCCGAAATAAAAATTGAATATCTTGTAGCCGGGCAGGCTGCACACATTGGAGTATATCATATCGAATTACAAAATGCCCTTCAGGATGGGTATAGGATTAACAAAGTGCTTCACTACAATCAGGCCATTCCTCTCTCTGCTTCGGTTATTACTTTATCACTAAAGAAGAGGAGTTAAACGAATCAAATAAATATGTCGTTATAAGCTGATAATGCAGAATGTAAATTGAACTACCTTTGTGGTTGTATAACAATAGCAATTTAGGTTTTAATACTTACTAGTATGTCTGATTCATTATCATTAGCCGCTATATATGAAAGTTTTCTTCTACAAGTATATGGAGGAAAGCCAACTACTAAAAATGGGGCTTATGCCAGTGTAATGGCTAATCTTATCAATAAAGAAAAAGGCAAACGGGGCCCTGCCAATTCGCCTGATGCCGAAGTACAACTCGAAAAGGTAAAGGAATATATTCTGTTGGCCTTGGATAAAGTTTTAAAGTGGAAAATGTCTCAGAGCCATCGGGATTCTATTGAAGGATTAAAGAAAAAAACACGTTCGGCTCGCTCTTCTTCCGAGTTACTGGAGGTATGTGAATTTGCCTACTTACTGATTGATCCCAATGTGTAGACTGTAAAGATTGGTCTGGCAGGGATCTGATAATACAATACATTTTTCAGGTAAATACTTCCTGATCTGGTATAACTTCTTATAGATACCGGATCAGATTTTTAACTTTCATTTTGTATTACCCTTTAAATTCCTTCATCTGCAATGAAAACAGAGAAAGAGAAAATGCTCGCTGGAGAGTTATACAATCCGCTTGACCAGGAATTAGTCGAAGAGCGTCTTCGAACCAGATTACTTATTAAGGAATTAAACGATAGCCGGGAAGATCAGACAGAAGAAAGAATGCGGATTTTAAAAGAGTTGATTCCTAACGCAGGGCCTGACTTATGGTTACAGCCCCCTTTTTATTGTGATTACGGTAGTTACATGATTGTGGGTGAGAAAGTGTTTTTCAATTTTAACTGTGTGGTACTGGATGTAACCTATGTGAAAATAGGTAGTAGAACCATGTTCGGACCTAATGTACAGATCTATACGGCAACCCATCCTATTGATCACAAAGAAAGGTCTTCTGGAGTAGAGTATGCTAAACCTATTACCATTGGAGAAGATGTTTGGGTAGGAGGGAGCGCTGTAATTTGTCCTGGTGTCACCATTGGAGACCGGGTAGTTATCGGTGCAGGTAGCGTAGTAACTAAAGATATTCCATCTGATGTATTTGCTGCCGGCAACCCCTGTAAAGTGATTCGACCCATAACACCCAAAGAATAATTTACTTATTCCTCTTTTGGGACCTCAGTTTCCTATATGGTAGATGAGGCTCTTTTCAATAGTACTGTTCTCAATAAGGTCTACTATCTTTATTTGATCTTTGCCTGTTATGTGATATTCAATTTTGGGACAGGGTTTGGTACTTATCAGAGTGACCATTTTTTCGCCAAACTTAATGGCGAACCTGGGGAAGAACTCACATCCACGACTGTTGTCGGGTATGTAGTTGTCCGGTGCGACCATTGCTTTAAGCAGTGTGTGTCGAGATGAATCTGCTACTTCAATGCTCTCCTTTATTCTATAGTTTTCAATATATCTTTCGGAAGTACTTTGTTTGTTCAGTTCAACAGGGAATGGGTCTATCTCAAATAATGTGACAGTATTTGTTTTATTCACAATTGAGAATTCCTCCTGATAGACAGGCCGGGAGCATGAAACGATCACTACAGAAGTGAAGAACAGAAAGCTCAAAGATCGTATCATGGAATATAATTTATAGCAACATAGCGGATTCCATTCTGGGTAGAACAACCCTTTCCATTATAGGTACATCCATAGGATGACTTGTAACGAGCCTTATTGATGGTACTATCTATTATTTTTTGCCAGTCTGCATTACCTGATATTTCACTGATACCTTCATAAAACGATTCCAGGAAGCTGGATGTATAAAAACCTCCATCATAGTTGTTGGTCCAGGATACTTCACCTTTCTGTGCGGCTGCAGACAGTAGGTTTCCTCTTGACTTTACAAACAATCTATGTAGCTTTTCAATATTGGGATGAGGCTCTGCCTGAAACATATTGGAGGCTAGATTAGAAGGCAGACTACTACCATCTGAATTACATAGGTCTCCCAATATCAGATTTAATCGTGCTCCTTTGGATACAATTGTCTGATATACTTCATCGAGTGCAATACTTTCAAAAGGTTGGAGTGTAGAATAACGCATAGACATCAGTGGCCAGTCGCTTTGTTGGTTAGACCACCGGAATCCGTGTCCCCGATAGAAGAATATTACTACATCATTGGAGGATGGATTTAACTGCTGGAGCGTCTGCATTACATTGTCTTTCTTAAAGTTCTGACCATAGATAATGTATTTCTGGATAGGCATACCCAATGCGCTGGCAATATTTGTGAATTCATTATCCAACTTGTCTTTATCTACGCTGCAACCTTTTCCAATACTATTATCCAGTGTATTAGCAACAATAATAAGATGCAACTTGCAATTGACAGTTGCAATAGGTGTTTTGTGACGTGCCAAAGCAAGGAATTGCTTGTATTGAGGCTCAGATGTGTCGAAATAGTTGTATAAGTATGTAGAGGTAAACAAGGCAGGATCTAATTTCTTCCAGGTACATTTCGCTGGATTGACACGTTCTTGTGTGGCAAGCTTTTGTAGTTGTGCATCATCTAGTGTATAAAAGTCTTCAAATTCTCCCTTTGCATTGACATTCGTAAAGTAGAAGTTATCAGCAGTATAACCTATCTGATTCGTTTTGCTGGTTGTATATACAATCCGGGCGTTTTCACCATTAATCAGATAATACTGACTGCCTGTGGATGTGTATCGGTATTCTCCTTTGCAGGGGTATTCCGCAACATTATATGCTTCATTCGCCTGGTAGCGAACCCGAATATAAGCGTTGTCACTGCTATAGAATACCAGCAATGCATTGTAGGCGACCTGATCACTTGTCCAGGTAATTTCATAAAAACTTTGTGAAAGGACCGTACTATATTGGCATAAGAGAAGCAGTACTAACAGGAGAAGTCGATGGCAGGTCATCTTTTCAGGATATTAGATTCTATTTATTAATAGCACTCTATCCTATCTGGTTAACAAGGTTTTGAAAAGATTTTTTATAAGATTTGAGCTTCTGAAGCTAAAGCCACAGAAATGTTACGTACTAAGAACGGCTGCTTGATTATACTATTTGTATAGAATGCAAAATTGCAATAGAAAAGGATATTCAGAAAGATGAATAATATGCCCTACTACCCTGCCAAAACATGTCGGATAATCATTCTGTCAGCGTTTTAGTTTGATTGATAAACCTGCCTGAAGCAAATACCCATTATCTGCAATAGTACGTATGGCCGTGCGTTCGCCTCCGATAGGAATGGTAAATAACGTCCAGGGAACTTTTGTATCCTTAGTAAATACCTGGACTTTTCGCCGGAAAACATACCCAGCTATCAGGGAAAAATACAGATTTTTGTATAGTTTCCAATCAGCATATAACTGCGCATTCCATTGTTTAAACTGTACAATCTGGCTCTCATTGTATTCAGTGCTTAAGCGACTGGAAGAATTATCGACTTGTATCTGGGTGCCTAATGTCAATCTTTTGGTTACAAGATATTCTATTTTAGGTCTAATCGGGAATAAGCCTGATATGCTCCATCTATCATTAATTTTCCAATCAATTTCCAGAAAAGGCATAAGAACATTCCCAAAAAATTGCCGGGCATATCCTATTCCGAAACCTACGCTTGTTTTTTCGGAAATCGCATGTTTCATTCGGAATGCAGTGCTAAATCGAAAGTCTTCTCCACTGATATCCTTAAAGTCAGAGTAAATACCTGGTGTAAATAACCAGGAAAACGAAAGGTTTGATCGTATTTTTCGTTGCCAAGCTACCTGCATAGATAATCCATGCAAGGCCTGATGATCATTAATTGTATTCCCAATCCACATGATATCATACGTTGGACCTATAAGAAACTGATTGCGTTGTCCTGCTAGAATTGGATAACGCAACTTGATACTACCTTGTTGAATATATTCGTGGGAAGTATTTGTTTGAATGGGTGAAATGGAATAATGTATATCCACTAGTTCCAGTTCCTGAGCTTGAATTAATAAAGATATAAACAGAAATAATACTACCAGAATTGCTTTCATAGAAGTAGTGATAGTTTTCAATCAGGGGTAATAAGATTTATTTAATAGGTTGTGTGGGAATAATCTTCCCATCCATCATCTCAATGATCCGATCCGACTTATTGGCAAAATCGTTGTCGTGAGTTACTGTGATGATGGTTTTGCCAAATTCTTTGCTGAGCTGCATAAACATATCAAATACAATGGATGTATTCCTGCTATCAAGGTTGCCTGTTGGTTCATCCCCCATTAGTATGGTAGGCTCATTGATCAATGCCCTGGCAATAGCCACCCGCTGTTGCTGTCCACCAGATATTTGGGAGGCCGGTTTTAACGCCTGATCTGCCACTCCCAGCATCTTCAGTTTTTCGTATGCTTTGTGTTCTATTTCTTCTTCTGAATATTTACCAAGGCGAGAGGCCGGAATCATCACATTTTTGAGGCAGGAAAAATCAGGTAGCAGGTAATGAAACTGGAATACAAATCCCAGATGTTCATTCCGAAATGCTGCCAGTGCGTTTTGTGATTTGCCTGTTACTTTTTCTCCGTTTAACGTTAGCAGACCTTCGTAGTCGGTATCCATAGTGGAGAGTATATATAACAAGGTAGATTTACCGCTACCTGATTTTCCGATAATAGATACAAACTCACCTGTATATACCTCAAAACTTACTTGACGAAGTACTTGGAACTTCTCAGGTGTATAAAAGTATTTAGAAATGGATTCAGCTTTTAACGCTAAGTGTGTTTGTCCTGATGGCGGAACAGACGTATAAGTTGGCTGAGAGTTTTGCATAGAATAGATAGGAATAGGAGAGTAGTGGAAAGTTAGCCGCGGATAATAGATACAGGATCAACTTGTGAGGCTTTGCGAGCTGGTATATAACCGGCAAAAAAAGCTGTCCCTATGCCAAATAAAAATCCCTGAACGTAGTATCGGAGATGAAAGGCAATAGGTAAATAGGATACATTGCCCATTCCTATATAAAATTTAGAGGCAGTCAGTGAAATTGCCCAACCCAGAAATACACCCACACTTCCACCGATAATACCTATGAATAATGCTTGTTGAATAAATATGGCAATGACATGCGTACCCGCAAACCCTGTTGCTTTCAGAATAGCTATCTCTTTAATCTTTTCATAAATAGTCATATTCAGAATATTGTAAATGCCAAACCCCGCTACAATAAGAATGGTGGCTACTACAGAGTTGGCAATGACATCCCGGATCAGACGAGCAGCAATGGATTGTTCGTTAGCACTTTGCCAGTCTTCTGCATCATATCCTGTTAAAGCTTCCAGCTGTTTACCAACGGCAGGAGCACTGGTATAATCCTTTATATTAATATATACATCTGTGATGTAGCTTCTGTCTTTTTGTAACAGTTGCTGTACTACAGATACATTAGTATAACATCGGGTATTGTCAACAGTTTTTATGGTTGTCTGAAAGATTCCTGTTACCATCAGGCGTTTCACAGCTCCATTGGAGGCTGTAAGGGTGATGTTATCTCCTTTTTTCAGGTTCAGATCTTTGGCCATCCCACGACCAATAATAATCCCATCCGGATTGCTACTGAGTTCCTGAACAGTACCAGTAATCATAGTAGAGGTAATGTCAAACATCTTGTCCTGTTCCAATATATTAACCCCCGATACATTTCCATTCCGTTGTATACTGGCATTAGAGCAGATAACGTTGGTAATGACTTGAGGAGAAATAGCTGTAATCTGTTTGTGTTGCTTAAGGGCATGGATAACTGAATTAGGGTTATAGATGCGATTGTCAGCATCAACCAGTTTAGGGTTACTAATCAGATTGATGCTTTGGGTACCCAGATATTTATATAACATTTTATCGGAGCTTAACTGATTCTCATTATACAGCCGGATATGAGGTGTTGAGCTAAGGGTTACCTTCTCGAAATAATCATTTGTACCGCTAATCAGTGAGTTCATGAAAATGAACATTGAAATGCCAAAGGTTACCCCTAAAGCTGCAACAGCTGTCTGCTTTTTGCGACTGACCAAGTATGTAAAAGCGATTTGGGTATTTATACTGGTTTTCATAGTCAATAGGCTTTTAATACTTGGTCCGTTGGTTGAATACCCTGGATGATTTCAACCCATTCAGTGGAAACAATACCTGTTTGGATAGAGATAGTATCATTGTTGTTTTCAGTCTTTTTAATTACTTGTCCATTAGGACTCAGACAGGCTCTTGGAATGAGCAATGCTTTGTCTTTCTTATCTACAATGATATTGGCCTGAAGTAAAGTGCCTGCAATAATTGATGCTGGCAGAGTATCAAATAATGCTTCTACTTTATAGGATTGGAGTTCAGCGTTGAAATAGGGATATACTTTTGAGACTTTTCCTGTTAAGGTTTTTCCTTTCTCAGTGTTGAGTTCAATCAGTACGATCTGGTTTTCTTTAACTTTATTGATACTATTCTCATCAACATTCAAGGTTACGACCATCTGTTGAGGATCGCCCAGTGTGGCAATGGATTCCCCCTTACGAACAAGTTCTCCTTCTTTCTTAAAGACTTCATAGACTTTGTAGTGAGCAGGTGAAAGCAATCTGGAGTAATCGTTGGTTGAGCTAACTGTTTGAAATTGACTTTGGCTATTAATCAGTGCTTGCTCAAGATTGTTTTGGGTTGCCGCTATACTGGCTTTGAGTGATTCTACAGCGTGAAGAGATCCCTCATAATTTACCTGCGCTTTGTCCAGTTCTACTCGTGCAACAGAGTTGGTAGCCACCAGCTTTTGCATGCGATCCAGTTGTAGTTTGTCTAATACCAATTTTTCTTCTGCAGAGTGTAACTGTGCTTCTAACTCCTTTACTACTGGAGAGTTGGTGGACGCATTTTGTCGGGCTATCTGCAGATTATTACGTGCAGCCTGCTCCTGAATGGTATTGTTTTTTTGATCCTGGATAAACAAGAGCTGATTTGTTTCAACCAGATCGCCTTCCTTGACCAGACTTTTTCTCAGATAGCCTTCATTAAAAGCTGTAAGGGTAAAGAAATTTACAGGTTCTACATAACCAGTAGCAAAAACTGCTTCTGTTATAGGTGCGATAGTAGGATTGACCCATTCTTTAGTACGTTTGCCAGAACATCCTAATAGTCCTATAGATACGGCAAACAAAACATATGTCAAATAATATATATAAGCAGATTTTTTCATGTGAATAGTCTCAGTGAGAGTTATCTATAAAGCCTTATTTCGGATCTGAACACGATAGTATTGGACCAGATAGTCAGAAAGGCTCTCCAGGTATTCATTCTGACCCACTAGATAGTCAGAGAAAGTTCGCAGACGGTCATCAAGAGATATAGTGCCTTCTGCCAGTTGTCGGTTGGCATGCTGATCATTTTGGTGATAAAGTTCCAGAATGGTTTCAGACTTCTTTAATGCATCATAGGCATTGGCAAATGACAAACGTAGATTGTCATCCTGAATATCTGCCTGCTTTCGAATGTCTTCGTAATATTTTTCTTTGTATTGCCAATCAATCCGGGATTTCTGGACCTGATAGAGTCGGGATGCACCCGCCAGAATGGGAATGCTTAATCGTAGCCCCCAGTATTCCTGTGGCAATGAGTTTGTATTAGTAAACTGCCAGAAGTTGTCACCTGAAATTTGGTTATTCCATTGATATACTACAGAAAGCTTAGGTGCAAAAGATGCCTTGGCTGCTTGCCAGGTCGTTTTTGCCAATAAAACCTGAGAGCGAGCCAACTCAACTTCCGGATGATAGGAACTTTGTATTGTAAGTGGTTCTGGTAAGGAACTGGAAAATACCTCTGACAAACTCAATGAATCATTTACAGATAATCCTAATAAAGATTTGAGGGTGTTGAGTGCAATTTGTCTGTTCTGTACTGCTATTTGCCAGGTTTTCTGTGCCTTTTCATGATTAATCTGTGCGGAATTTACAGAAACTTCGCTGACTTGTCCCTCTGTAAATTTTTGACTTGCATTAGTCAGAATGGTATCTGCAATTAGGATATTTTGTTTAGACAATCTGGTCACTTCCTCTAACAGTAAATAATTGTAGTATGCACCAGCTGTTTGTTCATATACCTCTCGTATGGTTTTATTTACTGCAAGTCGAGCTGCTTCGTGTGAATATTTTGCAGATGCTATGGCAAACCAGTCTTCTGTGTTTAAAATATTCAATTGAGCAGTAAGATTGGTATTGTATATATAACGTCTGCCAAAAGTCGCTTCTATAAACGTCCCGGCAGGAGCTTCCTGATTAAATAAATTCGCTGGAATCAATGTGGGCTGAATGCGAATGTTATCTGTAAAGCTTCCGTTGGCAGTAATTGTAGGGAAAAGATTTCCATACGACTGTCTCATGGTCTTGTCTGCCATAGCTTGTGAAGATTGAGCAGAAACAATGGAAATGTTGTTTTTCTCTGCATACTGCCATACATCATTCAATGAGGAGAATGATAGGTGTTGTGTATGGGCTTGTATGCCCATACACCAGCAGAATGCACTTATACATAAGATTCGAATTGACATACCTGAAAAGCTTAGTTGGTAGATGTAACCCGTTTCCAATCCTTAGAACGGCTCATAAAACCTGCTTTTGCTGTAATTTGTAATGTATTGGCATCCGGCATTACTATTGTTGCCGGAAAATCAGTATTGCGTGCAGGGGCATATACTTTCCCTTTCCATTGATTGGATGAGTAGCTTAGATTTTTCAGTACTACATCACCAGCCTTTGCTTTGCCATCCTGTGTTTTTAACCAGATTAGTTTTCCGAAATATTGATTGTCTTGTTTATAGATTTCCATTTTTCGGTCTCCATCCTGATTTTGATAGATGCCAATGATAGCATCACCGTTTGCTGTTTGGACTGAAGCTGTGTTGGACAGAACTGTACATAGTGATAAAAAAAGAAAAGAAAGGAAGTGTATTGCTTTCATATGTTTTGATTTTGATTACACTTCAAAAGTAAAGGAAGAGTTACCCTTATTGGGGAATAGATAAGTAAAGCAGGCAAAATGAATTATCAAACGGGCAGAAGAAAAATGAACTCTTTTGGGAAGAGGAGTATTAGTATTATTCTTACAAGACCATTAACAGTAAATGTCTCTAGTAATTAGGTACAGTTATTCCTTTATTTACAGAACTTGAAAGCCTGAGAATGACCTAAATAAATAAGAATGAGTAATTACCCATTTACCCTACTAGTAGAGAGTGCCTCAATGTTTTGTTTTACTGACCGAACATAGTGGAATAGAGCCAGCTTATGAGTGTTCAAGCCAATGCAGGAAATCAGAAGCTTTGGCCTTACTTATCACAATAGGTTCCGGAGTTGGAATGTGAAGTTTAACAGTAAGCTTACGGGCAAAGTAGTGTTCTGCATTTGAGATTGCATTGCGGTTTATGATAAACTGTCGGTTGGCCCGATAGAACATCTGCGGATCTACCATCGCTTCCAGTTCATCCAGTGTATAGTTTATAACATGTTGCTGATTACGTTGTGTAAGAACATGTACAATACCATTGGTATAATGAAAAAAGGCAATCTCTTCTGTTTTTAAAGGAATGATTTTCTCTTTAAAGTGAACCAGAAGAGATGTTTTATATGGTTTCTTGAGTTGGGAAAATAAGGCTTCCAACTTGGCTTCATATTCTTTATTCCCACGATAAATCTGTTTTAGACTGTCATATTTGTCAAGGCTTTTCCCAAGTTTTACTTTGTCGATAGGCTTCAGCAGATAATCAATGCTATTGGTTTCAAAGGCACGTATGGCATATTCATCAAACGCTGTACAAAAAATGATAGGAGAATGTAGTCGGACAGTTTTAAAAATATCGAAACAAAGGCCGTCTGCGAGCTGTATATCAGAAAAGATCAGATCCGGGACAGAATTATTCTTTAACCAGTGGATAGCTTCCTCTACTGACTGAAGAATAGCTATTATATGGCAGCCAGGCTGTAATTCCTCCAGAAGTTTCTGAAGTTCACGTGCTGCCTTTATCTCATCTTCAATAATCAGTATCGTTAGCATTTAGCGATGGGTGCTATTTAACAGGATAAAACAGGGATTTTAATACTAAACTGGTTAGGTGCCCGTATGATTTCAATAGACTGATTGGCTAATAGTTTATAACGGTCGCTGATATTCTGAAGACCTATACCAGTACTTTCTTCTACAGATAACTTAGGTTGAAGGTTGTTCTCTACAACAAGGCTATCTTCTCCTTCATTGTAGATTCGAATTTGTAAAGGACGAGATAAAGACACAATATTATGTTTTATGGCATTCTCAAGTAGTATCTGTAATGATAGTGGAGGAATGCATTTTTCCTTTATCTGGTCTGAAATCGTGATTTCCAGCTGCAACGCATCTTCAAATCGCTCTTTGAGTATATAGCTGTAAGATTGCAAAAAGCTTAGCTCATCCTGAATAGTAGCCAGATTGTTTTCATTATAATTTAGTAAATACCTGTACACATACGATAGTTGAAGTATATATTCTTTTACAGTGTTTTCACTAGCTATTGTTTTAAGTGTGTTAAGTGAGTTAAATAAGAAATGCGGACTGATTTGTTGTCGCAAAGAATGCAGGCGGGCCTGCAGGTTTTCTTGCTTTAATTGTTCATTTTCTATTCTGGCTTTTTGTGTTTCTAACAACAGATTCAAATAATATACAACGAAATAAATAAATCCACCTACTACAGCCCCTCTGAACATAATCATAAATAAGCGCTGATAAAAGTTTAATCCCTTCAAGATAGGAATCACTACATAGGAAGGAAAATACAGTTCAGAGAGAAAATGATAAAGCACTGAGTAGCCTATACAGACCAGAAGTCCTAAGAATCCTCTGAACAAAGAGTTTTGTATTGAACCACGCTGAATACAAAACTGTAAGATTACCCAGCAGAACAGACAATAAACAAAGTTGTAAAAAAAACTCCATACAACATGGTCATAATTATCCAGATCAATACGTATAATACGAGGAACCGATGTTAGGGCCGCGATAAAGATAGAAAGTATGACGCCTGTTTGCAGGTGATAATTTTTCATGGTTCTAAAGCTAAATATTTTGCTGTTGTTTTACTTTTTTATAACAGTGAAACAGGCAATTTTTACATCGAACCAACCAAAATAATATCTTCGTCATTGATTACTATACAACTGTACTACATAAAACATTCCTTTGTATGAAACGCCGCACCTTTACTCAGCTACTTACCTTCCTCATTGCAGGTACTACTGCAACTTCCTGGTCCAGATCCTTAGCAGATAAGAAACTCACAGTAATTATTGATGCCGATACAGCCAATGAGATTGACGATTTGTATGCGATTGTAAGGGCATTACTGGAACCACGTTTTCAAATCAAAGGATTATGTTCTGCGCAGTGGCATAATCAGTTGTCTCCTGCTAATACAGTTCAGGAAAGTCAGAAGCTGAACGAGGACCTGCTCAGATTAATGAGCCGTATAGATATTCCGGCTCCACTGGGATCGGAAATGATTATGGGACAACCCTGGGGAGAATACGAAGGGCGAAATTCTCCGGCAACTCAGTTGATGATACATACTGCCCGACAAATGCCTGCAGGTGAAAAACTGATAATTATTAGTCTGGGTGCAGCCACCAATGTGGCATCCGCATTGAAACTGGCTCCGGATATTATGTCCAAAGTAATCTGTTACAATCTGGGAGGACATTATGATGCTACGAAAAAAATCTGGAACAAAGACGAGTTTAATGTTCGGAATGACTTGAATGCTATTAACTTTTTGTTCAATACAGAAGGAGTTGACTTGCATCTGATGCCAATTAATATTCTGTATGATTTTAAGTTTACATTAGAGGAAATCTCAAAGCGGCTTTCAGGAAAGGGTGGAATCTGGGATTACCTGGTGACTCGCTGGCTAAGCAATGCTCCTGGAGATAAAGAACGTATTTTCTGGGATCTGGCACTAATGATAGCTGTAGCCCGACCTGACCTGGCCAGAGAAGAAAAACGATTAACACCACCAGAAAATACTCAGCGGGAGGTATTTGTTTATACTCAGATAGATGTAAAAGGAATGATAAATGATTGGTGGAAGATAACCGGAAAATAAATAAAACAGGTAAGTGTTGCGACTGGGTATAAGGTATAGCCGCAACACTATATAGTAATTATGCTCCCTTTACAAACCGGATTAATTCCCTAACCTGATTCAGGAACTGTGCATCCTCTGAAAGCTTGGCAATTTCCTGTTCTGAGCGACGTGCCAGTTGTTCATGTTCACGGGCATTCTGTTGTTTGATCCGATCTGTTTCTTTATCAAGTTCAGAGAGCTTGTTTGTCAGATAAGCAAGTTCAGCCTGGTGTTTGCTGGCCCAAGACTCTCTATGTGAAAGATTTAACATTTCCTCCAGTACAGTTACTTTGCTGGCTACTTCGTTTAATTTGGCACTAAGCTCATATACATCGTCTCTCGGATAACGTATTTCATGGCGGATAGATTGCAGGCGATGTACTACATAGTCATATAAACGAGACAATGGCCGCACAAAGGTAAGTCCTAATGCTGCCAGAGAGGCCATATAACCTACTACCGTGACACCATAATAGGCTAGTAAATAAAGCACTACCGCAGATATAATATGAAGAAAGATGGCAGCCCATAAAAAGCGTTTGGAGAGACGCTGAGCATAACTTATGTCTGCTGCCTTTACCTCAATACCTTTATCAGAAGATGTCTGAGCATCCACCAATACTTCTTTAGCGGCAAAGTGCATATTCCAGGGAATGGTTGTAATACCTGTAAGCCACCAGAAGGCTACAATGCCAATTACCCAGTCGACCAGTGTTCCCGCCTGAATCTGGAGATATTTAAGAACCGCAAAGACAATCAACACAAGAATAGTAACAGCAAAGAGATAAGCTGCACCAAAAGAATTATTTCGCATAGACTTTAATAGATAATGAATGAAGGGTTAGTCGGTTGAAAGATAATATCTTAGATTAATATGTATATGTTCAAAAGGAAAACATTTCCTAAAAAAGAAAAACCCTGGTAAAGGTTATTTACCAGGGTTTTGGATAGTACTTCTTTGTAAGAATAATTATATGGCTTATTTTTTGCGTTTTGCCTGAAGGTTTTTATCCAGTAAATCCAGAAATTCTTCTGTATACAGATAGTGTTCACCATGATTTACTTTATTTCCAAAAACAGAGATGGCAAGATCTTTGGTCATTTTGCCACTTTCTATGGTTTCTACGCATACATCTTCCAGGGCAGTACAGAAGTCAATCAGATCCTGGTTGCCATCCAGTTTACCACGGAAAGCCAGACCACGAGTCCATGCAAAGATAGAAGCGACTGGGTTTGTAGAAGTTGGATTACCTTTCTGATGTTCACGATAGTGACGGGTTACCGTTCCGTGAGCAGCTTCTGCTTCCATAATCTTTCCATCAGGAGTGATCAGTACAGATGTCATCATACCCAGAGATCCGAAACCTTGTGCTACTGAGTCAGATTGTACGTCTCCATCATAGTTTTTACAAGCCCATACAAACTTGCCATTCCACTTCAGTGCAGACGCTACCATGTCATCGATCAGACGGTGTTCGTATACGATACCTGCTGCTTTGAATTTGTCAGCAAATTCTGCATCGAAGATCTCTTGGAAGATATCTTTGAAACGACCATCATATTTTTTCAGGATGGTATTTTTAGTAGATAAATATACTGGCCATCCTTTTTGTAAGCCCATGTTAAAGCAGGAACGAGCAAAACCACGGATTGATTCATCTGTGTTGTACATTGCCAGCGCTACCCCATTGCCTTTGAAGTCATACACGGTATGTTCAATCACTTTACCATCTTCACCTTCAAACTTAATAGTCAGTTTCCCTTTTCCTGGAACCACAAAGTCAGTAGCACGGTATTGATCGCCAAATGCGTGACGACCCACTACAATAGGAGAATCCCAGTTAGTAACCAGACGAGGTACATTGGTACAAACGATTGGCTCACGGAAAACAGTACCATCCAGAATGTTACGGATCGTACCGTTTGGAGACTTCCACATTTGTTTCAGATTGAATTCTTGTACACGAGCTTCGTCAGGGGTAATGGTAGCACACTTAATACCTACTCCATATTTCTTAATTGCTTCAGCAGCATCAACAGTAACCTGGTCATTTGTCTCATCACGGTATTCAACGCCCAAGTCATAGTATTTAATATCTACATCCAGATAAGGAAGAATAAGTTTGTCTTTGATGAATTTCCAGATAATACGGGTCATTTCGTCGCCGTCCAGTTCAACGACGGGGTTGGCTACTTTAATTTTTTCCATTGTCAAAATAGTATGTGTAGAATGAATAAAACCGGCAATGCCGTCATAGCTTGCCATATGTACGTATCGTGTCACAAAGGTAAAAACATCATAGTAAATTCAAAGACACGTATTTGAAAAGAAATACAGACAAATAAGAGAAATCAGGTTCTTTAAAAAGTGTTTTGGTTACTAATTAGGATGGGTTGTATATAAATAGAGTAAGGAACTAGCGTTATCTTTCGGAGTTGTGTTATTTGCATTAATAGATAAAAATGCCTTGACTGTTTTATGCGCAAGCATATATTTTTATATAAATAATTGAGAGTACAATTATTTACTAATTAGTCAATCTCTGTAGTTGTATAGACTTTACGCATAGGCTTGTTAAACAAATCCGTTACTATTGGGTTATCGTAGTTTTGCTGGAAATCGAAAATTTTACGTGACAAAGAGCTATAATCATAACATATTGTATTTTTTCTGGGGAATATGTGTGCTATTATTCCCTGCCAGAAGTGTGTTTGCCAATGCATATCCGCAGGCAACAAAAGGCGTATTAGATTTAAGTAAGTGGGACTGGCAAGAGAATGGTATCACTGAGTTAAGTGGAGAATGGGAGTGGTATTGGAATGGACTGTATAGCCCTGAGGCTTTTTATACACGCAAGCTACCTGTAACTTCATATATATCTGTCCCCGGTGTTTGGAATTCAAATGTGGCTGGTAGTGAATGGAAAAAAGGGCATGGGTACTGTACGTATCGGCTCAAAATTATCCTACCTGATAAAAAACAGTTATTGGCCCTAAAAGTACTTACTGCTTCTACTGCGATGGAAATGTATGTGGATGGACAAAAAGTAGGAGAGGAGGGGCAAGTAGGACGGTCTTTTGCTGAGATGACTCCTGAATTTGCTCCATTTGAAGCAACCTTTATGCCCACAGGTGATACATTGGAAATTCTGGTGCCTGTATCGAACTTCCATTATAGAAAGGGAGGGCTCTGGAATGTAATTAAGCTTGGGCCGGCAAAGGATATTCAACATTTACGTGTACAGAATCTGACTTTGGATTACTTCGTGGTTGGGAGCTTTTTGTTAATCGGTCTCTATCATTTGTTTCTTTATATATTTTTACGTCGCAATCCTTCTCCCCTTTATTTTTTTATTGTTTGTAATCTTCTATCTATACGTATACTAACCACAGGAGAATATGGAATTAATGTCTGGGCTCATATAAGCTGGAATACTCTTATTCATCTTGAGTTTTTGTCACTTTATCTTTCTCCTTTGGTATTTGTTTTATATTCCCATTATCTGTTTCCTAAAGAGGTTTCGGGAGTAGTTACCCGGTGGGTGGTTTGGATTGGTTTTCTTTTTGCCGGATTAACTCTTTTGTTTCCTCCCGATATATTTAGTTATGGAGTTCGTCCTTTCCAGATATATATTTTTCTCATTGCTATATATGGTGCTACAGTTTATTTCAAAGCCTGGAAAAATCAGCGGGTAGGAAGCACATACTTCCTGTTTGGCTTTGTCGTATTGTTCCTGATGATAGTAAATGACATATTGTATACTAGCTTTATTATACAGACGGGACATTTCTTTTATATTGGACTGGTCGTATTTGTGTTTTCACAGGCATTGACATTATCCCGCCAATATTCTATTGCTTTCTCTGATCTGGAACAAGCTAACATTCAATTGGAAACAGGAAACCTGCAGTTGAAGGAGAAAAATAAAATGGTAGAATCTACCAATGAACAGTTGCAGAAGTTAAATGCTGAAATGGATGGCATGGTGTACAGAGTTTCGCATGACTTGCGTTCTCCTATTGCTTCTGTGTTAGGCTTGATTGATTTGATACGAAAAGACAAAAGCACAGTGGATAGCCAATTGCCACACTATATAGATCTTCAGGAAAAGACACTGCGACGAATGGATTTACTGATTCAAGATATTATTGATTATGCACGAAATAATAATACAGACCTACAACTGGAAGAAGTTAGTTTCCCGAAACTTATTGAGGATATACTAACCGATCTCAGTCATCTGGAAGAAGCAATAAAGATTGAGAAAATAGTAGAAGTCAATCAGACAGGTGTATTTTACAGTGATACGAAACGACTGAATATGATCTTTAGCAATCTTATCTCAAATGCAATTCGTTATCATAACTTGAATCAATCCTCTCCTTCTATTAGGATTAGAGGAAATGTAACTCCTGAAAAGGCTGTAATAGAGATAATCGACAATGGACAAGGTATTAGTTCCGAGCATTTAGAGAAGATATTTGACCGATTCTATCGGGCTAATCATGCTACCAAAGGTTCTGGTTTAGGATTATATATTGTCAAAGAAGCTGTTGAGAAACTGAATGGTGTTATAGCTATAGAGTCTGAAATTAGTCAGGGAACAACTTTCAAAATTACTTTACCAAACTTAGCTGAAAAAATAAAAGGAGAAACGAAGGCTTCTATATCTGAATAGTTGATTATAAATGGCCTTCGTCGGCTTGCTTTATCGGCTTCCAAAAATGGCACTTCCTACCCGGATTAATGTGCTTCCTTCCTCTATCGCTATTTCGTAATCGCCACTCATACCCATAGAAAGTTCCTGCATTTGGACATTTGACGGCAGAGATGTATTTTTTAATTTCTCAAAAAACTGCTTTAAACTACGAAACTCGTTACGAATCTGATTCTGGTCTTCCGTAAATGTTGCCATTCCCATCAGACCTACAATCTGTATGTGTTTGAGATTTTCGATAGCTGCAGATGAGATCAGCTCTTCTGCTTCCTCAAAGGAAAGCCCGAATTTCGTTTCTTCCTGTGCTATAAATAGTTGTAACAAACACTTAATTGTACGGTTGTTTTTGGCTGCCTGCTTATCTATTTCTTCCAGAAGCTTCAGGCTATCCACAGAATGTATGAGTGCTACAAACGGCGCAATATATTTGACTTTATTAGTCTGAAGGTGTCCAATCAGATGCCATTGAATATCAGAAGGTAAAAGAGGTTGTTTCTCCTGCATTTCCTGCACCTTGTTTTCGCCAAATTGTTTGCAGCCTGCATCATATGCTTCTTTTAGCATTTCAACAGGTTTAGTCTTGGTCACTGCAATCAGTTGACAGTGTGTGTGCTGGAGTTGTTTCTCAATAGCTGCGATATTTTCGTGAATAGACATAACCAAAGGAATGATTAAAACGATTAAATAGATTTGCCCAATAAACTTTGCTGATATTTATCAGGTATAGATATTTAGTTTATTGGGGAACAGGTATTTACTAAGTGTTTTGGTGCCAGTTTTCTGTTGGAGGCATTACACTTGTATTGACTTCAGTTGATTTCGGTTTAACTTTGTTCGCCATTTACAGATGGTTGTGTAGTAGATGTCAGGTATAATAACTGCAAAACTACAAGGTTTTTAGTGAGAAGATATAATTTTTAGCACGCCAGAATTATAATTAGTATTTCAATTAACGGAAAACACACATGGCAATAATTGGGACTTTACTAAAGCGAGGTATTAAACTTCGTAAAATGATTGAACAGGAACGTGTTAGGCCTTATGAATTGCAACGGGACGAGTTGGCTGCGTTATTGGATAAAGCAAAAAAGACTGCTTTTGGGAAAACATATGGTTTTGAAGAGATTCTGCATGAGATTACATATAACCGTGACCCTCATGCCTTCTATAAGAAATACAAGGAAAACGTACCCGTTTTTACATACAATAAGATATTTCAGCAGTGGTGGCATAAAACCCTTCAAGGTAAGAAGAATATATGCTGGCCTGGAAAAATAAAATATTTTGCTTTGAGTTCCGGAACCTCAGAATCCTCCTCCAAACATATTCCGGTTACAAAGGCCATGATTAAGGCCATTCACAAAACCAGTGTCCGTGAAATTCTTTCCCTTGCTGACTATCCGGATCTTCCTGGCAAGCTGTTTCAAACGGGTATGCTGGCTTTGGGAGGTAGCACTCACCTCAACTACAATGGAACCTATTTCGAAGGAGATTTGAGTGGGATTAATGCCAGCAGAATACCTTTCTGGTTTCAACATTTTTACAAACCTGGTTTTGAAATTGCCAGTATTGCAGATTGGAATACAAAGCTGGAGGAGATTGTAGAACAGGCGCCTAAATGGAATATTGGCTTTATAGCAGGTGTACCTGCCTGGATACAGATTCTGATGGAGAAGATCATTGATCGCTATCAGTTAAAAACTATCCATGATATATGGCCTAATCTAGCTGTGTATACACATGGTGGGGTATCTTTTGAGCCCTATCGCAAAGGATTTGAAAAATTGCTGGCACATCCTCTGATCTATATTGAAACATATCTGGCTTCTGAGGGATTCATAGCTTACCAGTTACCAGGGCGTAATTCAATGCGTATGGTGTTGAATAATGGAATGTTTTATGAGTTTGTTCCATTCAACGAACAAAATTTTGGACCGGACGGAGAAATGGTCGATAATCCGGAAACACTAATGATTGATCAGATAGAGGAGGGCAAGGAATATGCATTGTTACTGTCGACCTGTGCTGGGGCGTGGCGTTATCTGATTGGTGATGTGATAAAGTTTATAGACAAGAAGGCTTGTGAGATTGTGATTACTGGCCGGACAAAACATTTTCTGAGTTTGTGTGGAGAGCATCTATCTGTAGATAATATGAATAAGGCAGTGCAGCAAGTAGCTGAAGAACAGGGAATAGATATTCGTGAGTTTACAGTTGTAGGTATACCACATGGTACTTTATTTGCACATCACTGGTTTATAGGAACGGATGACGAGGCAGACCCGCGATTATTACGTGAGAAGATAGATGAAAAACTGAAAATACTAAATGATGATTATCGGGTAGAACGTGCTGCTGCACTAAAAGATGTATATGTGGATGTTGTACCTACAGAGGTTTTTTATCAATGGATGGAGCATAAAGGGAAGATCGGTGGTCAAACCAAGTTTCCGCGTGTAATGAAAAGGCAACAGTATGCAGAGTGGGAGGCCTTTGTGAAGAATTTTGCCAATAATTGATCTGTTACTGATTGTTATTAGTAAGAGAGGACAATGGAAATGCTTGTTTGATTTTAAAAGATTTGCGGAATGATTTATGCGTTGTTAACGGGCATGAAATATGGCCTTATTCTGTCTGTAACATTTAGTTTAGGACCTGTGTTTTTTTCTTTGTTACAAACAGGTATTCAGAAAGGGTTTCGATCCGGAGCCTTAATGGCTGCCGGAATTGCTCTCAGTGATTTGATGTATGCTTTTGTCTGTCAGTTGGGACTTTCACAATTGGTCAAACAATTTGAATCCAATATTGCTGCTGTTGGCGGACTTATCGCAATAGGGTTTGGGATTGCTACTTTTATGAAAAAATCTCGTCTCGAAGTAGCCGATAATGGCACAAATCAACCACAGCGAGTGGGAACGTTCCGATTTATTTCCAAAGGATTTTTACTTAACTCTCTGAATCCAGCAGTAGTTTTATTCTGGATTGGCATGGCTTCGGTCGCCTCTGCCAAAATTGAAAAAAGCCCGGCAGAAGCCTATATATTTCTGGCTGGTATTATTTCCATCCTTTTTTCTTCCGATCTTCTTAAAGTGTACTTTGCCCGAAGAATTAGTAATTATCTCAGTAGTCATACATTAGACTGGATGAACCGAATCGTAGGGCTATGTCTGACAGGGTTTGGGGTATGGTTGATTTATTCCGCTCTGACTGGAAGAATTCAATAAGATCAAAATTGAGAAAGGAATGGAACATACTACTTCACACGAATGGACTCATTCCTTTCTCTTTAGATATTATGAAATTTTGTTAAGCAATATTCGATAGTCAGGCCAGGCATAACGGAGTGCTAAAGATTGTCCACCATCTGGATTGTCATGTAACACTGCTTCCTGATTGGTGGCTCCCAGCTTTTCATAGAATCTTCTGGCTGGATGATTATCATTCAGAACCCAGAGATAAAATGAGTCTGATAGATGTGAGTGTTGCATCCAGAATACAATCTGTTTTAGCAATTGGGCACCAATGCCTTGCCCCTGTTTCTGACGTGACACATGGAGGTTGTCTATTAATGTACCCCATACTGAATCTTCATCTCCAAAAGCACACACAAATCCGCTAAGAGAACCGTTTTCTTCTGCTACAATAACTTTTTGATTGGATATAGGTGAGAAAAATCTTTGTTCCCATACATTCTTTCTATCTTTCCACACTTCTGTATCCAAAAAGGAATCACTAAACATGCCTCTATAGGTATTTCTCCAGCTAGTAGCATGGAGTATAGCAATAGACTCAGCATCCTGAAGGGTAGCTTCTCTGTAGTGTTGCATTAGATAGAATACGCAAGATTACTAATTCAATGTCACTTTGTTGTTGTATTGATCCCTTGAACGTAGAATATGAGGCATATTATGTAGTGCCCATTTAGCTAGTCCATCTATGTAGGGGATCAGGCTACTACCCATCTCTGTTAACTGGTACTCAACCCGTGGCGGAATCTCAGGATAGATCTTGCGAGTTATCAGGCCATCTGCTTCTAATGTACGCAATGTCACAGTAAGCATCTTCTGTGATATGTCAGGAATAGTATGGTGTAAGGCATTGAATCGCAATGTTCCTTTCTCATCTAACATGATCAGAATCAGTACTGACCATTTGTCCCCAAACCGATCCAATACATGCCGCACGGGACAGTTCATCAGATCTGAAAATTTTTCAAGATTTCTTTCTTCCATAACTCATTCATTTACAATAATCGTTACCTGGAGGTAAGTGTCTAACTATCAGGTGCCTTCTTGTTTGATGTAACGTACCTATATACCTTTGAGTTACCAAAAGTAAGTTACTGTATTTTGGTGTGCAACTATTTCGAAACAAATTAATAAACATGACAATGAGCAAATTATTAATAACCGGAGCAACTGGACATTTAGGTAAACTGGTTGTAGAATTACTGGCAAAAAAATTACCTCTATCTTCTATCGTTGTATTGGTAAGAGATGCTGAGAAAGCGAAAGAGTTTACAGCTAAAGGTATTGAAGCACGTATTGGTGACTTCAATGAGTATGCTTCACTGGTAACTGCATTCAAAGGGATTGACAAGCTATATTTTGTATCAAGTAACGATATAGTTAACAGAGAAAAACAACATGAGAGTGTAGTAAATGCAGCAAAAGAGGCAGGCGTAGGACATGTAATTTATACCAGCTTTGCCCGTAAAAATGAAACAGAAACTTCTCCTATTACCTTTATTGCCAAGTCGCATTTATATACAGAGAAATTGTTAAAGTCGTCAGGAGTACCATATACTATACTAAAACATGCTTTGTATACAGATATCATTCCTATGTTTATCGGTGACAAAGTATTGGAAACCGGAGTAATATTCCAGCCTGCAGGAGAAGGAAAGTCTTCATTTGTAACAAGAGAGGATTTTGCTGAACTAGCTGTTGCTGTGTTAACAACTTCAGGACACGAAAACAAGGAGTATGAAGCTGTGAATACCGAAGCTGTATCCTTTCAGGATGTAGCAGATATTCTTACAGAGATCACAGGCAAGAAGATCACTTATGTCGCTCCAACTGCAGAAGTATTTACAGCTGAATTGACAAAAGCAGGAGTTCCCGGCGAGGTAGTGGGTTTATTGACAGGGTTTAATCAAGGTATTGCTCAGGGAGAGTTTGCTGATACAGATGCCACTCTTGAGAGATTGATAGGCCATAAACCTACTTCTGTAAAAGCATACCTGCAACAGGTATATGCGTCAAACTAATCGATTATCGATTTGTTATATAAAAACGGTACAAGACAGATACGTCTTGTACCGTTTTCTTTATTAGTCAGGCCATTAAGAGATAAAACATATAATCGGTCATTGGCGCATCTGTGAAGCCTAGTTCACGTCCTATCGTAACCAACTGGCCTCTATGATAGGTGCTATGATTCATACAATGTTGGACAATCTCAAAGCCGGATCTGGAAAAATCTCCTACATACGGAATATTAAAGGGATACATTTCATACAAATCTTCTTCTGTCATATTCTCTACAAAAGCACAGAACTCTTCAGACTGTTGTAGCAGAGTCTGCATCATGTCTTGAGTAGTACCGTCAAAAGTTGTGTCTCTTGTATTACCGAGAGGACTACGTTTCAGATTACCTAACCACCATTGTTGCGTTTGCAGGATATGCCATACTGTTAAATGTACACTCGGAAAACTGGATGCTACTTCTACTTCCATTAATTGTGCAGGCTTGGCTTGTAGCCAGTTGATCAATTGCTTGTTAGCCCATGCATTATAATTTGCATAGTCTCTGCTTAAAGAGACAAGAGAAGATTCTGCTAATTCAATAGATGTCTGTAACATGGTCTTGTTGTTTAGTGTATTACAAAGAAACAACAGGGGAGTGACAGCAGTATGTCAGTAGTGTTTTAGAAAAAACGAAATAATTCAGAATAAAGGAAATGAATAGCTGAAATGGAAATTCGGACTGATTTCTAAGTTCATACAAGGTTAATTTATTTTTGGATGTGGTTTTGTATATTAGTAACCATGAAAAACTATACATACCACTTTCTTATAACTTTTCCATTTTATTTGATTGCCTCAGTTTGTTTAGGGCAGGTACAAACAGACAACTTTCTGAAAAAGCTATTTACTAAAAATACAGATGCTATTTTTCAGCAAGTTATTCAACATCCTCAGGAGTATCGGTTGCAGATTATCTATACCCGTATAGATCGGGATAAACACAATGCTCCCTCCTTTACACACTATAGGTATCAGGTAGATAGCACACTCTATTTTAATCCTGCTTCTACAGTCAAATTGCCTCTTGCTTTGCTATCACTGGAAAAAATAAACCAGTTGAATGTTGCTGGAGTTACAAAAAATACTGCCATGCAGTTCGACAGTGCCTATAGTAATCAGTCCAGAGAATGGAAAGACCCTACTTCTCTTAACGGTTATCCATCTATTGCTCATTTTATAAAAAAGGCCTTTCTGGTAAGTGATAATGATGCCTATAGTCGTATGTATGAATTTGTCGGACAGGAAACTATCAATCGGTCTTTACATGCCAAAGGTTATCCGGATACTCGTATTACGCATCGATTTGTTCGAATGACACCAGAGGAAAACCGACATACAAATCCAGTTCGTTTTATTACTGAAAAGGGCGAAATGGTTTATAGCCAGCCTGCTGCTTATAACCGGGATGCTTTTGACTTTCGGCGAGTGGAAAAACTTGGTAAAGGATATTATGATAGCAAAGATAGTCTGGTACAGGAGCCTTTTGACTTTACTATGCGAAATAAACTACCCTTGCAATCATTGCAGCAGATATTGCAATCTGTTATGTTTCCTACTTCAGTAAAGGCCAGACAGAAGTTCCAATTGACAGAAGAGGATTATTCCTTTGTATATCAATATTTGTCTCAATTTCCGGGCGAGACCAACTATCCCAACTATGATTCTTCACAATATTATGATACATATGTTAAATTCTTTTTTCAGGATAGCCTGCATCACCAACTACCAGAAGGGGTGAGGGTCTTTAATAAAGTAGGGTGGGCGTATGGGTTTATGACGGATGTTTCTTATGTGGCAGATTTTAAAAATAAGGTGGAGTATATGCTGACAGCTACTTTATATGTAAATAGTGATGGGATATTGAATGACAATAAATATGAATATGATACAATTGCTCATCCGTTTCTCTACCAGTTGGGGCAAACAATCTATCAGTATGAATTAAAAAGGAAGAGAAAATATAAACCAGATCTGAGCAGATTCCATGTTTCTTATGAAAAACGTATTGCCGATGGAAGACCCTTAATACGGGATGTCGATAATTAATGAGAATGAGTAAGTATACATTCTCTCAGCTATTCGAATATAGTTCAAACGGATAGAAAAAATAATGAGAGACATGTGATTACCAATTTATAAAATGACCAGAGTTTGAATCACTTTTGTGTTTGACCAGAATACCGATCATTTCTCAAAGTTATTCGAATAATGGTCAACTTTTTTGTTGACCAGAATTTAGTTCATCCTTGTTAATGACTGGAACTCCGGTCAGTTTTACAAAATACTGGTTCTTGATCATCTCCTTTAGATTTCTTGTAGAAATAGTAATTTGTACCTGTGAAGTATTTTTCAAAGTATTTGTTGCAAATCTAGCCAGCAGGTTAAAACTCTTCCCACCCCTCATTTTGCGGATCATATTTGACAAACTCATCTGTGTCTGTAAACTCAGAGGCTGTCATAGATATTTCAAATACACCTTGTTCCGTAAAACCGGCTTCGAAGTAGAGTGCATGATCTGTGAGTAAAGCCAAAACACCTTTTAGCTTTTTATGTTCAAATTGTTTGCCTGTAGCATTTTCATTTTGTAGCAAATACCCGTAGTTCAACAGGCGTTTTTCGAGTGTTTCTTTTTGATCAGATGTGAAGGGAAGCAAGTTGTTTGTATTCTCAAAGAAATCTTCTCCTTCGTATGCCAGTTGTTTCGATTTTACTTCTCGTCTATAAATAGATATAGTATATCCCATAACAATACATTTTTAGGAAGCGAGTTTAGTGATTTTTTAGGAAAGTCCTTCTATGAACAGACGAAATGCCATTTTTAATACACATTTAATTTTGTTTTAAGATGGTTCTAATATGCTACCTCTACTTTTGTTGTGTAACATAAAGGAAGAACGTATGAGACTTTTGGTTATAGTCAGTTCGATTCTGGCATTGTCACAGGGAGTGGTGTCAAATGCTCAAACCTTGCATATAAAAGTACTGGATTCTTTTAATCATAAACCTATAGAAGGAGTAGAGCTGGCTGGGATAGAAAAGGCTTATACAGGTAAAAATGGAGAAGCTGATGTTAATCTGTATGATGATGAACAAATACGATTTCTGAAAGGAGATTATTATCCACTGTTTTTGCAAGCCAGTGTAGAGAATTTTGATAATCCTTACGAAATAGAACTTTTCCTTGTACATAAGGCAACAACTTCTGTTACAGACCTGCCTGCTGCTATACGGAAACAGAATATGACTGGATATCTGGAATTTGAATATGTATTCTCAGATGATAGTACAACTAACAGTAAGTTGCATTTATGGGTATATGATGACATGAATGGATTTGCTCAGCGTACCAGCCCTTCTATAAAGGGTTCAGGAATTGTACAAATTAACTGGCAATCTGATTATGCTGTCGCACATGACATTGCTCCTCCGGTACATCTGACTAAGTTTGTCGAAGATGGCAAAAAATGTGTTTATACCTCCTTCTAAGATACTTCACCTTTGTAATTATTGAATAAGATAGCCCAAATCTACTCGTATTTTTTGTAATGTC
Organism: Xanthocytophaga flava; assembly: GCF_030068545.1. Taxonomy (NCBI): domain Bacteria; kingdom Pseudomonadati; phylum Bacteroidota; class Cytophagia; order Cytophagales; family Rhodocytophagaceae; genus Xanthocytophaga; species Xanthocytophaga flava. The sequence goes on along the minus strand of NZ_JASJOR010000001.1, from coordinate 146,851 downwards.
TCGGGTTTCTCAACAATAGAAAGTTGTTGGAAAATAGACGATTCCTATCACTTCAGCTATTGTTGAATATGAGTTTTCCTATTTATCTATTATTACTACAAACCTTTACAAAGATGAAAACGATAGTATTTGCAAGTATCCTTTTGGCAATCTCATGGGTGAGTTTGCAGGCTCAGGTTTCTTTGACCACTGAAACTATTACAATAAAAAAAGTCCCTTCCGGAGAAACACCAACAGATGAAATTAACGCTTTTTTGAAAGACTTTCCCAATGAGGTTATCACAAAGAATACATTACAGCCTTTGGATACCTATACCAAAAACTGGAAAGTAGTAGATACACGATCATCCGATTACAGGGCTGGCCAATCTGCAGATTATTATCAGGTTGATACCAGAAGCAATCACACAGTAACACACTCCATTTATAGTAAAGATGGTAGATTACTTTACTTCAGTGAAAAGACGAAAAATGGAGAATTACCTGCTGTTATTACAAATACCCTGGAGAAAGACTATAAAGGATGGAAGATTGTTAGTGAAAAAGAAATGATTCATTCTTCGAAAAAGCCTGATTATTACAAAGTAGTGATTGAGAATGGGAAATATAAACGCACGTTGTTTTTTGATCTGGAAGGAAAGTTTCTGAAAGAACATGCCTGAAATATAGTGCTATCCAGATCATACCTGTTCATAGATTCATAAAGAGTCTTCCTGAAGAAAGACCTTCATAAACGCTGTATTGTATATGAAAATGTTGTGTAGAATGATACCTGCTGCTGTGCTCCTAAGCTTGATGATAGTTGCATTACTGTGGTCATGTCAAGGGAAAAGGCGTGACTATAAAGTATCTTCACAGTCTGTTTCTGATATCATGTATGATACCTCTTATGTGGGGATTGCAGAAGATAAGATATTGGACAATCGGTCTGATGTACAATTTTGCAAGGCGCTACAGTTGTTAAAAACGCACAAAAATCTGGAGGCGTCTATTTATATCCGTGAGGGTGTCACTTCTCTTCAAAAAGAAGATTCAGGTAAAGGTAGTGAGATTCGTAACAAGCTGGATAGTGCAATTGTAGACCTTCTGCAAATGGCTGCTGCTGCCCGAAAAGGAACATTAAATGAAGATGTCTTTGCCAATAAGTATCATGCCGCTGAGTGGATGGTGGTACATGATGAAATAGAAATGTGGGAGCAAATGCCCGCATTAGACGCTAAGACCAATCTTCATTTACGGAAGACTCTTCACAACATCAACTATAAGCTAATTTCAGAAGACGCTGAGGTAAAGAAGGAAGGCGAGTGTTTACTGAAAGAGGGTTACGCTTTCCTGAAAAGCTCTCAGGTGTTAGCCAGAGATACAGTAATATCTGCTACACATAGGGAGGCTGAACGGATAAAATCTTTTGTAAAAAAACAAATCTAACTCTCATACACAATCCTTTAACTATGAGAACAATAATAAAGTCAGTGGTCTATACACTTTGTATTGTATGGGCAACTACCTGTAGCTTGGGACAAGTAGCTACAGATTATGATAAAAACGTAGACTTCTCAAAGTTCAAAACGTTTGCCTGGATGAAAGAAGACATTCAGGTGGGTAGCAACCCATTGTATACCAGTAAGCTTATTAACCGGAATATAAAAGAACATGTGGAGCTTGAACTGGTAAAACGAGGCCTGATGCGGGTAAATCCGGATCAAAGCCCGGGTTTACTAATCTCTTTTCATACCTATACAGAGAAGAAGCATATGGCATATAATTATGGCAGTCCTATGTTGTATCCGGGTGGTTATCGTATGGGATGGTGGTATTATCCCTGGGGCCATGGAAACTGGCCTTATGCCTGGAATTCCAATTTTAGATCATATAATTATACAGAGGGAACTTTGATTGTAGACGTAATAGAGGCATCTACGAAGGAATTGATCTGGCGAGGATCTGCTTCTGGAGTGATTGACAGCCCCAAACGGCTGGAAAAACAGATTACTAGAGGTGTAACCAAAGTTATGAAACATTATCCGATAACAAAAGGAGAAGTTGACACACCCGTTGCCAAACATTCCTGACATAAAAAAGCCCCACTGAATTGTAGTGGGGCTTTTCTTTATAATACCTTAAATTCGATTCTTCGATTTAGTTGCCGGTTTTTTTCCGAGTTATTGGGGACTGCAAACTGTGTTTCTCCATATCCTACATAGGTAAGTCGATTTTTCTCAACTCCTGCATTGATCAGGTAATCATACACACTTTTGGCCCGTTTCAGAGAGAGTTCCAGATTATCACTGTCCTTACCTACATCATCTGTATGTCCTGATATTTCTATACGCAATCCTTTTGTATTTTTCATCAGAGCCATCAGTTTATCCAACTCCGTTTTGGACTTACCTTCGAGCTCCCATTTGCCTGTCTCAAAGAAAAGATTATTCAAAATATCTTTGGCTCCTTTTTCAATAGGTTGCAGATAGATATCCAGGACAACCGGTTCGTTGTTTTTAGTTCCGGAATAATCGAAATACAAACTTTTAAACAGATAACCCTCTTTATCTACATACAATCCATATGAGGCTCCTTCTGTAAGTACTGTCAGATAAGATCCTTCTTTACGATCTGATTTCATGACTGCTTCCAATGCTCCATCATTCAGGTTAAAAAGTTCTATTTTAGCTTCCAGACTTTTTTTTGTTTTGGCATCGTATACGATGCCTTTCAGATAGTTACTCTTATGCTTTACTGCAATTTCTTCCGGAAAGTCAAACTCGTAAAGCTGGCTGCTGATATACTTACGTCCTTGTCGTTCTTCATGAGCAAAATATCCTTTCTTTCCATCTGCTGAAACAAACAGAGATACCTGGTCATCCTGGTTATTGATAGGATAGCCCAGGTTTTTGGCAAACGACCATTTTCCTCCTTCCAGTTCAGACGAAAATAAATCAAAGCCACCCATTCCAATATGGCCTTTGGATGAGAAAAACAACGTTTTGGCATTTACGTGGATAAAAGGCGAGAGATCATCATCCGGCGTATTGATATTGGTTCCCAGATTACTTGCCACTCCCCACAACCCATCATCTCCAAGTTTACTTACCCATATATCGCGTTTACCATATCCTCCACGCCGGTCAGATGTAAAATAAAGTGTACGTCCATCTGCGGAGAGTGAAGGTTGTGATTCCCAGAAGGGTGAATTGACTTTGTTACCTAGGTTAAGAGGTTCAGTCCATTCGTTACCAATTTTATAAGACACATACAAATCACAGCTCCCAAAGCTTTGTCTCCCATCGCAATTGGTAAATACCAGTGTGCGACCATCCGCAGAAATAGTACATGTCCCCTCATTTTCTACTGTATTGATCCGATCTGACAGAGGAGCTGGCTCGGTCCATTCATTTCCTTTTCTGTAGGCTACATAAATATTTTCGTCACTTCGGGCATCCAATCCCTTGCGCGCTGTAAAAAATACCGTTTGTTGATCAGCGGTAAGTACAGGAAAGTATTGGAGTGCAAACTTATTTAGCTCTTTGGTCATCGCATTAGCTTTGTATGCCAATGGATGTTGCATGGCTTCTGCTGCAAAGTTACAATTCGCAATTTGCTGCATAGCCATAGTTACCTGAAACTGCTTTGGTGGTTTTAGATCCAGAAACTTCTGGTAATAGTCCTTGGCTTTGGTATAATCTGCTTTGCGTAAATAGTAATCTCCCAATATACTATAGGCACTCATAAAAGAGGGATTACCTGGTTTTAGTTCTATGGCTTTTTCATAATGTTGACGACTCAGATCTGCATAGTTTTCTGTTGCTTCCACCTGCGATTTTAGTTCATAAACATTACCCAAACGAAAATGAGCTTCCGGATAATTAGGCTCACGCTCAATGGCTTTTTCCAGTACAGATACAGCCTGATCAAACTTTCTTTCCAGTATATATTGTTGAGATTGTTCATACAAAAGCCTGGCTTTTGGGTTAACGGTTTGGGCAGATGTATGTGAAAATAAAATCTGTATGAAGACGAGTAAAGGTAAGATAATTCTCCAGTGAGGTACTTTCATAGCGGATAAATGGATTAACAGATCTGAATAACGTAGACACTAAATAAACGCAAATTTCAGAATAAGAATATAGTAAATAGTATTCAACGGAAATACTACAACAGAGATGCTATTTACACAAATTAATTTACAAACTTTTCTTAGGTTAGTAAGAATCAGCATGTTTATGTAAGCAATTTGGTGTCTACTAAAGCAACTTTTGTACCTGTTTCTTTAGAGAGGGAGAATAGAAGAGTGATATAACTAATTTCAGAAGTAAAATAGTATTAAGGTATATCCATATACTTATGTGTTTGTAAGGAAATACGCCATTGAGGATTAGTCTTGATATATTCAATGATAAGAGGTAGCATCTGAGCAGACTTGCTCCATTCAGGTTGCAAAAAAAGCTGACAAGAAGAATTTACCTTAGAGGCATATTCTTCTGCAAATTTAAAGTCGGACTTGTTATACACAATGACTTTTAATTCATGAGCTTTGGTAAAGATACTAGGGTGAGCAGGTTTGAACTTTTTGGGCGAAAAACAAATCCAATCCCAATGCCCGGATACGGGATAAGCACCAGAAGTTTCAATATTGGTTTGAAAGCCTGCTTTTCTAAGAGATTCTGTAAGATGATCCAGATTGTACATCAAAGGTTCGCCTCCTGTGATAACGGTTAATCTACCTGGAAACGTAAGTGCTTGGGATACAATTTCTTCAATAGAAATTTGTGGATGTAGAGACGCATCCCAGCTTTCTTTGACATCACACCATACACAACCCACATCACAACCTCCCAATCGGATAAAATAGGCCGCTCTTCCCTGATGAAATCCTTCTCCCTGAATAGTATAAAATGCTTCCATCAAGGGTAGCTTTGATTCTTGGATGTCAGATTGCAAGGAGATAGATAGGGGAGAAGGAGTGATCATACCAGTAATGTAAAGTCGGAATTCTTTATGTTGAACAATTCTTTCACAGTTTTAGTGCCGGATAAGCATTATGTAAAGAATGCCTCCTACTTTGTATCTTTGATAAGCTAAGCAGGAGGCTATCAGTATTATTTATAGATTTCTTTTTTTGATGCTTTTAGTGTGTTTTGTAACAGGCTGACAATAGTCATAGGGCCTACACCTCCTGGAACTGGCGTAATGTAGCTGCATTTTGGCGCAACTTCATCAAACTTTACATCACCCTTTAGAGCAAATCCTGATTTTTTCGTTGCATCAGGTACACGTGTAGTTCCCACATCAATAACAACAGCTCCTTCTTTCACCATATCGGCGGTCACAAATCCTGGCTTACCAATCGCTGCAATCAGAATATCGGCCTGACGTGTGATTTCTGTCATATTTTGAGTCCGGCTATGGCAGATTGTTACTGTACAGTTGCCTGGTTCCTGACTACGTTGCATCAAAATGCTCATAGGAAGACCTACGATCTGACTACGACCAATGACTACACAATGTTTACCTGCTGTCTGGATGCCACTACGACGGATCAGTTCCACAATGCCATTAGGTGTTGCAGGTAAATAACAATCCCATCCTTTTACCATTCTACCAATATTGGCTGGGTGAAAACCGTCTACATCTTTTTCTGGTAATATCTTTTCAGTAACCTTATCTGCTGAGATATGTTTGGGAAGAGGTAATTGCACAATCAATCCATCTACTTCAGGGTCATTGTTAATTGACTCTACTACATTCAGAAGTTCATCTTCTGAAATAGTTTCCGGATAGCGATATACTGCTGACCGGAAGCCTACTTCTTCACAAGCTTTTACTTTGTGACTTACATAGGTTTCGCTACCACCATCATTACCTACCAAAACTGCTACCAGATAAGGGATTTTTCCGTTTTGGGCTTTTATTTTGAGTACTTCTGCTGCAATTTCCTGACGAATTTCTTCGCCAATCTTTTTTCCATCGATAAGTTGCATGTATGAAGGATAAATGAGTGAAAGATCAGATTCTGAATAGGAGATTTACTTTGGGAGATCGTATTCTCAATTGAGCCGCAAAGGTAGAAACTATTTTTCAATTGTTAATGCTATAAGCACCTTTTCCAGGATATCAATCTCTGACTAACAATTCTTCTACAATGTATCCGCCTGAGCTACATCCGGTAATACTACTTACATTGTCCACAGGTATTACTCTATTACCAGTGTTTTAACATTGACAAGTTCCCGAATCCCAAAGCCCGCTAACTCTCTGCCATATCCCGATTTCTTAACTCCACCAAATGGCAATTGAGCATCGGAACGAACCAGGCTATTAATAAATACGCTACCAGACTCTATTTCTCGTGCGATACGTTCTGCCCGTTCGCGATCTTCCGAAAATAGAGTAGCCCCCAAACCATATCGGCTCTGGTTGGCAAGTTCAATCATATGTGTCTCATCTTTGGCTATAAAAACAGATGCCAGTGGTCCGAATGTTTCTTCCTGGAAAACGGGCATTTGTGTGTCTGTTTCTGTAAGCAGAGTGGGAGAGAAGTTAGCTCCATTACGATGCCCGCCCAGTTGTAGTATAGCTCCACTTTCCATAGAATCTTTCAGCTGCTTTTCCAGACCTTCTGCCAGATCAAGGCGGGCCATAGGACCCATTTGAATCGAATCGTCCAGTGGATTTCCCTGCTTGATGTTTTGAATAAGATCATACACTTTGCCTGTGAATAGTTCCGCAGTTTTAGGTGTCACTAAAAATCGTTTGGCTGCAATACAGCTTTGCCCTGCATTCTGCATTCGGGATTGAACAGCGATTTGGGCTGCTTTGTTCAGATCTGCATCATCCAACACCAATACTGGATCAGACCCACCTAATTCCAGAACACTCTTTTTGATATGTTTGCCTGCCAGGGCTCCTACACTTACACCTGCACGTTCACTTCCTGTAAGAGTGATAGCCTGAACAATAGGATGCTGAACCACATATTCAATATCTTCTACACTCATGATCAACGACTGAAAAGCTCCTTCAGGAAATCCTGCTTCCAAAAATATTGATTCCATAGCCAGAGAACATCCACTTACATTAGGGGCATGTTTAAGCATAAGTACATTGCCTGCAGATAATGAGGCTGTAGCTTGCCGGAATACCTGCCAGAATGGAAAGTTCCAGGGCATAATGGTAAAGACACAGCCAATAGAGTCGAATACAACTTTACTTTTGAATGGTGTATTCACTATTTGGTCAGCCAGCAGCGTTTCGGCTTCCTGTGCATAATAACTACAGGCAGTAGCACATTTTAGTACTTCTGCACGGGCTTCTCGTATATGTTTCCCCATTTCGTCTGTAATAATCCGGGCATATTTTTCTGTATCTCTTTTTAGAATCTCGGCTACTTTAAGTAATAATTCACTACGTTGAGCAAACGTGCTTTTTCTCCAGCTTTTATACGTTAGTTCAGCCTGGCTGATTTTTTTGTCAAGAGCATGTTTATCCTGAATGGGATATTCTGCAATTATGGTCTGTGTATATGGATTAATAGATTGAAAGTGTGCTTGTGCCATGGAGAGTATGGTTATAATTTGAAAAGATACTATTTTTCTTTTGCCAATAAAATGCAAAATTTCACGAGAAAAAAAATGTATACTTTGTTAAAGTAATCCAGTTGTGATCTGCGTCTTCCTCTACAAATGGAAGATATCCTAAGCATACCAATGGTTGATAAACCCAGACAAAAAATAGTCCAGACTGTTAAAGACTATAGTAAGCGTCTTTTTGGCTTTATTCGAGGAAAGGTAAAGTCTGATGAGGATGCTGAGGATATTTTGCAGGATGTTTGGTATCAGCTTAGTAATGCAGTAAATATTGATGAAATTGAACATATGAGCGGATGGCTGTTTCAGGTTGCCAGAAATAAAATCATCGATAAACACCGTAAAAAAACTCCCGATGCATTGGAAGATATGGGGTATGAGGATGAAGAAGGCAATTTTTCTATTATGGAGATTTTGCTTGCCAATGATACAAATCCGGAAACAGAATACATTCGGGATGCTTTCTGGAAAGAATTATTTGTTTCTTTGGAGGAACTGCCTGAAAAACAACGTCAGGTTTTTGTGTGGAATGAACTGGAAGATATGACTCTGCAGGAGATTGCAGATAAGACAGGCGAGAATTTAAAGACGATCATTTCCCGTAAAGGATATGCAGTAAAACATCTGCGTAAGAAGTTAGAAATGTTATACAGCGAATTTTTGAATTACTAATTATATTAATACTATGCAAAAGAGCCAATTCAGAGGGGGAAAGAAGAAATTTCTATTTTTGCTTATTCCGGTATTTATCTTTGTTATCAGTTGGGTGGTTATGTCTTTATGGAATGCCATTCTTCCTGAAATACTTCAAGTACATACTATTACCTACTGGCAAGCTATGGGATTACTGATTCTCTGTCGTATTCTATTTGGCGGATTTCACTTTGGCCCTAAAGGTGGACCTCCTCATCTTCGCGAAAAGTGGATGAACATGAGTGACGAAGAGAGAGAACAGTTAAAAGATCGATTCAGAAAACGCTGGGGAGGAGATTAATCAATTACCTGTGATAGAATATAAAGTTGCTACACAAATATTCGTTCTGAGAATTGTGTGCTGGAAACCATAATCTTTCGATAGATCTCTTCATATTGAGACGCTATCCTGGTTTCAGAAAGAGATTGTAATGCAATTTTACGTGCATTTTCAGATAGATTATAGGCGAGAGAATTAGAGAGTACCCAGTTTATACCATCTGCCAGATCTTCAGACTTGTAGGGTTGTGCCAGATATCCATTTGTTTTATGTGAAATAATATCTGGCATACCTCCTACCTGAAAACCAACTACAGGAGTGCCACATGCAATAGGTTCTGTAGCTGTTTGTGGCAGATTCTCCATTCTGGACGGAACTACCATAACATCGGCAGCGGAATATAGTAATGCCATCTGTTGTTCAGAAGTTATCCTACCCACATATTGTCTTGGACAATCAAGATGGATCGTTTCTTCATCTTCATTCATACCAAAAATAACTGCCAGACAATTATGAACTCCATACTTCTCTTTAAAAATAGCAAATGCTTCCTGTAAAAGATCATAGCCTTTATTTCTATCTTCTACGGAACGTAAAGAACCAAAAAGAATGACTTTTTTAGTTAACGGAATACCAAGAGAGAGGCGGGCTTCCAATGAGTTGAAAGGATGAAATACATCTGTGTTTAATGGGTTGGCTATAACTTCGATGTTTTCCTTGCTGAAAATACTACTTCTATGAGCCAGAGAAGCTTCCCATTGACTGGGAGTAACAATTTGGAAATGAATTTTTTTCCAGGCTTGTAGCTTGCGAGCCAGGTTCCATCTGTTGAAATCCAGAAAATAGTTGGTGTTTGCATATCCTTTGGCAAATTCATTATCTTCTAATCCATTAGGATGGTGTTCCGTTCCACAAAATGCCCAGGAATCGTGAAGTGTCCAGACAATAGGCTTTTGAATTTTACCAATTTCTGAGACACTAATCATCTCTTTGGCAATCCAGTGCAGATTCACAATATCGGCCTTGGATTTATTAATGGTGTGGTGAATAAAACCAGGGAACAAATTAAGTGAGTGCAGCATGGGATTAGTGCCAGGCTGCATTCTTAACAATGTTTGGGCTAATCTGTCTTTGATCTTAAACTCTGCCAGCCTCCATTTAGGTATAGCTGAATGAACGAAAGGAAGGTCCGTTACTTTCTTGATAACCAGCATCTGTGCATTTATACCAATGCTACGTTGGGCTTTACATATTCTCAATGCCGCTTTATCAGCTCCACCTTCATAGTCAGAATAGGAAACATGCAGGATATTCATATCGTAACAACTTGTTTAAATTTATTAGACCAGAATACATTGTTGAACATAAGCTCATCTAGCTTTAAGCCATTTTCATACAAATAGATGCGTGGCAAGGCTGTAAGATGATATTGGTGTTGAGGAAATATGTGACCGGATCGGGTGGTAACTGCTGTCTTAAAACCAAGTTCCTGTACTAAACTGAATTCTCTGTGACCTGCTTGCTGAAATTCCCCAAATGGATAAGCAAAATGATCTATCTTTTTATGTATTGCTCCTTCCAGTGCATCTCTGGATGCAGATATCTCATAGGTAGCCTCTGTCAGAGAAAGATTTTTTAATACAGGATGGTTGAGAGTATGTGCACCAATGGTAACCAAAGGATGCTTACCCAATTGTTGTACTTCTTCCCAATTCATACACAGTGTTTGTGTAGAGGTGAATTGGGAGAATGGATCTAATTTTTTGCAATCTATTTTATTCTCCAGAATAAGCTCCCGAATCTTTGTAAACGTCTCCCATTTCTCTTCCGGAGTGTAGCAGGCAAACTGTAAATCATTGGATAGATGAACAGATGTATTAGTCTGTACAATTTCTTCCAGAGTATACCACCATAAGTTTGCTGTTTGATCAGGAAAGCAATTGGTAATATACACGATAAACGGTATGTTAAAGGACTCGAAAACAGGAAGGGCATGAGTAAGATTGTCCTTATATCCATCGTCTAATGTAAATACAATAAGCTTCTTATATTTTCGTGAAGAAGTTAATGCTTCATATAACTCATCTACTGAAATGAATGTATATCCCCTTTTTGACAGAAGCTCTATTACTTGAATAAGATAGTCAGGTGAGATTTTAAGATCCTCGTTTGGAGTAAGACGTGGGTATATGACCGGAAAGACCCTATGCAACATAAATATAGTTGCCATACTTTGGGTGTATGTCTTGGCAAATGCTTTTATGAAAGGATTCTCTCTTATATATGATGCGAAGGCCATAGTTCGTAACTTTCCTGCATAGCTTATTTAGCCTCTTATTTGTCTATGTATAGGACAACCTTAACCAGGTTTACCTGTAAAAACATGAAGAGATATTTTATAAATCCTGTTTACTAATAGAAGTGGTTAGGCAAATGTGGGGTATGCCGAAGAACACTGAAAAGTGAAAGCTCAGAATTGGTAATTTCTTTGTCTTTAATGAAGGAATGGAAGTCTTTGTAAACAAAAAACTCTCAACTATTTATAAAAAAGTTGAGAGTTTTTTCTGATAGGGTGGATTTCTAAATATATTTTTGGTCACTGACAAATATTGGAGCTGTCAAAGGCTTGGAAGCTGTTGTTTTTTTGCCCGTATTAGCAATAAACAGATCTTGAGTAGCTAAGTCGCTCTTAATTAGTATAAGGTCAGAAAGATTAATGTCACCAATGATATAATGGAAATTATGACTGCTGTATTTTTCATGAATTTGTAAAAAAGGAATAACATCCAGCACAGCCTCCTGATAGTAACGCACATATACTTCCAGGATAACATCATTGGTATAATGTATCCGGGTATGTTGATGTTTCTTGTACTCATACTGATAATCATAGCGACAGGCTGAAATATCAGAAAGAACAGCGGAACCTGTAGGATGCCCTCCAGCTCCTTTGCCCATAAAAAATTGTTTGTCTGCAAATGCAGCTTCTACAGCTACACCATTGTATTCATTTTCTACATTGTACAGATAATCATTAGGTGCAATGAATTGAGGCATAACAAATGCAGTAATGGTATCATCTGTCAATTTGCGGGTCTGAGCTACCAGCTTGATTTTTAATCCCTTTTCTTTTGCAAACTGAATGTCATGTTTAGACAATGATTGTATGCCATAGTTAAATAGTTCTTCTGGTTTTACAAAAATTCCATAGGAGTGTGTAACCAGCAGACAAAGTTTATTCAGTGCATCGAAACCACCTACATCTGCAGTAGGGTCAGTTTCTGCAAAACCTGCTTCCTGAGCCTGACGAAGGGCTGTTTCGTAACTCAAATTTTCCTGAAATATTTTTGAGAGAATATAATTGGAAGTACCGTTGACAATACCACTTACAGAGTAGAGGAGCTCGTTATCATAATACTCTTCCAGGTTTCGAATAATAGGAATACTACCACACACTGCTGCTTCGTAAAGAATTGGTGTGTTGTATTGATTTTGTAAGGCAACCAGTTCTTCCAGATTTTCTGCAATCATTTTTTTGCTGGCAGAAACAACGGTTTTTCCATTCTGAAGGGCTGTTTTGGCAATGATATACGCATCTTCTGTGTTATTGATCATTTCAACAACCAGATTGATAGTTGGGTCGCCCAGGATATCATCCGGATCGAATGTAAATCGATCTGCGGGTAATGGACGGGATTTGTGAGGGTTTTTTACACAGATTTTGACAATCTCGGCATTAAAATCTGTTGTATGTGTAAAAATGTCGTAAAGGCCTTGGCCTACCACGCCAAAGCCAAATAAACCGATGCGTAATTTCTTGCTCATGTAACGTCTTACTTATATGTCTATATGAATAAAAATCTCACTCTTTTTCTACTGGTATATCTTTCGGAATGTCAGAGGAGATATAAAATTTTTTTAGTATCTGACTCAAAATCTCAAACTCTACTAAAAAACCATCATGTCCATAAATGGAGTCTATCTCTGTGTATTGTGCATTCGGTATAGTCTGTGCCAGGTATTTCTGTTCTGATACAGGAAATAAAATATCTGTAGATATACCTATGACAAGTGTTTTGGATCGGATCACCCGTAGTGCAGCTTCTACTCCTCCACGTCCACGACCTACATTGTGTGAATCCATTGCTTTGGACAATACCCAATAGCTGAATGCATTAAATCGTTTTGCCAATTTCTCACCCTGGTATCGTTGATAAGACGATGCAGGAAAATCATCCTGTTTGTTTTTATCAGGTGACGTTTGTTTCTGAGTGTATGTTTCGTAATGGCGATAAGACAGTAAGGCAATAGATCTGGCTGTTTTCATTCCCTGGATACCTGCATCTGGACGTTTTTCTTTCCAGGTTGGATCTGTTTCGATTGCCATACGTTGTGACTCATTGAAAGCTATTCCCCATGCCGAATGGTAGGCATTGGTGGCTATCAGAATCAGGTTGTCAATGAGAGTAGGCTGCAGAATTGCCCATTCCATAGCTTGTTGCCCACCAAGTGAGCCGCCAATACAGGTGTGGATCTTTGTAATGCCTAAGTGAATACGAAGTAGTTCCATGGCATTGACCATATCCCGGATAGTCACAAACGGAAAGTCGTGATAGTACCGATCATCGGTTTTGTTATTCCATGAAAATGGCCCTGTTGATCCATAATGTGAACCAAGGATGTTAGCACATATAATAAAATGCTCATCAGGATTGTAGAATTTACCTTCTCCAATCATTCCTGACCACCAGTCATCTGCACTTGCATTTCCTGTCAATGCATGACAAACCCAGACTACATTATCTTTTGTTTCATTTAGTGTGCCGGATGTTCCATACACCAGATTGAACCGTGCTAAAGTTTCTCCAGACTCTAATGTAAATTCTTGTTCGTAACTGAATTGTAAAAGATTCAAATTCAATTCATAATTAGGGATGAAAAGATTGGTTTCATGGCTAGTTATTTTAGCCATGAAACCCTTTTATATTAATTTAATACTGCGCTATCTTCGTGAATTTTAACAAATGCCTGTTCAAAATCGGCTTTAATATCTTCAATATGTTCCAAGCCTACTGACACCCGCAGTAATGTAGGCTCTACACCAGCACTGCGTTGTTCTGTTTCATTCAATTGAGAATGAGTAGTTGAGGCTGGATGGATAATAAGCGTCTTGGCATCTCCTACATTGGCCAAATGGCTAGTTAGCTTTAAGCTGTTAACAAACTTCTCAGCTTCATCTTTGCCTCCTTTGATGTTGAACGTCAGAATGGCTCCTGCTCCACGTTTCAGATATTTCTGAGCCAGTGTATAATGTGGGCTGCTTGGCAGACCAGGATAGTTTACACTTTCTACCTGATCATGTGCTTCCAGCCATTGAGCCAGTTTCAGTGCATTCTCCACATGACGATCTGCACGTAAAGAAAGAGTTTCTAATCCTTGCAGGAATAAGAATGAGTTAAACGGACTAATGGCCGGACCCCAATCCCGTAAACCTTCTACCCGGCAACGGATAATGAAGGCGATATTAGGAAGTCCAATAGGATTACCTTCTCCGAAAATATCCCAGAACTTTAATCCATGATAACCTTCTGATGGTTCTGTAAACTGCGGATATTTTCCATTACCCCAATTGTAATTACCTCCATCAATAATTACCCCGCCAATACTGGTACCGTGTCCTCCAATCCATTTGGTCGCTGATTCTACAACAACATGGGCTCCATGTTCCAATGGACGGAAAAGATAACCGCCAATACCAAATGTATTGTCAACAATTACAGGTAGATCATACTTTTTGGCTAAGGCTGCAATGGCATCGAAGTCTGCTACATTCAAACCAGGATTTCCAATCGTTTCCAGATAAATAGCCTTAGTTTTTTCATCGATTAATTGTTCGAAGCTGGCTGGTTCATTGTCTTTCGCAAAGCGAGCTTCTACGCCAAGCCTTTTAAAAGAAACTTTAAATTGATTCCAGCTTCCTCCATACAAAAATGGAGAAGTGACAAAGTTGTCGCCAACATTGAGAATGTTATTTAATGCAATAAATTGCGCTGCATGTCCTGACGCTACAGCCAATGCTGCCACTCCGCCCTCTAATGCTGCAATTCGCTTCTCAAAAACATCCTGTGTAGGGTTCATGATGCGTGTATAAATGTTGCCAAACTCTTTTAAGGCAAACAGATTTGCACCATGGGTTGAATCTTTGAATTGGTAAGAAGTGGTTTGGTAAAGAGGTACTGCACGTGATTGTGTAGTTGGATCAACTTCCTGACCGGCATGCAGTTGTAAGGTTTCGAAACGTAATTGAGACATAACTAGGTGTGTTTGAGGTTTTTAAATAAGATTGAAATTTGGATTCTTGTAAATAAGGCTTTTTTAAAAGCAATTCCAAAATAAATCTCCTTAAAGTATATGAAACTAGTAGAGTAATACGATTTCGTTGCTTTTTTGCATTGAAAGCAAACTGTAGCGCATTCGGAAAGGAAAGAAACTCAATACACGAAAAGATACTGGAAGACAATGTTGCGATAACACAGTCATGCACAAATGGCGTGAAAATAATCTTTTAAGAAGCATGATTTTTTGATTTATATTTCCTAATCAGCTTAGGTAGGATTTAGCACCTTGCCATTGTGGGTAGGTTGCCAGACGTTCTTCGAGCCTATTCTCTCCCGTCTTCTGTATAAACCAATTACTTGTTGAGGGTAATTGACTTGCAGGGTTACAAAAGTAGAAAGCGTTTTTTAGATTTGCAAAATTTGTTTATGAAACCTTCAACTATGGCAAAATCATTGATTAACCTTATGAGTTTTGAGGATGGTTCAGGTTTTAAAAAAACATTTCCCAATTAGAACTTAAAAACTGATATGGGATCAGATTTTGCACTTATTTTGTGTTCATTACTATTTTAAAATGCTATGGGATTTCAACTTAAGATTTTTTTATTCGTTTTAACAGTTTGGGGAGTAGGCTTTCAGGGTATTCCTAAATTAAAGAAGACAAAGTTAACTGACCAAATTACGGTTTCGCTGCCTGAAGATTTTCATCCAATGACAGATGATGAAATAGCAGCCAAATATTTTGTATCAAGAAAGCCAACTGCTAGTTTTTCAAGTGCTGACCGGGTAGCTGATTTCTCTTTTAATCAAACAACTACACCTGGAAGGCAACAGGATCTGGCAATGCTGAAAGACTTTTTTAAATCGGGAATCCGGTCTAACTTTACTAAAGTCGATTTTATTCAGGAAGGAGTTGTCCAGATTAATGAAAGGGACTTCATCGTTTTAGAATACACCGCAGAATTGCGTGATGAAGATCCTAATTCAGCTAATAAGGGGATTACACGCCAATATTCTTATATTGTGTACACAACAATTCGTAATAAGGTGAATGTTATGGCCTTTAATTGCCCTGTGCAGGTAAGAGAACACTGGCAACCTATTGCGAAAGAGGTTATGAATTCAATAAAAATAAGTGGAAAGTAATAATAAGGGTTCAGGTATCATACCTGAACCCTTATTATTTCCGGATAAACTTAATTTCACCATTTACTTCCAGCCGGAGTATATTAGCTAACTGATAATCATTTTTAGTGCTTTGTTCCATTGGAACAACATAGTCTACACCTTTGACAATTTCAGGATCTACATCATCTAGAGTTCTGGGAATAAACTGATTAGGGCGGTTTGCCGAAGTTGCAACAATGGCACGGTTAAATTTTCCGATAAGCTTTCCAAGAAAGTCATTGTCTTTGACTAAGCGAATAGCGATACTCCGATCTGATGCCAACACATCTGAAGATACATTTTTTCCATTGGAGTAAACTACAGTTAACGGACGTTCTGAAAATTCAACCAGATCCCAGGCTATATCTGGTACTTTATTCATATATTCAGGGAGCCAGCCTATCTGTGAAATCATAGCCACCAGAGGTTTAGGTGTTTCTCTCTTTTTTAATTCATGGACTCGTTTAACAGCCGCGTCATTACGGGCATCACAAAGAATACTCCATACTGTATCAGTAGGAGAAAGAACAACTCCACCTGTTTTTAAAATTTCGTAGGCACGCTGAATACTATCTGTCATAAAGGTTTTGTAAGCAGTATTTTTTAGAAGTGCAAAATAAATGCTTTGTATGGACAAATATTATTTTTTGTTGCTTATTCCCTCTGTCTGCTTTTTATTTAAAAGATATATTCTGTCTTGTGGGATATATTTATCGTATGTATAGGTAGTTCATTTCAAGAATATATGTAGTAATCGGCTTTTACCAGCTTCTTTTATGATTATTCTGATAAAGTTTGGTAAATCTTTCACTTTTTGAGAGTTCGTTATTTTTATCTGTTTAACTCCCAAAAATTTTCCCTACCTTTGTATCCCATAAGTCTTTCAGAGAATAACAACTTATGGCATCTGCAAAATACATTTTCGTTACGGGAGGCGTAACATCTTCTTTAGGCAAAGGAATTATTGCATCATCATTGGCTAAGCTTCTGCAAGCCAGAGGTTTCTCGGTAACCATTCAAAAATTCGATCCTTATCTTAATATTGATCCAGGCACATTAAACCCCTATGAACATGGGGAATGTTATGTCACAGATGATGGGGCAGAAACAGATTTGGATTTGGGGCATTACGAACGTTTTTTGAATACTCCTACATCTCAGGCCAATAACGTTACTACCGGACGCATCTATAATAGTGTAATCACTAAAGAACGGCAAGGTGCATACCTTGGAAAGACTGTTCAGGTTATTCCTCATATTACAGATGAGATCAAACGGAGTATCCGGGCATTAGGTGATACTGGAGAATATGACATTGTTATTACTGAAATAGGTGGTTGTGTGGGTGATATTGAATCATTGCCATTCATTGAAGCAGTACGTCAGTTCAAGTGGGATGTGGGTCCAAATAATGCGATTGTTATTCACTTAACGTTGATTCCTTATCTGAAATCTGCAGGTGAATTAAAAACAAAGCCTACTCAACATTCAGTAAAAGACCTATTGGAAACTGGTGTGCAGCCAGACATATTGGTTTGTCGTTCAGAACACCCTATTCCTCAGGATATCCGTAAAAAAATAGCGTTATTCTGTAATGTGCATATTAATTCGGTAATTGAAGCTCAGGATGCGGATACTATTTATGATGTGCCGCTAATGATGAAAAAGGAGAAACTGGATGAAAGAGTGTTGGTAAAGTTGAAGCTTTCACATGATAAAGAGCCTGATATGGAAGGCTGGAAAGAGTTTTTGGGGCGTCTCAAAAATCCATCAGAAGAAGTAACCATAGGCTTGGTTGGAAAATATGTAGAACTGCGTGATGCCTATAAATCCATTGCAGAAGCCTTCATTCATGCCGGAGCTCAAAATGAATGCAAAGTAAATATCCGGTGGATACATTCAGAAACACTGTTGCCGGAAAACGTAGAAAACTTATTTGAGGATTTGGATGGGGTATTGGTAGCCCCTGGATTTGGTGAAAGAGGTATCGAAGGAAAAATAGCCGCTATTCGCTATGTTCGGGAAAACCAGGTTCCATTCTTTGGAATCTGTCTGGGTATGCAGTGTGCAGTTGTAGAGTTTGCCCGTAATGTCCTGAAGCTGGATGGAGCAGCCTCAACTGAATGGAACCAGAATACTTCACATCCGGTGATCAATATGATGGAGGATCAGAAAAAGGTCACTATTAAAGGTGGTACCATGAGACTCGGTGCTTATCCATGTGATCTGAAGAAAGGTTCACGTGCTGCGCAAGTATATGGTAAGAGTAAGATCTCAGAACGCCACCGTCACCGGTATGAATTCAATAACCAATACCTGGAAGCTTATGAGAAGGCTGGCATGACAGCTACTGGTATTAATCCGGATACAGGATTAGTTGAAATTGTTGAAATCAAAGATCATCCTTGGTTTGTGGGTGTACAGTTTCACCCTGAATTGAAAAGTACAGTAATGAATCCTCAGCCATTATTTGTTCATTTTGTGAAGGCTGCTGTAGAATATGCTAGTGCTAAGCGCTTAGTAGTGAGATAAAGTTGTAACTTGCAGCCAATTAATAGGATAAACGCTACAATATGGAAAGGACTCTTTTCGTCTTTTCCATATTGTTATGTTTTAACCTCTTACTAATAAGCTGATGTACAAATAATTTATGCATCAGTGAATGATTTAATCCTTAACCATAATTATTTAATCGCTTTTTGATGGATCGTAATAATCTGATCGGATTTCTGCTGATTTTCCTGCTTTTAATAGGGTATACCATATATGAATCGCAGCAGCCGCGACCGGAGCCGCCCAAAACTACGCAGGCTACTCCTGCCCCCAAAGTTGCACCTTCTGTTTCTGAAACTATAACAGATTCAGCTACAGCTAAAAGACTGTATGGAGATTTTGCAGCTGCAGGTTTTGGAGAAGCAAAAGATATCGTTGTTGAAAATAAAGATGTAAAAATTACCCTCAATACCAAGGGCGGTAAAATAAAAGAGGTTTTATTAAAGAACTATAAGACATATGATCAGAAACCTCTGGTTCTGATTGATGAAAAGTCAAGCTCACGGGCATTGCGTTTACCTGGAAAGACTGGGGATATCAATCTTTCAGATCTATACTTTACTTCTACAGATGCTGGCGGTGTAGTAAAACAGGATGGAGATTCCATACGTGTTTCTTTCCGTTTAGCTTTAGCCGATAATCAATATGTTGAGCAGATTTACACAATCAGAGGTTCTGGATACCAGATTGGATATGATCTGAAAGTAAATGGATTAGATGGCGTTTTAAAAAATGCGCCTGTACAATTGGTGTGGCTGGAACATTTGAAGAAGTTTGAAAAAGATACTCAGACAAGCCAGATGGCCTCTGCTATTAATTATTATACTGTAGAAGAAGAGTTTAACGATATCGGTGACAACTCTGTCAGTGTGGATGAAAAAGCTGTTGAAGAACCTATTCGCTGGGTTTCGCTAAAACAACGATTCTTTCTTACGGCATTGATTGCCAGAGGGACTCCTTTTTCATCTGGACAGTTAAAAAGTTCTGTGCCCACAGTTGTCTCCAATGATAATATCAAAGTATTAGAAAGTAATCTGCAACTTTCACTGGCTGATCTTAAAAGTGGAAAAGGTCACTTTGATTACTATTTTGGCCCTAATGACTATGAAATTGTCAAGAATGTAACAGACGGTTTCCGCGAAAATGTTTATCTGGGCTGGCCTGTAATACGAATCGTAAGCCGTTTTGTGATTTTACCTGTTTTTCATCTTCTGGAAAGCTTTATCACTAATTATGGATTATTGATTATTGCATTGGTACTGGTTGTGAAAACAATCTTATTCCCATTGGTATATCGTTCCTATATGTCTATTGCAAAAACGCGTGTGTTGCAACCAGAGATCGAGGAAATAAAAGCCAAGCATGGAGACGATATGCAGAAGGTGCAGCAAGAACAAATGAAGTTATACAATCAGGTAGGTGTAAATCCATTGAGTGGTTGTGTGCCTGTATTATTACAGATGCCTATTTTGTTTGCCTTGTTTAGTTTGTTTCCGAATCTGATTGAGTTTCGTCAAAAGGCATTTTTGTGGGCAAATGACCTGTCAACATACGATTCTATTATTCAACTTCCGTTCAATATACCGTTTACTGCCTATTCACATATAAGTTTGTTTGCAGTAATGATGACAGCATCTTCTCTGGCATTTACCTATTACAATAGCCAGATGACTTCTTCTGCTGCAATGCCTGGACCATATAAAACTGTTCAGTATGTGATGCCTGTAGTAATTATGTTTGTATTGAATTCCTCACCAGCAGGTCTGAACTTCTATTACTTGATTTCTAACCTAGTTACAATTGCCCAACAGCTTACCATCCGTAAGTTCGTGGATGAAGGAGAAATCCGCAGAAAGCTGGAAGAGAACCGCATTAAAAATAAAGATAAGAAGAAGACAGGTTTTCAGGCGCGTTTAGAGGAAGCTATGCGTAAAGCAGAAGAAGTCCGCAAGGATGCTGATTCAAAAAAGGGACCTAATACAGATGCTAAAAAGAAAACCAAAAAATAAGGTGTCTTATTAACTCTGAAAACACTTTTTGTAAACAGACTTCGTCTTGTATATTTACTTCCTGAAAGCCAACTTTCAGGAAGTTTTTTCGTTTAATAGGGGCTGTCCTTTTGTTTAAACAAACTTATAATGCGATCTATCACACATTCACAAGCTATTTGTTTTCATTTCTTTATATTCTTCTTTGTATGTCTGATTACTGCTTCAACAGTTAAGGCACAAGCGGTAGCCGACTACCGTCGTAAGTATGAATCTGGCAAGGAGTTGATTAAACAAGGGAAATATGATCTGTCACAGGAGATTTTTCGTCCTCTGATGCGTGAACTACCTGACAATCCATTTACAGCCTATGCACATTATTTCAGTGCGCTGGCATCATTTAAAGCGAACAAAGCAGATGAAGCGCGTTTGACTCTGGAGCAGTTGCAGCAAAAGTATCCTTCATGGCCTGATATGGATCAGGCAAGCTATTTATTGGCAAATATCTTTTTTATCAAAAAAGACTATGGTATGGCTCTTGTCAATACCAATAAGATTAAAAACGATGGAGTAAAAAAAGATGCAGAAAGTCTGAAACGATATTACTTACAAAGCGAAAAGAATATATCAGTACTAAAAGACCTTCAACAGAAGAACTCAAATGATCGTATCATCGCTGAAGTGCTGACAGATAAATTATGGCTTAGTACAAATGAAGAAGAAAAAGCATTAGCTAAAAAGCTGGATTCACAATTTAATCTAAAAAAAGTCAGTAATCTACCTGCCAAACAGGTTGAGATTAAGCAGGCATATAATGTGGCTGTTATTCTGCCATTTGACTACAATAAACTGCTTGTAGAAAAAAATGGTCGTGTGAGTCCGATAGCTGTAGATATGTATAATGGTATCCGGCTAGCTCAACAGCAACTGGCTAAAGAAGATATCCAGATAAACTTGTTTGCCTATGATGTTGGGGCAGATGGTGATAAAATGTTAACTCTTGCTAATCAGTCTGAATTTCAGTCCAATGATCTGATTATAGGACCTATTAATGGAGCTGCTATCAAAGTTGCTGTCTCTTTTGCAAACCAAACTAAGATAGGACAGATCAACCCTATTACAACAAACAGTCAGATTGTTCAGAATACATCTGCTGCTTATCTATATCAGGCTTCTGTAGAAAGTCAGGCTAGACATGCAGCTCAATTTGCCAGAAAGCAGTTTACTACTCCTACAGCTGTTATATTTTATGGCAATACTTCCCGCGATTCATTGTTAGCTCATGTATATAGACAGAAGTTTACAGAAAGTGGTGGGAAAATATCTACTTTTCGTAAAATAGGTTCTGCTGCTGATATACCTAAAATGATTCTGGCTCTTGAAGGGGCTACAGATCCCGGACATATTTTTATTACCTCTTCTGATCAGAATGTTGCAATTAACCTGGTTAGTTCGCTGGAAAAAAAAGAAACAAAAATTCCTGTCATTACCCAGTCAAACTGGTTGTCCTATTCAATGCTTAGTTATGATCAATTTGAACGGTTACAGTTTCATTTTATTAATCCAGAGTATCTGGACTACCGTAGTGAGGCTGCAATAGCTTTTAAGCAGGCATACATTCAGGCCAGAAATCTTATTCCTTCCGTATATGCCTATCAGGGATATGATATGATGCTTTATTTTGGGAGAATATTAAAAGAGTTTGGTACTAACTTTCATAATGGACTGAAAAGTAAAGCACCTATAAAGGGGGCCATCTTTGCAGGCTATGATTATCGGAATGCAAACGATAATCAATATATACCTATTACAAAATTTGAAAGCGGGAGTCTTATACTTACTAATCCTTTAGAATAAACAAAAGAGGCTTGTTGTCAAACAAGCCTCTTTTGTTTATTAACGAGCTCTGACAAACAGCCTAGCCGTTTTCGCAGGTTGATTCTCTGTTTGAGTGGGATATGGATCTACACGCTGAAGAATTATATCATAATGCATACCAGATAATTCAATCTGAGTAGTGTCAGCTGTTTTAAGCTGACCACAAGCACCAATACACAAAGTGCCAGATTTGACTGCCTGTCCTTTACTTGTTGTAAAAAATACTTGTGCATTTCCTGCCCATATACACGCTACTTCCTTGGGACAGCGACTATCCTGAATCGAATCTACACGAATATTCAGTCCATTGGATGCAGCAATATTTGTCCGTAGAATGGCAGATTGTTTGGCTTGTAAAATAGTTGCCTGATTAAGAGACACTGATTTTGGTGTAAGCCCATCCCTCATACATTGGCTAAATAATATTATTGCACCCACAATCACTAAAATCATTTTCATAAACATATTTTTAATTCCAAAAGCATGACACATTACCTATTGGAATGGTTGCATGTTACAGTAGATATTCTAAATAATTTTCTGAGTTTAATTGTCGGTAGGGCAAGTAGTGGGGATTAATAAGTACTTCAGGGAACATATTACACTCTATATACTGTTTATTTATGTATCAATCATTATTCTTAAATAAAAATGCAGATGAATACCACTGAGAAAATGAAAGTAGAGATATGGTCAGATATTATGTGTCCATTTTGTTATATAGGTAAAAGAAAGTTTGAAAAGGCGCTACAACAGTTTTCTGACGCTGGAGCGGTTGAAGTGGAGTGGCATAGCTTTCAGCTAGATCCTTCTATTGAAGCAGGACATGGCAAAAATTTATATGAATACTTATCAGAACGTAAAGGTATTTCTTATGAGCAGTCTGTACAAATGCATCGGCAGGTAACGCAGATGGCAAAAGAAGCAGGTCTTACCTATAACTTTGATAATGCTGTTGTTGCCAATTCATTTGATGCCCATCGAATGATACAACTGGCAAAAAAACATAATCTTGGAGATGAAGCTGAAGAACGTTTATTTAAAGCTTATTTTACAGAAGGGAAAGATTTTAGCGATCACGAGACACTGGTGTTGTTAGGACAAGAGATTGGATTGCAGGAAAACGATATCCGGCAAGTGCTAGCTAGTGATGATTTTGGGTATGAGGTGGAGAAGGATATTCGGGAGGCACAAACTATTGGTGTGAGAGGTGTACCATTCTTTGTCTTCAATCGCAAATATGCTGTTTCTGGTGCACAACCTTCAGATGTGTTTTCAGATGTGTTGGGAAAATCCTTTACAGAGTGGAGAAATATACATCCTGCACCTATTGAAGTAATTGAAGGACCTTCCTGTACACCAGAGGGTGATTGCAATTAGTATTTATGTGATAGAGAATATCTTATTTTCGAAAGTGAGCCTTACACAAGGCTCACTTTTCTTTTTATAGCGTAAAGTAAAAGTGATGTCTGTTCGTCTGTATAATTACCAGCTATACATTAGTCGAGAAGTAGTACACTTTTATATTACCATTACAAAACTAAATAAGATGGGTCTTATTGATAATCTGGCAAGTAAACTTTTAAACAAAGCTGTTATTGTACACAAGTCAAAAATAGCTGACAATACTTTTCATATCCGTATTCATAGTAGTGGTTTGAAATCAACAGAATATGTACCAGGATATTTTCTGCGAATTTTTTGTGGTATGGGTATGTCTGTGAATCTAAAAGATAAAATCAGAAGCTACTCTGTCTGGTATTTTGATCGCAGAGCTGAGACGATAGATATCGCGGTCTGTACACATTCAAACGGACCTGGGAGTAAATGGGCTCAGGATTGTGCTGTTGGAGATACTATTTACTTTGGATGGCACAAAGGTAAGTTTATTGTAGATCAGTCTGCCGACTCATACGTATTGGTGGGTGATACTTCTGCTTTGGGACATTTGTATGAAATCTATAGAAATCTGTCTGTTTCCAAAAAGATTTATGGCTTTGTGTATGCTGAAAATGAAAAAGATATTTTCCCAGATATTGATGGCTCAAAACCATTTCAATTTCTACAATTAGCTGCAAACCCTGGACAGAGACTAGTACAATCCATTGATGCTACTGCCAGACAGATCTCAGGTTCCAGTATGGTCTATGTGGGTGGTGATAGTCGAAGCTGTGTGCAGTTAAATCAATATTTCAAAAAAGAGTTAAATTGGAATTCTGAACAAATAAAAGCAAAACCTTTCTGGAACCCTGATAAAACAGGACTTGAGTAGAGCGGGAATAGTTGTGTTTCTGTGGAGGATCGTTGAGAGAACTATACTGTTAATTGTTACAAAAAAGGTGATTTATTGGGGATTGTGTCAGATATTTGTGCAGAAATTTATCACAATTTGTAATTACAACGATTAACAGCTTTTATATATGAATATATCTCAGAGCCAACAGCTATTTGAACATGCCAAGAAGGTTATTCCTGGAGGAGTTAACTCTCCAGTGCGGGCATTTCGGGCAGTGGGAGGTAATCCTCTTTTTATTAAATCTGCTAAAGGCGCTTATCTATATGATGAAGATGATAATGCATACATTGAACTGATTAACTCATGGGGACCTATGGTACTGGGACATGCCCATGAAATTATTCAGAAAGCAGTTGCGGATGCTGTACAAAATTCACTATCGTTTGGTGCTCCTACCCGAAAAGAAGTGGAGATGGCAGAACTGATTATCTCTATGGTGCCTACCCTGGAGAAGGTTCGGATGGTGAACTCTGGCACAGAAGCAACTATGTCTGCTATTCGATTAGCCAGAGGCTATACCGGTCGTGATAAAATGATCAAGTTTGAGGGCTGTTATCATGGACATGGCGATAGCTTTCTGATTGCTGCCGGTAGTGGGGCTGCCACAATGGGTGTGCCGGATAGCCCTGGTGTAACACAAGGAATCGCCAATGATACATTGACTGCCCCTTTCAATGATCTTGAATCAGTAGAGAGACTTGTTACAGAGAATAAACAAAACATAGCTGCTATCATTGTAGAACCTGTGGCTGGAAATATGGGTCTTGTATTGCCTAATAAAGGATTTTTAGAAGGTTTGCGTCAGATTTGTACACGGGAAGGGATTGTGTTGATTTTTGACGAGGTCATGACAGGATTTCGACTAGCAAAGGGCGGAGTACAAGAAAGATTTAATGTTCAGGCTGATTTGATTACCATGGGTAAGATTATTGGAGGTGGAATGCCTGTTGGTGCGTATGGTGGACGTCGGGAAATTATGGATTTCGTGTCTCCTGCTGGCCCTGTATATCAGGCAGGTACCTTATCTGGAAATCCGGTTGCCATGTCTGCCGGACTGGCAATGTTACACTATCTGAACAACCATCCGGAAGTATATACACGTCTGGAAGAAATCGGAAATAAGATTGTGGTAGGAATGCAATCCAATATGCAAAAGTTAGGGGTTAATTACACAATTAATCATGTAGGATCTATGTTTACGGTTTTCTTCACAGATAAACCTGTATATGATTTTGAATCTGCTAAGCAGTCTGACCTGCAACTATTTGCCAAATACTTCCAGGCTATGTTAAAGCGTGGTGTGTATCTGGCTCCATCTCAGTTTGAGAGCTTGTTTGTGTCAACTGCATTAACAAATGACCATATTGATACAATCATCAAGGCTAACTACGAGTCACTGGAAGAAATTTTGGTGACAGCCTGATATTTTTTTAAATAAAATACCTCAACGAAGCCCTGTATGAAGGGCTTTGTTTGTTTATAAATACTTTATTTGTATTTTTCTTTCAAATAATACGTCTTTACTGTTATACTAATTCTTACCCAGGAAACTCTGCCATCTGTTTTGTATGAAAAGAATTGCCTTTCTCTGCTTTTTTACTCTACAAGGAATGCTAGTTGCTGCACAGCAAAAAGCTATGTGGAATGGAAAATCATGTGCTGTTGTACTTACTTATGATGATGCATTGAATGTTCATCTCGATAACGTAATTCCTGCTTTGGACTCTGCAAAATTGAAAGGTACATTTTATTTATCCGGCTATTTTTCTGGTTTTCGACAACGAATCGCAGATTGGCGTAAAGCGGCTGCCACTGGACATGAAATGGCTAATCATACATTGTTTCATCCTTGTATTGGACAAATACCTGGAAGAGAGTGGGTAAAACCTGAATCGAATATGGGCGCTTATTCTGTTAAACGTATGGTAGATGAAATCCGAATGATGAATGTTTTATTGCAAACTTTGGATGGGAAAACACAACGGACATTTGCTTATCCATGTGGTGATACCAAGATTGGCGATGTAGCGTATCTGGATCAGATGAAAGATGATTTTGTAGCAGCTCGAGGAGTAACAACTGAGTTCTTATCTCTTGGACAAATTAATCTTTCAAATGTAGGAGCTATAGGCATCAATGGGCAATCAGGTGAAGAATTAATTGCTCTTGTAAAGAAAGCAATGGAAACCAAGACGTTATTGGTATTCTTATTTCATGGAGTAGGAGGAGAACATAGTCTCAATGTATCCCTTGAAGCTCATCGGAAATTAGTACTCTTTCTTCAGCAAAATCAGTCACAGATTTGGGTAGCTCCATTTTTGGAGGTAGCACAATTTATAAAAGCTTCTCAACAGGAGAATACAAAAGGGAAACAGATAAAAACTGCCTCCCCTAAATAAGAGACGTTATTTTTGTTTCAGTTTACTATTGGCTTTTAGGTAGCGTTCTGCAAAAGAAACGAATGTTGGCCAGTTAGGTCCGTTGGTATGTCCACACTATGTTGACGAAATGCAATGTCTCCTGAGAGTAAAGACGTCTCAATAGGAGGAAACTCTATAGTGCCCAGATCTTTTTTACCTACTAGTTTATACATAGGTCCTACTACATACGCAGCTCCCAGAAACATACCTTTGGCATCAACCCAGCCATCTTCTACCTGGAGAGCCACTACCGACAACCGACAAAAATGGGGTAGGGTGCACATAAGGCTATTAGCTCATGTGAATCTACAGGTAAGTCATTAGGTGTGAGTGGCCCTGCCTATTTATTGCTGGTTGATTGTAGTAGTGAAACACTAGTAGTTACCTGTAAGGCTTCTTTCTGGAAAGACTGTGTTCACCTTTTGTTTTCCTGGACACCAATCAGAAAAATAGAAGACTTTCTGTTGAAAGTTGATCAGTTATAATGAAATATCATTTCGAAAATAGGTTTGCTATAAAGCAGACAATCACAAAACACATTATTCTGGTATTGTTCTTTTTATTGACTCATTTTATGTCACAGGCCCAATCCAAAATATCATCCCGTAATCAGGCTGTAGATGCTTTAAATGGCTATGTACAATATACTAATGAGACGATTCATGCTCTTTGGCCTATTTATGAGGAGCTAATGAATTTTAATCTGCAGCTAAACTATTATAGCGAAGAGAAATCCAAATTTCTTTCGTTTCAGAATGAGGATCACTGGAATAAGTCTTCCTCCTATGAAGTGATTCCTGCCGAGATCTATCAAAAATGTATGACGGGTCATTCTGCTTTATCTGAAACGGATCGCAGAGTGCTGAATCAAAGATTATTGGTGCTGAAAGAAACAATTGACCGTATTCAGCTTAGTCGGGATTCGATCTGGCATTTTGTCCAGGAAAAGGTTTATTTACAGAGAACAAATATTGTCTGGGCTTATCGGCAGTTGGGGTTATTGGAGAAGTTATTTAATCAGTACGATCAGGCAAAGGACAATTTGTATGCTACTGTGCAGCAAGTATATCTTACACACTATAAACCTACCAATACCAATCATAGAATTGTCGCAATGGCCGATAAGTTTCAGCCTGCTATCCATTGGTGCAAGCTTATTCTGGATGATCTGGATAATGAAGAAACCAGCAAGATATCATTCTATGTACAGGAACTGGAAACACTTATTGAGAACTACAAAACTCATCAGGATGAAAATCTGCAGGGATTATATCGTTTTGGGTCAAGTAATGGATTAGATCCCTACTGGCGTTATGAGAGAGTGGTAAGAAATCTGGAGGCTATTGTGTCTCGTTGTCATAGTTTTTTGACCAGCGAATGGCGGGAGAATAACTACAAACCCTATTCGAAGGCCTATTATTACTACAATAATGATATCATTAACAAATACAATCGTTATGGTTTAGGGCTTATTCGTTCTTACAATGATTTTATCGAACTTGCTGATGGAAAAGGTGTACAGAAAGAAGCTGAAATTCCTGATTATTATATCCAGAATAAATCTATTAAACTGGATGTTTCCACAACAGTGTTGTTACATCAGGTAGAGGAACCTCATCAATACAAAGTTTTTTATCCCAAAACCAATAAACTGGACGATAAACCTGCCATATCTATAAAACCAGAACCAGATAAAAAAACAGCTGATGAGACATTGGAAGGATACGCCGACAACCATCTGGTATTTTTACTGGATGTCTCTGGTTCTATGAATAGTCACGAAAAACTGCCTTTATTAAAAGAAGCATTTTCCTATTTATTAACCCTTACCCGGCCAGAGGATAAAGTAGCTATTGTAAGCTATTCAGGTGATGCCCGAATTGAGTTAAATACAGTTTCAGCTACTGAACGTAAAAAGATTGAGTCAAAACTGGATAAACTGAAGTCAGAGGGTGGGACCAATATTCGCCGAGGAGTAAGTCTAGCCTATCAACTGGCTAATGAATACTTTATCAAAAATGGTAATAACCGGATTATTCTGGCTTCGGATGGTGAATTTGGTTTGGATAAGGCTACCGAAGCTATTATTCAGGAAAATCTGAATAGAGGAATTGTCTTGACTGTATTCTTATTTGGACAAACCAAAAATGAACACGTGATTGAGCAGTTACAACGATTGGCTTCATTAGGGAAAGGCAATTTTCAGGAGATTACTCCTGAAAATGCCAAACAAACGCTTTTGAAAGAAGCCCAGTCCATTAAGAAATGGTGATAGATTACTGGATAACCTTTTTGGCCTTGTCTAATAGTCCTCCTCCTTCTTTTTTAAGGTTATCCAGTGTTGCTGTAGTCTTTACCTTCTCCAGTTGCTGTTGTATCTGTTCATTGTATCGCATCAAGGTAGCTACTTCTGGACGGGCGCCTGTGTATTTCTTCCAGTCAACTTTCTTCATTTGGGTAATAAAGTATTGTATGGCTATTTTTCCCATAAAGACTTTATCTGTAATGAGGTTCGATGCTTTGTTGTCTTCTTTGGCTTCCAGGTACTCAATCCCTGAATGAAGGATGGCCTTATCCTCATTGCTGAAGATAGTACTCTTCTCCAGTTTCTTAAGGTTAGCAAGTGCAGTTTGATTGTCTTCTCTTTCCAGTGCTACATAGGTGGCAACCAGCCAAACCAGTTCATCATTTAGTCCAATAGCATTAGCATCAGATAAAAATGCTTCAAAGTCTTGTAATGCCAGTTTTTTTTTATCCTCACGATCCATTTTGATTCTACTTAGTCCTCGACATATCAGATTAATCCCATGTGCGTAGTGATACGTATCTTTATTTGTTCCGGTAGGTATCAGATTCTGAAAGAAGCTATATTGATAGGATTGGCCATCTTTCTCCAGCCATTCATGATTACTGGTTAATTCGTGTTCGCTGAGATACGGAAAATCTTCGGTTATAAACAAAAGGCCTTTCTGCATTTTGTATAGACAACGTCTTTCCATATCCTTTTCATGCTCTGTATCTACCCGTGAACCTTCATACAAGGCAAGTTCTGTGCGACGTGCAGACGTATTGGTTGTACTTAAAAAAGTATGTTCCATATTATTGTCCCACCCGAAAAGTTCTGCGTATGATATATTGGTATGGCTCAAAGCAGGTGTTTCACCTGTATGCATTTTGAAGAATGTTTCCAGTAATGTAGGATACATATCTTCATCTGTAGTAAGAGCAAAATCTTTTAAGTCATTATATTCTTTGTAGGCCAGTACCATATCTTCCAGTGAGATATAGGTAGTATCACTTTTGGTAGTATCAATTGCTTGAATAATACGTGAATTGATTTTCTGTAAATGTTCTGAGCCAGGGATTTGTTTAGCGTTCTCGGCTGTTTGAGTACGAAGAACTATCTTAAAAAGTTTGTAGAATAATACAGATTGGCTTTCTAGTTTCTCTTTCAGTTTAGTGCGTTCTAACCGGAGTAATTCCTCATCACTTTTCTGATGACAGGATATGCAAAGAAAAATGCTAAGGAGGGAGGATAGATAAAAAAACGATTTAGATCTCATGAAAAATTTATTCAATTAAATAGATAGGTGGTAATGAGGAGTATCCCCTCAGACTTTTATGCAGACCTGAGGGGACATATATAATAATGTTTGAAAAAATTA
The DNA here is from genome assembly GCF_030068545.1 of Xanthocytophaga flava. NCBI lineage: Bacteria > Pseudomonadati > Bacteroidota > Cytophagia > Cytophagales > Rhodocytophagaceae > Xanthocytophaga > Xanthocytophaga flava. The sequence goes on along the minus strand of NZ_JASJOR010000001.1, from coordinate 115,990 downwards.
CTGTTGTTTTCCTCCAAACAATACAACCAATAGAATGATAATTGCCAGGCCAAATACAATGGCAAGGAATATTTTCCAGGCACTGTAAGGACGTTCGCCTTGTACCTCACCTGTACTGCCATTGATCATGAATCGGTACACTTTGCCGTTGTATCGATAGGCACTTAACCAGATAGGCAATAAAACATGTTTGAACGTAATTTGTTTGTATTTAGGACTTAGTGATGTAATTTGTTGTTCATCACCCCCAATATCCTGACATACTGTAGCACGGATAGGTCCATCCATAATCTGCTTGGCTTCCTCAAATCCTTGTTTTACATCTACATGGTATGTTTCTGTCCGGAATCCACTCAAAAAACGTTCATCAAACGGAACCAGTTGATCCAATGCCCAGGGTTCAAGTGCCCGAAGATAATCTTCTGGTAACGAAGTAGTACCTTCTACAAGTACATCATCAAAAGAATTATGAACCTGCCCAGATGCATAGCTCCACCGGATTTTACGTACCTGCTGTCGTTTCTCAACCATTTTGCCATTCTCATTTACCATGACAGTTTCCGTTACATAGTAGTAATCACCTCTTTGTCCTGTATAGTTACTGTCGGTCTCGCAATCATATGTCCAGTAAGGGATATACATACCACTGAGTCGTTCCTGATTATCTGCAAATTTGACAAGATCATTGGGGGCAAACCAGAGACTGGAAAGCCATCCTTTAAATTTGCTGAATGCTGTTTTCTGATCAATCTTAAATGGTAATAGCGACTTGGGTTTAAGCTGTGTACTTAAACTCCCTGTCCCTACAACCAGAGCTGAGCCACAGAATGGACAATTGTCAGAAGTAATACCTGGTTTCAGTGAGCTTTCTGCTCCACATGCATTGCATTTAACAACTGCTACTTGTTGGGTCTCTGTTGCTGGAGATGATTTAGCAAGAAAATCTTCAAAATCTAATTCCTGAATAGTCTCCTGTGAATCCTCTATTACATTATCCGCACCACAATATTCACAGGTTAGATGATGAGTTCCAGGTTTAAAAACCAGATAAGCCCCACAAGATTGGCATGGAAATCGAAGGGTTTGAGAGGTAGAGGTTGAATCCATAAAGAAATAATATTGGACAATAAATACGAGTCAGATAAGAGCTTCAGAAATAGAAAGTTATTTAACCAGGATATTGCAAAGTAACGCAAAGTAATCATTTAAAGTACTACCTGTGTAAGGTGTTTGATAAGAATAACTGATATTTTGCAGATGGTTAATTGCATATTGCAGATGTGTATAAAGAATGTAGGCATATACAAGTGAGCTGGTTTTGCCTGGAATAACATATACTTAAAAATCAGTATTTTATAGTAAAAAATGCGATATTGCAGACCCGATGCCTTGGATATATAGGAAGGTAATAAATACGAACGCACCATTGGTATTGCTACCTTTTCCTGAAATTGAAATGCCAGAAAGTTTGCAAATGGAATACATCGCATTTCAGATTCTTTCGTTATATTAACACTAATAGTATCTGCAATACTCTTTCAAACCTGCAAAAATATGTACTACGATAAAAATCTTGGAACCAGACAAAAAGCACTGAAAGTTAATCTGGACCGCCGAATCTATGGATCATTTGCTGAGATTGGTGCCGGGCAGGAAGTAGCCGCTCAGTTTTTTAAAGCGGGAGGTGCTTCCGGAACAATTGCGAAAACAATCTCTGCCTATGATATGACGTTCAGTGATGCGATCTATGGGGTAGAGGAGAGTGGAAGGTATGTAGTAGAATCTCGTTTAACCAAGATGCTGCATCGTGAGTATAATTTGTTGCAAATGCGGTTAAATGAAAAAAGAGGGGCTGAGTCTACCTTTTTTGCCTTCGCTGACACTGTAGTAGCATTAAACTATCAGAAAACGAATGAGGGGCATGGATGGATTGGCCTGCGGTTTCAGTTGCAACCAGGTGCACCTTACAATGACGTGGTTATGCACGTTAAAATGCTGGATACTGAGAACTTATTGCAACAACAGGCGCTGGGAGTGGTAGGTGTGAATCTGATATACGGTTGTTATTATTATTATAAATCTCCAGAGACGCTTTTGTTATCCCTGATGGATGATCTGTCACCTGAACGATTGGAGATTGATATGATCCGTTTCACAGGGCCTGATTTTGTCAATGTCGATAATCGGTTGATGAGTTTGTATCTGGTAAAGAACGGATTTACAAATGTGGCTTTGTTTGGGCCAGACGGAAATGTATTGCAGCCATCAGAAGCATTATACAAACGTAATATTGTTTGTATAAGAGGACGTTTCAGACCTGTAACCCATGTGAATCTGGATATGTTGGAGAATGGAGTGAAACAGTTTCTGGAAGATCCGGAAGTGAACCCTGAGAAGGTGGTGGTATTATCAGAGCTGACGCTTCACAACCTAAAGCATGGACAGGAGATCGATGAAAAGGACTATATGGACCGGGTCAATATTCTGGCCTCTCTTGGACAAACAGTTATGATTTCCAACTATCAGGAGTATTACAAACTGGTGGCGTATCTGTCAAAGATTACAAAATTGAAGATTGGTCTTATTCTGGGAATGAGTAATCTGGAATATATCTTTGAAGAAAAGCATTATGAGTTTTTGCCTGGCGGTATTCTGGAAGCTTTTGCAACTTTGTTTAGCCGTAAAGTAAAACTATATGTATATCCAATGATGCAGGCAGATGGCAAACTATATTCTTGCACTGATTTTACGTTGCCTCCCAATCAAATTGACTTGTTTGAATATTTATTAGCTAATAATAAACTGGAAGCTATTCGGGATTTTGATGAAAATCTGCTTCATATCATTTCTGATAACGTATTGGCTATGATTAAAGATGGCATAGATGGCTGGGAAATTATGGTGCCTACTCAGGTTGCTCGTATTATCAAAGAACGAAATTTGTTTGGCTATATCAGTAAAACCCATTACACCAATGTCTCAGAGATCGTAGCACCTGCTTCTGAAAATGAAAGCAACGACCCAAGTTTTTCATTTTAATTACTCTCTGAATCTACTCGAATATTACTAGTTGTGATCATTTCTCTTATTGTTGCAATGGATCTGAACAGGGCAATTGGCTATAAAAACCAGTTGCCCTGGACGCATTTACCCGCTGATTGGGACAATCTAAAAACGGTAACTGCTGGAAAAAAGATGATCATGGGACGGAAAAGTTATGAGTCCCCGGATCGTCTTTGGTCTGAAGCTGGCAATGTTGTTATTACCCGACAGCCCAATTACCAGACGGATGCGGGATTTTTGGTTGCTGACACTCTGGAAAAAGCACTTCAGTTAGTTGGCGATGTTAACGAAGTCTTTATCTTGGGAGGAGAGGAGATCTTCCGTATAAGTCTATCTATAGCAGATAGAATCTATCTGACTATTGTAAAAGGCACCTTTCAGGCAGATGCCTTTTTTCCAGAGTTTCCGGAAGGAGATTTTCGAGAAATAAGACATGATGATTATCAGTCTGACTCAGAAAATCCATACGATTATGCATTTATTGTCTATGAGCGGAAGTAGCATTGTAAATGCTTAAAAACGCTTAAGCTGACTTTGTTCAAATGTCCATTCCGGTGTGATTAATTCTCCAGTAAAGTTTGTACTATACCAGGGACTCATTTCTGATTCAGTTGGATTTCGCAAGATTTGGGTTTCTTGTGCAGGCATGTAACTTTGAGCTAATAAGAACACTTTTTCTCCTGTTTTTTTATTCTGGGCCATATCTACAACAATAACAGCATGTCCGGGCGAGCCTCCTTTGATAAACACATCTCCAATCTGGATATTTTTAATAGTAGGAACAGGGTGGAGTTCCTTACTGAGTGAAAGAGTACCTGCATACATGAAAACCAAATCCATATATTGGCGGAATGTGGAATAACTATAGTCTTTTTTCGCCTTCTTACTCCAGATTACTTTATTTCCTTTAATGGAGGCACGATAGCCTTCCGCATATTGAGTATACAAAACATTATCTCCATTGGTAAAGTGAAAATGGATGTCTGCATACTTTTTCTGCTTGTATAGATGTTCGGCACGTAACCGCATTACTGCATCCGCACACTGTTGCAGATCCTGATTTCCGATTTCCATGTCTACTACTCCGATATATACATTGGTATTTTGTTTTGTGCTTCCATTATAATACTTAACAATTGATCCATGGGGCTTTAACGGTAGATTCTGAAGATAATTGGCAAACGAGCCTGCCTGTGTTGTAAGTCTTTCGAAACCTGCAGGAGGAGTAAATCGCATAGCAATAGTTTTGCCTTGTGAAGACACATATTGATCTCTGACCTGACCCAAAGATAATTGGGTGAGAGAAATGAATAGACAAAAGGTTAGCAGAAATCGAATACACATAGGTTAAGCGGGTTGATTATAAATAGTTACACACGATTTAAAGGGGGGATCTCTAAATCGTGTGTAGCATAATTTTAAAAGAATAGAGATGATTAACCAGGAAGTGGAGGAGGCATTGAGGCAAATAATGGAGATACATCTGATACCTCATGTGCTTTTTGCCAGGCTGCCATACCTTGTTTCCATACCAACGTCTCACGGGTTAATGCACCTTGCTGAGCCATTTCTTTCAGTTTGTTCATATCAAATGGTCCCTGTTGTTGCCCATTGACTGCAATGAAGAAAGTAGCAGATGCCGGAAGTGGAGGAGGTGTGCCACCTGCATTCGCATTTACATTACCAAAACTTTGCTGATTCAGGTTCATATTCTGTGCCATTTGATTTGCCATGGCAAAGCCCATTCCCATAGAAGCCGCATCTGTTCCTGAACCTCCCTTTTCAAGGCCATTCGCCATTTGAAATTGTGTATAAGCGTTCAGATTGCCTATAACACCCATACTGGTACGTTTATCCAGCGCTGCTTCGACTTCTGGTGGTAACGAAATATTTTCTACCAGAAGCTTAGTAACCTTTAGTCCATATTCATTAAAATCATCATGGATGCGTTCAGTAATAAATCTGGATAATTCATCATAATTACTTACCAGATCTAATGCCGGGATTTTTGCTTCTCCCAATATGTCTGCAAAACGGCTGGCAATTACATTACGTAATTGCTCGTTGATTTCGTCCATATTAAAATCTCCATCCGTTCCGACTATCTCAGTCAGAAAGCGGGTAGGATCTTCTGCGTTGACACGAAAGGCATAACTTCCAAATGCCCGTAACCGCATAGGTCCAAATTCAGGGTCACGTAACATGAGAGGATTTTTAGTACCCCATTTCTGGTTGGTAAACTGTTTGGTATTGATAAAATATACTTCCGCTTTGAATGGACTGTTAAACCCATATTTCCAACCACGTAAAGTAGACAAAATAGGCAGGTTTTGTGTGGTAAGCTCGTAAGTACCAGGCTTAAATATATCAGCAACTTTCCCTTCATTGATAAATACAGCAACCTGTGATTCCCGTACAATCAGTTTAGCTCCATTCTTAATCTCGTTCTGATAGCGTGGAAAGCGCCAGACCAATGTGTCATTGGTAGGATCAAGCCACTCAATAATATCAATAAATTCATTGGTTAGTTTATCCCAGAGTCCCATGATAATAATGATTTAAAAGTGAATGAGTATCAGATTTTCATTAATTGAAACAGAAGTATATGCCTACTTGGCAAGATACTATTTTTAATGTTAATCGGAATAGGCTAAAAAGGTAAACTCTCAATCACACTAGTAAATAGCAGTTTGATGACAGTAATGTATGTAAAAGGATTATTTCTGTTGTCGGTTACTATTTAACTGAGAGGTAGATGGGGGCACTTTATTTGGGGCTTCACTCTCTGTAGGTTTTTCTGGTTCACTGCGTTCTTTACGTTTAGAGTGAAATAATTCCCATAGTGAATTAAAACTTTCTGTATGTAATAAACTAAATCCTGCTACTACACCTGTTGTAGTAGTAGATGTTGTTCCCATGATATTCTGAGAGTTGCGATTAAACATCTTTACACGTAGTGATCCACTCTTATTTAGGATATACTCAATAGTCCAGTCACCAATTACACTTACTGCTCGTGCAGTTGGGTCTGTTGTACTTTGTACAGTGGTAAAGCCACCATCCCGAGTTATACGCAATCTTCCATCCAGTAGTGCATAACTTAATCGTAGCTGAAGCGCATTCCATGCATCAGAATCCAAACCGTTGAGGTTGAGGTCTACTTCCAGATTTTCATTTACCTGAGATGCCCAGTAACTGAGTTGATTAGTAAGAAGCTCGCTAATACTACTAGTAACTGTACCTTGTCCCAGACCACTAAAGTTTTCAGCAGAAAGTCGTTGTAAGATCAGAAGACTGAATACTTGTTTATTAAGCTCTTGTTCATTTACAGAGATGCGGTTTTTGAAATCCATTACATTCACATAAAACTGTGAATTTTGAGGAAAATTTTTAAAGTCGATACCCAGTCCGATTTTTGGAGATAAAAGATTACCAGTTAGTCTCATTTGCACAGTTACCGGATAATGCTTGCGGGCTTCCATCTGCTCCTGTGCTGATAGCTTATTTACATCACTGGTAATAATAGGTAGAATAGAGGCTGACTGTGTATAGATAGCATTAATATCCAGAATACCACCGTAAGGATCTCCTGACCAGGAGACAGTTCCACCGGGTTCAATAGTAAATGCCTTATTAACAGCATTCAGAAGGGTAAAGTTATAAGCACCTTTATTGATTGTATAGTTACCAAACATACGGAAATCTCCTTTTGTATCAATTTCCATTCGGATACGCCCACTTCCATTTCCACGTATGATGTCACCAGCCTTTTCATCAAAAATGATTTCGCACCATGCATCTGGAGTGATATCAAAATTAAAATCCATTAACACACCTGTGAGATCCACTTGTTCCCTTTTGTCTTTTTCTGTCAGTGTTGCAGATGGTTTTGTCTTGGTCGCAAAGCTGATAAAATCCTGTTGGGAGATAGTACGGGTGTCAGAAATTGGAATTGCTATTTTTGTTCCCTTATTGCTTCGTGCATTAGCCCGTATGGTTAAATTTTCAATAGCGCCCAGCAATGACAAATCTCCAGTTACATAGGCCGTTCCATAAAATAGATCATTGTCTTTTAATGTCGTGTTCAAAACCTTAAAGTTCCGCATACGACCTGTGAGGCTTAATACAAAATTTTTGAAACCATCATGGAACACACCACCATTGATTACTGCAATATTTTCATCTTCATCCCGGAGTTGTAGATTCTTAACTCCGATTTCATTGGGGCTAAAATGAACTTTATCGTCAAAATAGTAGAATGTATTCAGGTAGTTATATCGGAACCTTCCATTATAAACATTGACTTCACCATTGAGTATAGGACTGGAAAAAGTTCCTGTTAAGCTTAGTGTCCCACTAGCCGTACCACCCAGACGGGAAACCTGATCTTTAAAGAAAGGTTCTAATATTTCCAGGTTAGCCCTATCTAGAATGATCTGCATATCCATTGCATTTTCTGTAGCCTGAGGGTTGTATATACCATACAAGCGTACAATCCGCTGATCCATGCGATAGACTTGATAATTAGCATTCACCTTTTGGGTCTCTTCATTCCAGTGTGATTCACCGATAATATCTCCTACCAGAAATTTGTCAACAACCAGTTCTTCAATCGTAAGCTCACTTTCAATACTTCTGTTTTTATAAAAATCTTTGATTTCAATAAATCCATTTACGGCTCCTCCCAGTTCATGATCAACTAATGGATTGAGAGCCTGAAGTCCAAATTCTTTTAAGGAAAGGCGTAATGCTTTTGTCGAATCTTCAGAAAGTGTTCCGTCTAAACTTATAAACTGATACTGGTTTGTAAATTGAAGATCATTAAAATTAATATTGCGATTTTGGATAGTAATCAGGTTCGTAGTATCTATATGCCAGACATTTTTAAAAATCTGAAAATGTGAAGGCTTAAATTTTAAGCTAATCTGATCAGACTGAAATTCGACATCACCACGCAGATCTGCATAATTAGAATTGCTAGGCTGCTGTATCTTACTGGAAAACTCAATATGTTTTCCATTCCATACAGCCTCTAACGCCATATTCTCAGTTTGGGTAGCACCAATTTTCTGCTTTTTAGATTGCAGATAAGTAACAGCGAGAACCGTTGTTGAATCTGATAGTTTTGAGCTGTTGACATCTACTTCATTAGCATAGAAAATATTATTTTTATAGGAGAGAGTATCAATGTTGGAGTGCAGAGATACACGCGCAGAGCGTCCCTGTGAAAATGAACCTTCTATCGTTGTATTTCGTGATATAGACCAGTCCGGATAAAACATTAGTAGTACTGGATTTATATCTCTAAGAAATACATTGTAATCTAGGCTATAATGTGGTCCTTTATTTTTCTCCTTACTGCTATAATATCTCTTAATTTCTTTTGCGTTGTTGCTAAAATTGAGTTGATACTCTTTTACCAAGTTCTGGAAGTCTGTACTTAGACGCGTAAAATCAAAATTACCTTCAGCGTCTATATTGGCAAAGCTGGAACGAACATTAAATATTCGTTGACCTGAATCTTTGACTGAATGTATTTGTAACGAATCAATAACAAGATCTTTATTATTGTAGAGCACATAGCCGTTTGTAAAGATGGCATCACCTACAATGTCATCAAGTTTCAGACCCCGGCTGTTGATGTGAAGTTGAGTACGGATAGTAGCATCTTTAGAGGTAAGATTCAATGCTTTCAGGTCAGCTTTCTGAAGATCTGCCTCAATATTGACTAAATTGTGGTTATTCCTTAAATCTATTTCTCCTTTGGCATCAAAGATAAGATTAGTATCTTTTATAGACAGACTACCATTAAACTGTTGTTTGCTTAATTTGCCATCTACTGTAATAGTATTGTAGTCATACGATTTATAACCCAGCCGACTAATATTAGCCTTTAATTGCAGATTGGCATCTTTCATTTTAAGGCCTTGACCTTCTATTTCTCCGTCCATATCCAGATGTTGAACCGTTTTAGGTTCTCCCAAAAATGTGCCTAAGTCAAAGTTGCGCGTAGTTAGATGTCCTTTGTAGGCAGTATTGGATTTGTTTTTCAGGTTAATATCTGAAATGATTGTTCCTAAATCAGTATCAAAAGTGCCATTGGCTACAAAATCCTCAGGGAATCCTAAGAATTTACCAGATAAATGAATGGTACCAAATTTTCGGGACGTCCGAAATGATGCACTATCAAGATACTGTTGCAGATCAGTGATAACCACTACTGATGGTTTAAGATCAAAATCTATTAGTGTTTCCTTAAAATTAGGTAATCCCTCAAAGCTAATATTTCCATTGATTCGGCTTTTCTCTCCAAATTGTAGATTGGCATTTCGTAGACGGAATCTTCCTACCAGACCATTAAAGTGGCCTGATACAGACCAATATTCTTCATATCGGTTAAGGTAGGGTGCAAACAATGCCAGATCTTTTGAATAGATACGAGTCTCGTTAAGATCTGCATTCATAAATGTTTTCTCAACAAAATCACTCAAATCAGCTGGTCTGTCATATTTGAATGCAATACGCTCCCGAATAGTACTATTGCCAATATCAAGTCGTAACTGGGCAAGTTCTATTATATGTTTGGTATACAGGAAGTTTGTAGAGAGCCTATGAATATCGAGGTTGGTACGATTATCCTGTCCTTGTAGGTTTTCGACAGTGGTTTGGACAGTATCTGCTACAAAACGTAATTGATGTGCTACTGCCTGTATACTATCAATAGTGAAGTGATAGTAATCAAACCCTTCCCTAATAGTGTCTTCGCGTTGATCATTATAAGAGAACTGGACATTATTAAGCCAGGCTTGATCTATTTGAAAGATTGGTGCGGGGCCTACGCGTTTGGTTTTTCGAGGCGGATTTAATATACTATCAACAGTAGCAACAAATTCATCTATATTTAATTCGTTTGTTTTTTTGCTTTTGATTAACCGAACATGTGCATTTCTTAGAATAACTTTATCAATGTAAATATTTTTTCCATCGATTAAAGTTGACCACTTAAAATCAACCTGTACTTCTCCTGCTTCAATCATTCGTTGGTTTTCGCGATCTAAAATGCTAACATTGCGCAATACTACATAATCTGGCCAGCGAATGTTGAGGTAATCGACATAAATGGGGAAACCTACCTTGTCTGATAGATATTTTGTTGCGTGACCAGCCAGATACGTTTGTACTGTAGTCGTTTGTAAAGCAGCAAGAAGCCCCAATACCACTAATAACCATATGGGTATTGAGTAAACAATTCGTGCAATAAATTTCTTAACAAACTGCCACATTCTAGGTATGTACTTTCTATCTGAACTTTAGTCAGTGTTTTATTTTTGATGGTTGCTCTCAGGATTATAAAATAGAATAATTTTGTGTTTCTATAGTGCCTGGTTCAAATTTTACTTAGCTAATTTTATAAACGTAGGATATCTCGTATATATTGAATTTTTCACTTTCAAATCTCGTTCCAAGATAACAAATAATGAAAGAAAATAGTATCTTTTTTAGTAAGATACTTGTTCATTAAGTTGAATCACAGATGTACCATTTGGACTATATTTCTATTTTACTTCCGAACGGACATACTGACCGTAAAATTATATGATTATTCTTGCTATTGAATCCTCTTGTGATGAAACTTCTGCTGCGGTATTGCAGGATGGGAAAATCCTCTCCAATGTGATTGCTACTCAGGCAATTCATCAAAAGTATGGTGGTGTTGTACCTGAACTTGCCTCTCGTGCTCATCAGCAACAGATAATTCCTGTTGTTGAAAAAAGCTTAACCGATGCGCAAGTAACAAAAAGTGAATTGAACGCGATTGCATTTACTAGGGGGCCTGGGTTACTAGGAGCATTGCTGGTTGGGACTTCCTTTGCAAAGGCTATGGCTTTAGGACTGGGTATACCTTTGATTGATATCCATCATATGCAGGCTCATATTCTGGCTCACTTTATTGACGATCCTCAACCAAAGTTTCCATTTTTATGCCTGACGGTTAGTGGAGGGCATACACAGATTGTAAAAGTGACAGATCACCTGAGTATGGAAATTATTGGACAGACTCAGGATGATGCGGTTGGGGAGGCATTTGATAAAACGGCAAAGTTATTGAACTTGCCTTATCCCGGAGGCCCTCTGATTGATAAATATGCTCAGACTGGAGATCCGCTCCGTTTTGCTTTTCCTCTGGTAGAAATGCCTGGATATGATTATTCCTTTAGTGGAATAAAAACTGCCTTTATGTATTTTCTGAAAAAAGAAACTACCAAAGATGAAGCATTCATTCATAAAAATATGGCAGATATCTGTGCGAGTATACAGCATACATTAGTGCAGATTTTATTGCGGAAACTAAAGAAAGCTGCAAAAGAAACAGGTATTTGTGAAATTGCAATTGCAGGCGGAGTATCTGCAAACAGTGGGCTTCGTAAATCGCTTCAGGAAGAAGGGAAGAAGCTTGGCTGGAACGTATATATTCCAAAATTTGAATATTGTACAGATAATGCTGCAATGATTGCTATGGCTGCTTATTATAAAGGTCTAAAAGGACATTTCTGTGGGCAAGATGTTAGTGCTTTGCCTCGTATGAGCTGGTAAAAGTAATCTTAATAGAGTTTGTGAGACTTATATTGACGCCATCAACATAAGTAATAAATCCTATTACTTATGTTGATGGATTGGAAGAGTTTCCTGGAAGATATATACAGCTCTCAGAAATAGTATAACACTTATTTGCCTTTGGGATCTACCTGATATGCCTGACGTTTTTGCTGCATTTTAGATGCAAAAGCGAAACCTACATGGATGTTTGCATAAAATCCTCTTGATTGTAATGATGGACGAAAACCAAGCTCGGCTCCGTATGTCCAGGATAGTTCACGATTAAATAAACCCTCCATCCCTAAACGGAATCCCAGATGTTTTAATTTTACATTTGATACAGGGTATAGTTCGTTGTAAAGTATCTGGCTTGTTTCTACTTTCTTATATTGAAATGCCACGTCCTCTACCTGTACAAATGGCGCATAGATAATATCTGCATATGCTGAGAATATAAGATCATTGGTGGCTACATCGTATTTTTTAGGCTTAACTACTACATTTCGGATTCGGGTAAGTTGAAAACCTGTATATGCACCTGCAGATTTAATATTTGTATATAGTTGGGCATTGGTTTGTAATATATTACCAGTTGTGCTAATCAGATTTACACCTTGTTTGTCTAATGCATAACCTAAATTGGTTGACGAACTCCAGTAATACCCGCCAGCTCTGATACCCATTATTTTACGCACCTTAGATGCTACCTTAATATATTCTGGTACAGATGCTGCCCATTTTCTATCGCTATACCGATTTGTGTATACTACGATTTTTGATTCTCCTGTAGCTTCTTCGTCTTTAAAGTGATAGGTAGCACCCAATTCAAGATAATAATACCCATTTAGTTTATTGAGAGTGATACGGGTAGTGTCATCGTTAATTTTCATTGCAGCATTCTTTGTACCACTAAGTTTTGAGAAATCCGAGAATCGGGCGTAAGTTGTTCGGGCATGTGCGTGAAAATCAAATTTGTTTTTCCAGAAATAATTCACTTGAGCGCCAAATCCTACATTAAAGTCTGTGGTAAAGGCATCTACATAAAATGGATAAAAGTTTAACCACATCTTATTGATATCATACGGATCATCAAACTGTAATTCGTACTCGATATCTGTTTTATCTGCTGCTGTTTTACTTTGTGCCTGCAATGTTTGAATTCCACCAGATAAGAAAGCACAGACAAGAAGATAAAGTATATTTTTTTTCATATCCATAGCTGATATAATTAGTAAGCTGTTGGGGATTAATCAACGGTTTAAAATTAACTCCTATCAGGCAGTCGTTTTCTTCAAAATCAGTTAAAAAGTTACGCAGATACAGATTTGACTAACATTTCAATGAAAAGAACCGGTTACCTAAGGTGGAGGTAGCTAAGAGACTATCAGATATTAAATTTTTAATGTAGATTTGAATTCCCACTTATATAGTAAAGAAATAGCTATGTAAAACATGGGCTATTACAGATAATCGAGTATGATTTTCTGTACGGGGTTACTATGGAAGATACTTACTAGTATATATGCACGAAACACATCGCAAACAATTTATTTGTCCCAATTGCCAGCATATTTTAAGTGAAGCAGATAACTTCTGTGCGCAGTGTGGGCAGGAAAACACAACGAAGGTTATTTCTTTTGGTACTTTGATATATGAGGTTGTCAGTGATTTTGTTTCCTGGGATTCCCGATGGTTTCAGACTGTAGTTCCTTTTCTATTCAAACCAGGCCATCTGACCAATGAGTTTATTAATGGGAAACGTATGCGATATATGCCTCCGCTACGATTATATTTCTTTATTAGTGTGATTTGCTTTTCTATTATTGCGTATTATACTACTAAGGAAAATAAACATGATGAACGCAAAGAACAAGCGTTGAAACAGGAACAGGCAGATTCAATCCGGAATGCAGTAATAAGGGAGTTGCCAACAGATATTCCTGCCACCCAAAGGGAACAGATTAAAAATGCGTTACAGAATCTGACATTAAATGAAAAGCTGGGAGGATTTATTGATGAAGCTATTAAAAAAGGAGAGAAGGACAGTAGTAGTAGTAATGAAGACTCCCTGAATCTGGATCTTGGAGAAGAGTTGACACCTGCTAAAGGAGAAAAGAAAAAGGCAAAAACAAATTTTAAATGGAAGTCTAATACCAATAAAGATAACGAAAATAGCGATCAGGAAGGAAATGATGATAGTAGTAATAATACTAATGACACCAATGATGAGGATGAGGATAATGATAATAGTGGCAAGTTTGGAGAATTCGGGTTGTTAACAAAACTGGTGAAGAATCCTGCACTATCTGAAAAAGATATATTGGACTCATTGCGTTGGGAGGATAATTACTGGAATCGGATGAAAATAAACAGATTGTCGCGCTGGACTGATGGAAGTAAGGAGGAGTTTATTGCTGAGATGTGGGATAAGGCCCCCATTTTTATGTTTGTGATGCTTCCATTCATGGCTATGGTAATGAAATTTCTCTATATAAGGAGGAAACGGTTATATATTGAACACCTGATATTTATGTTGCATTTACATGCCTTTATGTTTTTTCTGATTGCCATAGATATTGTGTTGAGTAATGAATTTGAAAACCTCAATCCGAGTGGTATAATTGTTCCTTTGATCTTACTTTATATTTGGGTGGCTTTCTATAAAGTGTATAAGCAGGGATGGTTTCGTACTTCTTTTAAAATCTTTACCTTTTTGTTTCTATATTCTATCGTATTCTCTACTCTTGCAATAATTGGCCTGGTGGTAGCTGCTGCTATTTATTAGAATTTATGGGCTTGGTGTTATAAAATATCATTATAGAGGGATATTTGTATTATTCCGGTTTTTATCCCGCCTTGATTAATAAAAGAATATATTACTTCAAAAAGGGAGGAAAGTATCTTATTCTTTCTTCCCTTTTTGGAAGAAAACTTACCTATTTGCCTGATCATTAGTGAGTTCTTGTTTACTTATTCCGAATAGAAATACGTTATCTTCGTAATACTACATCATGAATCTGCATCTTTGAAAGATCCTGCATAATAAATTGAAGTTTAAAGTCCAATGCATCAGCTAATTAAAACAAGAATACAGGTTTCAAATTTGAAGCTATGTTGGCTGCATGCTATTGTAGGAGTTGTATTTTTTCTATTGCTATCTTTTCAATCTCAGGGACAGGTATCTACTATTCGCTCCAAATGGGTATATCCAAGAGGGTTATTTCTCCCCATCGATACATTAAATATTGACCCTACTTCTGTAAGAATTCTGTATCCACAAGACACTACAATACATACAACCTATTCTGCCACAAAAAATACATTGCAGTTTTCTGGGGCTCGGTTACCAGATTCGATATTGGTTTCTTACCGTGTACTGCCTCTATTTTTGGGAAAGCCGGTGTATCATAGAGATCCTGATACATATGATAAGGTTGTGTATTTTGGAGGAATTGATCCCAATAGAAAGAATGTAAATAACCAGAGAGAAAAGCGAGAGGAGTTTTTTGCTACAAAAGGTATACAAAAAACAGGAAGCATTACCAGAGGTATATCGTTTGGTAATTCACAAAGTGTATTTGTAAACTCTGCCTTAAACCTTCAGTTGGAAGGACTGCTAACAGAGGATATTGCTTTGAAAGCCATTATCTCAGATCAAAGTGTTCCTTTTCAACCAGAGGGAAATACACAGACATTACAGGAATTTGACAAAGTGTTTGTTCAGTTAAAATCAAAAAGCTGGCAATTGGCGGCTGGAGATATTGTTTTCCGAAATCCTCTTTGGAGAAACCGGATTTCGGAACCTTCCAGTTTTCTGCGTTATTACAAAAATGTGCAAGGTGTTGCTGCTGAAACGAACTATGAAGCATTAGGTGGAAGAGCTTATACGTCAATGGGAATTGCTGTTTCCAAAGGTAAATTTTTATCCACGGAGGTTATAGTTACAGAAGGTGTACAAGGACCCTATCGTTTAAGAGGAGCAAACAATGAGAAGAATATCATTGTTCTGGCAAACTCCGAACGGGTCTACTTGGACGGACGACTCCTCACACGAGGTTTTAATAATGATTATATTATTGATTATAACACTGCCGAAATTACTTTCTCAACAACACTTGTCATTACTGCTTACTCAAAAGTTCGAGTTGATTTTGAGTATTCTGATCAGAATTATAGTCGATCTATTTTAACACTTACACATAAACAGGAATTAGGTAAATTTACGTGGTTTACAAATTATTACAATGAGAAAGACAATCCCAATAAGTCGTTTACACTGGATCTGACAGAAGCTGACAAGATTTTATTGAGTCAAGTAGATAGCAAACAAACTGCAGGATGGGTATCTGGTGTAGCCGTAGTGAGTGAATATTCTGCTTCATTGATCTTGTATAAAAAAGTTGACACAATATACAATGGAGAGCTATATCCGGTGTATATAAATACAACTGTTGCCTCAGATAAACTTTATAAGATTCAGTTTGGCGAAGTAGGAGAAGGGAAAGGTAATTACATAAAGTCCAGTACTACTCTTAATGGACAGGTATATAAATGGGTGCCTCCAATAGATGGAGTTCCACAGGGACGTTATGATACTTTACAATTGGTTCCATTGCCTTCTCAAAGGCGAATGCTGACAAGTGGATTAGAATATCAGCTAGGTAAAAGTGAAACAATATATGGTGAGGTCGCTTTTTCAGAAAGGAATCTAAACCTTTTTTCGCAAATAAATCAGCAAAATAATACCGGCAACGCTTTCAAAATAGGATATTCTAATCAGGGAAAGGCTATTCCATTTATGCCAAAATTAGAATGGTGGGGTAATGTATCCTATGAGCAGGATAGTCGTACATTTTATGCAATAGATCGGTTTAGAGATGTAAATTTTGATAATGACTGGACTCTCACAGATACTACTGCCACCAAAGATCATATTGCCAGTGTATTAGTAGGTTTCCGTAAAAATACAAAGTTTGCTCAACCTGTTAAACTAAAAGAAACCCAGGCTTACGACGAACTCACAAAAGATCTATTGACAACACCTGCTGCCATACCTGCTACTAATCCTGTTCCTTCTGCATCTTTTACTCCGTCAGCATCCAGTGATCAACTGGTATATCGCTTTAACCATAGAGATCGATCAGGTATTTTAAATGGGTACCAGCATCGGTTAGATATTTCCAAACAGATAAGACGATTGCAATTAACTGCCAATGGTTTTTGGATGTATTCCAGGCAACAAGAGAAATGGACTGATTGGCAACGACTCCAGACAATTGTAGAATATAAGGGTAAATATTTATCTCCAGGATATGCTTTCAGCATGGATAAGAATCGCATGATAAGCAGAATAATTGCGGACTCTGTTATATCAACCACCACTAATTTTGAAGAAAATCGTTTCTTTCTTCGCAATGGCGATTCATTAAAAGCTCACCTTCAACTCGACTTTGCGCTACGACAGGATTACCTGCCCTTTGAAGGCAGGTTGTATAAAAGCACGTTTGCCCGTACAGCGAATATGAAGTTTCAGACTAACCAGAAATCACAGAATACATTACAGCTTAACGTAACCTATCGATTGCTGGAAGTTCAGAATACAAGCCTGGGACTGAAAAATAGTGAAACTATTATGGGTCGGGTAGACTGGAATAGCTATTGGTTAAAAAAGAGTATACGTTCTGAATTTTCATTGACCAATTCGTCAGGATTAGTACCAAAAAGAGAATACGTTTATTTGCCAGTACCACTGGGACAAGGCACACATACCTGGAGAGATGATAATGGAGATGGTGTTCAACAACTGAACGAGTTCTATGAGGCTTTAAATGCTGATGAAAAACAATATGCAAAATATTTTGTAGCTACCAGTGACTATCTCCAGGCATTTGCTCAGAATATGAGCTACAGACTTAATATAACACCTCCAGTGAAATGGAAAGCTGGTAATAGTATCTTTAGGACACTTGCCCGTTTTTCATCTGTATCTGCCTGGACAATTAATCAACAGACTACTAATGATGATTTAGTGAAAAGGTTACTACCTGTAGGGCAAGATGTGAGAGACGCAGATATAGTTTCAGTTCAACAGTCTCTACGAAGTACATTGTTTTACAATCGGACTAATCCGAAATACGGAGGAGATATCGGATATCTGCAAACTATCTCTAAACAACTACTTTCGGGTCGTACAGATGATGGCGATAACTTTGAATTGGTACAAAAAACAGAATGGAGATTAAATACGAAAATGAATCTCAGCAAAGTATTTAGTCTTAAAAATACATTAGTACAAAAACAAACAGTTAGTGAGTCTAATTTACTAACAACTCGCAATTATGAGGTTGTCGGGCAACAGATAAGTCCGGAACTAGCCTTTCAGCCACTTTCAACTTTCAGAATTGCGGGGGTATATAGTTATACCTATAAGAAGAATAGGCAGAATACAGAAACTGATGAAAGTTCACGTATTCACTCTCTTTCTACAGAGTTAAGATGGGCCAGAGCTTCCAAACATACGATAACTACTACATTACGTTGGGTGAAGATTAACTTCAAAGGTGATGCAAGCACTTCTGTTGGCTATGAATTACTGGAAGCTCTTAGCCCTGGTACCAACTGGACCTGGAATCTCAACTGGCAACAGCGCCTTGCCAATGGATTACAGGTAAATATAGGGTACAATGGCCGAAAATCTGGTACTCAGAATATTGTTCATATTGGCAGCATGCAGGTAACAGCTTTGTTCTGATAAGACATTAATTTGATCCTAATTCAACTTTCTGTATCATGTCATTTAATCGATACAATACTGTTTTAGTAACAGTTGCCGGACTTGTCTCATAACGTTTTTTGCTTATTGATATTTCCTGTGGGGCTTCAAACAAATAATCTGCTGATGTCATGAATAATTCATTTTTAATGATCTGTGGTAGACCTTCGGCTTGACCCTTGTCCTGATTAATAGCATTGGTCTCACCGTAAATAATATCGGATACAATATAAGAATTAGCTGATTCAGGATTAAAGATCCACTTCCCTTGTTGAGATAAAGTAATATTTTTGACTTTACCATTACACTTTACCTGATGCGTGCCCAATGGGATAGATAGTAATTGATAAGTTTTGGGTTGAATAGCTTGTTCTTCTGCTCCAGGTATTTCAATATGTACAACCTCTTTTGTGCCATTATCAAGGTAAATGTCTGTAAATCTTGATGAATGTGAAAAATTGCCAGTAAATGCTATTGTTGCAATACACACCAGTAGAGTACCTATATAATTGTTTGTCCAGAATGTTGCCACATAACTGACAAGTGGTATTGTTCGTTCTGCTTCCTCCATTTCTACAGTCCACTGCTTCAGTCTTTTTCCTGCATAATAAATTGGTAAGGCAAATAGTGTCAAAAGAAATCCTATAAGAAGCCATGTAGGACAAAATGGATATATATCCAGAATAAAGCCACTAGTATAGTTACCTAATGAAGAAAGCAAAAAGAATAAAGGAAGATAGATAAGGAATAATTTTAGTATTTGTAGTTTCATTGTATTAATGTAGTTTTTTTGTTTTATGAATAAAAAGAGAAGGTAGCATATATAAATACAGGGTAGAGTGATTACGTAAGTTGGGTCAAAGTAATATAGGTTGTATTATTTGGTGGAAAAAAATGGAGCATTTTCAAGGACTAAATCAATAAATGATAAATACTTAGAGAAATCGCAATATTATCTTGGAATAATAAAAAAGTTTACTTAGGTTTGTACTTTACCTTTTTCACAAAAAATAAAAAAATGCAATCTGGTACAGTAAAATTTTTTAATGAAACGAAAGGATTCGGCTTCATTAAATCTGACAGTTCTAATGAAGACATCTTCGTTCACGTTTCGGGCTTGATTGACGAAATCAAAGAAAACGATAAAGTTACCTTTGAAGTGCAACAAGGAAGAAAAGGTCCGAACGCAGTTAACGTTCAATTGGCTTAATATAGATAATCCTTTTATATATAAATGGCCTTTCAAAAGCCCCTTATTTTCAGATAAGGGGCTTTTTGTTTTCTTATAAAGAAAAGGATAATAGAAAAAGCCTGTATCATAAGTACAGGCTTTTTCTGTTTAGAATATTTTATACGGATTTATACCTCTTGTATTTTTTTAAAATAATCAAGAGTCCCATTACATCAGAAAGCTTAATAATTGGCAAGCGAAAAACATACAAGGCCAATTATTGTGCTTATGGCTACGGCTAACGCTACAGAAGCAGCAAATACCAAGGAAACTCCAATTTTAATTCTGTTCACTGGCTGAAGCATCTTTTGTTTAAGGATATATTGTATTTAAATTATGGATAAATATTAAGATACTGTTTGTCAGTATATTATAATATATTAATGTTGTTTTGAGATACCAATCAACTATTTATACGCTTACAGATAAAAAGGTAAATACTCAAAAACCTTACATCGGTACTTTTTAGATAAAAGCTTTTTATTATTCTGTAAACAGCACATAAATGCAGATGAGCTTTAAGACATTTGTCCAATATAATCTTCAGAAGTAGTATCTTTGAGCACTAAAGCTTTTGCTTTGAGCAGATAGTTACTTACACACTACGAAAAAAATATGCCTATGGTTTACAAAAATGGGCAGTTTGAGAATTTTATTTTACTATATAAGGAATGAACTTCACAGAAACTATATATACAAATCCTATCTTGAAACGGTTATCTGAAATCGCTCAGAAAACAGGTATCGAAAGCTATGTAGTAGGTGGTTTTGTAAGAGATTTGTTGTTAAATCGACCATGTAAGGATATAGATGTCGTATGTATTGGAGATGGCAATGGGATTAATCTGGCTCAAAAACTAGGTGAAACTGTAGATAATAATACACAGATTTCTATTTTCAAGAATTTTGGTACAGCACATCTGAATGTTCAGGATTGGGATGTCGAATTTGTTGGAGCTCGAAAAGAATCTTATCAGCGTGATTCTAGGAAGCCTATTGTAGAAAATGGTACGTTGGAGGATGATCAGAATAGACGAGATTTTACTATTAACGCACTTGCAATTAGTTTGAATACCACCAACCTTGGTGAATTGATAGATCCATTTGATGGAGTCGGAGATCTCAGAAGAAAGATGATTCGTACTCCATTGACACCAGATGTGACTTTTTCAGATGATCCTTTGCGAATGATGCGGGCTATCCGTTTTGCTTCACAACTTGGTTTTGATATAGATCCGGATTCTTTTGATGCTATTCAAAAAATGAAAGATCGTATTCGTATTATTTCACAGGAACGGATTATAGATGAACTAAATAAGATAGTTCTCTCTCCCACACCTTCTTATGGCTTTAAGTTGTTGTATCATTGTGGGTTGTTACATTCTATATTTCCGGAACTGGTTGCCCTGCAAGGTGTAGAGACTCAGGATGGAAAAGGGCACAAGGATAATTTTTATCATACGTTACAGGTACTTGATAATGTATCTAGAAATTCCAGTGACTTATGGCTTCGCTGGGCTGCTATTCTACATGATATTGCTAAACCCGCTACCAAGCGTTTTGATGCTCGTGTAGGATGGACATTTCATGGACATGAAGATGCCGGAGCCCGTATGGTTCCCAATATATTTCGTAGAATGAAACTTCCTATGAATGAGAAGATGCGTTTTGTACAGAAACTTGTGCGCTTGCATCTGCGTCCTATTGCCTTGGTGAAAGAGACCATTACAGATTCTGCTTTACGCAGGTTGTTATTTGACTCTGGAGAAGATCTGGAAGCTTTGATGATGTTATGTAGAGCCGATATTACATCCAAGAATCATGAAAAAGTAAAGAAACATATTCAGAATTTTAATAAGGTTGAACAAAAACTGCATGAGGTAGAAGCCAGAGATCGTATTCGTAATTTTCAGCCTGTTATAACGGGAGAGATAATTATGGAAACTTTTGGGCTTTCGCCTTCCCGGGAAGTTGGAGAAATTAAAACTACTATTCGTGAAGCTATTTTGGATGGCAAGTTGCGAAATGAGTGGGATGAGGCATACAGTTTTATGCTTTCTACAGGAAAAAAAATGGGACTTTCTCCTGTGAATAACTAGATAACAGAACAGGATTGAGTTACCTATTTCATTGTTAAACAATCTTGTTTTATGGATCTGGATTTAAAGAAAGTTTTTGGTTCTGTATTGACAGTCTTAGGAATTGTCATGGTCTTATTTGCTTGTGTTGCCTTTTTATCTGATGGTAAAGCTGTTTTAGGGCTTTCTGTTTCTAAATGGGAATCGTTAGTTCCTTTTGTAGTTGGATTTCTGTTTTTTATGGGCGGTCTGAGCCTTATCCGCCAGACTAGTAATAATGTTTGAATGGAATTGTTTTGTTCCTCTATAGACAATCCATATAAAATTTACTATAGAATGGAGATTATTGAGTCTATTCAGTATATTTAATCAAAGTTACATCTTTAGGATGTAGGAGATAGGTTATTTTTCTATTTTGCTTTGTTTATATATGGCTCATGGTACTCCAGAAGGTTTAGAGTATAGAGGAAGCATTTTTGATAAATGCTATGCCGTAACCAAGGCTGATCAGCTTCGGAACACAGGTATTTATCCTTACTTTCGGGCCATTCAGGAAAGTGAGGGGCCTGAGGTAATTATGGAGGGGCGTAAAATTGTGATGGCAGGTTCTAATAACTATCTTGGGTTAACTACTCATCCTAAGGTAAAAGAAGCAGCTATTAAAGCTATAGAGCAATACGGAACCAGTAGCTCTGGTTCTCGATTCCTGACAGGAACTCTTGATTTGCATAATGAGCTGGAGCTGAAGCTAGCGAAATTTATGGGGAAAGAAGCTGCTTTACTTTTTTCAACCGGTTATCAAACAAGTCAGGGTGTTTTATTTCCTTTAGTTGGTCGAAGTGATTATATTTTTTCAGACCATGAGAACCATGCTAGTATTGTAGCTGGTATGTTATTGGCCAGAGGTGCTTTGAATACACCTGTTGTTCGGTATCATCACAACGATATGGAGGATCTGGAGAAACGATTACAGCGTGTTCCTGCAAAGGCTGGAAAAGTTATTGTCACAGATGGAGTCTTTAGTACATTTGGTGATATAGTACCTCTGAATACTTTGTGTTCTCTTGCCCAAAAATACAATGCTCAGGTTCTTATTGATGACGCACATTCCCTTGGAGTACTTGGAGAAGGAGGTAGGGGAACGGCCAGCCATTATGGATTAAGTCATGAAGTGGATCTGGTGTTTTCTACATTCTCTAAGACATTGGCATCCATTGGCGGTTTTGTTGGAGGAGAGAAACGAGTAATAGATTATCTGAAACATGAATCTTCTGCTTTTATGTTTAGTTGTTCTCCTTCTGCATCTGCAACAGCCGCTGCTTTGGCAGCTTTGCATGTGCTGCAAACGGAGCCAGAACTAATCCGAAAACTCCACTTTAATGCTAATGTAATTCGTAAAGGACTTCAGCAAATGGGATATGATGTTCCTGATGGACAAACTGCTATTGTGCCTGTTCTGCTTTATGATGATGCAAAAGCTTGTCAACTTTGGCAGGGATTATATGATGAAGGGATATTTGTGAATGTCTTTATAGCTCCTGCTAATCCTCCCGGAAGAGCTATGTTACGTACAAGCCTTATGGCTTCCTTAGAAGGCAATCATTTATTTCGTATTCTGGAAGCATATAAAAAGATAGGCAAACGTTTACGTATTATCTAAAATGGTGTAATATAAAATGAGATTTTTTTAGATAATTATTTGGGAGTTAAATATAAGTACTCTATATTTGCAGTCCTTTTCAGAACAAGCGTTTTATTATTAGTTATACATACAATGGCAAATCATAAGTCAGCGATTAAAAGAATCCGCGCAAACGAAGCGAAACGTCTAAGAAACCGTTTCCAAGCAAAAACTACCCGTACGTTTATCAAGAAATTGAGAGAGACAAAAGATGCGGTAGAAGCGCAGGAACTTTATAAGAAAGTTGCTTCTATGCTGGATAAACTGGCTAAGAAAAACATCATTCACAAAAACAATGCTTCCAATAAAAAATCTAAATTGGCAAAGTTTGTGACTGGATTGGCTGCTGCCTAATTGCATTTCTTATAAGATATTCTATGAGCCTTGTATTTTATGCAAGGCTTTTTGTTTTTACAACAAAAGTAACCTTAATAGAAAGAGTATTTACTAAGATATAGGTTACTATTTATAGTAATTGTCGGATAAAATACAGTTTCCATTTTTTACTGTTCCGATGATTGATCCAATTTCCACAACCAAAATACTAAGCTGGGCCGAAGAGGATCGCCCACGAGAGAAACTTTTACTAAAAGGCAAAGCTGCTTTATCTGATGCTGAGTTAATTGGGATTTTACTGGGCTCAGGAACGGTTTCTTTGAGTGCAGTAGACCTCGCCAAGCAGATTCTGAGCAGTGTTGACAATAATTTGACCAGTCTGGCTAAGCTTTCTATAAAAGACCTGGAAAAGTTTAAAGGAATTGGTGAGGCAAAAGCCATTACTATTGTTGCAGCATTAGAGCTTGGTAGACGAAGGAAAGATAGTGAATTACCTCAAAGACAGGTTATCACTTCTTCGAAGGATGTCTTTACTATTATGCATTCCCATTTGCTGGACCTTTTGCATGAGGAGTTTTGGGTGGTGTTATTAAACCGATCCAATGTTGTAATGAAGAAGGTCCAGATTAGTGTAGGAGGAGTGTCCGGCACAGTAGCGGACCCAAAACTGATCTTCAAAACCGCTCTGGAAAACCTGGCAAGTTCTATTATTCTGGTACATAATCATCCATCCGGAAATCTAAAACCTAGTCAAGCTGATAAAGATTTGACACACAAACTTAAAGAGGCCGGTAAGTATCTTGAGATACCTGTTCTGGATCATGTGATTATTACAGAAAAAAGCTATTTTAGTTTTGCCGATGAAGGAATTCTATAGCATTAGTAATTGTATGGAATTCATTTGTATCATTGCAGAAAAACGAACATATGAATGCAGGTAAAATATATTTCTTTGGCGTTGTCGCCATTGTCGTTCTTGTACTGGTATATACTTTTGTCTTTACGGGCAAGAAAGACTCTTACATAAGTGAGCTGATTAAGTTTCGTGTTGAAAAAGATGAGTTTTTTAAAGAGTCACCTGATTCTCCAATCCAGAATAAAGAAACATTTACAAAGCTTAATTACTTCCCGCCAGATCAGGCATTTAGGATTAATGCAGATCTGAATCTGATAAAGGACACCACTCGCTTAAGAGTAGGACGTACAGATGGTACAACAGAATATATGATTCGCTATGCTTATGCTGTTTTTCAGTTAGGAGGGAAGCAACATAAATTACTGCTTTTAAAATCAAGCGATGATGGAGATAAAAACCGGTTGTTTTTGCCTTTCAATGATAAAACCAATGGGTTTGATACATATGGAGGGGGACGATATCTGGATATAGACTGGAAAGAGGAAAAAACAAAGGTTGTTATAGATTTTAATTTTGCCTATAATCCATTTTGTACATATAATGCCAATTATTCTTGTCCTATTCCCCCTGCTCAAAACTTTTTGGATATCCCTATCAAAGCAGGAGAAAAAGACTTTGCAAAACAGTAATTACAAAGATCCCCTGTTGTGCAACAGGGGATCTTTGTACACTAGCTAATTTCCTTAAAGGCTTGTGCAAATATCTGCATCTGTTCCATAGTGCCAATACTGATACGACACCATTGTTTATTGTTGAACTGCCAGTTACGTACACCAACTCCTCTCTTCATCATCTCCTCTGTAAATTTTTTGGCATCCATTTTTACTGGAAAGATAACGAAGTTGGCATAGGATGGCACATATTCATATCCTTCATCTTTTAATGTCTTGTATAAGAACTCTCGGGATTGTGTTGTTTTCTGTACCACCTGCTTTGGAAATTCTTTATCCTGATAGCTAACCATTGCCCCTTGTATTGATAGCGAAGACATATCCATCCCTCCTGTATACAATTTTTCCAGTTCTTTTATGATTTCAGGTTTGGCTATCAGATATCCAACGCGTAGTCCTGCAAAACCATGTACTTTTGAGAAAGTACGAGCAACAATTACATTCTGTCCTTTACGTACACACTCCACCATGGAATGTTGTTTTATATCACCAAGGTAGTCAATATATGCCTCATCTATAAATACGGGTACTTTACGGGAAACTGATTCACAGAATGACCGAAGTTTTTCAGTCTGTACAATAGTACCTGTAGGATTGTTGGGGTTACAAACATACATCAGGCGGGTATTGGAGCCTACACGTTTTTCCATTGCATCCAAATCATGTGTATAATCTTTGGTTAAGGGAACTTTTACCCAGTTGGCGCCCCAACCTGCTGCCATTTCCATCAAATAGTCATATGTTGGATCTGCAGAGATAATGTCACCCCCTTTTTTACTATAATACATAGCTGCAGCCATTAACATCTCGCTAGAACCTGCACCCACCATAATGTGATCAGGCGTAACGCCTTCTTCTTTTGCTATCATCTGTATAAACTGGCGTTGCGCCATAAACGGATACATATAGCTATCGTTTAGTACACTCGTAATAGCATTTTTTACCTTCTCTGAAGGCCCCCAGGGATTTTCATTCGCAAATAGCCTAGCTTTAATAACTGGCATGTCAGCCGCGATTTGTGCTTCACGACTCATTCGAAGACGACGAAAATCAGCCGTAGCTGCTTCAACTTCTTGAGGAGTGATGCCACTAAACGCAGCACCAGCAGTGAGAGCAACACTGGCTTTTAGCCAATCACGTCGGGTAAATGATGCAGACATATGGTTTTAGGATGTTTTGATTTAGGTTTGGTTTATGAAAATGCAAGAATATTGTAGACAATCTCCGAAACAATCAAAAATACTGAAATTCGAAACAAAGCCCAAATTCTAATATTGAAATGCGAAATATTATTTTGTTGTATATGTAATGAGTAGTATACTATTTTGATAGAGTTTGTGTGTGATAATGTGTGACTATTGTTAATAGTGAAATAAGAGACCCTTGTAGTTAGTAAAGCTTTTTGTATGTGTGATTAAGCACATAAGCCCATGAATGATAGCGAATGTGCTATTCATGGGCTTATCTATTGTTATCTTATTATAATCTGTAATAACACCGATTTACTTCATTATGCAATCTCTTTGAATGCATCTGCAAACATCTTCATTTGTTCCATAGTACCAAGACTCACACGGCACCAGTTTTGACCTGCATATTGCCATTCTGTACGAATACTGACACCACGTTTGCTCATTTCCTCTAAAAAACGTTTACCATCCATTTTAATAGGGAAGAAAACAAAATTGGTAGCTGATGGTAAATAGTTGTATCCTTGTTCTTTTAAAACTTTGTAGAGAAATGCTTTACATTCATTATTCTTTGCAATTGAATATTTGATAAATTCTTTGTCCTGATAACTGGCAAGAGCAGCCTGTGCGGATGTTGCACTGATGGCACTTGGACCAGGAGTAAATTTGCTAATCTCTTTAATGGTTTCAGGTTTAGCTACTAAATATCCGATACGTAATCCTGCAAAACCATGTACTTTTGAAAAGGTACGGGCAATCAACACATTCTGACCTTTGCGTACACATTCCATCATGGTAGTTTTTTTCGGATCATCTGCATAGTCGATATAGGCTTCGTCTATAAAGATAGGTTTCTTTGGAGAAACAGATTCGCAAAAGGCCATAAGCTTCTGAGAGTTGGAGACAATGCCTGTTGGATTATTGGGGTTGCAGATGTAGACAAGAGATGTTTTATCTGACACCTTTGCTGCAAGGGCATCATAGTCATAATCGTAATCTTTTGTTAAAGATACTTTTTCCCAGCCACAGCCTACCTGTGTAGCTGCACGTACCAATTGCATATAGCTAGGATCGCCTGATAATATATGACTGTCTGAGCCTGCTTTGAATGCAAAGTATAAGGCGGTGCCTGTAAGAAGTCCCCCTGACCCAGCTCCAAGTAATATAGAATCTTCACTTACACCTTCTTCCTGAGCAATAAGCTTTCGTAATTGCATCAATGACTCTCTGGGATAGAGATAACTGTCAGGAACAGCTTGCATCAATGCCTTTTTTGCCTTTTCTGAAGGACCAAATGGATTTTCATTGGCAGACAACCGGGCTTTAATAGCAGGGATATCTGCCAGGAATTTTTTGCGTTGAGACATGCCAGATGCATTCAAGGACGTACCTAGTGCTGCACCTGTAGTAAACATTGCTCCTAATTTAAGCCATTGCCGACGATTGATAGATGAAGTAAGCATAGGAAACAAAAAGTTTTTTAAGATTTAGGAAATGCAGTATGAGTATAAACAGTAATCATGCTTTGCTACTCATAAAAGCGCTTTTGTTTGGTTTGATTGTAAGAATCAGGGAATAGGGTTGCTCCTTATTTGTATACTATCCTAATGCCCGACTATGGCTTGCCAACCGAAATGAGCCGCAATATCCCGATACGGCAAGCCCAGCCGAGTTATATACTGACAGAAGTTGGATAACTTCCGGACAGTTTCTGACTTAAAAGAAAAAGGTAATTACTGATAGAGAGAATACACAAAATAGCATAAAGTGCATTCTATATTACTACAAACATATCTCTGTCATGCGGCTCTTATGAGAGAAATTCGTTTGATTCGAGTTGATTTTATTTGATAGTGCTAATATTGTATTTTTAAAGTGAAATACAAAATTTTATATGTGATATTTTGTTGTAATTAGTATTAAATTTTTATTTTAAATTAATAGACCGAATTTAATATTATAGCAAAATGAGTTAAGTAAAAAATTATATTTAAAAATTACAATATTCATATTTATACTAACTATATATTTATTGCTGGATAAAACATATACTATTATGACAAACCTTCATCTGCAGCCTAATTCTTTTAAAAGAGTATTTTTTGGGATGGTAGTATTTCTTTTGACTTGTATCTATTCGGAAGTTATTATGGCACAGGGTGGAAAGCGCCTGACCTCTAATGAATGGGTAACATTATCCAAAGTTACCTATAAAACTACAAAAGACGCCTATGGAGACATTAGTGTACCTGTATTCAGTGCAGAAACGAAGGCTTTAGCTGGTAAAACAGTTATATTGCCAGGCTATATTATTCCATTGGATGGTATTGAAGGTGCATTCAAAGCGGATCATTTTGTGCTTTCTTCTCTTCCTGTTGAGGCTTGCTTTTTCTGTGGAATTGGTGGCCCCGAGTCTGTGGCAGAGATTCAAATGAAAACCCCAATCGAATATACAAAGAAGCCTATTCGTCTAAAGGGTAAACTTACTTTAAATGAAACAGACTCATACCGACTAATATATATCCTTGAGGATGCAGAGTTTGTAGAGGTATCTCAATAAGGATTTAAGGAATACTATTTACTTTAACTACAAGCTGATAGGCATATTTATCAAAGAGACGGAACCCATTAAGCTGGAAAGTCTGGGGTTTATCTTTTAGCAGACTAACTGGAATGATTTCCAACGTTAATAGATCTTCGTCTTGCAAATATTTTTGAATCTGTGTTGAATTTCTGGATTGATATGCTGTTAGAATTTCTTTTAAATGTTTTTGTACTGTTCTTTCTATTTCTGATATACTTCTTTCTGAATCAATCTCTAATACTAACAGAATAAGTTGATCTGAAGATCTAATGTTTGTGTGGGATAGATATGTTTTGGTCTTGTCAGTGTTTTTGTCAAAGATTGTCAGATCTTTTATCACAGATAGAATGTGTGCTCCTGAGTCTGAGCTTGTATAACATAACAAGGCTATCTCATCATTACCAGAAGAAACCTGTGATCCATCTTCTGTAAGATCCTGGGCTGTGAGTGTTACTACCAGAGGGGCTGCTAAGGCTATAGAATCAGATTCTGAGATAGCGGATTTTGGAATAGATGTACTTCTACAGGATACTAATAAAATAAGGATTATAAATCCTATAGAAATAAGAAATGAAAGTCTGCTTTTATACATAAATACTTAGAGGTAAAACTGTCTCTATCACTGGTTTAGAGACAGTTTTATTAGTTACTTACAGGTTAGAGCCAATTTAGGGATTTTTAGTGCTATTTCCAGAAGCTTCTGCCGCTTTTGACTCTGACTGTATAGCTGCTTTCTGATCGTCCCGTAATACAGGATATTTAATGCCCAACTGTTCCAGATAGCTTTTATATTTTGCTGGATCGTAGTAGTATTTTTTCATTTGGGGACGATACTGAGCCATAATCTTTTCATTCAGGTGGATAGCAGGCTTGTCCTTTTCTGAAATTAAAGGAGTGTATTTGGTCTCTTTGGTTTGTTCTTTGTTGTAATACTCCCACGCTTGTGTAATGATCTCAGGCTTTGTAAGCATATCCAGCAAGGTAAGTGCCTCTGCTTTGGCTCCTGCGGTAGCACCTTTGTGTGCTATAGGAGTTGCCATGGCAATGGCATTGGACCAATGGTGGCCAGGAAGACCAGGCATATTGGATGGATAGCGTAACACTACTGTAGGTAAACTCCATGAAATATCTGCAATATCGTCTGAACCTCCTCCCAAAGAGAATGTAACAGGTTTTCCCAATGTATCCAGTTTCGTATCTAATCCTGTAATTTTGGGAGCATTCATTTCTTTCTGGCTAGCTTTGGCCAGCATTTGATCAGCTTCAGTCCAAGTTGGCAGGCCTACCCGTTTGATATTTTCATACATTGTTTCTGCAATGGGCTTATTGAAGTGTCCAGGCCACGCACTTCCCATTACTTCATACGTCATCTTTGTATCTGTCATCATTGCTGCACCTTTGGCAATCTTGATGCCTGCATCATAGAGTGCTTTTATCTTAGGATAAGTCCGTTCTCTAAAGTAGTACCAGACAGAAGCCTTTGACGGAACTACATTAGGCTGATCCCCTCCATCTACAATCACATAATGAGAACGTTGGGTTGGTTCAAGGTGCTCTCTTTTAAAGTTCCAGCCGATATTCATTAATTCTACGGCATCCAGTGCACTTTTCCCTCGCCAGGGTGCTCCTGCGGCATGAGCTGCTTGTCCTTCAAAGGTAAACTTGACAGATATCATTCCATTGTAACCTGCATCTCCCCAGGATACCGCCAGGTTGTCATCTACGTGTGTGAAAATACATGCATCTACATCTTTGAAGTAACCATCCCGAATATAGAAAGCTTTAGTTCCTAACTGTTCTTCTGCTACTCCAGGCCAAAGCATCAGGGTTCCAGAAATTTTCTCACGCTCCATGATCTTTTTTAAGGCCAGTACAGATGTAATATTGAGTGGTACACCTGAGTTATGACCTTCACCATGTCCTGGTGCACCTTCAATAATAGGATCATGGTAGGCAACTCCCGGTTTTTGTGAGGCTTTGGGAATACAATCTATATCACTACCTATAGCAATTAGTGGTTTTCCTGTTCCCCATTTGGCAATCCAGGCTGTTGGAACGCCTGAAATACCATACTCTATCTTGAAGCCGTTCTTTTTTAGAATGTCTGTCAGATACTTGGAGGTTTCAGTTTCCTGGAAACCCAGTTCGCCAAAACTGAATACCATATCTATCATTTCCTGAGTAAACTTGGCATTCTTGTCAATTTCCGTTACCAGTTCCTGTTTTAATGTTTCTAATTTTTCAGGAGAAATTGATGGCTGATTTTGGGCAGAGACCCACATGGGTACACATAACAAAAGACAGAGGAGGCGAATACAGCTTTTCATAATACATTGTTTGGTTTGGAGTTAATAGGTTATTCTGAACATCTATTGTTATCATGGTAATTCAGGATTTATAATGATCACAAACCATAGCTGTACAATCTTAACTATGATGTCTTGCCTAAAAAGAAATTGCCAACCTGAATGAAGTAACTTCATTCAGGTTGGCAATTTCTTTTTATCTGGAACTATTTTCCCAACTACACATATCCATATCCAGCCATTCATAACCAGGATCGATAGGGGCTCCATCCGGAGGTGTTAGTGGTGTAACTACTGTGGACTCGGCACCTTTCTGTTCGTATTCACTAATTTGATTCAACGCAAACAGATAATGGGCTTTCCAGCTTACATCTGTTTGTTTGCCCACACTAGCAGAAAGCCAGGTTTTAAGTTCATTAACTTTCAGATTGGCAATAGCTCGTGCTTGTTCAGATATATTTTTGTTGGCGGCTAATTGTATGATATTCTTTAAGACAAGATTATTTACGATTCGGCTTACTTCACCTGTATATCCATTTTTGGTGTTGCTTTTCCAGGTTGCCGCATAGGTGTTTTCTATAATGTCTGCCAAGCTTGGTAGAGATGAGTCAATAGCTTGCTGGCTTACCAGGCGGGACGCCCGTTCCGGATTAAATAACAACCGTAATGTCATGCCCGCTGCTGCTTCCGCTGGTCCAAGTGGATCAAATGTCAGGCCTGTACGTCCTTTAAAGACCTCTCGCGGATTGGCATCGTATCCAAATGCACGAGGGGGTATTAACTTCAGAACTTTATCTGGCACTACCAATGCTTCAGGCTTTATAGTGGCTAACAACGCCGTTAAGGCTTGCTTTTGGTCTGATGCTGAAACAGGTTCATAGATTTTCTGACCATCACCACGTGTTGCGTAGGTATAGAAAGCTCCACCTATTACTTTGGCTGTGGCTTCAGTTTGATAACGATGAAACATATACATCGGAACAAGAACCTCTTCTAGGGTTGACATCGGAGAACCTACAGGGATCTTCTTTTCTGAAAAATGATCCAATGCAATTTTTCGTATCTGCATCATTCGATTTAATTCCTCTGCCGCGCTTTTTCCATTGTCCCATAGGTGAGTAGTTGGATGTGCACTGCCTTCTGGACGGGCATCCTGGTCACTAAGGAAATAAAGACCTTTCTTTATGTAATCTGATAAAATCTTATCCAATGCAGTTTTTTCCTCTGTTCCTTTAGGAAAATCCTGATAGGCATAGTTTATGGCTACCTTGTCCCATTCTCCAATGCCAGTTGCATAGGCATTCGATAACTCCAGGTTGTTTCCTTTGATATCCACTAATGGATGAGGATAATCCATTACAGAGGCTCTGTCGTTGGTACTGGCAATATAATTGTGAGGCAATCCTAATGTATGTCCTACTTCATGGGCAGCTAGCTGGCGTAAACGTGCAAGGGCCATTTTCATCATAGCTTCTGACACAGGTTTTCCTTCTTCATAGGCTGCTACCAGACCTTGAGCAATCAGAAAGTCTTGTCTGACTCGCAGGGAACCTAAGGTTACTTTACCTTTCAGTATTTCGCCTGTACGAGGGTCGATGATACTACTTCCATATGACCAGCCACGTGTGGAACGATGCACCCACTGGATAACATTATAACGTACATCCATAGGATCTGCATCCGCAGGTAATAACTTAACCTGAAATGCATCTTTATAGCCTGCTGCTTCAAATGCCTGATTCCACCAGGTTGTTCCTTCCATGAGTGCTGACCGGATTGGTTCAGGAGCACCAGGGTCCATATAGTATACAATTGGCTTTACGGCTTCACTCACTGCGGCTGTTGGGTCTTTCTTCTCTAGTCGGTGGCGGATAATAAAACGTTTAATAATGGGTTCACTTACAGGGGTGGCATAGTCAAAATACTGCATAGGAATCATGCCAGAACGTGGATCGAATACTCTGGGTTTATATGTTTCCAGTTCTGGCAACTGAACAAAAGAGTAATGTTGACGCATGGTTATCATGGTCGGCGTTGGAACTACTTCCTGCAGGTATCCGCCCGGTTGATCTCCTATTAAGGTAATAGTTGCTTCAACTTCTGTATTTTGTGGGAAATTCTTTGTGTGAGGTATATAGAATGCACAGCGGGATGGGTCTATTCGAAAGTTACCCTGTTTGGTGCGACTAATTGCCTGAACTGCACCCGCTGCATCTTGAATAAAAAAGTTTGTAGCATCAACCAGCACTTTTCCATTTTCTTCTGCCATCACCTCAAAACCCCAATGTACAGACTGAGCAAATGATTCTGTAACTGCTTGTTGTTCTAATGGGTCTTTACTTATAGCTCTATATGCATAATTAGATTCAATTAGTAATACTTTGTTGCCACTGCGTTGAAATTTTACGACATGCTCCTGGTTCAGTCGTCCACGATCTAGTCCAATATCATTTGATCCGATACCCGAAGCAAGGGATGGATAATATAAAAACTCAGTATCAAAGCGACTAATCTCAAGAAATATCTTTCCTTTTTTAGCATCCCAGTAAAAGGGAATAAATCCTTCCATGCGTTCGGCTCCCTGAGTGGCAGATGATAGTGAGGAAGCTGCAGATTCTGTTCCTGAGGCCTTCTTCTGTGCAAGTGCGACTTGAAAGCCAATGATAACTGCATAAAGTAGAATAAGTGATTTTTTCATAGGTTTAAAGGATTACACTGTTTTTGCAGCATAACCTATCTGTGATTACAGGTGATAAGTGGTAGTTTGTTGTAATAGAATAATTAAGACTTTTGTACACGTTCGTGGATGGATTTTACTGTTTGATGTGCGGCTTCGAATGCACCAGCAATCCATGCTGTTAAGTAAGAAGTATGATCTCCTGCGAAGTAGATATTGCCTTCAGCTTGTTGCAGGGCTGGATAATATTTATCACGTACGTCCTGTGGATACATAGCCCAGCCAGCCTGACTGTAACGTACCTTCTGCCAGGCCACAGAAAACGAACTTTCAAACTCTGTTTTGTATTGTGGATGTATCTTGCTGCCTTGTTCTAATGCCAGTTTTTCACGATCTTCCAGAGATAGATTGCCAATGCGTTCAGCTGTAGATCCGTAATTATAATAGCCAATAATCACACCTTTTTTGGAAAAATAACCTGTACTAGGATATACAATTTGAGTGATATCCATATTGGTACGACTAATTCCTCCAAATATATTATCATCTTCTTCCCAGAATCTTCGTTTGAACTGTAGTC
The DNA here is from genome assembly GCF_030068545.1 of Xanthocytophaga flava. NCBI lineage: Bacteria > Pseudomonadati > Bacteroidota > Cytophagia > Cytophagales > Rhodocytophagaceae > Xanthocytophaga > Xanthocytophaga flava. The sequence goes on along the minus strand of NZ_JASJOR010000001.1, from coordinate 81,307 downwards.
CTATTTTACAGGCACTGTTATGTGGTATCAGATCAATGGCACGGGAGATATTGGAAGAAAAGTTGTGTTCAATGCTGCTCAAAACAGGTAATGGAATAGTACAGATACAGAAATCACCTGTGATGTCATGTACAGAGCCTTTAGTTGTATCTTTGTAAGATACTTTTGCCCCATTTTCTGTTTTATATATCTTGGTGACTTCTGCATTGTAGGTGATTTTCTTGCCTAACTGTTTTGTAAATGCTTCTGTAAGTTTATCTGTTCCTCCGGAAACCATAAGCATAGCATTTTGTTGCTCATATGTGTATTCCGGAATGTTGTAAAAATAGGGATCATAAAAACCTGACTGAAGAAGATCTACTAATGAAGGAAGAGGGGCGGGTTTACCTGCCTGACTATATGCTCCGGGAGGAACATCAAAACCGCGACGAGGTGATCCTTTGTATAATTTACTTTTATCCAATGCTCCTTCTGCCATTAGATATTCGATAATTTTCTCTTTGTCTTCTTTGGTGAGGGGTGTATCCAGTGAACTTTGATCCATCACTTTTGCCAGCATTTCTGACGTATATCCTCGTATATCATTGTGAATTTCCCGTTGTCGGATGCGTTTATTGGAGTAAGGACCTTTGCCTTCACTATAATAATAGGCTCCTTCATTGGTATTAGGGAAGTTTTCCATTGGCACACCTAATTCCCTGCAATATTGAATCACAGATGTATGATGGTGTGGAATACGCATGGCACCTGCATTGTAGAATTGTCCTTCATCAAATCGACAGGTTTGTAATGCTCCGTTCAGTTCTGTTTCTTTCGCACCTGGCCGGATTGTCCATACGCGTCCTCCTGCTCGTCCGCGAGCTTCAAGAATGGTACAATCATAACCAAGTTTGGTTAATTGATAGGCAGATGCCAGCCCTGCCATACCTGCGCCCAATATGATTACTTTTTTTCCGGCTTGCCCTTGTAATGATAGTGGTTTTGCTGGTGCTGCAGGGATCATGTCAAGGGCAACCATTGCAGTGTATCCAGACCCTGTAATAGCGGCAACTTTCTGTATAAAATTACGGCGTGTAAATGTGGTCATAGGTGGAAAGGTAAAAATGATCTTTGGTTTGTTGTATCAAGTGGTAACCAATATTATATTATTTCATAGTATACTCAAAATTTAATTCCAGTAATTTGGGGTTATATAGTTTAATATTCTATTAGTGCTGTGTGTTTTGAAATATTCCAATAGTATTTTTGATTATAGCCAAAAATACATCTATCTCATGTGACGTTCCTATATCAATGCTGGTTTCTATACACTATTTGAGGCTATGAACCAATGAAGTTAGGCTATGACTTTAAATACATGGCAAAAGTAGGGGAGAAGATAATAGTATATCATCCCAAAGTTCAGTTAACGACTTGTCTATCCAGGAGATGGTAGTGGATTCACACCAATAGGTTTGAGGCGCATATTTCGTTGTTGATAGGATGTGCTTCATAACATCTCCGTAGTTTGTAGTGAATTCCGCTCAAAAAAAGTTTTGCCGTGAACTATGCGCAAACAAAAAATCTTCAGTAAAAGATACCACATCTCTTACTGAAGATTAAGGATTAACTCTGTTAGTTTAAAATATTGATAAATTGTAAAGAGAAGGATTATCCTTTTGGTGGATCAATACCTCCTAGTTTCTTTTTGCCTTCCCATACACTGATTTGATTTACTTTTACTGGATTCTTTCCTTGAGAAGAGAGTCCTTTAAAAGACCAGTCGTTTGCATTATTCCAACTACCAGAGCTTTTCAGACGAAAAACAACCTCTTTGCGATAGAATGGTGTCCATCCATTATTGGGATCAAGTCCCCCCGGAAAAATAGGTGTATTGGGGAAAGTGACTGTAACAAAGTATATACTTCCTTGATAGAGAGTCGGCTGGGATATAGTAGCTCCTTTTCCATTGACAATTTCTGCTTGTGTTTGTGTACCAGGTTCTGCCTGAAAGTAATATCGGAAAGAAAGATTAGATGATACTTTGGCTGGGAATGCAGAGCGATTATTTAGCCATGCTTTTATCTCTACAGATTCATTATCCGTGTCTGCAATAGATGCTTCAACAAAATATTCATCATCTGGTTTTTCTTTAGGCGGAAAATTAGGAAGTGGCTTACCTCCAACTACTGATGTCATACGAGCCATATTGGCAGTAATACCTGCATTAAAATCCAATGCTACCTCTGTTTGTGCTGCATTTCCAACTTCTGCTTTGAATTCATCGTTCCAGTTTGGTCCTCCTAATAGACCTCCATATAAAATATGACGTGGTTGATACCGGAATTCCGGTTTCTCTTTATTTAAATGTTCCCAACCTGCCCAGGGTGCATGTGCTGTACCATGATGAGGAGTATTAACAACTGTTTTCCCTGCTGGCTGGAAGCCCAAGAGATAACTCCTGTTTTGAGGGTTACTACCCAAAGAATAATCTAACTGACTTTTAGCCCATTGCTCGTATTTGGTTTTACGTGCCCCTGCTGCTAAATGATCTGCATATACAAACAGCAGCCATGCTGTATTATTGGCATGTCGAAGCGTTCCCCACTCAAATCCTATTTTTGCAAGACCTCCAGGACTTTTGGGTAGATTTAGAAATCTATCCAGTGCAGCTTCTGTCTTCTGTTTATATAAGGTATTGTCAGGAAAGTCTTCCGAAAGCAACATAAAACAAGGGATATCATAGGTGCTATAATTATAGTAAGCCTCCGGCACCCGATTGGCAAATCTGCCAGCTAACTGTTCTGCTTGTTTCAAATATTGAGCAGATGCTTCTGGTTGTAAAGACTTTGTAGCACGATATAACCAGATTGCAGCCAGGCAAAGCTGATCCTCAAAACGGTTCTCATCATAGTTTTCAGTATGTTTTACAATTTCTCCTTTCGCGTTTTTAACAGTTCCATTACCCTGATAAGTAGTTGCAAATTCATATAGTTTCTGAGCATTTAATAATAGGGCATCTGCATATTGAGTATTCCCATTAGTTCTGAAAACAATGGAAGAGACTGCCTGAGAAGCTGCCATTGCTCCTACAATACTGGTTGCAGGAGCATCTTTGTCTGCATAAAAGGAAGGGCGATTGGGATACAATGCCTGCATAATTTCGTTGGCAACCCAGGATTTATGTTCTTCGTCTACATCTCCTACTTCAACGAAAACACGGTAGGTAGGCAGGTCATCAATGCTTTTGAACCGAAGACATTTAATGAAATAGTCGCCTACCCATTTTAAATTACTCAGTAAATAGGGCATTTGGCCTGATTGCTGGTATCCTTTAGGATATTCCAGTGCGCTCCATGCCAGAGTAGAGGCTGCAAATGACATCGTTGCATTCCACTTAGGCGAATCGCCTGCATCATACCAGCCTCCTGTCAGATCAATACCTATATCCTTTCCATCGCGTAAATGAGAATCGCCTCGCCAAGTAAGCCGGTTATTGGCTGGCATCTTGCCTGAACGTTGGGCCTCATAAAAAAGTAATGTTTTTTGCAGACCTTCTGCATAGTTATATTGTGCAGATAGGTTTTGTATTCCAAATAGGGAAAGTAAAATACTGTAGGTTGTAAGAGAAATCAGGTATTTCATAGTAAGTATGAATAAATAAAAGAGTAGTAAAACAGCCTATCGGAAAGATGTCTGTTTTATAATGCTTTATATAACATAAAGCTGGACAAATCCAAATAGAAAGGCTCACCGTTAGGCGAGCCTTTTAGTGCATTAGTAAGATCAACTTATAAAATGTAAACGCATTATTTTTGAAAAGTATCAGAAGGATAAGCCTACCCGAATAGACATACGATGCAGAATAATATTTTTGGAAGTAGTTTCCTTTTCATTTATAAAGCTTTGTTGTGCATGTTGGTGGCGATAACCTATTGAAAAGGAGAATGCTGTTCTTTTCTCTGATCTGGCAATAAAGCCAACTGTCGGATTTATGAACAAGCCGCCTTGAGAGAGCTGACCATTTATGGAGCTGCCATTGAAAGCTTTTGTATAGAGTCCATAACCCATATCGAAAGAGATAAGAGGGGTTAGCCAGTTAGTGAGAGGAGTGTACATACCTCGTAGAAATAGGGGTAAAGTTGTGCCTGACTGATAAATATCCATTGCCGCTCCTATACCAGTAGCCCAATGAGAATTCCATTGATATCCTGAGACAATCTGAAGTGAAGCCTCCGTATTCCGTTTCTCTATCGTTATGGGGGTATCATGTCCAAAAAGTAAACCGGCTTCAACTGCCAGGAAGTATCCATGTGTACGAAACTTAACTCGAACAGGCTCACGGGCAATACTGTCCAGATCACTGAGCTCAAACCGGAATAAAGAGCCTTCTGTTGTCTGAATTTCTATCAATGAATCTAGGTACTGTAAGGATTTTGCATTTCGGATAATGCTGCCATTTTTTAAATAGAGGACTTCTTGTGTACGCTTTTGTTGTGCATTAGTGAGTTGGCATATACCAATGCACATGAATATGAACAATGTTAGTTTTTTCATAAGCAGATAAATATTATCCCATACTTACTATATTTAAGCATGGGATAATGGATGTAAGTGTGTTTTTGAAACAACTAATTAGGCTATATCTACTACTTTAGGTCCGGATATTTCAATGGTAGTTGTTCCAGCGCCTTTAACGTTGCTTTGGCTATTATATAGTTTTTGTACCAGTTTTTATCTGCTGGAACAATGTTCCAGTCTGCTGCCTTCGAGCAGTGTTCAAAAATATCTTCGTAAGCGTCCAGATATATGTCTCTTTTGGTGGCAACCTGCCAGTCATTGTCATTATGTTTCCAGAACTTGGTTCGATTTTCCATTCGTTCTGTTAACCGTTCCCTCTGTTCTTCTGCCGAAACATGCAGGTAGAATTTGAGAATAACTGTATTGTTCTCAGTAAGTAACGATTCAAAATCGTTGATATGTTTGAAGCGTTTCTTTATCGTTTTGTCATCTATCCATTTTTCTACCCGAGGTACCAGAACATCTTCATAATGTGAACGGTTGAAAATGCCAATTATCCCTTTACCTGGCACTTTTTGATGAATGCGCCACAAAAAATCGTGCCGGGATTCTTCCTCTGTAGGAGCTTTAAAGGCTACAACTTGTACTCCTAATAGATTCAACCCACTGAATACATCATTGAGAACGCCGTCCTTCCCGGATGCATCTAAGCCTTGTAAGATAACTAAGAGACTATACTCGCCCTGAGCATAAAGGATCTTTTGCTTTTCCCGTAGTTGTTCCAGCAATTCTTCTGTCTTTTGTTTGATAGTCTCTTTGTCAGTATTTTGAGGAGGTCTTGTATCTGTATTTTTGAACTTGGACATAAGATAAAATATTTGATAGCCTGTATATGACAAGTATACTTAAAAAATCTATGCTCAATACAGAAATATTATTGGTAATAAACTGGCCTTTGATACTTTTTGCACATATACTCATTAACTTTTGCTTCTAAATGGATTGGACATCTATTGCCTAAAATTAAAAAGGCAGCTTTATGCTGCCTTCCATTAGAATCTGTATAATATACCTGTTCCTACTCCCCACCATCCGGGAAAACTGCTTAGTGTAGATGATGTGGTTGTAGAAGAGAGTGTTCTGCGTAAACTGGGTTCGATATATATACTATACTTATTGTCAATTGCATAATCCAGTTTTACACTTAATAATCCACTGAAAATAGTGTTTTTATAAAACGAATTCTGAGAGCGGTTAAATTCGAGTGTCTCAATATTGTTTTCAGTACTGCTAATCTGACTTTTTAGAAATAAATCAGTAGAAACACCCGCACCTATACTGGCTTTTACTTTTCGATTTAGTACTTTATACAGCACCCGCATCGGAAATCCAATGTAATGATAGGTATTATCCAGACTTTGTACCTCATTAGCACTTAGAGATGTCCTATAAGATATATTATTCTGGGCCAGCGCGTAGGTAGGTGTACTTCTTGATGATGCCCCAAATAATTCATAAAAATCAGGCTGAATAGCAGAACTATTGCTAAATGCTGTATACTGGGTTACATCTATCTGGGATTTACTATATGTATACTGGACTCCACCCTGAAGCGAAAATCTTTCTGACAATGCAAACTCTGTTTGTAAGCCTGTTGCGTAAAAAGTACCAGAGTGGGTCATATTACCTATATCCTTACTTGATGAACTGACAGAACTGTTTTTTACTGCTGTTGTTGAATTAAGTGCCTGATCTGCATAGCTATTCATTGCAGAATAATTAGTTGAGTTAAAATTTGGGTTAAAACTGCCAGGAGTTGCACCACCATCTAATCTCCAACGGGCTCTATGTGTGTGTTTCTTTTGCTGTGCTGCCAGATCCTGTGCTGTCAATTGATCCCAGAAATCCTGATTTAGTTTCCAGCGAATATCTTTCACTACAGCTTTTGCCATTTGTGTATGCACAGGCAAACCTGATATAGGTTCAATGGCTGTTATAGTATTATTCGCTTGAGGTTGAATGGCTGATATATAGTTTTCCTCATTACCTGGATTGATGCCATAATCTGTAACAGCTGATTTTGCAGTATTCCTTCCAGTTGTTTTGGTGGATTTATTCTTTGTTTGTGAAGATTCGTAAGCGATATTATCTTCTGTATTTGATGTACGTAGAGTCTTTTTCTGTTTAGTTGATGGTGATGGGATGTTTGTCGCAACAGATTTTTCCTGACCCTGCGATAGTTTCTCTATGGATGAAGATGATGGTGATAATTGATCTTTCGCCCGGCCAGATTCTCTGTGCTGGTAGGAAACCGGATCTTGTCTTTCTGCAAGAGTTGAATTAGCTATTGCATCTTTTGAAATAATGTTAGTAATAGTGGAAGGAGATTGGCTTTTATCCGCTGGTTGAAGGCTTGGAGTTGATGAATGTTGAGATACTATTTCGTTGGATGTATTGGATTCAGACTTACGGGCAATAACAGATTGCATAGAATCTGCATTGAAGTTTTTCTTCTCAAAAGATTCTGAAGGCACCTGAGATTTTGAAGATACTTGACCTGATGACGGATTCTGAATCTCTTTTTCGTAATGAGTTACAATGGCAATACTATTCCCTTTCATGGATTGCCAGATAGTCCATGCACCAGTTGCAAGTATCAATAATGTTACAGATGCAGCAGCACGAAGCTTAAATAAATATAGTCTTCTTTTATATTTATCTCTTTCTGCGTCTGCCAGTTTTGTTTCAATAGTTGACCAGATCAATGGATCTGGGGGTAACTCAGCGTTTTCAAACGCGTCTCTCCACTGCTCTTCAAAGCTATTCTTTTCGGAAGCGTTCATATTTTATTTGTTGTTTATCTTCTATCATTTGACGGAGTATAGCTCTGGCGCGTGCATATTGTGATTTGGACGTTCCTTCACTAATACCTAGCATAGTACCAATTTCATTATGCTGATAGCCTTCAATGGCATAAAGGTTAAAAATGACCTGATAACGTGGTGCCAGTTGTTGCACCATTTCCAGAAGCTCCTGGAAACTCAGGTCTGATAAGGAAGAGTGTGTATCTTCTGCTTCATGTATGTCATCTATATCTACTGCCGGAAACATGTATAATTTACTGCGATTCTGATTCAATGCTGTATTGATAACAATACGTTTGATCCATCCTTCAAGAGGGCAATCTCTCCGAAAATCTTTTATTTTTTCAAAAACTTTAATAAACGATTCCTGTAGTACATCTTCTGCTTCCAGTCGGCTTTTAGCATAGCGCAGACACACTACAAACATTCTCTTTGAGAAAAGTTCGTAGAGGCGTCGCTGTTGGGTCCTATCTCCTCTTATACAGCCTTCTATAAGTTCGTCTTCACTGAATAACATTCAGTCTGTGGTTGGGAGTAATGTGGTAAAAGTGGTAATTCAAAAGATCGATTTCATAGCTACAGACGAAATATCCAGTATCTGTTTTCTTCAAGACTCTTAAAGAATCAAAATGGTTGCACGCACTATGAAAAATTATTTTTATTGTAAGTGGAAGTTATGATCTTCCTGGTAATTTACGATTTTAGATTAGAATAGATTCACTTTTTAATGATTTTAACAAATGACCACAACTGATCTTATAGTGGAAACTGTTGGCTGGATAGGCTCTGTCTTAGTGGTAGCAGCATACTTCTTAAATATGAGTGGCAAAGTGGATGCTCAATCTTCTGTATATAAATGGTTAAATATTGTAGGAAGTGCAGGCTTAATCGTTCTTACTTTATATCATCAGGCTATTCCTTCTGCAGTGGTAAATATAATCTGGACAGTAATTGGAATTGCTGCATTGATCAGAACAGCCAAAAAGCATCCCAAAGTAGATACGGAACAGTTATGATTTTTGAGTTGACAAATCTGTAATAGCCAAAAAAGCTTTGGGTAGGTTGTCTGTCAGATCAGAGGCTATCATTGCATAGATGCTTTTCTCTTTGGCAGCAATATCTCCTGCTAATCCATGAAGATATACACCAAATAGTGCCGCATGAGTGGGACTATACTTCTGTGCCAGAAGAGCTGTAATGATACCTGTAAGTACATCTCCGGAGCCACCTGTGCCCATACCTGGATTGCCAGTTGAGTTAAAATGAATACTGCCATCTGTTAACGCTACCGCTGTATGTGCACCTTTCAGACATACGATAACCTGATGCTTTACAGAAAACTCACGTAATAGATCGAGTTTTTCATAATCATTTTGCCATGAACGGTTTAGTAACTTCTGAAATTCCTTAGGGTGGGGAGTAAGGATTGTATTTGCAGGTAGTTTTTCTAGCAGGGGTCTGCCTTCTGGAGTTGATAGATTGTTAATCCCATCTGCATCAATAATGAGTGGAATAGAACTACTATGTTCTATTATAGAACGAATTGAGAAAAGAACCTTTGCACCAACACCAAGTCCTGGTCCGATACCTATCGCAGAATAATTTTTAAGCAGATCCTCTGTCCATTCTGTTGTAGATAAATATTCATCTGGATCTGCAGAAAACAAGGCTTCCGGTATAGTAGATTGTATCAGATCATTGGCATGTTTAGGGGCATGAAGAGTTAATTTGCCTGCTCCGCTACGTAAACAGGCTTGTGCAGAAAGGATTGCCGCTCCCATCATACCATAACTGCCTGCGATAAGTAATGCATGACCATTGGAACCCTTATGCGAAAATTTTGAGCGTTTTTTCAGGTAGGTAATTGCCTCACTTGTATCTGTATAGAAATAGTTTGTGCTAGCCTGAGCAATAGCAGTAGGATGTAAGCCAATATCTACCAGATGCCAATCTCCTACAAACTCTGCATTTTGCGGGAGCATAAATGAAAGCTTAGGAAGTTGGAAGGCAATGGTTTGACTAGCTTTTATAATAACATCTTCTTTTGAGTTATTTGTATCTGCAAAAAGTCCTGAAGGAATATCAACAGCAATAATAGTTTTGGCCTGGTTTATTGCCTGTACTATATCAGCTGCCAGACCATCTAATGGGCGATTTAAGCCTGAACCAAATAAAGCGTCAATAATAATATCTTCAGCATGAAATTGAAGAAGTTCAGATTGGGAAGTAATCTGTTGTACAGAGATTGAAGAGGGTAATCGTTGGAGATTGATGTCAAAATCTTTGGATGTTTTTTCTGTAGGTAAGACAGTATATACGTCAACTTTATAGCTATACGAGTGCAGGATTCTGGCAATTGCCAATCCATCTCCACCATTATTGCCTGGCCCACATACAATTTTAATTCTGTTTACATTGAAATAATATTGCATAAACCAATCACAGAATGCAGTAGCTGCCCGTTCCATAAGATCAATGGATGTAACAGGTTCGTGGCTTATTGTATACTCATCTATTTTATGTGTTTGGGATGCAGATACTATTTTCATATTTGAAAGGCGACTAATCTGTAAAAAGATATAGATTATACAAAGTTGTCCTGGAATTTGCATAATCTATAATCTAAAGACGGTTCTTGTAAAAAAAGTTTCTTCTAATTGCTTTTCACAACCTTCTGAGTAGAAATCAATACTTCCTTTACGTATAGTTTTATGAGCAGTATTCCGGAAGGTAGTTGAGAAGCAGATAATAATTCCGGAGTGTTCGCTGACTTAAAACTATGAGAGGTAATTTTTTGTCCCAACATATTGTATACTTCGGCTACGACAGGGACATTTTCATTGATATGGTCAAGTTGTATATACACATCACCAGATGATGGATTAGGATAGAGATGAACCTGACCAGACTTATTTTCCTGTTCAATTGCAAGTGCATCACATACCCCTGGAATTGTATAGTCCAGCCATGCTAAGCGAGTAGCTAACCAAGTCTTCAGGTAGTCTACTTCGCCCTGATAACTGCCAGGAATAACAGCATTAGGCCATACATATTCTTTTAAGATTGGCCATTTTTGGTAATTGCGATTTTGTGGTTCCTGTAGCATAGTAGCCAATGAGTCTATAAAATGCATCAGAGAATCTGTGTGAAAAGCTTCTTTGCGTAATGTAATCCACCTACATTTTGCTTCATCTCTATATCTGGTGTCTTCCAGCAGACGTTCCCACCAGAATGGAACAAGTGAATAGTCACCAGGAAATGAAGCGTTCATCTGATAAGCCCATTGATCGGTCCTGTTGCCATTGTAATAGTCTGCATTCCCTTGCGAGATATTATAATCCCATACAGGTCCCATATTTAATAACCCACCCTTACTATCTTTGTTTTTATACATAAATGTACTTATCCGATAGCCATCCACATTAAATACTGTTTCAGTAAGTAGGAAATAATCGATAAAAGAAGCTGTATTAATATATTTTCGATAACCTCCTCTGGTTGAGTCTGCAAACAGGCTACTTTTCAGGCTGCTTTCGAAGGCGTTGATAAATCCTTGAATGTATTGTTCTTGCTGTTGAGTAATATCATCGTCTTTAGGTGGATTGTGTTTTTGTGGATACTCATAGAGAAAGGTGATTTTTCGAGCCTGGTTGGTATCAGATGGAAGGTTAGGTTGGTACTGAGAATCGAAGCTGCCTCCCATAGTTCCTGTTGCCTTGTCTATTTTTAATATATAACCACCTGTAACATTATCACCAGTGTTATCTGTACTTTTTAATTTTGAAATATTGACCCGATTCGCATTCCGTTTGATTTTTTCAAGCAGAATATAGACACCTTTATATTCTCCATCTATAACCAGTTCACAATAGCGAAAACGGCTTGCATACCAACCCATTCTTTGGGAAAGATGATAAGCGATAACATCACGCAACATACTCTTATCACTGTAGGGTGCATAAAGAATCCAATCATTTTCAGCTGGTAGCCCTAGTAGAGATACATCCTGATTCTTATCTGTATCGGATGTATCCCGTATTTCAAAACCATACGATTTCTTAGGATACATTTGTGAGCTGGAACCTCGAATTTCTATACCGATTTTACCATTATAGTTATTCCATTTGTCTGTGATTTTATTGATGGTTCCGGGACCGTTATCTATAATACCCATATCTGCAATGATTTTGGGATCATCAACGATTGCCTGACCATGAGTGTCAATGATGATAATAGGAAGGTTGGATGTTGTGAAATTCTGGCTGTAGACTACAAATGGGATAAAAGCGAATAGAAAACTATAAACGATAGTAGTACAAAACTTCATAATGATAGGTAGGGGTTATAAGTATTTTTTCTGTTTGGATAAATGTAGGTAAAAAAAGTATGGTAGATTTAAATTAGATGTTGAAAGAGTTCAAAGAATATACTTTTCTATGCAGAATAATATCTGCGTCGTCTGACATAAAGCGTTTTTTCTATAAAGGGGTACTGTTCTGGATTGGCTAGTTGGGAGTTATTCTCATGTGGGCGGACTTTAAGATTTCCCTTATCCCATAATTGTTTATTCCGCTCTATAGAATCTGTTTCAGATGGTGTAAATTCAAACACCGAAAGAGGGTATAGATCAGGTTGCCCTGCATCTACCCAACAGGTAAACCAGAAATCGCGAACAAGTTCAATAGCTAAACGCATCTGTCTTTCAACCTGACCATTAAGCATGTGATGATAGGCATTTACATAGTCTCTTGAGTATACACGTTGTGTTGTCGCACCTCGTTGTTCGAAGCTATATTTTTTATCATCTGAGAATTTTTGCGAAAGTAGTTTCTCAAAGCGTAATACTGAATCCACTGCATTATTCGCCTGTTGCAATGCCAGCCATAGGCGTTGTTGGGGATGGTACAGGTAATGCGCCTGGCCTATCCAGAAATCATAATTTTGAGAGAATAACTCTGGTATGCGTGCTTCCCATAATCCATGAATACCATGTTGATTGGTAAGCTGCCCATTATAATTCCGGGTTGTGTGTAATGGTACATTCAGATCTCCAATATAATGTCCTATATCAGCTGATAGTGTTAAGATCCGCTTAGGATTGCGCTGAAGAAAAGCTTCTGTCAATTGAAACTTCATTTGCATAACCCACCATGGAACAATACCATGGGTTTGAAGCGTGTCTTCGGTATAGTGATTTATCGCATCCGTCCAGTTACGTGGTAGTTTAAAAATAGCACTATCGCCATACGCCTCCATATCAATATAGTGTTTTACAGCTTCTCCTGGTACAATATAACGTCTGCGATCTGGATTGACGGCATTCTCTGTAATAAACACAATGTGATGTTTATAGAATGAGATCATTTCAGGAGGAAGACCAAAAACGGCTAACCTGTTGATCTGTTTGTGAGCATAAAACCCCCATCCAAAAGAGGTGGAAGTGATGCAGAATAAAATAAAAATGCAGTATACTCTTTGGAGATTCAAGAAAGTGTCAGATAAAAAATGGAATAGATATACACAAAAGATTCGTAAAATAAGTGATTGATTGATTACTTGTTTTGTGGTCTATCATGTTTTTTTAGTGAATGGCGATTTTATGTGTTCTTTGGCGCGTTGTTTTGATGAGAAAATCTCTCATCGTACTTTTGAAACATATATCAGTTGCATACAAATACATGATAAGATCATACATACTTTGGGGGGTAATTCTGGTTAGCATCCTTGTAGGATGTACGAGTGAGACCCATACAGATGAAGCTTCTGCAGTGACAATACCTTCAGGTTCTACTCTCAATTATGGTGTACTAACAACCTATCCACATGATGTTACTTTATTTACTGAGGGCTTATTGATGTACAAAGGTAAATTATATGAAAGTACAGGATCACCAAGTGAATTGCAACAAACAAGATCATTGATAGGAGTTGTAAATCTTGCAAATGGTAAAATGGAAGAGAAAATAGAGCTTGATCGAAACAAGTATTTCGGGGAAGGCATCGTATTCCTGAATGATAAACTTTATCAACTCACATATCGGACAAAGATTGGATTTATGTATGATGCCACTACTTTCAAGCAAATCGGAACATTTACCTTTCCAAGTAATGAGGGATGGGGATTTACTACAGATAGTACAGCTTTGATTATGAGTGATGGTTCTAATAAACTAACCTATCTGAATCCAAAATCTTTTAAGGTTGAGAAAGTATTGTCAGTCACAGAAAACGGAAGTCCAGTCACAAATCTTAATGAACTAGAATTTATTCACGGCTTTATTTATGCAAATGTCTATACTACAAACTTTATTGTTAAAATAGATCCTGGTACAGGCAAAGTGGTAGGTCGTCTGGATTTTTCTTCTCTTGCCTATGACGCCAAGGCTAAGAACCCTTCAGCCTTGGAAATGAATGGGATTGCCTATGATCCGACACGAAATACAGTGTATATTACGGGTAAGTTATGGCCTGTCATCTATGAAGTGAAAATAAATAACTGATTCCTTTGCCAAAGGAATCAGTTGTATGTGATTAGTAGTCCTAATGGGATACATTCTCAGAATCATAACCAATCTCCTCATCCGCCATTTGTTCACTCTTGTCTATATAGATAGATTTAGGATAGCCTAATACATCATCATAGGTGACATTGATAACAGCCACGCTTTTAGGATCTGTAGTTTGAATGAGTTGAAAAAGCTCATCAATAGTTTTATAGTTCTTTTGCAACTCTGCAGGCAAGCTGGCACCAGTGCTATCTTTAACATCTACAATCTGATTATTTTGTACTATCACTGTCATCTTTTCGCCTCCTCTGATACAGAAACAATTTAGTCGTTGAGTGAAAGTATAATTCACCAATCGTTTGGATGCCCAGCGAGATGAGTTAGCTTTTAACTCTGCTGATGTAGATTCATCTTTAGAACATGCTAGTAATAGCAGGAGACTTACTATAAATAATGCAGGTTTCATATGATCGCGTTTTTTAGTCAAGACACGATCTTATACTAAATGGTTGCATTATCTATTGTATTTCCGAATCCTTTTCCAATAGAAAAGGATTCGGCTTTTCTATTCTATTTCTTTCCAAAACTTCTCAGAGTATAAGTGAAGGTAAGCATAAAGTATTGCTTTAATACCTGTGTTTGTGAGTCTTCTATATAGGTTTCCGTTACATTACGGGATATGTTGTTATTCTGATTAAGCAAGTCAAAAACTGAGAGTTTCAATTCTCCATTCTGATCCTTGAAGAATTTTTTTGCAAAGCTTGCATTCCAGAGTACATAACTTTGATTATATCCGCCTTCCAGACCGAAATATTGGGTATAGCTGACATTATTCTGCAATACAAAACCCTTCCCAAATGTCCAGTTGAGCTTACCATTTGCCAGATGATAAAAGTAATTGTTGTTCAATTGAGGTTGCAGTGTATTACGTACTATATTATAGTTGCCTGTGTAGCCTAGGGTGAAATCTATTTTTTCGCTTATGTTACTACTTAAAGTCAAGCCCTGACTAAGTGTGTAACTGTTGGATGTATTAGTAACAGTATTAATTAAGGCAGGTGTGTTGTTATATGTAACACTTGATGTCAGATTGAGATTGCTTTTCATAAAACCCACTGGTAAACCATACGTAAATAATGAACGTGCACTCCATGATCCATTCAAATTAACTGGGGTTGATAATTGAGCTCCTTTTTTTAAAGTTATATCCTGAGTTAATACTGAGTCTTTAGTGGCAATAAATGTGGAGTTCCCTATATTGTTGTTAGTTCGTGTAAGAGAGAGCATCGCCAGCAATGTTCTGCCTTTTGTGGGTTGAGCAGCAGAGTAACGTGCCATAAACGAATGAACAAACTCTTGTCTCAGATTGGGGTTACCACCTGTAAGTAAAAGCGGGTTGTTGTTATTGATGACATTTTGCAACTGCGTGATTGACGGAAGATTGGTTGACGTGCGATAGAATATACGAATATTTCGACTGGTAGTAAACTTATAATTAAGCATCAAAGAAGGTAATGCATTATAGAAGCTCCGATTAATTTTATTGGTTATTGGAAAAAGTTGATTGCCAATAAGGTCAGCTTTCTGAAACCCTACATTAGCCATCATGTTAAGTTTTTTGTCGTTGATCCGATACCCAACACTCGCCCGGTTTACATAATTTTGATTGTCAAATGTATTGGATAAAGTAGGATTCAACTTATTGTGAGAATCTGTATTTTCATCATAATCATATGTTTCCTTTAATGCATTTGATTGGGTAAAGGACGAATTGTAATTGAACTGCAACTGACTTTTACGACTTAATGGTTCTGTATATACCACATTACCTGACAGTGTATAGCCATCTGTATTGGATATGGATATTTGATCGGTTGTTTCTTGAGTTGTTATTTCATTTGTGTAATACTGAGCTAATGAATATAAGCGATTGTTTCCATCGTTTTTGTTCCAACTAGTATTAATTCCAAAAGAAAATGTTCTGCCTTGCTTGGTAAAACGGTGTCTGTACAAAATCTCGTTTCCAATGGTATACCCTTTTCTATCAGAATTATAGGTATTGGTGATGTCATTCAGTAAGTTGCCATCTGACAATTGGGTACGACCCAGGGTGTTGCTTATTGAATTGTTGGTTTGAAAACTGAGTCTTGGTGTAAATACAATAGAGTTGGCTGAATCTATCTTATACTCAAGTCTCAAATTAAAACGGTGATTCCAGTTTGTGTTTCCGGAAAAAGTATTGGTATTATAATATTGACTTGAATCAGCATCAATGAAATATTCACGATTCAGTAATGTCTGATTCTGTGTATTGGCTTTGTTGAAGAAATAACTACCGTTTATCGTGACCTTTTTCCCCCAGTTTCCTGAGTAATTAAGTCCCAGTGAATTGGTTGTTGAGATACCACTTTGTTGTCCTACCAGAAAGTTATTGGATGCGTTATTTCCACCCCCTCCCTGACCACCGCCACCTCCGCCTCGATTTCCACCACCACCTCGTTGATTGCCGCCACCACTAAAGGCACCTACCAGGTCTTGTGTGGCAAAGTTCTGTTGATTTATGTTATTAGATAATCCCAGAATAGAAATTCTGTTATTTCCTTTAAATATATTAAGGTTACCACCTGCCTGATAACGGTCATCTGTGCCGTACCCGGCATATATCTTACCAAATTGGCCATTGCGCTTATCTGCCCTGGTAACAATGTTGATAGTTTTGACAGATTGCCCGTCATCGAAACCTGTAAACTGTGATTGCTCACTCATTCGGTCAAATACCTGAATTTTATCAATTACTTCCGCTGGAAGATTGCGTAAAGCCAGTGTTGCATCATCTCCAAAGAATTCTTTACCATCAACCAAAACTTTTTTCACATCTTCACCCTGAGCTTTTACCGTTCCATTTTCCATGGTTACCCCAGGCATTTTGGTTACCAGGTCTTCAGCATTGGCATCTCTATTGGTTTTGAATGCACCAGCATTGTACTCTGTTGTATCACCTTTCTGGACAGTTCGTTCTTCATAACGCTTAGCTCGGATTTGTACTTCATTCAACTGTGTGGTTTTGGGATTGATTTGCAAAGTTCCCATATCCTGTTTAGCTGAAGATACAGATATCGCCTGTTTGAATGGTTCATATCCCAGATAACTTACAGATAGTATGTATGTCTGATTTGAGAGTGAGCCAAAGGTGAATCTGCCTTCTACATCCGTTAATATATATACTTTTTTGGTTGTGTCTGTCTGTGGAGTAAGCATGACAGTTGCTCCAATCAAAGGAGAATGATCTTTTTGATCTGAGAGAAGGCCGGTTAATTGCAGGTTTTGTGCCTGAGCAGAAAAAGTAATTAATGTAAGTACAAGTGAAGTACAGAGTAAGTATAACTTATGTTGAGCGTTCATCGCTAACAAAATGTGAGTGTAGTTGCATAATTTATATTTTAAGATTTGCTTTAGAAGTAAAATATACAGCCTTAGATTTACAAAATTGTATAAAGTTTAAAATAAAATAGAAAATTTTATTCCTACGTCTGAAAGAATACAAAATTGATATGTAAGAAATAATGACAGATTCAGATGACTTTGTTCTTTGCTAGAGTACACGATTACTATAATAGTCGTTTATGACATACTTTACGTTAATTCGGCAGGAAACTTCTTTTTTATAGAATGAAAAACTGTCATTATGTCATCGGACATATATTGGGTTTCATTCATGCTTTGTCAGCCTTAGTTAATATTTTTTTGTTAACTATCTGTTTTTCAGAGATTTGTCATTGTTTATGGCGTTTGTATTTGCTTAAGACAAAGTAGATATTCTTGTAATGGCATAGCTCTTGTTAGAGTAAGATCGTTACAAAACAGAATATTCAACTATCAAACTAGTTATAACAATGGGAAAAATTATTGGAATAGACTTAGGTACCACAAACTCCTGCGTTGCTGTAATGGAAGGTAACGAGCCGGTTGTAATTCCAAACAGTGAAGGACGACGTACTACACCTTCTATTGTTGCTTTCTTGGCAAATGGTGAGCGGAAGGTAGGAGACCCTGCAAAACGTCAGGCTATCACAAATCCTAAAGATACTATTCAGTCTATCAAACGTTTTATGGGAAAACGCTTCTCTGAAGTTACAACAGAAGCAGGCCGTGTTTCCTATGAGGTTGAAAAAGGACCAAATGATACACCTCGTGTACGAATAGGTGATCGTCAATATACTCCTCAGGAATTATCAGCTATGATTCTTCAGAAAATGAAGTCTACAGCTGAAGATTATCTGGGCACAACAGTAACAGAAGCTGTGATTACAGTACCTGCTTACTTCAATGATGCAGAACGTCAGGCTACTAAAGAGGCAGGTGAAATAGCAGGTTTGACTGTAAAACGGATTATTAACGAACCTACTGCTGCTGCACTGGCTTATGGTTTGGATAAGAAAAATCAGGAACTGAAAATCGCTGTATTTGACTTAGGTGGTGGTACATTTGACGTATCTATCCTGGAGTTAGGTGATGGTGTATTTGAAGTTAAATCAACAGATGGAGATACTCACTTAGGTGGTGATGACTTCGATCAGAAGATCATTGACTGGTTGGCTGAAGAATTCAAGAAAGATCATCCAACAATAGATCTGCGCAAAGATCCAATGGCTTTACAACGTTTGAAAGAAGCTGCTGAGAAAGCTAAGATTGAGTTATCCAGCTCTACTCAAACAGAGGTAAACTTACCATATATCATGCCGATCGATGGCATTCCTCAGCACTTGGTTCGTACATTAACGCGTGCAAAATTTGAGCAATTGTGCGATGATCTGATTCAACGTACATTAGAACCTTGCCGTCGCGCTATGAAAAATTCTGGTTTCTCTACTTCTGAGATTACTGAAGTTATTCTGGTAGGAGGTTCTACTCGTATCCCACGTATTCAGGAAGAAGTTGAGAAATTCTTTGGAAAGAAACCTTCCAAGAACGTTAACCCAGATGAGGCTGTTGCTGTAGGTGCTGCTATTCAAGGAGGTGTGTTCACTGGAGAAGTGAAAGATGTGTTGTTGTTGGATGTAACGCCACTTTCTTTGGGTATTGAAACATTGGGTGGAGTGTTTACCAAATTGATTGAATCTAACACTACCATTCCTACCAAAAAGTCAGAGGTATTTTCGACTGCATCTGACAATCAGCCTTCAGTAGAGATACATGTACTGCAAGGAGAGCGCCAAATGGCAAGTGGTAACCGTACTATTGGCCGATTCCACTTAGATGGTATTCCACCTGCACCTCGTGGTGTACCTCAGGTTGAAGTAACTTTCGATATTGATGCTAACGGTATATTGCACGTTTCTGCTAAAGATCGTGGAACTGGCAAAGAACAAAAAATCCGTATTGAAGCTTCTTCCGGTTTGACTGATGCTGAAATCGAAAAAATGCGTAATGAAGCGAAAGCCAATGAAGAGACAGATAGAGTTGAAAAAGAGAAAGTAGAGAAAGTAAACGCTGCTGACTCTCTGATCTTCCAGACTGAAAAACAACTGAAAGATTACGGTGATAAGCTTTCTGATGGAAATAAATCTGCTATTGAAGGTGCATTGACAGATTTGCGTACTGCACATGGTAGCCGTGATATTGCTGCTATAGATGCTGCAATGGAAAAGCTGAACAATGCATGGCAGGCTGCTTCTCAGGAAATGTATAATGCTGCTGGTGCAGCCGGGCAACAGCCTGGAGCTGATGCAGGTCAGGGACAGGGTAATGCCAACTCTGGAAAAGATTCTGAGGTAACAGATGTAGATTACGAAGAAGTTGGCAAATAACTTATTTCTCACTCGAAAGAGTAGCGGATTTTATAGATAAGTTTATACAAAAGCCCGTTATCAAGTATTGGTAACGGGCTTTTTGTTTGACTTAGGATAGAGGAATATTTCGTCTTCTTTTGTAGATTTACTTTCTATATTTATATTCTGATCCTATGCCCGAATTACCTGATTTAACTGTTTTCTCAGAAAATCTAACAAAAGTTTTTAAAGGAAAGACACTTACGTCTGTTCGAATTTTTCATGGAAAGAGATGCGATACCTCTCAGGTGTTTGAAGAAAAAGTACTCAATAAGACATTGAGTGAAGTGAAAACTATTGGTAAAGAAATGTTCTTTCACTTTGGAGAAGATGTTCATTTTGGTGTACATCTGATGTTAAAGGGAGGTACTGCTATCAGCGAAGAGTTGGAGAGTATTTCCTATAAAATTGCAGCTTTTGGATTCAATGATGGAAAATTTGTTGTAATTACAGATCCACAGCGTTGGGCAAAGGTAATAGTTAACCTAGCTAAAGACTCAACGCCAGATGCATTGTTAGGATCTTTAACTTTAGATGATTTCAAATCTGCTCTTAGACGCTTTCACGGTAAGCCAGTAAAAGCTTTTTTAATTGATCAAGCGGTAATGAAAGGCATTGGCAATGCATATGCAGATGAGATTCTCTATGATGTAAAAGTAGATCCTGCCTCATTATGTAATAAATTACCAGATGAAATTATAGTATCACTACATAAACAGATCCCTGTAACACTACAATGGGGAGTAAATGAGATCAGAAAACTAACTCCGGATGCGGTGTCTGGAGAAGGAAGGGCTTTTATGAAGGTGCATCGTAAGGATCTGGACAAAACAACCACAGGATTTGTAATCCAGCAGAAAGATGTAGCTGGGAAAACCAGTTACTTTACAGCAGAGCAGGTGTATTATGGGTAGAATATGTTTTTATATGCTTAGTTTATTGAACCATACTATAGCAGTGGGCTTGCATCGGTTGAGCAAAACCTGGCATTTTATTCTCTCCTTATTGTCTATATATTGACAACTAACTTAGTTTAAAAGGTAGCAATACGATGTATAGTCAAAAATGACATCCATCGTATTGTTAAGTAGGATAGTAATTATTAAGCTTCTACTTGTGTAGTATAGATTAGCTTGGATGTATCAAATCCAAGATTTTGAGCATGAGTACGTAGCTTTTCAAGACGGTTTTCGTCCATTTCAGGTGTACGGCTTAAAATCCAGAGATTGTCTCTGTCTGGTGTTCCTACTAATGCAAAATCATATTTTTTCCCAACTTTCAGTATCCAGTAATCTCCACTAAACGGCCATACAAATGTAACTTTTAACTTAGCATTGGTTTTTGTATCTACTACACAGGCTTTTCCCTTTGCAATATCCAACTCGCCTGTAAGAGAGTCTTTGTGGCAGATATTCAACACATCGATATCTCCGTCATCTCGTTTTGCATAGATTGCTTTTACACCAAAACAACCTTTTTCATATTTGAAAGGCAAGTGGGCAATTTCATACCATTCTCCCAGATAACGATCCAGATCTACCGATTCTTCTACTGGTAATTCCGGATGATTGTTTGAGTTACGTAATACAGCATATGCTCCAATGGCTGCTGCTGACAACAGTGTTGATGCTATCGCAATGTTTCGGTTATTCATAGGAATATTCATCACAGTATGGATTTATTCTGAGAAGATAAAAAATAACTCCTATAGAACTGTAAAAATACATGCCACTCTGATGAAATATGCTTATAAATCAACTCAATATACAGTAGTCTATTTAGTATCTACTGCAATCTGATAACTGGGATCTTCAATAATATTTACCTCAACAATCTTTTCTGCATTCTTTAATAACTGACGACAATCTGGACTTAGATGTTTTAGATGAAGTTTTTTACCTGCCTTTTGATAGCGTTCTGTAAGTTTATCAAGAGCATCAATGCCGGACATATCGGCTACTCTGCTTTCTTTAAAGTCTATAACTACTTCTGCTGGATCAGTGGAAACATCAAAAATCCCTGCAAAAGTAGTTACAGAACCAAAAAATAAAGGTCCATACAATTCATAATGTTGTACTCCTTGTTCGTCTCTATATTTTTTCGCATGTATTCTTTTGGCACTTTCCCATGCAAAAACCAATGCTGAAATGATTACGCCAATCAAAACTGCCAGAGCAAGATTATGAAGAACGATTGTAATAATTGCTACAATTACCATGGTTAATACATCTGCTAAAGGCATTCTGCCAAATGCTTTTAAGCTTGCCCATGCAAAAGTAGTAGCGGCTACCATAAACATTACACCTGTCAAGGCTGCCATAGGTAGCTTTTCAACGATGTTAGCAAAGAAGACAATGAATACCAGAAGCATAACAGATGCTACAATACCTGATAATCGGGCACGTGCTCCCGCAGATATATTTATGATACTTTGGCCTACCAGTGTGCAACCTCCCATCCCATAAAAGAACCCACAGGTAATATTTGCAAGTCCCTGAGCTACACATTCTTTATTGCCACGTCCACGTGTTTGGGTAACCTCATCAATAAGATTCAATGTCAAAAGGCTCTCTGTTAAACCTACACATGCTACCACAAGAGAATAGGGGAATATAATGATCAGTGTTTTCCATTGCAAAGGAATCTGAGGAATATGGAGTGGAGGAAAGCCAGCCTGAATAGAAGCTACATCACCTACTGTCTTGGTTTCAATGCCAAAACCCAATACAATACCGGATACAATGAGAATTGCAGCCAGAGAAGAGGGAATGGCCTTGGTAAAACGTGGAAGCCAGATAATGATAAGCAGGGTAAGCATGACCAGACCAAGCATAACCCATAGGGGAATACCTGTAATCCAGTGTTGTACTCCCATTGAATCAGTAGTTTTGAAATGTGTAAGCTGGGCAAGAAAGATAACTATACCTAAGCCGTTAACAAACCCATACATAACAGGTTGAGGCACTAATCGTATGAACTTTCCTAACCGGAACACTCCAATTGCTATCTGAAGCAGACCCGCCAGTATAACAGTAGCAAAAACATATTCAGGGCCATAATCTTTGACAAGCGATGTCAGCACAACTGCAACGGCACCCGTTGCTCCTGCAATCATACCTGGTCTTCCTCCAAATACAGAAGTGATGAAGCCCATAATAAAGGCTGCATACAAACCAATCATAGGAGATAAACCTGCTACTATGGCAAAGGCAAGTGCTTCAGGAATTAACGCTAATGCAACTGTAAGGCCGGAAAGAACTTCTGTTTTATAATTAACTTTTTGTGTGAAATCAAATAATCGTAAAGTTAGCCTCATAAATAAGGTGGACAGCTAAATAAAGAAAGACAGCGAAACGGTTCATATTTTCATAAGGCTAAGGAGGGTGCAAATTTCCGAAAAAATACCTGAAAAGAAATAATGTGGGTAAGTTCCAACCTCTATTTTAATGTATTCTACCAGATAATGTAAACATCTACGAAAAATTTCGTAGATAAATTTGGAAATACGAAATGAATCGTAGTATATTTGGATACGAAATAAATCGTAGATGTAAGACCTATAAGTAATCATGCAAAATCCTATTCCAAAGCCAACCGAAGCAGAGTTGGAAATTTTACAAATTTTGTGGCAAAAAGAGCAGGCTACAGTTCGAGATGTTCATGAGCAACTTACTAAGTCAAAAGAGTCTGTATATACAACTACTCTTAAGATTATGCAGATTATGGCAGAAAAGGGCTTGGTAACGCGTAATGAAGAGAACCGGACACATATCTATATGGCAGCTGTGAAAGAAGAGGATATACAGAAAACACTGCTTGATAAGTTTATAGATACCACTTTTCGGGGGTCTGCTATGAAACTGGTCATGCAGGCTCTGGGTAATAATAAAACGTCTTCAGAAGAGCTTGCTGAAATTCAGCGCCTTTTAGAACAGATGAGAGGCAAGAAACCATTCTGAATAACTATAACACCAGGTGTCTGCTTTTAGAATGTATAAAAGACATATGATAAAAACAGGTTAGTATAGGTCTATCAGACTTAACTAAAACCAGTAAATAATTCTCCTATCTGAAATCTTCATGTCACTATATTTATACTATTGCTTATGAAAACTATGCTTTCTTCTCTTTTATCTCCCAAACTGACAGAAGCTATTGGCTGGACTTTGCTACATTCATTATGGCAGGGGGCTGCCATTGCCATTCTAATGGCTTTAGTTATGTTGTTAATGAATCGGAGTTCAGCTCAGGCTCGGTATTTCGTAGCCATTTCTGCTTTGTTTTCGATTTTGTTGATAGCCGGAATTACTTTCTATACTGTATATGAATCAAATGAAATAGTAGGTCCCAATTTTTCAGAACAAGCTTTACAAAATAAATCTACCGAAGGAAAATTATCAACTACTCTGACCGTGGCTCAAAAATTCAACCAGCCCCAAACTTCGGCTACCATTATCGTTTGGGAACAACTACAGGATCGTTGGTCTAGTTACTTTGAAGAACATTTGCCGTTGTTAGTAACAGTTTGGGTATTAGGGATTCTGGTATTAACTCTACGGTTTATGGGGGGAATGTTGTATGTGCAACGCCTCAAACATTATAAAACATTAGCCGTTTCTCAGGAGTGGATAAATAAAACACACGTATTGAGTCATAAGATGGGATTGACTCGCTCAGTACAGATGATGGAGTCTGTGCTTGTTAAAGTTCCAATGGCGATTGGCTATTTCAAACCCGTTATCCTATTACCAGTAGGTACTTTCACCGGTCTTTCTACACAACAGGTAGAGGCAATTCTGGCGCATGAACTGGCACATATAGTACGTAATGACTATTGGATAAATATATTTCAATCAATCATTGAGATATTATTCTTTTTTCATCCTGCCATCTGGTGGATGTCAGGTATAATACGCCAGGAACGTGAGCATTGCTGTGATGATATGGCTGTACAGCTCAGTGGTGATAGTCTTACTTTTGCACAGGCACTGACAAATCTGGAGGTAATGCAAGCTGTACCTCAATTGGCTATGGCTGCAACTGGAAGCAAAGGCTCTTTGTTAGGGCGTATTCAGCGACTACTACAACAATCTCCTCAAAAGCCAACATTCAATGAAGGACTACTAGTTTCAGGTGTATTAATGCTCTGTCTGGTTGCTGTATCTGCCAGTGCATTTTCTAATCTGAAAAACGCAGATAATCAAGAGATTGTTTCACAGGAACGTCCAGTTGCTTTGGCTACCAAACCCGTTTCTGAGGATAAGCCAGAGCGTCTATCTGGTAACACAACATATTACAGTACCTTCACAGATACGAATAAGGTGGTTCGGGAAATTATTATTGTAAAGGATAAGAAGGGAACAGTAACAGAAGTAGTTGTCGATGGAAAAAAGTTGAAGAAGGAAGAGTTAAAAAATTACAAGCAGGTTATTGAATCCAAACTAAATGAAGCAAAGGACGACGATGAAAAGCTGGCTGCAGGCTATAAAAAGGATAAATATCGTAAAGATGAGATAGAAGGAGAGGATGAAGAAGACTATGAGGGTAGTTTTCTGGCTGTCCCACCGGTTCCTCCCGTACCACCAGTCCCTCCAATGGCGCCAATGCCTCCGATGGCACCTATAGCTCCTAGACCTCCTATGCCACCAATGCCTCCACTGATGGGCTTTGACTCAGAACTTAGCGATGAAATAGGAGAAATGGGGGATAAGATAAGTAGGTTAAGTGATGAGTTAGCTCGACTTTATAGTAAACAATCTCCTGATGATGACCATATAGCAGAAGTAAAAAAGAAGATGAATGCTCTTTCTGATAGAATGTTACAATTATCTCAGAAACAGCAGGAAAAGCTACAAAAAACACAGAGTGATGCAGGTAAACAATATAGAGATGATCTACGGGATTATTTGCAAGAGCTCAAGCAATATCAGAGAGAGTTAGAACAAGAAGTGAGAGAGAGTGATAGTTATCTGAGAAATGAAGTAAATGCCAGAACTCGGGAGCAACAGCATAAAAAGCAGCAAGAAGCACATGAGCGGGCAATGACAGAACATGCAAAGCAGATGAAACGACATGAC
Source organism: Xanthocytophaga flava (assembly GCF_030068545.1). Taxonomy (NCBI): domain Bacteria; kingdom Pseudomonadati; phylum Bacteroidota; class Cytophagia; order Cytophagales; family Rhodocytophagaceae; genus Xanthocytophaga; species Xanthocytophaga flava. The sequence continues at coordinate 55,532 of NZ_JASJOR010000001.1, read as the reverse complement.
GAACAGATGAAGGAGCATGAAAAAGCAATGGAAAAGCATAATAAATTTATGAAACTTTTTGCCAGTGAATTAAAGAAGGATGGACTAATAAATAACGCAGATAGCTATAGCTTGAAACTCACTAATAAAAAGATGATAGTAAATGGAAAGACACTGCCTGATACTGTATTTCAGAAATACAAAGAATTTATAAAGAAGGAATCAGGAGAAGATCTGGACAAGTGGAATGATAGACAGCAAATGCAGATCAATAATAACTGGCATGATAATGATGAGTAATCATTAAAACTTTTATTATGTCTGAATGAGGGAGCAGATAATAAAGTTGGAAAAGATAATTGCTAATTCTTCGCCTTAAAATAAAAGCTCTTCTACTAAGATGTAGAAGAGCTTTTATTTTAAATAGAGAATGTATTATTGAAAATCCTGTACCTTCTTCCCATTCTTCCAGACACTTTGAATAGATTGAGTATTTTTGATATTTTCGGATGGATCTTTATCCAGTACGATGAAATTCGCTTTTTTTCCTTGTGCTAATGTACCCATTTGTGTATTTATTTTTAGAAAAATAGCTGAATTCTGAGTTGCTATGGTAATAGCTTGCAGGGGAGTTAAACCTGCCTGAACCAGCAAACCCATTTCAAAGTGTTCAGAAAATCCCTGCGGTCGGATAGGGTTGGCTCCGGAATCTGTACCTAAAGCAATTATAACTCCTGCATTATATATTTTTTTGACATTGATGAGAGCTGTTTTGAATGCTGAAATATTTTTCTGGTAGTTAGGTGCACTGGCAGTTTTATCCTGATACGCTTTGCTGGTAATCATTTCGAAGACCCCAGGTTCAAGTGCGTTTTTAAAGAATGTATCATTTATCCATTCTGGTTGGCCTCCATAGCTGAATGCAAATTCATCCAGTGAAAGGGTAGGGATGTAGATTACGCCTTTCTTTTTCATCTCTGTCAGTAATGCATCATCTACTTCCTTATCCCGGATGCTATGTGCTATTACATCAAGCCCGGCTGCTACGAGTTTCTTTGCATCTTCGAGATAGTAGAGGTGAGCTGCCACCCGGATGTTGTATTTATGTGCTTCCCGAATAATGGCTTCATAGATAGCAGGTTCCATTTTGGTAGAACGTCCACCCAGATCATCTACCCATATTTTTATCATATCTGGTTTTAAGGATGCCAGCTTTTGCATCATGGCAGGAACTTCATCGGCTGATTGGGGACGTAATACATCATCCATACCATAATCTACAGGAGGTGCACCATTGGCTACACCAAACCCATACCCTGCTGTATAAATAGTGGCTCCTTTCAACAATCCATTGCGTGAAGAATCTCGTAAGTTCCAGATAGCTGCATGATCTGATCCCAGTGATAAGATGGCACTAATACCATACTTCTCGTACTGAACCAGTTGTCGTTCTATATTTTCATGGGTAAAGTTTTCACGCTTGGTTGTGGTTCCCTTCAGATTTCCAAGGTGCCCATGAGAATTGATAACCATAGGCATAATACTCTTTCCTGTCATATCAATAACTGTAGCACCTTTAGAGGTTGCAGTCTTAGCATCTGTAATGGATACAATCTTATCCGCTTTTATTTCCACATTCTGATTGGTACGTGGCTTATTACCTGTACCATCGATAACAGTCACATTCTTTAAAATGGTTGTTTGTCCCGAGGTTGTAAGTGACGGAACTCCACTTACCAAAAAGAGGAACAAAATGGATTTATGGAATAATTTCATGAAGTAAAAGTGGTTAAAGTGATTCAATAAATGTTACCATCTTTTCACGTATAGTTTGATCTGGTAACCTTCCCTGGCCTGCCTGCATATTATCTGCTGCATGAGTAGGTTTTCGGGTTGCAGGGATGATACAGGTTACAGCAGGATGAGAGGCTATAAATTTTAAGAAAAATTGTGTCCAGGAGTGGATATCATAATCTTTTGCCCATTCTGGAAGTGCTTTACCTCGTACCATTGTAAATAAAGTGCCTTCCCCTAGTGGGCGATTTATTAATGTGGCAACTCCTTTATCTGCTGCTGCAGGTAACAATCGTTTTTCTGCATTTCGCGAAGTAATGGAATAATTGAACTGAACAAAATCTATTTTCTCAGTCATTATGACTTTCTCCAGTTCCGGGTGCATGGAATCAGTATAATGTGTAACACCCAGATATCGAATTTTTCCCTGTTCTTTCCAATCTCTCAACGTTGTTAGGTGAGTTTTCCAGTCAGTCAGATTATGGATTTGCATCAGATCCATTTCTTTACGCTGCATCTTTTTTAATGAACTCTCCATTTGTTGTATACCTTCCTGCTTGCCTGTTGTCCATACCTTGGTTGCATAAAAGAAGTCCTCATTCAATTTGGAAGACTGAGTCAGATTGCCTACCACTTCTTCTGCTCGTCCATACATAGGTGAACTATCAATAAGAGCCCCTTTGGCTGTCTGAACAACTGCTTGTAATACTTGTTCTAGTGGTGGATGATCTGCAGGACGTGTCACATCAAAAGTAGACCAGGTGCCTAATCCAATTATAGGCAATGTTTCACCTGTAGAAGGGATATTTCGAAGTATCATACAGTTATGTATTTCGTAAAAATGATGGTAAAGTAATAAAAAAAGCAGACCCATGAGTCTGCTTTTGTGTAATTGAATTCTATTAGTATCTATAACGACGATACCTTCGGTGATGATACCTTCTATGCGTAGAGCCTGAAGAAGCTATCCAAAGAAGTAGCAATGAACCACAGATAGAAAGGAATATGCTTTGTAATGTAAATCCATTAATACCGCCCCATCCCAGTAGTGTACTTACAAATCCGCCAAGTATAGCACCCGCGACACCTAATACAATCGTCAACAACCAATTATTTGATTGGTTTCCAGGCATAATAAGCTTTGCTAACGCGCCAGCTATGAGCCCCAGAATAATCCATGCAAATATGCTCATAATGGTATTTATTTAATTGTAACATAGTTATACTAGCCATCTAAAATCTCTATCTAAACAGATAATCACTTATATAGCTACGGCAAAATGAGGAAATTAATATGCCTGTGTATTTGTAACTTTTTGCTATTCAGTGAATTAATTGTGTTTTTCATCTGAAGAGTGAAAGAAATAAGACAGCCTGTTGATGCTTTTATTAGAATAGTACAGCTATCTGAGATTGGCTATAGAAGGAGTTAGCAGTAGCTTGGTCATTTTATTTTGTGGAATCTGTTGGACAACTTGTTGGCTCTTCCAGACATACTAGTTGTTCAAGTAATGCAAACCAGAACAAGAAAATGTAGAGTACCATAAGATTGTTATCAGACCAATATCTATAAATATAATGTCTAATTTTGGGTAGAGTATATTGCTTGTTATGAAACAGCCAAAGAGTGATAAAGAAAAAATAATGGATTTTTTGCTGTCCGGACATTTAGACAGTATTGAGTTAGGAATACACATAGCAGAATCGCTGCATCTTGATCTGAAGGGTGTGGTAGAGGATATGGATATTCTTTTCAACTGGTTATCCAAACATACACGCCTGACATTTAAACACAAGCTGCTGAAAATACATTCTGTTGAAGTTATAGATTTGTCTGGTAAAAATCTGAAAGTTATACCCAGTCAGATTAAATACCTGACTAATGTGAAAAAGCTCCTGTTGTCAGACAACTCTATTCATAAAATACCAAACGAGATTGGCAATCTGACCAAGTTGACAGAGTTAAAAGTTGCTAACAATCATCTAACTGTATTGCCTGCCGAAATAGGTTTGCTTACCCAACTCACTATATTGGATGTAAGGGAGAATCACCTCCAGTTAGTACCACCACAAATAGGAAATCTGATCAAACTTAAACAACTGCTTCTGGATACAAACCAGTTAATCAAGTTGCCTGCCGAAATTGGAGGATTGGTAATGTTGACTCATCTATCTTTACGTACAAATCAACTGACTCAACTACCTGAAGAGGTAAAGAATATAAAGAAGCTTACTCAACTGGATATTGGAGAGAATGAATTGCAGGGATTTCCTGAACTGCTAATAAATTTGCATAAGCTAACAATTTTAATTCTGGATGCCAATCCACTAAAAAAGCTTTCAGATAAGATTGGTAAGTTAAAGAAACTAACTTATTTGAATGCAAGTCATACTCAATTACAGTCGGTTCCATTGCAAATAGGGACATTGATACAATTGAATAAACTTTATCTGGCAGGCAACCAACTAGCCCAACTACCTTCTCAGATAGGTCAGCTGGAGAAGTTACAGGTATTAGGTTTGTGGAATAATCCATTATCGGAAGATGAAAAAATAAATATACAAAGCTGGTTACCCTTTTGTACTACTATTACCTTTGAGTAAGTAAAAAATAGACTATATGTCAGAAGAAAAAAGTGAAAAAGAGAAAATACTGGCATTCCTGTTATCAGGAATGCTGGAAAATATTGAATTGGGAATTGCTATTGCAGAATCTTTGCAAATCAATGTTGAGGAATATCACAATGATGTAAAGATTCTGATGGATTGGCTATCAATGCCACAAAAAAAGGATTTTAAAACTACACTGCTGGAAATACCTTCTATAACAAAAGTTGATTTGTCTGGCAAAGGTCTGTCAGTTATTCCTGAGCAGATTCGGTATCTGATAAATCTTGAGAGCTTAGTAGTTTCATGGAATAACTTAACTGCGATACCTTCTGAAATTGGAGAACTCAAACATCTGGTAGAATTAAATATAAATTATAACCAATTGACTACATTGCCTGCTGAGATAGGGGACCTAGAGAATCTTCAGGAACTGTCATTGTCTAATAACCAAATCGAAAATCTGCCTTTAGAGATAGGCAAACTACATAAATTAAAGATACTTACACTACACACTAACAAACTGACTACATTACCTATTGAATTGAACGATCTTGTTGCACTGCAACATCTGGTAATACGTAACAACCAACTAAAAGATCTTCCCTCAAGCTTCGAAAAGCTAACTCAGCTTGTTTCTTTGGATGCTGGAGAGAATCATTTTGGTGATATTCCTGCTTCTGTGTGTGATTTGAAGTTTCTTGCTGTTTTGAGATGGGATCGTAATCAACTAACATCTATTAATAGTGCTATCGGTAATTTATCTCATCTGAAAGCCTTATACCTGGAAAAAAACCAATTAAAGCATATCCCTTCTGAGATAAAGAGGTGTTCTCACCTACACAGGTTGGATTTGAGTGGGAATGCATTGCAATCACTACCAGATTCTATCAGTCATTTAACCAAACTTCGAATATTGGATGTCAGTGACACTTTACTCTCAGATACTGCCATCTCAAATCTAAACGAAATTTTGCCTTTATGTAATGTGGCATATATAGAAGCAAATGTTGAATAGACCAGTTTATTCAGATTTGACAATTTGACCTTCATAAAACTTATTGTGTTTATCTTCTGCATCGGCGTCTCCTACACCATGTGGATAGGCTTTAAAGCTGGCTGCATCCGCCCCTTTAACAATCTTACCATTATAGAATACCTTCTTTCCATCTGTTGCATATCCGAGTTCTAAAATCTGAAAATGGGAGGGATCTGCTTCTTGAAGTAGTATATTTGTCCAGAATATAGCTGTTGTATCTTTGGCATAATAATCATCCAGCAAATGAAAGGTCGAGGCATCTGCTCCCTTGATGGGATTTGTCTGGTAATAGACTGTAGACTTGTCTTTCGAAAATTCACTGTTTAGTTTCTGAAAGCTACTGGGATCAGACCCTGTAATACGTTCTGTTTTGTAAAAAGCAGAGATTTTATCTTTGGAATACCATTGTTCAATTCGGGTAAAGGATGCCATATCACAATCCAGTATGTGTATGTCATACTCTCCTTCATCATTTACACCATAGTAATAAATATGATTTTTGTCTTTGGCAAAATCATAATCAAGAACTTCAAAGCTTTCACCATGACTTTTTGCAACCGGATTACAACGATAATAAGCATGTATGCGATCTTTGGAGAAATTGCTGTTTAGTGCAGAGAAAGAATCTGGATCTGTTATATCAAAGGGTTTGCCTTCATAATAGGCGCGTTTTTTATCTTTAGCATACCCATATTCCAGAGCTACAAAGCTGGCCGGGTCTGCTGATGAGAGACGTTGAATATAAATAGAACTGGTTGTGAAGTATGTTTGACTATCACGTGTTTTGGTGCAATAAAAAACATTTTTCTTGTCTTTGGCGTAATTTTCATCTAATGCCTGAAATGTAGGACCATCACTTTCAGAGATTTCTCTTTCTCTGAAATATCCCTGAATAGAGTCTTTGGCAAATGCATCATTCAATACCACAAAGCCATGCATTGTTGAAGTATCAATCTCTTTGCCATTGTATGTCACCTTTCCATCTTTCTCTTTGTAGCCAGACCCACATCGGAATAGTGATAATAGGGATAAGGGAAACAGGAAAAACTTTAGTACCCGGAAAAATGTGCGGAACATGATATGAATGTATTTGTGTTGACTGACAGTGCTTTATATTGTTTTGTTAGTATAGAGAAAAAATAAAAGTGAACAGGCTACTGCTCACTTTTACCAAATAGATAGGAATTGACTGATTCTTGAATTCCTGAATTAATGTGGATTTATACAAACTCCCACGCACTCTGATAGGCATCAATACCTTCAGAATATGAAATAAAGTCACCATAAAACGGAAACTGAGCCAGTGTAGCACTATCGCCAATCACAATCAGTTTTTTACGTGCTCGTGTCATGGCTACGTTCATCCGACGAATATCTGACAAGAAGCCGATCTCTCCCTTTTCATTGCTACGAGTCATACTGATGTATACAATATCCCGTTCCTGTCCCTGAAAACTATCCACTGTATTGACTGCAATACGGGGCATATAAGGTTCCAGGTCAGGGGAATGATCCAGTAAATCTTTAATGACATTGACTTGCTGCTTATAGGGCGAAATAATGGCAATCGATGGAAATGTCTCAAGTGTATAATGACTCTGAAGCTCTGTAACAAGTTGGGTCAGATGTTTGATCAGCAGAGAGGCTTCTTCCGGATTGGTTGTGCTGGTACCATCAAGTTTCTCATCAAATCCGCATCCTGCCGTATCAATAAAAGCTACTGGCTTGTCTGTGGTATGCAACAGATGATTGGCTACTGAACTATGAGCCTGTAGTCTGTTCTGATAAAACACACGGGAAGAATATCCCATAATGTGTTCATGCATACGGTATTGTTCTGTAAGCAGACTTACAGCTTCCGGATGCAGGGCCACACATTTTTCGAGAAGAGTATGATTGAATCCGCGTTGTGCTGCTTCAATTGATTTAATGGTAGGAGGCAGCTGACAATGGTCCCCTGCCAGAATAACCTTCTGCGCTTTTAGAATAGGTATCCAGCAGGCAGGTTCCAGTGCTTGTCCCGCTTCGTCGATAATAGCTGTATGAAACTTCATATCAGCAATTGTATAATGATTAGCCCCTACCAGTGTAGCTGTAATAACCTGAGCCTTATTGGTAATATCTTCAATGATGTATTGTTCAGTTTTGCCGATCTCTTTCAGTATCTTATGGGCTTCATCAAATAACAGTTTTCGTTGCTCCCGCTCTTCACGACCAAAATTGCGTTTATATTTATGAGCCATGTTTTTATACTCCTGCGCCTGTTTTTTGAGCTTTTTAGCTTCCTTCATCAGGTCATGTTCAGCCATTTTATGATCCAATGTGAGTGACATAAGTCTCTCACTAACCCGTGCCGGATTACCGATACGTACTACATTGATACCTTCCTGTGAAAGCTTATCACTTAGCAGATCTACGGCTGCATTACTGGGGGCACATACCAGTATCTTATTGCCTTCCTGTTTGATGAGGGCTTTAATGGCCTGTACCAATGTGGTGGTCTTTCCAGTTCCGGGAGGACCATGTACTATAGCCAGATCGTTTGCTGTAAGTATCTTCTCAACAGCCGTATTCTGGGATGCGTTAAGACGGGGATGATTAAAAGGAATAGGCTCTGCTTTAAAGGTAGGTTTTTTACTACCTGTCAGAATCTGAACCAGAGTACCATCTTTTGTTTCGGCTAATGTGGCGGCTTGTTTTAGAGCTGCCTGCATTTCATCATAGCTATTGTCATCAAAGAGTACATCTACTCCTAACTTACCATCTTTTGACCACTCGGGTAGTTCGTCGGTGCGTAAAGTAATCTTCAGACGGTTGTTGCCTACATAGGAAATGGTCCCTTCTGCCCGATCATTCCTGGAGTCATGATTGCTGAATAATGCAGCTGGTACACCTGTCCGGAATTGATGGGAAATATCCTGATTGGTAGGTCGCTCTACTTCTACCGTTATATAATCACCTCTGCTGATTTCTGTTCCTTTAATGGCAATAGGATACCATGTAAGTCCGTTAGCTCTGCGTTCTATGACAGACGACTGTTCGGTAAGTCTTTGGTATTGAAGTTTATCTTCTTCGCGTTCAATGGAAAGGAATTCCTGTAGTTTTTTGAAATAATCCATACTGCAAAGGTACAGTATTATTGAAGTTGTAAAAAAACGATGAGGGAAATCAGTATATCTGCCTATACTTTTATTTTTCTTATAAGAAAGGAATCTGTAAGCTTGCATCCCGAAAGTATCTGAGTGGATCTGTAATGCGATAATACCCTTCAATATCAGCCACTGTCTTTAACTATTGCCTGAATTATGTCTGAAGTTACCAATACACCACCAATTAGTAATCCCACTCCTGTAAAAGAAGAAAAGATATTTCTGGAAGGTCCCCGTTCCCGATGGGAAGAGCTGGTTTTTTCATTTAAAGTTCTCCTAGAATTTATCCGAGGTTTTCGGGTTCTGCATTTTGTTGGGCCTTGTGTCGCTGTATTTGGATCAGCACGTGTAGCTGAGGGATCGCCTTATTATGCTCTGGCACGTCGTATGGGAGCTGAGGTCAGCAAGCTGGGATTTACCATAATGACAGGTGGTGGACCCGGTATTATGCAGGCAGCAAACCGGGGTGCTAAAGATGCAGGTGGTTTTTCTATTGGCTGTAATATCATTTTACCTAAAGAGCAACAACCCAATCCATATCTGGATCGTTGGTTTGAGTGTAGGTATTTCTTTGTTCGTAAGGTGTTAATGTTTAAATATTCTCAGGCATTTGTGATTATGCCGGGAGGCATTGGTACCATGGATGAGTTTTTTGAAGCCTTGACGCTGATTCAGACACGAAAGATTCTGGATTTTCCTGTGATAGTAATGGGAAAGGATTACTGGCAACCTGTACAGCAGATGATGGAGACTATGCTTAAATCACATATGATTGATTCGACTGATCTGAACCTGATGCTGTTTACAGATTCTGTAGAAGAAGCAGTTGCTCATATTCAAAAACATGCACTGGAGAAATACCAGACCAAACGTCGGATGACATTCAAACGCTTCCGTATATTAGGTGAGAGGTAATAAGTATATGCTTTCTTTCTGGTAACAATTCCTTTGCAAACAACGTATTCTGTCAGGAATCTCTTGTCTATCGTTTTTTTCTTACCTTTGCGGCAAAAGTTATTATCTATTCAAAACCTATTATATGGCACAAATATCTGATATTTCCAGAGGTACATTTATCCGTTATAATAATGAATTAGTGCAGGTGGTAGAATATGAACACCGTACCCCCGGCAACCTGCGGGCTTTTTACCAGGTAAAAATGCGGAATGTGCGTACTGGCAAATTAGTTGAAAACCGTTTCCGCCCAAGTGAGGAGTGCGAAATTGTTCGTGTAGAAACCCGTGATTATCAATATCTGTATCGTGATGGTGAAAATCTGGTATTTATGGATACAGAAACGTACGATCAGATCTATGTTCCTGAAGCTACCGTAGGTGAGAACGCAGATTTATTAAAAGAGAGTATGGTGGTAAAAATCAGTATGGATGCTGATACACCCGTATCTGTAGAATTACCAACTAGCATTGAAGTAGAAGTAACCTATACCGAACCAGGTATTCAAGGGGATACAGCTACCAAAACACTGAAGCCTGCGACTATTGAAACAGGTGCTATCGTATCTGTGCCTTTGTTTGTAAACATTGGTGATAAAATCAAAGTTGACACTCGTACCCGTGAATATATGTCACGTGTAAAGTAATCAGCTTCTATAGCATTGAAAAGAGCAGCCTAGAGATCATATTCAGGCTGCTCTTTTGTTTTACAATAGTTGCATCAGATCCTGATGGCAGTGTACTTCATAGGTTGGGGAATATTGGTGTGACACCCGGCCATGATTATAAAATACATGGTCCATCTCTGCATTTTTAGCTCCTCCTACATCCGCCAGTAAATTATCTCCAATCATCAGACAATCGGGATCATTGGCATTCACCAACTGACGGGCAAAATCAAAGATCTGACGATTAGGCTTTTGGCAGCCTGCCCGTTCGGCGGTTACTACTTCTTCAAAATAATGAGAAATGCCAGAACATTCCATCTTTATCGATTGAACATCCATGAAACCGTTGGTGATGATATGCAATTCATATCTGCCTTTCAGATGATTCAGTAGATCTTTTGTATACGGCATAAGATGTGGCTTGCGGGGACAAATAGCCAGATAATCTATTTGCATAGCTTCTGTATCAGGCAACTGAGTAATACCAAGTCCTTCAAATACTAGCGGAAAGCGTCTTTGCCGAAGTTGCTGCTGATTAATTTCTCCAGCACTATACTGATCCCAGAGTGCATAATTTACCTGATGAAATTGTTCAATGAATGCATCTTCTGTAATTCCTAAGGCCGATTGCAAGGCATGCTGAATAAAGATCTCATGCAATGCTTCCGTAGAGTTGCGCTTAGAATCCCACAATGTATCATCCAGGTCAAAGAAAAGATGTTTATAGCGCATAACTGGTTAATAGTTTGAGAGAGAATGCTGATGTATCACATGAGTTGTGTCTGGATTTTCCACACATAACTCATGATAAACGAAATACTGTTGTTCTCCAGATACAAAGGTAGGAAAAAAGCAGGTATTGGCTACTTTTGTAGTATCCGTAAAACTAACCTTATATCTATGATTCTGACTGTATTGGGATGTGGAGATGCTTTTGCCAGTGGGGGACAGCTAAATACTTGTTTTCATTTGCAACACAACCATATACAGGTGTTGCTGGATTGTGGAGCAACCTCTCTGGTAGGCATGCGCCGGGAGGGAGTGCTTTCAACCGAGATTGATTATATTATTCTGACACATTTTCATGGAGATCATTTTGGCGGAGTGCCTTTTATCCTCCTGGATGCTCTGGTTAATAAACGTACCAAACCCTTGACTATTATTAGTCCGCCGGGAGGCAAACAACGTATTGCTCAGCTAACAGAGTGTCTTTATTCGGGCATTTTCCAGCAGATCGCCTCTACTTTTTTCATCATATACAAAGAATTTGGAGGGGATATTGTAACAGAACACTTTACCTTAATTGCTACACCTGTGCTACACTCTCCAGACTCATTGCCTTATGCTGTACGTTTGCAATGGGATAATAAGGTAGTTAGTTTTTCAGGAGACACGGAATGGATAGATGCTTTGTTGCCTGTATCAGATAAAGCTGATTTATTTATCTGTGAATGTAATTATTTCGATAAGGAAGGACCTGCACACATTAGTTACCATCAACTGGTACCACAGTTACCACGATTAAATGCCCATAAAATTGTATTGACTCATCTGGGAGAAAGTATGCTGGCACAAAAATCCTCCTTGCAGTTACTTTGTCTAGAAGATGGAATGAAACTTGAGATTATTTAATAGAAGTAGTAGTATATATGTGAAGAGAAGTATGAATTGGTAAATTTCCATGAAAAGCTAGAATCTATTAGGATAATCTTCGTGGTTACATGTATTGGCATTCTATATACCCATAAATTCTCGTAGCAAAACCTATCTTTTTAATAGCCGAAATTCCCGATTTGGTCTATTCCTCCTTTCGATCCCTTCTAATTTTCGTTCATTTGAAGTGAGTAACCTATATATGTATAACTTTTAAAGCTAACTTCTTATGAACTTATTTTCCAGGGTACTTCTATTCGGAGGAGTACTATGTATGTCTTTGGCTTGTTCCAAGTCAGATTCTACCCTAACTAGCGTGCAGTTCTCAGAAACAACTAAAACTGTTGACGAAAGTGCAGGAACCATATCTGTAACCCTATCTTTGGGATCAGCCGCCACACAAGATCTGATACTCGCTTTCTCTGTTGGGGGTACTGCCGTAAAAAATGGAGATTACATTTTAAATACGACTACAGATTCCACATTGACTATTGCCAAAGGTAGTACCTCAGCAACAATTAGTTTGCAAGTAATAGATGATGAAGCCATTGAGGATGATAAAACGATTGAATTGACACTTATATCTGTAAGCTCTTCTGGTACATTGGGAAGTACATCTGCCTCCCTTACCAATACAATTACAATTCAGGATAATGATAGTGCTCCTGCTGATTCATTTCAGGCCGATTTACTATGGGATGCTGGCACTCTTGTAAATCTGGACTTTGCTATTTTGAGTAATGTAGTAATTGTAGATAACAGCATTGACTCATATGACGTATATGATTTAAGTGAATATACAACTGGTTTTGAAAGTGTAAAACTTCCTTCTTCTGCAACAGATGGTGAATATTATTTGGCACCTATATATGAGTCAGGATCAAGGTCTGTAACCTATACCTGTGTTGTAAATGGGTTTGACTTTAGCAATACAACTGCCTTCTCTGAAACATTTAGCACTACTGATGTTGGATATTTCTATGTATATGGGCCTTTTACCAAATCTGGGAGCACTATTAGCAGAACAGCTAAAACAGGTAAAGTGAAACTGAGTAAAGCTGTCTATACTAAGACTCCATTTGCTAAAGTGGCTAAGTAGTTATATATACTTCTAAACAAAAGTACCTTATCGGATGGTCATGTGACCATCCGATAAGGTACTTTTGTTATCTTGAGAAAAATAAAGTTTTTGACAATTTTATGTCCATAGGAATGGAAAAAAATACCTCCGAACGTCTGTATATAACGCTGTTATTTTTTGTTAAGTCTGGGAAAGAAAATGTGTTTCTTGAGTATGAAGCCGCAGTTCTGCCAATACTCCCTAAATACAATGGGACGTTGCATTATCGTATCAGGCCTGAGCAAACTGCTTTCATTAAACCTACAGAGGTAATTCCTTATGAAATACATCTGGTTTCTTTTGCCTCTGCTACTGACTTTGAAAACTATCGTCAGGACTCAGAACGTAAGCAACATACACCTCTCTTTCAGGAGTCGGTTGAAAAAGTTATACTTATTGAGGGAAAGTCAATGTATTAGTATATGAGTATTGATAGACCGAGTCGCAGATTTTGCGTTTTTGGCCTCCATTACTTTATAGAAATAAAATTATACTATGTTACGAGTTATTTTGTAATTTGTGTAGTCACAGAAAATAGTTGACTTTCTGTTTTGAACGTAACATATTTTTTTAGCTATATACGATCTTATGCAACTGCAAAGCCTGGTTCAACAACTGAAAACCATTTATAAGGGAGAACCCTGGTATGGAGATTCTATTCTTCAGAAGTTGAATGCAATCACAACAAAAGAAGCTTATTACAAAGTGGGGCCTGAAGTACATTGCATTGCTGAAATTGTAGCCCATATGACCATTTGGCGAAGTGCATTGATTCAATGGTTGAAAGGAAATGATGAATACAATGTTAAATTTGATAGCGAAGAAGAATGGCCTCCTTTCAGAGATGTAAAAGGGATTGGTTGGGAAAGCCTCAAAGCAAATTTGAAACAGTCACAAGAGGATATTATTGATTTGCTAAAAGATCAGTCAGATACTTTACTGATAAAGCGTATGGGGCCTAAACAATATACACTACAGTTTATTTTGGAAGGTATTGTTGAACATGATGTATATCATCTGGGACAAATTGGCTTGCTGGTAAGATTGGCAAAAATGAGTATAGTATAAGGTTAATCGCTTAATTAATAAAAATGTGTAAAGGTAGTTGATTGTTAGTTTCTCTAAGCTTAAATTATAAGTTTGAGTAACCCAAATCTGTTTGGGGTATCTATAATTCGTAATAATAAAAAATGCTGTCTGACCAGACAGCATTTTTTATTATGTCTTCTAGAAATATTTTTTGTTTTTTTTAGTGTATAGACAACGTTTCAAAAAGGGTAGGGGTCTTTACATCAGATAGCAATCTCGAGAACTGTTCATCTGTGATCTTTTTATCTTATTTTTGACACATTATCTATATGAAAAATATAAAAAATTATTGGTGGCTGGTTGCATTTATTGCTTTGTTTATTTATGCCTGTGACATTATTAACAAAGATAGTAGTCCGGCTCCTTCTACACTTCAAAATGGAACAACTTTATATACTGCACCTAAGACTGGATTAGCTATAAACCTTCTAAAAATGGAAGAGTATAAGGGGGCAACAGGTTTTCGCATTACACAACAGCCAACAAATGGAAAAGCTAGTTTTGTGAAGGATGCTACCTTGTTATATCTTCCAGATACAACCAAAAATGTAAGCTCAGACTATTTTTTACTTACCGTTAGCACAGGTGATTCTCTTAGTCCTGTTTCTGTAGTAGATACCATTATTATCAAGTTTACACCTACCGATTCTCTTCCCTGTAGTAACAGAGTTGTTTCAGACAACTTTTCTACGAGTAGCAACACTCCGATCACGATGAATGTACTGAGCAATGACAGTTTCTGCCAGGGAGTACTGGATAGCACAACTCTCACTATTATCAGAGCTACTGAGCATGGAAGTGTCGGTATCCTAAGCAACCGACAGATTGTGTATACTCCTTCCAGTAATTATGAAGGGCCTGATTACTTTATCTATCAGGTTTGTAGCAATACAGGTGTCTGTGCCATGGCTGTTGTAACAATTCAGGTTACCCAAAATACTTCCAATTGTCTGCAGGCTGTAAGTGATTCGTTTGCTATTCAGACAGCCTATAGCCTATTTCTGGATGTATTGGCAAATGATGCATTGTGTTCAGGACAAGCTGCACCAGTGTTAACTATTATTTCAGCACCTCAATATGGTAGTGCAGAAGTATCTGGTAACAAGATATTCTATGGTTTATACACAACTAATAGTGATTATAAAGGTATGGATTATATCTACTATCGTATTTGCCAGGGTTCTGTATGTGATACAGCAAAAGTAGCCCTTCTGATTGATGCATCTGTCTGTACTAATATTTTATACAGTGATACAATTACTTATAAACCTACTTCCCTATCTGACTCCTTGTACACAAAAGGAGCAAGTTTTCCTGTACTGAAGAATGATGATTTAAGATGTGTTTATTATGGAATACGTATTGCCGAACAACCTTCTAATGGAGTTGCTTCAATAAGAGATCATAGAGTGGTATTTAAAGCAAATCCAGGTTTTGTAGGAAAAGATTCTCTTCAGTATAGTGTATGTGTCACCGAAGGTTCCTGCACACAAAAAGCAACTGTCTATTTTGATATTAAATAGATACCTCCTCTAACTCATTATTCTTGGAATTGCGAATTCTGAAAATCATCTGAGGTTTATGATTCTGAGAATAATGAGGTTATCCATAAATGATTTGATTGCATAGAATATAGATGTCTGATAAAGAACTGATTTTAGGTTGCCAGCAAAATGATCCCAAATCTCAAACAGCTTTTTACCAAAAGTATAAAGGTCGTTTGATGGGTATTTGCCGCAGGTATGCCAAGAATCCAGAAGAGGCAGAAGATATTCTACAAGAGTCTTTTATAAAAATCTTCAGAAGCATTGCAGAAATACGTAATCCTGATGCCATAGTAGGATGGATGAAGCGGATTGTCACAAATACAGCATTGAATTATTACCGTTCACAATTGCATTATCCACAAACTGTCGACTATCAGGATATATCCCATAGCAATGATGATTACTGGAAGTTAATGGCACAATTGTCCAATGAAGAAATTGTAAAAGTGATTAACACGTTACCTGATGGATATCGAATCGTATTTAACCTATATGTAATCGATGGATATGACCATGCTGAAATCGGACAGATGTTGGGTATATCTGAGAATACCTCACGCTCTCAATTGTTTAAAGCGAGAGATGTATTAAAGAAAAAACTAAAAGAGTTAGGAATCGTGAACTATGAGCAACAAACCTAACGATAACGAAAATGAATTTTTCCGGAGCCGGTTCGATGACTTTACATCCGAACCGGATGAGGCCGTATGGAAAAATATACAGAAAACGTTGGGACATCCAACGTGGCAGGATCTCTTTTGGCAAAATGGCAGACTTATTACATTAAATACAATTCTGGTAATGATGTTATGTCTAGGACGTTTGACTATTTCAGATCACCGTTTACTTACTGGATTACAAGAGAAGCCTGTTGTGCAGTCAACAGATCCTGTTGTCTCTGAATATACAAATACCTCTCAGCTAAAGGACACAGGTTTGTCTGATAACAAAAAAGCTTCTGGCTATTCTACAAATGGAAAGAATATGTTAGCTGATAGGACTATAGACAGCGACACAAAAACAGGTCTTCCTATTCAGGATAATTTTGAAGATAAATTTACCCGTCATCAAAGAAAGCAGGTTCTAAGAAACACTGATGATAAACTGAGTAACAGAGTTAAACCTGCCACTGAAAATACTATTACTTATCCAAATAGATTACATAGAGATAATACTATAGACTATGTAGTTTCTGATCGGTATGGGACTTCAAGTGTTATAGAACATAATAAGAGTGTGGGAACTAAAGAGATTCCTAATACTTCCTTTTATAAAGGAAAAGTCAAAAATAAAACTTCAAATGCTAACGATTCTGCTGTTGCTGATACTTTGTCTGGCACTATAGTCGGATCGGAAAAACAGCTTTTGAGAAACGAAGAGCATAGTGTATTGTCCTCTGCTGAGAAACTCACGATTATAAAAGAGAAAGAAGGTAAACAATACATTGTTTCAAAGAAACCATATATCACTTCAAATAAACAATTTACTGTTAAAGGCGGAAAAAAAGCCAGGGAAGTACCTTATGGTAACACTAGAGATGGAAATACTGCCATACTCAACTATGAATACAATAAGAGAGAACATAAACAACTGCTATTGTCTGAAAGTGAACAAATCAGTCTCTTATCAAAATTGAAATATCGTCCGATAGAAACAGATGTTAATAAGATTTCTTTAATCAGTGTTCCTATACCAAAGATAACACCCAAGGATATTAGGCCAATAAGTAGATGGAGTGTATATGTGAGTTATACACAGTCAAAGAGTTATTATATGGTTTCTCCTGTTACTTCCGATTCCATATGGGTAGACCAGGTCAAGTTAGGCAAGTCTATGGCTGCTCAACGTACGGGTTGGCAATGGCAGACAGGTATTGAATATGTCTATAATTGTAGATTGCGTTTGCGTGGGGGGATTTTCTATTATCGTCAGGAACAACAGTTACAATATAATTCAAAGAGTTTGTATCCTACATCAACGTATGTGAGAACAGATAGCAGTACGGGCGTTACTATCATTTCAACCTATAAGAAAGATACGTATGAAATGAAGTCCACACAACAAAACATTGGAGGACGTCTGGATGTATTGTATCAGGTTGGTATACTCAAAGGATTCCGTCATTATGCTTTGGGTGGTTTGCAAGGATCTGTTTATCGTACGAATGAAAAAGTATCAGGTATTCAGACGCATGTATTGATTGGATATGGTATTGCGCATTTTTTCGGTCGCAGACTGGAAGGGTGGATAGAGCCTAACTTCAGGTATTCGCTAAATACGTCTGCTGATCCTATGCGATACTTGCGTGTGCAACCTTATTATTTTGGCGTTTCCGCAGGTGTACAGCTACATCTGAAATAAGCTCACTTCCTGAGTTGCGTGAGAAATAAATTGATTCCGCAAAATATGGGGAAAATATGTGTCTCTATTGAATCTAACTTACGTATGAATAGATCTGCTATTCATGAAATGAGGGAGTTTTACCTTATTTTGGATGAGAAACTTATCATATACCTAATGCATGTCTATAAATCGAGTTGTTCCTGTGCCTGTCTGGATGAAAATTACCCTGAAGCTGGCAGGAGTCTACAATATACTTTGGGGAGCCTGGATAGTATTGTTCCCCCATCATTTTTTTGATCTGGTAGGTATGGTACAACCAAACTATCCGGGCATATGGCAGTCTGTAGGTATGATTGTAGGTGTATATGGTTTGGGGTATTATATCGCCGCATTTGATCCTGTAAGACATTGCCCATCATACTGGTAGGTTTTCTGGGTAAGTTATTTGGACCTGTGGGTTTGGTTCTATATGCATGGAAAGGAGAACTGCCTTGGGTATTTGGCTGGGTCAATGTAACTAATGATCTGATTTGGCTAGTACCATTTGCCATCATCCTATATTATTCCTGGAAACAGGAAAGTAAGGCATAATTTTTTCTTACTACTGCTTGTACATAAATAAGTAGAACTATGAAAGCAGATAAATCAGTAGAAGAAAAAAGGCAGAAAGCTATAGAAAATAAGCCACATACTGCCGAAGATCTGTCTGTTAATGCAGACAAACAGGTTAGTAAGCCAGATGAGGCGAATACCAGTGAAGCCAATGGACGTGATTTCCATGATGTCCCAAAGTTGACACATTCAGAGGGACACTCTACCATAGCAAGAGATAACGACTCAGATAATGCCAATGGGTTGCTCAGGTTTAATGATAATAAGGATGAGGATAAGCCTGAAGTAACGGAAAAATTTATGGATGAAACTGTTAAGAAAAACGACAAGTAAAAAATAGCCCGACTTTGCAGAAGTCGGGCTATTTTTTGTATAGATATAGGTTGTAGTAGCAAGTACTTTGTTAGATTTCTACAAAGTAAATTTGATAGGCAGACTAAAACGGACAGGCACTTCTTTGCCACTTTGTTTTCCGGGTATCCACTTAGGCATTAGTTTGGCTACTCGTAGTGCTTCTGCATCCATTTCAGCGTTTACTCCTTTTGCAATTTTTATATCAGAGATATCTCCGTTCTCTTTTACTACAAAAGACAGAAATACTGTTCCATATACACCTTTCTCGCGTGATTCTGCTGGGTACTTCAGATTATCAGCCAGAAATTCTCCTAGCTTTGGGAACCCTCCCGGAAACTCTGGCATGTGCTCTACGGCAACAAATGGCTCATCTGTACTGATATTATCAGAAGGCGCATAGCCAACTACTACCAGACCTTTACCACCGGAAGCCGAATTGCTTTTATCTTTTCCCTCCAGGACAAACTGAATGGGTAATGCCATTTTTACATTGGTTGCCTGCTTGCCTTTTTGTCCGGGTGTCCATGTTTGTTTCAGATTGCTTAGTACTCTGATCACTTCCTGATCTACATCTGAGTGTACTCCCTGTGTTATTTCTATATTCTCCAGTTTACCCTCTTTATTGATAGTATAAGAGGCTACTACCTGTCCCTGCGCTCCTGCTTTACGAGCAGACAATGGATAGCGTATAGTTTGTGATATTTCTCTATATAAAGCATCTGTTCCTCCTGAATATTCAGGCATCTGATCTACCGAAGTAGTACGAGTAGATGGATTAATGCTATCCTGACTTCTGCATGCATACACTAGTATAAGTACTAAAGCAGACAGGATACTGGCTACAGCCTTCCAGGTTGTAGGCTTGTTGGTTTTAACAGAACGAAGCATACTGATACGACTTTTTAAGGATGAATGATAAAATGACTGTACTAATGGAATGTTCAGTTTTTTTAACAAAGAGTGGGTCAATAGCCTGATGTAGATCTCCGATGAACCTTCCTGTAAGGCTGCCTGATCTGCCAGGTATTCATGTATGGCCCGCTGCGATTTCTGGAATGCATATACAACAGGATGAAACCAGAATAGAATTTTGTATACCTCTGTCAGTAAGATATCAGCAGAGTGCCATTGGTGCATGTGTGTTTTCTCATGGAGTAGGATTAACTCAGTTTCTCTCTCTGTTAGTTTCTGGCTATCATCCCAGAATAACCATTTGAAAAATGAAAAAGTAGGTAATTGACCCTGAGTATAGATAAGCTGATAGCCTTCCTGTGATTGGTAAGTAAATGCCTGTTTCTGTCGCCAGAGACGTACTAACTGTAAACCCAGGCGAATGCTTGTCATACATACTCCAATCCAGTAAATCAGCATGAGTAATTCAACGCCTGTGAACCTCCTGGCTAATACAGGTAGTTTTTCCTGTGATGCCACAAAATCAATCTCTGCCAATGTAAATGTTGGCATTCCGACCATGTAAACCAGAGAAGTATCAGCCGGAAGTTCTATGAAAGGCAATAGTGCCGAAAGACTCAATGCTACCAGAATAAATATCCGGTTAAAATGGAAGTTTCTGTACTGACTGAGTAATATCCTATATACTATATATAGGATACTTATAGCTATACTTGCTTCAAGTAAGTAGCTAAGCATTGCTGGAATCTTCATCGGAGTCTTCTTTTGGAACGTTTTTAAGTAATTCTTCCAACTCTTTGAGATCTACATCTTCTTCTTTTGCAAAGAAGGACACCAGACCTGCAAATGATCCGCCAAAGTAGCCTTTTAAAAAATTCTTGAAATAAAAGCGGGTATAGTCAGTTTTTGAAATAAGAGGATAGTATTCGTGGGTCTTTCCATAGGCATTATGCCCTACAAATCCTTTAGTTTCCAGAATCCGAACGATAGTGGATACTGTGTTATATGCAGGTTTAGGTTCTGGCAGGAGCTCTATGATGTCTTTGACAAATCCTTTGTTTAGTTTCCACAGGATTTGCATGACTTCTTCTTCTGCACGAGTAAGTTCTCTCAGGTTTTTCATGATATTAGGTAATAGGAGTTATATAGGACAAACTTAAAACTAATTTCTTAGTTTTAAAACTATATTATTAGTTATTTTTTGAATTTTGTCTTTTGATTGAAAATCAATGATAGTAATTGCTCAAAATGGAATAATGAATTTCTACTGGCAGGCAGGAATTGTATTTTGGGTACGGTATTTTACATTTCTTCGACTGTTTTACAGATTGGTTGAAATAATCAACTTTGAAACTGATTTACAAAAGGGATAGGAGAGAATGCTAAAAACTATGCATTCCATTGACCTTTATCAGAGCAGTTTACATAATTGCTTTCTATATTTACCTTGTGTCTCAATTGATGATAGACATGAATAGTAACATTTTGTTAATACTACACATATAAACACAAAGAATGCTCTATTCTATATTGCCTTACTAAAACTGAAACACATACTTAGCCCAGGGATTGAAAAACCTGGTAGTTTCTATTATCTAACTACTTTACCTAACTCACATGCAGACGATTCTTTGTCCAATTGATTTTTCTCAAAACTCTCATGCAGAGTTAAAATATGCTTCACAGTTCGCTAAGTTTATCGGTGCCCGTTTATTACTGGTATACATTGAGCCTATTCCTTATCTTGATCCGGATACATTTATTGCCGAACCTGTTATTGCTGATCTGGAAGAGGCTCGCCAGCAGTTAGCTGCATTATGTAAAGAGTTCTCCACAGAGGTTCCTTGTGATTATCTGGTTCAGTCAGGTGCAGCTTCAGATATGATTATAGCCATCACCAAAGAGAAAAATATAGACTGGATTGTAATGGGAACAAAAGGAGCTGATAACAAGCCGGAGGCTTTAGTTGGAAGTGTTACTGCTGATGTAGCACAGGAGACATCTTGTCCTTTAATTATTGTTCCGCAAAAAGTATCCTGGAAACCTATACATACAATTGTGCTGGCGAGTGATTTTAAAGAAACGAAACATCAGTTGCTTAACCCGCTGATTACGATTGCACAACAGGCAAATGCTCAGGTATTCGCTTTACATATAGAGTCAGAGGCAACAGAACTATCAGAAGAAAAGGCGATAGAAGCCATTCGTTTGGAAGATTGGCTGGGTGCTGTTTCTTCTTCTATGCATACACTGGTACATGAAGATGTACAGGAAGGGATTGATGCCTTTGTTCATAAACAGCATGCCGACCTGGTCGCTGTAATTGCGCGTAAGCATGGGTTCTTTGCTTCACTTTTTCATCGGAGTGTTACTCGTCAGCTTGCCTTATATACAGATGTGCCAACATTGGTAATTCCAGAATGAAAGTAGCCCTAAAGTGGCTATACCAAACCTTATAGGGCTACTTTTATAAATATATAATAAGTCATTCTTAGAGAAGAACTGTCTGATAGGGCAGTTCTTTTTTGGTATGTGTGAAATTTGACGAATCATTGTTTTTTTATGAATAAATTGAGTTATATTTAACGTTATAACTATAGTTTGCATCCACAGATGGAAATTTCTACTTTGCCTTCTTTATGAACGTAACGCTTACAAAGCCAAGAATGAGTTTTTGGCAGATATGGAATATGACATTTGGCTTTTGCGGCATTCAGTTTGGGTGGGCACTACAGATGGCAAACATGAGTAGTATCTATGAGTATCTGGGAGCGAATGCCGATGAAATACCACTTTTATTTTTAGCTGCACCCCTTACAGGATTAATTGTACAACCTATCGTTGGCTATTTGAGTGATCGTACCTGGCATCCTGTGCTGGGGCGTCGGCGGCCGTATTTTTTGATTGGTGCTGTTCTAAGTACAATTGCATTGATTCTTATGCCTAATTCTTCTGCTTTGTGGATGGCTGCCGGACTGTTGTGGATTATGGATACCTCTATTAACATAAGCATGGAGCCTTTTCGTGCATTTGTAGTTGATAATCTGTTAGAAGAGCAGCGGACTATTGGGTTTTCGATGCAGAGTTTATTCATAGGTTTAGGCTCTGTAATTGCTAGTGCACTTCCCTGGATGATGGATCATTGGTTTCAAGTACAAAACAATCCACAGGAAGCCATTCCTGCCACTGTTCGTTTATCCTTTTATATTGGAGGTGCTGCTTTTCTTAGCTCTGTATTGTACACTATACTTACTACAAAAGAATACCCTCCGGTAGACATTGATATTGTTTTGAAGAAACAGGAAAGTAATAAAGGTTTTGGCGCAGGGGCTGTTGAGATTTTTCATGCTATCCAACATATGCCGCAACGCATGAGACAAATTGCACTGGTGCAGTTTTTTACATGGCCGGGGTTGTTTCTTATGTGGTTTTATTATTCACCAGCAGTAGCCCGTAATGTGTTTCAGGCTCCAGACGAAAAATCTTCTCTGTACACAGAGGGTATTCAGTTTGCTGGCCTGACATTGTCATTTTATAATCTGGTTACGTTTTTGTTTGCTTTGATACTTCCCGCTATTGCTATGCGTTTGGGTAAACGGATAACTCATATGGTTTGCCTGATTATAGGTGCATTGGGTTTACTCTCTGTAGGGTTTATCCGGGAGCCTAACCTGTTGTTTGTGTCTATGTCATGTATTGGTATTGCCTGGGCGAGTATTCTATCTATGCCTTACGCAATTCTGGCGGGCTGCTTGCCTGATGATAAAATAGGTATTTATATGGGAATCTTTAATTTCTTTATCGTTCTGCCTGAGATCATTGCTTCGTTATTCTTTGGATGGCTTATGGCAAATGTATTAGGAAATGATCGGCTACTGGCTGTGCAGATAGGAGGAGGGTTGATGGTATTGGCTGCACTGTTGTGCTTTCGTATAAAAGAAGACTAGAAGCTACCATTCATCCGGTATTTAGAGCAGTTTACGCAGAATAGCTATTTTAAGAGAGAAAAAAAATGTATCTTTTGTCTATAAATGTGAGGCCTACAAATTAGCAGGTCAGTAGTCAATCTTTTCGTTGAAAGGGTTGTCATTGTGTTGAAAATCAGTGTGAAATTTAATTCTTATTATATGTAAATTTTTAACTATAACCGCTATGAGCGCTCTGCGGGCATCTCTTATGTGGAGAAGCTTTTGTATATTTTCTTTTGTTATGGCCGTAGCTGTCGAATGTGCTCAGGCACAGGATGTCGGCTTCTTTTTCGCTGAGAAACGCAAATGTATTGTTATACCATTTAAATGGCATAGCAATCTCATTGTTATCCCGGTACGTATCAACACCTCCGATACGTTAAACTTTATATTAGATACAGGTATCAGTATGAATCTGTTGACAGATCCGGAAGTAGCCAAAAAGCTGAATCTGCGATTTGTTCGCAAAGTGAATGTAACAGGTGCCGGACAGGGGTCGTCTCTGGAGGCATATGTTGCTATAAATAATCAGATTTATTTGCCTGGCATCAAGGCTATTGGACAGAATGTAGTCGCACTTTCCGATGATCTCCTTCAGCTTTCAAGCTATGTTGGCATCCCTATTCATGGTATTTTCGGATTTGAACTTTTCCGACACTTTGTAGTCAAGATTGATTTTCGGTCACGTACATTACGTTTGTATCAGCCAGAAAAATATAACTACAGAGGTAGGGGAGAGAGGATTCCTATTGTGATAGAGGATACCAAACCCTATGTGTATGCAAGTGCTATTTATGCAGATAACCGAGAGATCCCCATTAAGGTTATCCTGGATACAGGAGCAGGTCATGCATTGTCTCTTGATCTGGGAACTAGTGAACATATTCAATTGCCTGATAAGATTATACGTGCTCAGTTAGGCCGCGGATTGAATGGGATCATTAATGGAAGTCTGGGACGGCTGGAGAAAGTAAAAATTGGTAACTATGAGCTGGAACAGGTTATTACATCCTTTCCGGACACAAACTCTCTGGCTATGGAAATGGCAAAGCATCTGAATCGCCAAGGGAATATTGGATGTGAGTTTCTGAAACGATTTGATGTGGTATTTAATTACCCTCAGAATTACATCATTCTGAAACCCAACAAAAAATCATTCAAGGAGCGGTTTGAACGCGATATGAGTGGATTGGATGTACGGGCTACCGGATCATCTTTTCAAAAGTTTGTTCTGGAATATATACATCCGGATTCACCTGCTGATAAAGCGGGGCTTAAAAAGGGAGATGAAATTATTTCACTTAACAGTCACATGGCTTCTGATCTGCATCTAAGCGATGTTCTGAAAATCCTTCAGCGAGGAGAAGGAAAGTGGGTAAAGTTATTTGTCAGAAGAGAGAATAACTTTATCTATGCAGAATTCAGACTTAAACGAATGATCTGAGGAGTGTGTATACTAAAAAACTCCATCCTGTCTAACAAGATGGAGTTTTTTAGTAGGTGTCTTTGAATACAGGGTGTTACAGAAAAACAGTATCAAAATTATAATACTTGTCCAGCCAAACGAGCTTCTTTCAACACTGCTTCGATACCTTTCTTAGAGATAGTACGTAAAGCTCTTGTAGAAACTTTAAGAGTAATCCACTTATCTTCAGAAGGTACATAAAACCGTTTTACTTGCAAATTAGGATAAAATTTGCGTTTTGTTTTATTGTTAGCGTGTGAAACGTTGTTACCTACTTGGGTTTTTTTTCCAGTAATCTGACAAACTCTTGCCATTTTCTTAAGTCTTTAAATATAGTAAATAGGATAAATTCAGTCCGATACAAAACAGGGCTGCAAATATCAGCATTGTTAAATAAAAAAACAAAACAATTGTTAAGATTTTGTATTTTTATAGCCATAAGGGCAATGCTTACAGCGACTACCGCAGCAGTAACCCCGTTTGAGATGATAATGTGCTGTAAAAACCATTAGCCCTTGTTCGTTGATATAGTAATCTTCAGGAGTAAGTCCGCGGTTATTGAACAGATTATCTTTCTTTTTGGACATAATGACAAAAGTGGGTAATACATCTATCCCTTCAAACAGTTTGACAGATAAAAATGTTTTGAGTATATTTAGTAATAAGCCTTTAAACTAAAGAAGCGCATTAGTTTAATTATATTATTTTATTATTATGATAACCACCCTTGACCAATCACAGACCTTTATTGAACTTGAACACCTGTATTCAGCCCACAATTATCATCCCTTGCCAGTTGTATTGGCGAGAGGAGAGGGTGTTTTTCTATGGGATGTGAACGGCAAGCGGTATTATGATTTTTTGTCTGCGTATAGTGCAGTCAATCAGGGGCATTGTCATCCTAAGATTGTAAAAGCCCTGATAGATCAGGCACAAACGCTGACACTGACTTCACGTGCTTTTCATAGCGACAAGCTGGGAGAGTGTGCCAGATACATGACCCAATACTTTGGCTATGACAAAGTGTTGCTGATGAATTCAGGAGCAGAAGCCAATGAGTCTGCGATTAAACTTGCCCGTAAGTGGGGATATGAAGTAAAAGGGATTCCAGATGGTGAGGCAGTGATTGTGGCTGTTCAGAATAACTTTCATGGACGGACTACGGGGATCATTTCCGCTTCGACAGATCCGATAGCAACCAAGCATTTTGGCCCTTTTTTGCCAGGATATCAGATTATTCCTTATAACGATCTGAATGCAGTTGAAGTAGCTCTGCAAAATCCCAATGTATGTGGATTCTGGGTTGAGCCTATTCAGGGGGAAGCAGGTGTGTTTGTTCCTGATGCTGGTTATCTGAAGGGTGTAGAAGCATTGTGTGAAAAGTACAATGTTCTTTTTATCGCAGATGAAGTACAGACAGGTATTGCCCGAACAGGTAAAATGCTTTGTTGTGATCATGAAGGCGTAAGGCCAGATATTGTAGTTCTGGGTAAAGCTTTGTCAGGAGGTGTGTATCCTGTATCGGCAGTGTTGACTGATAATGAGGTTATGCTGACATTGAAACCTGGTGAGCATGGGAGCACTTTTGGTGGAAATCCGCTGGCATGTGCTGTAACAATGGCTGCCTTGGAGGTAGTAAAAGAAGAAAAGCTTATGGAGAATGCACACACGATGGGCGAACTGTTCCGTCATCGGATGCAAATCCTGCAAACTAAAACAGATCGTGTAAAGGCTGTTCGTGGAAAGGGCTTGCTAAATGCAATTGACATTAAGGAAACCACAGATGGTCGAACTGCTTGGGATGTATGTCTGGCTCTGCGTGACAATGGCTTACTGGCAAAACCTACTCATGGAGATAAAATTCGCTTTGCTCCTCCATTGACTATTACTGAAGAGCAATTACATGAATGCTGTGATATCATCGAAAAGACGATTCTGGCTTTTTGATAAACTAACTATAACAATTAGTAAAAAATGATACAGGACAACCCTGTATCATTTTTTATTGACTCCTTCCAGCAAAGGGCGTGGGTCAAAAATTACTTTAAAAGAGCGTATTCTGTTGTCGATAAGCTGATACCATCCGCAGCCAAATACGGTGATACCGTCAATTGTAAAATCATACAAAAGACAAACGTCATTTCCTTCCACAAAAGCTCTTTGAATCACATATTTCATTTTCATGCGCTCCATATCTGCAAAATAAGCGTCTGCTCCGTTTCGTGTACCCAATGCTCCTATAAAAGTAAGATCGTCATGTACCAGTCGCCTGGCTTGGGCAAAGTCTTCTTTATTTAAGGCTTCTATAAAAGATAGCACTGTCTCTTTTGTGCTGGTCTCTGGAAGTTGTGATTCATATTGTGCCATAATTCTGCTGTTTATCAGTTAGATATGAATTTGTGAAATACAGAGCAAATATCATACTGGCTGAAAACATATCAGGTAACGAGCTTCATCTCATGGCAGGTTGAAATAATAGATAATTGGGGGGAAGCTTACTATATGAGATGCTGTGGATAGAATTACACAGCTTGCGAAAGCATTGAATGGTCGTTTGAGGCTATAATCCTGATTCTTTGGGTATTTTACTCCAAAGAATCAGGAATGTTGGAATGGATAATATATAAGGATATTACTCAGTTTAAAATTTGTTTTTTGAACTCAAGAGGTTTTAATCCTACCTGTTTCTTAAACAATCGTGTGAAGTAAGACGTGTTTTCAAAACCCAGTCCATACGCAATCTCTGCCACACTTTGATCAGACGCTCTCAGTTGATTCTTTGCTTCAGATATTAAGGAAATATGTATAAGATCCATCGCAGTCTTGCCAGTCTCCTGCTTTAGTAAATCACTCAGGTAGCGGGGAGATACATAGAGCTGTTCTGCCAGGCTTTGTACAGAAGGGAGCCCTTTGGTTTGCAAATAGCCTGCCTCATAATACATTCGTAGTGCTTCATTGAATTTAGTCACCGTTTTACCCGATATATCTGTACGGTTGATAAATTGTCTTTTGTAAAAGCGCTGTGAATACATGAGTATAGACGCAATATGACCAATCATGATCTCACGGCTGTATTCATCCTGATTCGTGCTATATTCGCCTGCTATCTTGTTGAATAAGTCCCAGATGATTCCTTCCTCTTTTGGAGATAGATGCAGCGCTTCATTGGTTTCATAGTCAAAGAAGTTGTACTTCTGTATGATATGATGCAGTTCATGTCCGGCAAGATAATCTTCATGGATTAGTATCATAAAGGAATCCTCCTCAAACTCCATATGTTTCATTTCTATGATCTGTCGTGGCTTTACAAATAACATTGATCCATTGGTATGATCATAGTGAGTACGTCCATAGAGAATAATACCTGCTTTCAGCTTTTTGAATCCAATCATATAGCAGTTGCTGGTAAACTCCCGGTCTCCCAATGTACAGTCGTTCTTGCAACTGACAACACTTAGCAATGGATGTTCGGGTGGTGGCCATCCATTGCCTTTGTGCAGATCAGCCAGCGTTTTGTAATGGACTGTCTTATTCATATTGTTTTCTATGTGGAGTTGATGAGTGCTTTTCCAGTTTGAAGATAAACAAAATTATACGGGTGAACATTCCCAAAACTCAATGGGAAGATAATTATTATTAATGCCCATGAGCAGCGATACTTACGTCTTTCCAGGTTTCAACCTCCTCCAATTGTTTGGTATAGGCTTGTACTACCCCATGATATGCTACTTTGCCAAGTAGTAACCGCAAAGGAGGATTAGGGCTATCGGCTATTTGTAGAATAGGGGCTACTGTTGCTTCAGGTTTACCCCAGATGCTAGGATCACTACCAGACTCTCCAAAAGCTTCACGTACAGGCGTATAATCCTGGATTGTATTGTCTGTTTGTATAGCAGAAGCTCCTGCCCATTCAGTAGCAAATCCATTCGGCTCAATCAGTGTCACCTTGATACCCAGATGAGCTACTTCACTTGCCAGCGTTTCACTTAGCCCTTCCACTGCAAATTTAGATGCATTGTAGACACCCAGCATTGGTAGAGTAGTCAGCCCCAGGAAGCTGGAAACCTGAATGATATGACCACTTTTCTGTGTCCGCATCACAGGTAATACCGCTTGTGTCACCCATAACAGACCAAAGAAGTTGGTCTCCATTTGAGCACGTGCCTGCTGTTCGGTAGACTCTTCCACAGTACCAAACAGCCCATACCCTGCATTATTGATCAGAATATCTATTCGGCCAAATTTTTCAACCACTTTGTTGACAGCGTCAAAGTTGTCTTGTCTGTTGGTTACGTCTAGTTGTACAGGTAATATGTTATCTCCGTATGTGCTAACCAGATCATCCAAAGCTGAGATATTTCTGGCAGTTGCTGCTACTTTATCACCACGTTTTAAAAAGGCTTCTGCCCATAATTTACCGAATCCTCTGGATGCACCGGTAATAAAAACTACTTTTGACATATTTGTGTTTGTTTTGTTTATTTTGATATGACAAAACTACTGGCATTTGCACCAGATAAATAGTCCATTTGTAGGGAAGAATAGCACAGATTTACGGGAGACATCTTACTGATTCCAAACCTACCTGAAATAGCATTTATAGCCAAATAGATAACGCCATTCGAGGAATACTTAACTGTTTGAGCTAAGTTGGGAAAAAGAAACTTGAACAGCCTTTGTTATTGAATTGAGTGAGTCTGAAAATCTTTACATTGGAGCATAGCCTGTAACGTCCCCCATCGTTAAGATCTGCTTTCTGAGTAAGCCTTGGCTCTGTTGATTGGTGTAGGAGTGCAGCATTAGCAAGTTTAATTTTTACCATATGGTAAATAAACTGCACGCAATAAATGCGAAATTGACCTTATGAAAGCATTCCTCGATTATATATTGCAGTTTGGGAATCTGAACAAGCACCAGACAGACTTCATTATGAGTAAGGCAAAAGAGCTTGAACTTCATAAAGAAGAGTATTTTTCAGAAGCTGGAAAGATCCCAAGATATGTTGGATTCGTTCTGGAAGGTGTCGTTCGTTTTTGCTATTATAACAACAAAGGCGAAGAAATCACCAATTACTTCGTTGATGAGAATAATTTTATTTCAGACCAGCAAAAGTTTGAGACACAAGTAGCTGCTTCGGACTATATACAAGCTGTCACTGATTGTAAACTTCTTGTCTTTTCAAAAAAAGACTGGGACGAGATAGGTAATACAATTGTTGGCTGGGATAGTATAACAGGCTTGATTTTAAAGAATTGTTTGTTAAAAACGATTGAGAGGAGGAGCCCCTTGGTTTCAGAAGATGCGACCACCCGTTATTTATCGTTCATTGAACAATTTCCGACAATTATCAATCGTGTTCCGCTTTCTTATGTTGCATCTTACCTCGGAATTACACAACAATCATTAAGCAGGATAAGAAAAAACATCCGTTAAAATCACTTTTTACCAAATGGTAAATGCTTTCGTTTTGCAGATGGCGATCTTTGTATCAGTATTTTAACTAATAAGAAAATGAGCAAGAAAGTTGTATTGATCACAGGAACAAATAGCGGGTTTGGATGGCTTACTGCCAAATCCGTCGCAGCTTTGGGGCATAAAGTTTATGCAACAATGAGAGATATCAAAGGAAAGAATGCCGACAAAGCGAAAGCACTGGCACAGGTAGAAAATATAACGGTTTTGGATGTATCGCTGACAGATAATGCGAGTTTAAAAAATGCCGTCGACACGATCATCGCTGCCGGAGGCACAATTGATGTATTGGTAAATAATGCAGGAGTTACCATGTTCGGGATAGCTGAAAGCGCAACTGCCGAAGATGTTCAGCGAATATTTGATGTGAATGTGTTTGCCCCCTGGAAGTTGATGAAACTGGTTTTACCATTCATGCGTAAACAATCAGATGGCCTGATCATCAATGTTTCGAGTGGATTCGGAACATTCTCCTTTCCTTTTTCTGTAGTATATAGTGCTTCAAAGTTTGGTTTGGAAGGACTAAGTGAAGGTTTGCATTATGAGTTGCGATCTTTAGGAGTGGATATAGCCATTGTTCAACCTGGAACCTTCCCTACTGAAATGTCCCAGAAGGTACAATTTGGCTCTGATACATCGATTGTTGGCGATTATAGTGCTATCGCGGAATTTCCAGATAAAATGTTTGCTGCCATTGGGCAAATTATCGAGTCTGTAAAGCCTGATCCCCAAAATGTTGCAGACGCAGTAGTGAACCTGATCAATTTGCCGAAAGGACAAAGGCCATTACGAACCGTTGTAGACCCTTCGACAGGAGAAATTGTTCAAAGGGCCAACGACGCTGTAAATGTGGAATATCCAAAAGTATTGGCTGCGTTTGGCCTGGAAGAACTTGCAAAATAAATGTTCTTTTTGAGCAGTTTATAACGTAGAAAGTCAGTAAGAGGCGAAGTTTGGACAGTAGAGTAATAAAGATAATCCCCTAAAACGAATAAGACTGTTTAAAACCTGGGTTTTAAACAGTCTTATTCGTTTTTTCAGTCGCCCTGCCTGTACAAATTTCGAACCTTTTTCTGCATAATTTGCGGAAATTGGCGGCGTTAACTTTGTAGGTAAGATAACCTAATATTCCAGCATTGGAAAGTTATTTCGCATTGGAAGTTTTTAACAAATTGCACGTAATGGAAATGAAGCCTGAATTTAGAAAAGCAACAGCAGGCATTTCTCCAGTACCGTGTGATCCATTCCTTTTTCATCGAAACGATATAAGCGACAACAACCTTTCGTATAAAACCCATAAATCGCCAAGTCTCACCATCATGCAAAATAGATTGTGATTTTTTGTAGTCTTATTGATACTCAGTTGTAGGATTTCTACTGGTTCCGCATCCGATATGTCCACTTAGGATTTTAAATAGTTGATAAATAAATCCTTCATTTTATTTCTAAATAGTGGGCAAGTCCAAATTTTGTTATGAGTATAGTTATTATTTATCCAAAACCATTTCTTGTCCCCACGCAGCCAAATCATTCAATATCGGTTTAAGGCTTTGTCCAAGCGGCGTTAAAGAGTATTCTACACGAGGTGGAATTTCTTTAAACTGTTCTCTGCGTATTAAGCCGTCCGCTTCTAGTTCTTTCAATTGTTCGGTTAATACTTTCCTAGATATAGAAGGCATCCTGGCAGATATTTCACCAAATCTTCTAGTATGATCAGACAAAAGATATAGGATTATTGACTTCCATCTTCCACCGATTAAACCAATTGTGGTGGTAAACGGACAAAGGTTGGTTTCCACTTTTTTTTCCATTAGTTACATTTAGGTTATTACTATTTTCATTGTTACCAAAAGGTAACAGTTACTTTGTGAAAGTATTATTAGTTTCTTTGCGTAACAAATATAAAAATTAATTTAAAAATAGCAAAAATGATTCTAGTTACAGGAGCCACTGGCGGTTTAGGAAACGCCACTATTCAGGCATTATTAAAAAAGGGATTCCCCGCAAATGAAATTTCCGCATTGGTCAGAGATGAGCATAAAGCAGCGGATTTAAAAAGCGCAGGCATTCAGATAAAAATCGGAAATTATAATGAGTACGATTCTCTCAAAACTGCACTTGTAGGTGTTGACAAACTATTACTCGTGTCGTCCAACGAAATGGTTGATCGACTAGTTCAGCATAAAAATGTGATTAATGCCGCGCTAGAAAATGGTGTAAAGCATATCGTTTACACAGGTATAGATATTGTCAGTTATGAAACTACAGTCATTCCGTACGTGAGTCAGATTCATAAAGATACGGCGGATTATCTTCAAAAAGTAGGCATTCCATACACGATATTGGATAATACACTTTATGCCGATTCTATTGGAATGTTTTCAGGGGAAAAGTTTTTAGAAACAGGTATTTTCTTTCCTGCAGGAGAAGGAAAATTACCTTGGGTACCCAAAGCCGAAATGGGAGAAGCCGCAGCAGTTGTGTTAACTACTTCGGGACACGAAAATAAAAATTACGCAATCACTGCAAATGTAGCGTATTCATTTAGTGAAATTGCTGAGATACTTTCGGAAATTACTGGACAAGAAGTTAAATATCTTAAGCCTGATGCAGAAACTTATGTGGAAGGCCTTGTAAAAGCAGGCGTTCCGAAGGAAATTGCATCCTTTTTAGCAGGTTTTGGAATCGCAATTGGAAATGGAGAATTCAATACGCACCGATCTGATTTGGAAAAATTATTGGGAAGAAAACCTATGGAAATCAAAGCCTATTTAACTGAAATTTACGGATAGTATAGTTTAAACTATGATTTGAGTAGGGATGATTTCTATGTTCAGCTCATAGTTGACCTTCGCTCCACAAAATATAGTTGTTCTTAAAAATTGAATAAAATGAAATTACAAAGAAACCTTTATCGCATTTTTACAACTTTACTCGTACTAGTAATGTTAGCCAACGTGGCAAACTATTTTATAAATCCAGCAATGAAGCCAATTTTCGTTCATATTGGTTTCCCAGATTGGTTCCGTGTGGAATTAGGTGTTTTCAAATTGCTTGGTGCATTGGCTATCGCCATTCCATCAGTTCCTGCGAGATTAAAAGAATGGGCTTATTTGGGATTTTTCCTAAGTTTCTTTTCCGCAATGCTCGCACATTATAACGTCGGAGATCCCGCATTCACTATTATATTCCCATTTGTAATGATTATTATTTTAGTTATTTCCTATATGGCGTATCATAAAGTGAAGGACGAGAAAATCTCGGCTTAACTCCTGCCATAATTGCGCCGCAGCTACCCTATGGTGCTCGTCCGCGATACAGACTGACGGGATGTTATCAAACGCATGTCCTCCGAGTAAAAAGGGAGTAACAAAAATAACCCGAAAAAGCAAGAATAACCCCAAAGGCCATAAAACATAAAACCGCTCAAAACTAGGTTTTAAGCGGTTTTGTTCGATTTTTTCAGTCGGGATGACTGGATTCGAACCAGCGACCCTTGCACCCCATGCAAGTATTATATATTGATAATCAGATATTTGTGTGTTGTGAGTAACAAATAGGTAACATAGTAAATATATTTTTGTTCAGTTACTTTACCAGATATTAAATTAAAAATTTATAAACGATAGCAAAGAAATTCTGCTACTGTTGATTTTAAAATGTAAAAGGTCTAAGTTATATTATTATGGGAAACATAATACTCAGATTTAAGTACTTCAAGACTATAAACATCTGAGGTCATAATGAGACCTGTCAACTGACTTGTAATCAGTAGGCCGCTGGTTCGATCCGGTAGGGGTTCTTAGAAATCAGGCACTTAGCACAAAAAGCTAAGTGCTTTTTTGTTTTTAGTTACACAAAAGGGATCAGTGGATCAAAGTTGAGGATCAGCAACCAAGTTTGAATCAGTATCAAAAGTTATAGCGCATATAAAAAGAGATTCACATGTCCCGCCACTTAGTCTTTTATCATTGTATCTGACTTGCTTTACACACTTCAATCAGTCTTTTCTCAAAAAAGAAATGGTAGCATAGCTTTATCGTGCTATTGGTATACTTATTTTCTATGGATTTTTGAATACTTCAATCAGTACCTCATGCTTGATCATTTCCTTGATTGGAATGTTATTTGGTCGAACAAACTTATTCTCTTTATGGTCGTAGTATAAACCTTCAATTCCAATGTAACAGTTTAAAAAATTATCAGCTATAATATCGCAAAGCTTAATTTTTTTATTCAAACTTTCTAAATAAGAATTATACCCGTCTGCCCCATAACTAATAATTATATTGCCATTTGGAAAAAATTTATTCATCTTTTGCCATTGTGAAGGATCAATAGAATTATTTTCTTTCTTGGCTTGGAAAACTAATGATTTATAATACTCTAGCTTAGTTATTTGATCAATATAGTGTAGTGTTATTATTCCGTCAGCACCAATAGTTTTTTCCAGCGCCCCTTTTCCTCTCCCTCGTATTTTGTTATAGTAAAAGCGCCATGTATAATTATTATATTCCTCCCAATTAGTTCTCATTCTACCAAAAAAGTCTCCAGTTAAAGTGTCCTCATCTTGATTGGCAAATTCCCAGCCTGCTTCTGCTATTGGGCATTGATTAATTATGTGAGATCTCAATTGATCTATGATGTAAATTGGGATTGGGATCATACAAATTTATGAATCTTGAAACAAAGTTGTATTTTTGGTAATAGTGGTATTTGATCATTAAACATTATATTATGACTTATATTGATTTACCTGCTACAAAAATCGTTGTTAATTTAAAGTGTTTATATTTATTTCAGCTCATACTCCGTCATTTTTGACTTCAGTGTATTAATAGATCCATATCCAAGTGCCCGTTGTACCTGAGCTTGATTGCCTTGGTAAAACTTCAAGGCACGTTCAATCAGGTCTTTTTCGGCTCGTTTCCAGTCAAAGGGATTAAGATCTGTAGCAAGTGATTGGGTAAGGCGTGTGGGTAGATCTGCTAGTGTAACTTCGTCGTCGCAAAACACATAGAATGATTCAATTACGTTTTCCAGTTCACGAATATTTCCTGGAAAAGGATAGGTAAGTAGATATTGCTTTACCTCTGGCATGAGCTTTAGAACCTTTGCCTTTCGCAGTTGTTGCTTTTTCTGCTTTAGAAAGAAATCAATCATTTCCTTTTTTTCAGCTTCTCCTCTTTGTTGTAGAGTGGGTAGTGAAAGTTCTACTACTGATAGTCGATAATACAAATCCCAGCGAAACTTACCATCTGCACACATTTGAGGTAGGTTCTTATTGGTGGCAGAGACAATACGTACATCGATTTTTATAGGTTGTGCTGCTCCTACAGGCAGAATCTCTTTCTGCTGTAAGACTCGTAGTAGTGATTGTTGCATGTAAGGGGAGATATCTCCTATTTCATCCAGAAATACTGTTCCTCCTGAAGTTTCTTCTAATAAACCTTTTTTATCTTCTTTAGCATCAGTAAAGGCTCCTTTTTTGTAGCCAAACAAACGAGATTCGAGCAAGTTATCATTGAGAGCAGAGCAATTGACAGCTACAAACGGGTTAGCCTTGCGGGCTGACTCCTTATGGATGTAGTTAGCTAAGTGTTCTTTACCTGTTCCGCTGTCACCAAAGATCAAGCAGGTGATAGTTTCTGCTTGTGCTATTTTAACTGCTTTCTTATAAACGGAAGCAATTGAATCCGTGATATTATAATCTATGCTTGAGTGCTGTTTTGATTGTTGTTGCTCACGTACAATAGCTGTAAACGGAATAGATGATTGCTCAATAAGGAGTTCACTAAGTTCTGGTTTTTTACTTTTAGCAACACGTGGTGAGCGAGTTTGCAGTAAACGAGTCTTTAATCCCAATGACTGATGGCAGATATACCAGGCAAGTTGCATAATAGAAGTACCAGGCGAAAAGAATATATCAATAGTGTCATTATTATACTCTAGTAGCAGTTTTTCAATTTTGGGGCGAATCTGGGTAATGTCGATTGGATCAGAAATATCCATATAGCGGGGTTCCACTATATGAGTCGAAAATTCTCTTTTAATGGCTGCCAGCATAAAGTCAATACGTGGATCATCATTTTTGGATGTGGATAGAATTATATGCTTGTTATAGCCTCCTGTAGTATAAAAATATTCATGGAACTGCATTGTAGGGCCATCATAGTTAACTTTTTCGGCACCTTGTTCTACTTCTTCTTTTGAATGGTAGTCGTTATTAAAGGCAGTCCAGGATATAAGGATCTTCATGTATCAATAAATGAAATGTAAAAGTCAAAAATTGATAGATTATTGTTTTAAAACAAGCTTTTTTAGCGTGTTTTTTAGTTGGCATCTGCTTTGCCTTTATGAGAGCAATTCAATGATGTTTAATTTCTAATCCCTGCTCTGTATGATTACCTCTATTGTATGCCCTTGTTGCCAGACTTCCATTGATGTAGAAGCTTTTTTGGTAGAACAAATCACCCAGAAGCTAACTGCCGACCAGCTAGCAGAAAAGCAAAAGCAACAAACATTGTTACGCCAAAAAGAAGAAGAACTGACTAAACGTGCGGCTCAGGTGGAAGAGCAAAAGGCTCACCTGGAACAAGAATTGTCTATTCGTGAAAAAGAGCTTTCTCACAGGCTGACACTACGGATACAGGCAGAAGTAGAAAAAGACCAGGCACACAAACTACAAATGCTGACGGCTGATCTACAACGCAAGCAAACAACTATCCGTCAGTTGGAGATTAAAGAAATGGAATATTTGCAGAAAGAACAACAGTTGCAAGAACGTGAAGCAGCTCTGGAAAATGAAGTAAGCCGTAAATTGCTTGCTGAACGCAGAAAGATTGAAGACGAAGCTCGTCGCAAAGAAGAGGAGAATCAGTATCTGAAGCTTCAGGAACGGGAACATATGATTGTGTCGCTCAAAGGACAGCTCGAGGATATGAAGCGAAAGATAGAGCAGGGATCTGTACAGCAGCAGGGAGAAGTACTGGAGCTAGTACTGGAAAATATGCTCAAAGAAAGCTTTCCGCATGATGTGATCGAAGAGATTGGCAAAGGAATACTGGGTGGGGACATTGTGCAAACGGTCAATACGCCTTTTGGTAAATCCTGTGGTATTCTGCTTTTTGAAAGCAAACGCACCAAACAGTTTGATCACAAGTGGCTTGGTAAGCTGAAAGAAGACCTGATGCGCAAAAAGGGAGATATTGCTATTCTGGTAACAGAAGCTATGCCCAAAGGTATGACAGAGGCAGGAATGGTAGAAGGTGTTTGGGTATGTTCATTTCGGGAGGTACGTCCACTGGTGATGGCTTTACGCAATGGACTCATTCGCCTAGCAGAGGTAAAATTGTCGGAAGAAAACAAAGGAGAAAAAATGCAGATGCTCTATCAATACCTGACCAGTGAAGAGTTTCGCCAGCAGTTTCAAAACCTGTTTGAGGTATACCAGACCATGCAGGAAGAGCTGGATAAGGAACGCAGGCAGTTACAAACAGCCTGGGCGAAACGAGAAAAACAGATTCAACGGCTGACAGCCTGTGCATTGAGCATTCATGGCTCGATCCAGGGCATTGCCGGACGGGAAATACCTGATGTAGTGAACTTGGCACTGGAGGCGGGAAGCTTACTTGACCAAAATGATGCCGCCTGAAAAGTGATTACTTGCTAGTCAATAATATAAGTTAGGCTAGAAAAAAAAGATTTGGAAGAAAAACATGTAAAATAATTACTACTTTCTACATACATTTATTTGTATAAATTGTATTGATTGCTTTTATTTCAAATTATTATTTTCCTGTGTAAGCTTTGGTAGTGAATATTTCATAATCTATAATCAAATCAAAATTTATTAGTAATACCAAAGGTAGATTTTAAGTCATTATTAGAAAAAAAATCAATCATTTAGGTATAGTTCTATAGTTGCAAAATTAAAGCGGATGACAGCACTTGAGAATATCACAAAAGGTACTTATCTCAATGGAGTTATACCCCATCAGATGGTTGAAGTAATTGATGCTGTCTGGCATGGTAAAGATGTGATAGAGATTACATTTAAAGATAGCTTTGGAAATCCCAATAATCAGATACTCTACCGCGACAATGAACCCTATCTCGACATTGTCGCGGCTTCAGCGCCCTGGAGCTTCAATGCATCGTCTGAGATGTTCAAATTGGTTTCGGAGGCTTATCGAATCAGATTAGCATACATCTTTGATCCAATGATGGCTGTTCATACTTCTATGATTGAGCCGTTGCCTCATCAGATTACCGCTGTTTATGATAGCATGTTACCCCGGCAACCACTTCGTTATGTACTGGCAGATGATCCGGGGGCAGGGAAAACAATCATGGCAGGCTTGCTTATTAAAGAACTGGCTATCCGTGGTGATGTTAAAAGATGCCTTATTGTTTGTCCTGGAGTACTAGCAGAACAATGGCAGGATGAGCTTTTTCAAAAGTTTCAACTATCATTTGAAATCCTGACTAATGATAAAACCAATTCTTCTAAAACAGGCAATTGGTTTAACGAAGAGAATTTTGTGATTGCCCGTCTTGACAAACTGAGTCGTGATGAAAATTTACAGGAGAAGCTAAAGGTGACCGATTGGGATCTAGTCATCGTCGATGAAGCACACAAAATGTCCGCTTCATTCTTTGGTGGGGAAGTAAAATTTACCAAACGCTATCGATTAGGACAGCTTCTTTCAAGGCAAACCAGGCATTTTTTGTTAATGACAGCAACACCACATAACGGTAAGGAAGAAGATTTTCAATTGTTTTTGGCTTTAATAGATGGGGACCGTTTTGAAGGTAGGTTCCGTGATGGCGTGCATACCGTTGATGTGTCCGACATCATGCGTAGATTATTGAAAGAACAGCTGGTGAAATTTGATGGAAAACCACTGTTTCCTGAAAGGATTGCTATAACTGTTCCTTATCAGCTTACACCAGATGAAGAAAGGCTTTATGTTGAAGTGACTAATTATGTAAGGGAGCAATTCAACCGAGCTGACAATTTAGAGTCTGGCAGACGTGGTTCTGTAGGTTTTGCCCTAACCATCCTGCAACGAAGACTGGCATCTTCTCCTGAAGCGATTTACCAATCATTACGTAGGAGAAAAGATCGTCTACAGGCACGGCTGGAAGAAGAAAGATTGTTTCATCGAGTTGAAATTCGCACAGAACAACTACCCGATTTTGATGATGAACAAGGCATTGAAGCTTATCTGGATGACCAGAATTCAGAAGAGCAGGAACAAGTTGAGAATGAATTTGTGGACCGTGCTACCACAGCACAGACCATTCAGGAACTGGATACAGAAATAAATACTCTAAAGCGACTAGAAGAATTAGCCTTAACTGTAAAACGGTCAGGTACCGATAAGAAGTGGGAGCAACTCTCAAACATTCTGACCGATAACGAATGGATGTTTGATAATGCCCATAACAGAAGAAAGTTGGTCATCTTTACCGAGCACCGGGATACATTGAATTATCTGGCAGCAAAAATCAGAACGCTATTAGGTAGTCAGGATGCTGTCGTAACCATCCAGGGTGGTATGAACCGGGAAGACCGAAGGAAAGCCCAGGAACAATTCACACATGATGTAAATGTTTCTGTATTGATAGCAACGGATGCCGCAGGAGAAGGTATCAACCTGCAAAGGGCACACCTGATGGTAAATTATGATTTGCCATGGAACCCCAACCGATTGGAACAAAGGTTTGGCCGTATTCACCGAATTGGTCAGACTGAAGTCTGCCGCCTTTGGAACATTATTGCACACCAAACTCGTGAAGGTGAAGTGTGGCAGCGATTATTTGACAAACTGGAAATTGAAAGGGAAGCCTTGGGCGGTCAGGTGTTTGATGTGTTGGGTGAAATGAGTTTTGAAAACAAAAGTCTGAGAGATTTACTGATTGATGCTATCCGCTACGGTAGCGATCCCGAGCGAAAAGCATTTTTAGATCGAGTACTTGATGAAGCATTGGACCATGCCAAGCTCGAAAAGTTGTTGCAGGAAAGGGCACTTCATACCATTACCATGACTAAATCAGGCGTTCAGGAGATTAGGGAGGAAATGGATAGGGCTGCGGCCAGAAAACTCCACCCCCACTTTATTGCTGACTTTTTCTTAACTGCTTTTAAAGTCCTTGGTGGTTCTATTACCGAAAAAGAAAAGGGAAGATATCAGGTACTTCATGTGCCTGCGGTCATTCGCAACAGAGACCGCATAATAGGCACAAGAGAACCCATTTTAAAAAACTATGAGCGTATCAGTTTCCATAAAGAATTGGTTTCGGTGCAAGGCAAGCCCTTGGCTGCCTTTCTTTGTCCCGGTCATCCGTTGTTAGATGCCACTATTGATTTGCTTCTTGAGTCGCAAATAGACCTTCTAAAACAAGGCTCTATCCTGATAGATGAACTCAATCCTGATAGTGAGCCAAGAGTGCTTTTCTATTTGGAAAATAGTGTGCAGGATGCGCGTCAGTTGCAAACTGGAGGACGTAGGATTATCAGTAGGGAAGTGCATTTTTTGGAACTCAACGCGCAAGAGCAAATTATGCAAGCGGGGTATGCACCCTATTTGGACTACCGCCAAGCCACTGAACAAGAACTCTATGAGGTAATCGAAAGAGTAGATACAATGGTCTGGTTGAAGCAAAATATGGAAGACAAAATCAAATCTTACGCCATTACTACCATTGCCAAAGACCACTTGGAGCGGGTAAAAAAGAACCGACAGTATTTGGTGGAGAAAACCAGAAAAGCTGTTCAGGAGAGATTGACCAACGAAATACGTTATTGGGACTACCGTGCCCGGGATCTACGTAAACAAGAAGAATCAGGCAGGCTCAATGCAAAACTCAATTCCAATGAAGCTCGTAAGCGAGCAGATGAACTGCAAACCCGGATGCAAAAGCGAATGCAGGAACTTGATGAAGAAAGTAAAATTTCATCCAAACCGCCTGTAGTGATCGGTGGTGCATTAGTGATACCTGCAAATATGTTCACTAACCAGGTGAAAGAAGATTACAAAAGCCAGGGCTTTGCTTCACCTGAAGAAAAGGCAGCGGTTGAAAAGGCCGGAATGGATGCCGTCTTCGCAGTGGAAAAGGAATTGAACAATACAGCCAAAGACCGTAGCAAAGAAAAGATTGGTTATGATATTGAAAGTCTTTGCAGCAAAACAGGAAACCTTCGCTTTATTGAAGTGAAAGGTAGAAAAAAAGGTGCGACTACAGTTACTATCACCAAAAATGAAATCATTTACGGATTGAACCTGCCCAGTCAGTTTATTCTTGCTTTAGCTTTTGTTGATGACAAGCAGGTCGAAGTGTGTTATGTTCAACACGCATTCAACTTTGAACCTGATTTTGGCGAAGTTGCGAGAATTGTCGCAATTAAGGATCTACTAACCAGAACTGTTTACCAGAAAATAATAACATTGAAATAAAAAAAAGATAGATTTTTTGCGAAAGGTACCGTAAAACGGTACCTTTCGCAAAAAATCTATCTTAGGATGGTTGAACAGAATGACATATCGATCAGTCAATGGTTAGACAGCTTGCTGGCAAAGGGAGCCTATGGCTTTTCAAAAGCAGCCTTGCAGCGAGAAAATCCGGAATACTCCGATATTGCAGTAAAGAGAGCATTGAACCGTTTGAGTACAAAAGGAAAAATATTATCTCTCTACAAAGGTTATTACCTGTTTATTCCGCCACAGTATGCATCCAAAGGTATTTTACCTGTTTCATTATACTTGGATGCATTTATGACGCATTTACAACGGCCATATTATATAGCATTACTTAATGCGGCTGCTTTTCACGGGGCATCACACCAGCAGCCACAAGAGTACTTTGTGATAACTAATTTTCCGGTTTTACGGCCTACCAAAAAGAAAGGAATTAAAATCAACTACATCAGCATCAAAGAAATTCCGCAACTGCTGATCGAAAAAAGAAAAACAGAAGCAGGTTACCTTGCTATTTCAAATGCAGCATTAACTGCTTGTGATTTAATTCAATTTGAAAAACGGGTGGGGGGATTAAATCGAGCAGCCACTGTACTCAACGAGTTGGCTGAAGTAATCAAGCCTAATGATTTTAACCCTATCCTTTTGAAGCATGTTCATGTGACAGCGCTACAACGATTAGGATACTTACTAGAAAGTGTATGCTCCAATTTTACATTGGCTGATGCTTTATTTGAATCGATAGAGAAGGAAAACTTGAGTTTGTTTCGTATTCCGTTAAAAGCGGCCAAAGCAACCAAAGGATATTCATCGGAAAATCGCTGGAAGGTGATTGTAAACACAGAAATTGAAATTGACGAATGATCCCACAATCTTACATAACAGAGTGGAGGCAACAGGTGCCATGGCAATCTAACGAACAGGTTGAACAAGACCTGGTAATTTGCCGTGCCTTAGTTGAAATTTTTTCGGATAGATGGTTGGCAGATAGATTAGCCTTTAGAGGAGGAACAGCACTGCATAAACTGTATTTACAGCCACAACCAAGATATTCAGAAGACATTGACCTTGTTCAGATAACAGCAGAGCCTTTTGGGCCAATTGTAGATAGAATTAGAGAAAGATTGGAGTTTCTTGGTGAGCCAAAGAGAATGCCAAAAGCATATAATTTTACTTTAAATTATCGCTTTGAGTCAGAATTTCCTCCAATTGTAAACCTTAGACTAAAAGTAGAAACGAATACTCGTGAGCATTTTACAGTACTTGGTCTCACTAACTTTCCTTTTGAAGTGCAGTCTTCCTGGTTTGCAGAGAGCTGCAACCTGACTACTTATCGTCTGGAGGAGTTGTTGGGAACAAAACTTAGAGCATTATATCAGCGCAGGAAAGGTCGTGATCTCTATGATATGTATATCGCTCTTACACAAAAGCATGATTTGGATATAGATGCCCTTCTAGAAAGTTATAGGGAGTACATGAAATTCTCAGTAGAAAAGCCACCTACCTCCAAAGAGTATATCCTGAATATGGAAGGAAAAATGCTGGACAGCGAATTTTTGGGTGATACCACCGCCTTGCTTAGGCCAAATGTGCCATACGACCCGCAGCAGGCGTACGAATTAGTAAAAGCAGCCTTGATCGAACGAATTTGATATGACATATACTAAGAAATTAATAGAAGTGGCTTTACCACTCGATATTATCAATGAGGCCTCGGCTTATGACAAGATGCCAGGTATAGGAGCACATCCCAAAGGCATTCACCATTGGTGGGCAAGGCTTCCTTTACCTTCGGCAAGAGCCATTTTATTTGCATCCTTAGTAGATGACCCTTCTGCTCACCCGGATATATTTCCCACTGAAGAATCCCAAGTAGCAGAACGCGGAAGATTGTTTGAAATTATACATAAACTGTGTCAAAAAAAGATTCACACCAAGCAGGAAGTATTTGAAGAAGCCTATCAAGAGATAGTGAAACATTGCAATGGAAAACTGCCTACTATTCTCGATCCATTTGCTGGTGGGGGATCTATACCCTTGGAAGGTATGCGGTTAGGGCTACCTGTACAGGCTTCTGATTTAAACCCAGTGGCAGTACTTATTAACAAAGCACAAATTGAACTTTTACCTGAATTTGCCAATCAAGTTCCCATTAATCCTAATATCCAATCTAAAATAGGATTTACAGAGTGGAAGCTCGGAAAAGGATTGGCGGAAGACCTCCGCTATTATGGCAATTGGATTAACGAAGAAGCAAAGAAAAGAATTGGTCATTATTATCCTAAAGCAAAACATGGAAAAAAAGAAAGTAATGTTGTTGCTTGGGTTTGGTCAAGGACTGTAAAATGTCCAAACCCAGCATGTGGTTGTGATATGCCTTTAATTCGTTCTTTTATTTTAAGCAAGAAAAAACCTAATTTCTACAGCCGCCCTATTATTGAAAGAACATTCAATGGTAATATAATTACAGGCTATGAGGTATTACAAGGCATCCCAGAAGTCAAAGGAACGACAAACAGAAGCGGTGCAACTTGCGTTTGTTGTGACGAACCGGTGAGATTTCCATACATTAGAGAAGAAGGGAAGGCTGGTAGGATTAAAGAAGTACTTATTGCAACAATAATAAATTTTGGTAGGGGTAAAACTTACATCTCACCACAAGAAGGTCACTCTGAGCTTGCAAAATC
The DNA here is from genome assembly GCF_030068545.1 of Xanthocytophaga flava. Lineage (NCBI taxonomy): Bacteria > Pseudomonadati > Bacteroidota > Cytophagia > Cytophagales > Rhodocytophagaceae > Xanthocytophaga > Xanthocytophaga flava. The sequence continues at coordinate 10,638 of NZ_JASJOR010000001.1, read as the reverse complement.
AGCCAAGCCACAGTGGAAGCCAGAATTTTTAATGGCAATTGAAAATAAGCGAAACTTTCAGTCTCCACTTTATGGAATTGATACATTCGACAAGGTTTTTACCAAAAGGCAACTTTTGGGGCTTTCCACTTTACATGAATTTATCGGTAAAGCTGAATCTAAAATTATTTCTGATGGCGGCATAGTAGATTACGCTAAATCGATTTCAACTCTTCTTGTTATGTCTGCAGATAGAATGGCTGATTTCAATAATGCACTTTGTAGGTGGAATAGTGGAAACGAAAAAGTGATGAATTTGTATGGTCGCCAAGCGGTACCCATGGTGTGGGATTTTGGAGAGGCAAATTTGCTTGGGGACACAGTTGGAGCATGGAAAACATGCTACGAATATGTGGCTGATTGTGTTGAAGTAATATTAACAGTAAAATCCACAAAGCAGTCTGCAAAGCAGTTTAATGCTTCAAAGTATTCATTTTCAGATAAAAATTATTTAATAAGCACTGACCCTCCGTACTATAACAATATTGCATATTCAGATTTGTCAGACTTCTTCTATGTGTGGTTAAGGCATGGGCTTCAAGATAAATATCCCGAGTTGTTAAGTACAATGTTGGTGCCTAAAATGGAAGAGTTAATTGCCGCAGAATATCGTTTTGGTGGTCCAGAAGGAGCTAAAATTCATTTTGAAGATGGATTTAAAGAAACCTTTAAAAATCTAAAACAAGGGATTGACGATAGGTTTCCATTAACAGTTTATTATGCTTTTAAGCAGGATGAAGGTGAAGATATTGAAGATGAAGAAAGCACACTTGAAATTGGGTTGACAACAGGATGGGAAACATTACTTGAAGGTTTAAATTCAGCAGGTTTCCAAATCATAGCTACCTGGCCAATTAAAGCTTCACAGAAGTGGCGCATGGTGGCAATGGGCACAAATTCACTCACCAGCTATATTGTGCTAGCTTGTCGCCCAAGACCTGAGAATGCCCCCTCTATTACAAGAAGGGAGTATTTACAAATACTAAAAAGAGAACTTCCTAAGGCTATTGAGGTTTTGCAAAAAAGCAACCTTGCTCCAGTGGATATGGCTCAAGCTACTATTGGTCCAGGGATGGGTATTTATTCCCGGTTCGATAAAATCATGGAGCAAGATGGAACACCTATGAGTGTTCGCACTGCACTATCATTAATCAATAAAGCATTGGGTGAAATTTTAGCAGAGCAGGAAGGTGATTTTGACACCGAAACTCGTTGGGCATTGGCTTGGTTTGAACAAAATGAATTTGCCGCTGGTGAATTTGGTGATGCTAATGCATTAGCATTGGCTAAAAATACAGCAGTAAATGCATTGGTGCATTCCGGTGTTGTAAAATCAGGGGCAGGTAAAGTACAACTGATTCCGAGAAGTGAGTTATCACCTACATGGGATCCAACAAGGGATAATAAAGTAGTGGTATGGGAAATTACGCAACACCTGATTAAGCAGCTTCAAGAGCATGGCGAAATAGGGGCTGCAAAACTATACAAAAAACTTGGATCCACTGCTGATATTGCCAGGGAACTGGCTTATCATCTATTTACTGTAAGTGAAAAAAAGGGATGGACACAGGAAGCTCAGGCATACAACAGTTTAGTACTCTCCTGGAATCAGATTGTGGCTGAATCATACAATATTAAAGACTCCATTAGTACACAAGGAAAACTTGACTTTTAATTATGGCACTTAGCAATTTAGATAGAGTAAACAAAGGGCTTGATTTGCTGCACAAAGGCTTACTTCCTTATATTATAAAGGAAATGAAGGCCGAATACCAAAACTATTGGGAAATGGAGGCAGCTGAATGTTTCCCGGAAGGTCATCATTCCCGCAACCTCAGTCCCGAGGAATGGGATGTAGCGGCATTGCTTGCTATCATGTTTAAACAATGGAATAAAGTGTTTGGCAAAGTACTAGGTCACTCGGAAAGGTCATGGGTGAGTGAACTGATGGAAATTCGTAAACGGGCAGCTCACCAAAATAAAAATAACGTATTTGATACTGACGATGCGTTCCGTGCCTTGGATAATGTAGAAAGATTGTTGAGTGCCATTGCAGCACAGGAAGCAGAAGAAGCAGACAATCAAAAGAATGAATTGCTTCGGGTACGTTATGAGGAAAATACCCGGAAGAAAACAAGGGCCATTGAAGCCAAGTCAGTGATTGATTCTAGTGCCATTGGGCTCAAGCCGTGGCGACAGGTAATTACCCCACATCCGGATGTTGCATCGGGCAAGTTTCAGCAAGCTGAATTTGCAGCTGACTTGTGGCGTGTGTATCAGGAAGGTGAAAGTGCCGGAGAATATGGTAAGCCTGTTGATTTTTTTAACAGAACCTACCTCACCCAAGGTATTCGTAAATTATTGACAAACACATTAAAGCGATTAAATAGTGAGGGTGGAGATCCGGTGATTAACCTTCAAACCAACTTTGGCGGTGGTAAGACACACTCTTTGTTAGCCATTTACCATTTGTGTTCGGGAGCAAACTTTAGCTCTGTAAGAGACCTTGAAAGTTTTTTCAGCGAGGTAGGGGACTTGCAACCGCCACCAAAAGTTAATAAGGCTGTCCTAGTTGGGAACAGAATCGCACCAGGGGTCACTCATACCAAACCCGATGGTACCAGAGTTCATACACTTTGGGGAGAAATGGCATGGCAGTTAGGAGGGGTAACTGGCTATGAAATGGTAAGAGAAGCGGATGAAAAAGCTTCTAACCCAGGAGACCAACTGGTGCCACTTTTAAAAAAGTTTGCTCCCTGCGTGGTTCTCATTGACGAATGGGTGGCCTACACCCGTCAACTTAAAGAGGATGGAAATGATAGTGGCGGTACCTACGGCACACAAATGTCTTTCGCTCAAGCCCTTTGTGAAGCTGCCAAGACCGTGGATAATGCTTTGGTGATAGTTAGTTTACCTGCTTCTGATATTGAAATGGGAGGCGAAAAAGGAAGACAATCTGCAGCTGAATTAGGGAATATAATTGGCCGGATTGAATCGCCTTGGTCAGCGGCCACCACAGAAGAATCATTTGAAATTGTCACTCGCAGGTTATTTTCTGCTATTGCCGCTAAAGAGCAATTTGCAGAAAGGGATGCTTCTGCAAGAGCATTCGGGGATTTTTATCGCAATAATAAAACAGACTTTCCCAATGAGACGCAGGATAGTAATTACGAAAAGCGTATTAGGGATTTCTATCCTATACACCCGGAATTGTTTGATGCTTTAGCGGAAAGATGGGCAAGTATTCCTCAATTTCAAAAGACTCGGGGGATACTTCGTCTGATGGCTAAGATTATTCACTTTCTTTGGGAAAATAACGACCAAGGTCCGTTGATTCTTCCTGCCAATGTGCCAATGGATGATGCCGAAATTCAGGGTGAATTAATGCGTTATCTGGAAGAGCCGTGGAGAGCGGTAATTCAAAAGGATGTAGATGGTAATAATTCATTACCTAAGCAAATAGACAGCGACTTTCCCAATATTGGTCGCTATTCCGCTACACGAAGGGTTGCGCGAACCTTATTTTTCGGTTCTGCTCCGACGTTCAATGCTGCAAATCGTGGTATTGAAGAACATCGCATAAAATTGGGAGCCATCCTTCCCGGTGAAACTATTCCAACTTTTACTGATGCCCTAAGGCACCTGACCGATAAGGCAACTTATGTATATCATCAAAGCAAGAATTACTGGTACAGTACTCAAAACAATGTCAATAGAACTGCTGAAGAACGTGCAGTTCGCATTATAGACGAAAAAGTTGAAGAAGAAATATTTAACATACTTGCCCAACTGCTCCAACCATCACCAGCTCAACTTAGACGTATCCATTTTATGCCTCAAACGTCAAATGACGTTCTTGATGATATGGATATGAAGTTAGTAGTACTAGGTATAAAGAATCACCATGTATCAAAAGATGGAAATAGTCTCGCCTTCCAAAAAGCCAAAGAAATACTCAATGCCAAGGGTACTTCTCAAAGGGTCTACCGCAACACACTTATTTTCCTGACTCCGGATAAAACTCGCTTGGAAGAGTTAAAGCAAGCAGTAAAATTATACCTGGCCTGGAAGTCAATCGTTACTGATAAGGACTTATTGAACCTTGATCCCTATCAGGCTAATCAGGCGGATAGCAAGCGAAAATCAGGTTTAGAGACCATAAAACTGCGCCTACCGGAAACGTTTGTGTGGATACTAACGCCCTATCAGGAAGTGGGTGGTGCTACTGTGTTATGGGATGAATCAAAAATGAATGGCTCAAATCAAGAAGCTTATCTTAGCAGAGTACTGAAGAAACTTACTACACAGAGCCAGCTGTACAATGATTTTGCTTCTTCAGAACTTCGTATCAACTTGGATAGAATACCACTTTGGCGCGGCAATGATGTATCTATTAGTCAACTTCGGGAAGATTTTGCAAGATATTTATATCTCCCCAAACTCTTATCCGTACACTTGCTTCAACAAGCCATTGAATTCGGTTTGAGTTTAGCTTCATGGCATAAAGATTCATTTGCTTTTGCTGAATCATTTGATGATGAAAATAAACGATACAGGGGATTACGTGCTGGAACTACCACTATGACAAATATGGATGGCAATGGGTTATTGGTCAAAGCTGATATTGCTTTAAATCAATTGGATAGGGAACGTGAAGAATTTGAAGCTAAGAAAAAGGCTAACGCAGGAAGTGTAACATATCCATCTTCTGATAAGGATGAAACAGATACAGACAAAACTACGAATGAACCTATTCTGAAAACTACCAAAAAGACCCGGTTCTACGGCCATATTGAAGCGGATGCGTCTCGTTTCTTCCGTTCAACAGATGATATTGAAAAGGAAATATTGAAACATTTCGTTGCTATCTCTGGCACAGACGTAAAGATTACCATTCATATCGAAGCAAGTAATGAGGCTGGTTTTACTCAGGATATTGAACGTACGATCAGAGAAAACGGAAATACGCTTGGGTTTGTTCAGGTAGAATTCGATTAAGGGGTTAATATTCAAAAAATGCATTATTGCTTTTTGTATAGACTTAATGCAGATTCAAGTTGATGAATAATGCTCTCTCTAAGTGAGGGAGGATCCAATACTTCTACATCAGTTCCGAATTCAAGTATTTTAGCATCCAATTCTTTGTTTAGACAGACATTTAAACTGATTACAATTTTATTCTCCTCTACAGATTCAATTTGTTGGGAGGGATGGATCTTTTTTGTGGTAACATAATTCGCCCTGTTTTTACTGAATCGTAGCCTTACTTGAACTGGGCCAGGTGTGCTTTCTCGAAAGGTTACCCCGAATATTTTTGAGAAATATTCATGAGCATCAAAGCATCTTTGGGGAATATCGAGATTTACGCTGGTAAAACTTTCAATACGATCGAGAGCATAATTTTGAATTTGCTCTCGATCCTTGCTCCAAGCAAACAGAAACCAACGATTGTTAAACTCTTTTAATAGACAAGGACGAATGTCGAACTTTTTTGCTTCTTTGCCATAGGGTTTGTAAGTGAGCTCTAGTGTCTGACCATTTAATATGGTACGATACAGAGGGATAAGATGCTCTCGTCCGGTTAATTCCGATTCATCAAAGAGAATGTGTTTACTGGCGTCAACATTCACCACACTCATTCTTTGTTCTAATCGTAATAACAACTCCTCAAGGCCAGAAAATTCAGGGTTTTTGGAAAGTCGCCTTACCAGTGCGGTAACTTCGTTCAATCCTTCCAGAAAGCTATCGTCAAGCCCTTCAAAAATAGAGTATTCCCTTTCATAATGATAGTGTTGCCATCTGTTACATTTTTCAGGTAAAGGGGCTCCCATTTCATCCCTTAAAAAAGCTATATCGCTTATAATTGTTCTTTTTGTTACATCCGGATCTACCTCCCTACATTTCTCAATCAGTTGTTCACCTGTAAAGGATCGATTCGTCCTTAATAGTCGATGAATGTATAAGACCCGAAGCAACCTCTTTTTGCTAATTGATCCTTCTTTTTTGGGCATATGTAAAATTTTTATTTAAAAGTTATCAAGTGTAATAAATGGGTATTTGATAATGCGAGCTTTGTCTCAGTAATCTGAATAAATATTAGCAAACTCAGTTACTAAAATTCTTAAATAGGTAACTAAATTAGTATACATATGTCAATAACACACGTAAATCATGATGATTTAGTGCAGTTTGCAAAGGAAAAAGTAAATCTGCCAAAAGAACATGCGGATGCTTACCGTGAGCAGGCACAAAGGGTACGGGAAAAAGTGACTACTTACTTAGCTGATCACTCCGACTTTGCCTTAAAAAAGATCCTGTTATCTGGAAGCCTGGCCAAGGGAACCGCGCTTCGGACATTAAATGACATCGACATGGCCTGTTACATCAGTGGCCCGGACACACCAAAAGATATCAGGTCTTTGCTCGAATATCTGGCTGATAAACTACGTAAGGCATTTCCAAATATGAGACCTGAACAGGTTCAGCCCAAAACCTACTCTGTGACAATTTCTTTCCGAGGTACCGGATTGGATGTAGATGTAGTTCCTATTCTTTATGATGGAGATTCGGATTGGTATGGATGCCTGATCAGTCAGGAAGACGGTTCTTTTTTGGAAACCTGTATCCCAAGGCACCTGGAATTTATTCGCAAGCGGAAAGCGATGCAACAGACTCACTTTGTTCAGGTAATTCGTCTGGCGAAATTCTGGGTGCGGAATATGAAAAGTGAACGGACAGATTTTAAGTTTAAATCCTTTATGGTTGAATTGATCATGGCGCATCTACTAGATGCAGGCAAAGACTTTTCAAACTATGTCGAAGGGTTGCAACATTTTTTCACCTATCTGGCCACGAGTAACCTTGATCAGCAGATTGTTTTTGAAGATTACTTCAAACGATCGGCGGTGCCTTCTTTCAACGAAAGAGTTAAGATTATAGATCCTGTGAATCCTAAGAACAATGCCGCCAAACTTTATACCGCTACTCAGGCCGGGGCAATCGTGGAGGCAGCCCTTGATGCGGGGGATGCGATAGATGCTGCATTATCGGCCACTACAAAAGAGAAAACAATTTATTACTGGCAAAAAGTTTTTGGACCATCGTTTCAACTTTAACCCTTATCCTATGAGCTATAGTTTCACAAATTCACAAACACAGACCTTTACCCTGACTCATGCCAAGTACCTGGCGTCCAAGGTGGCGGCGGATCTGAAACGAATGCAGCGATTCTATCAGTATCCTAGTGATGAGGATATTACATCTTATGAAGCCGAGTTAATTGAATACTTAAAGGCTGGCTATTTGAAAGAGGTTACCTATGGTTTCAAGCGTAATGGTGATTGGATTGAACCTTCACTAAGGTATACAGCCAAAGAGTTGGGGGACCTTATTGTGGTAGATGATGATCCGGGTAAAATTCGCCCGGGAGCAAATGTGGAAGGGGCGAGCTTTGGATCCTACTTGATAACAACAGCAGCCTACGATGCACTTTCGCAAAGTGAAAAACAAAACTTTGAAAAGGCATTGCCTTTACAGCGCAATGAAGCTCCTACTCCCGGAATTAACGGCTATCTAAGTGAGGATAAAACCTACGGTGCTGGTGGAAAATCATTAACTCGTTCATCTATAAAAAGCAACTAATGGAAAACATAAAACCTTCTTTTTCAGAATTGTTTGAACAAATAATCAATTTTCCTGATCCGCAGATGCAGCAGCGTCTGAACCTGTTGGTAGGACTTGATCGAACAAAAGAAACTTTACAAAAAATGCTTGCTCTCTTAATAGATCCACTTGGAATTAAGGAGTGGACAGAGAAGCACCATAGGGGGGCAAATAGTATTCTCAGTTTTGTTACCCGTAGACCTCCACTTATAATTCTGGCTGGTGACGTGGGTTCAGGAAAATCAGAATTAGCCACTACGATAGGGGATGTAGTTGCCAGAAAACATGATTTGGACGTTACGCTTTATCCGCTAAGTCTCTCAACCAGAGGTCAGGGCCGGGTAGGGCAAATGACCCAGCTGATCTCATCCGCTTTCGAATACACCCTGGAACGTGCCAAAAAACTCAAATCAGAGTCTGCCAAATCCAAAGGAGCGGTGATATTACTGATTGATGAGGCAGATGCCCTAGCTCAGTCAAGAGAGAATAGTCAGATGCACCATGAAGATAAAGCAGGTGTAAATGCGTTTATCCGGGGCATTGATAGTCTAGGTAATGGAAAATTACCTGCGGCCGTAATAATGTGTACCAATCGGCCCAATGCGCTTGATCCGGCAATTAAACGCCGCGCGGCAGAGATTATTTATTTTGGCAGGCCATCTGACTTAGAGCGGTTCCAAGTGCTGGAACAACCTCTGACAGAGCTTAGCTTTACCTCTGAGCAAATAAACAGGATCGTCGAATTAACAGGAGCACAGAATGGCAAGGAGTATGGTTGTACTTTCTCAGACCTGGTGCAGAGGCTATTGCCTTCTTTTGTTCTGGACGCTTATCCGGACAAACCGGTTGATCCTGACAGAGCTATTGAAATTGCAAAAGACTTCATACCGACTGCACCATTCAAAGAATCTTAACACCATACAATACGCTATACGATATGCCAAGTAAAATTCAATTAAAAGATTTGTTTTTGGGGCTTCAAAATCAGATGACAGCTCAATTAAGTACCAACCGTCAGTTTATTCTGCATCCCGGGTCAAAAGGGGATTCATTGGAGGATACCTGGATTGAGTGGCTCCGAAAGTATTTACCGAATCGGTATTGTATTGATAAAGCCATTGTTATCGATAGTACTGGCACTCTGAGTGATCAAATAGACCTGGTAATTTATGATCAGCAGTATACCCCATTTGTACTCACACAAAATGGGATACACTATATTCCTGCAGAAGGGGTATATGCCGTATTTGAAGTTAAACCCGACCTAAAGGGTTCAGTCGAGGTTAATGGAGAAAGCATTACCTATATTGAATATGCAGGAAGGAAAATAGAGAGTGTAAGAAAACTAAAGCGGACTACAACCTCTATCATTGACAGGGGAAAAAAATATCCACCAAGGCCGCTAACCAAAATATTGGGCGGAATACTAGCCAGTACAAATACAATTGTAAGAAAATCTACACTAGAAGCGCATTTAAAGAATCTGAAAGGTTCGAAGGGTATTGATATGGGATGTGCCGTGGATAATGGTGCTTTTTTTATTGATTATCAAGGTGAGGAAGATGAGCAAATTGCGGATTACATTGAGCGGATCTGCCACTATTATAATTTAAGGTCTGTAAATGCCATAGAATTTAGTAAACCTGATGTTTCACTTGTATCTTTTTTCTTTCAATTACTAAGATATCTGCAACAGAGCATAGGGACCGTTGCTGCTATAGATTTGGGCGAATATTCCCAAGCGATCGAATTTGAAATCGACAAAGAACTTTAATTGATAATTTAGAAAGGTAACAGTAAACAGGGCTGCAATCAATGGCATAACAGCAGCCTTAAGTGAATAAAGAGCGATTTGATCGTTTATGATCTTGTCAAAGCGCAGCAGCAGGATAAGAAGTGTTTGAACGCCTATTGAAACCAATCCCATTATAACAATGGTCCATCTGACTTGGTGACCAGCTTGGCAAAATCAATTTTTATCTTGTTTTCTGAATCGGATGGGTTTTAGTTATGGATATAGGAATCATGGCGGTATCAGTATTAATTCTATTGGATACTGATACCAGTTTTGTACTAGAGACTTCAGGACAAGGCATAAAAACCCATAGTCAAAAGAAACCAAATGTAAGTCAAATATTTGCTATGCACAAAAAATGAAGCCATCTTCAGAGGTGTGTTCGTTTTTTGATTTCTTTGCACCAGTAACTAACTAGATAAACATACCATATATTACCTTTCCATTTACAAGTAGCCATACAACTAATTCTGTACAAGGATCGGTAACAAATATTACCCAGTAACTGGCACAGGATTCACTATCGCAAGCTCAATGAGGCCTGTGAACAGATCGATGCTGGCTTTGAACCTTTGGCTCTTGACAAAATGGCGCTTCGCTGTTTTTCAACCATCTACGTTATCAGCAGGATAATCAAATGATCTGTTATGGCAATGCCAAGCGGCAGCCTAAAAAAGCAGGATAGGTTGAGACTAAGCGGCAGGGTAAAAATGGGGTTGTTTGCCTTCGACTTCAAAAGTCCGCTAAAAAGGCTGGTCTACAAGCCTACCGGGTGGAATGAGTTGATATTCAGGTGATTTTATCTTTTATCGGCCAATGCCATCGGGTGATTAGAATGCTGCCCGAGTGGAAATACTCGGTATGGAAAACGCTTCATCAGGCTGAAAATGCAGCTTTCAGCCTGATGAAGATTGGTAATTCAGTATCATAAGTAAAGACCGTTAAACAAAAGGACTGTTTCGCTTAATTTATATGGATCAGTTTCTTATATGTTAGGGTATTGACCTCCTCCCGCAAAAATGGACCGTAGGGAAGTAGAAAAAATCGGTGATTTTACTTAGTTTACACATAAAGAAAATCGCCATGAAAAAAAGCAAGTTTACTGAAGCGCAAATCGCGTTTGCATTGAAGCAGGCTGAGAG